>NZ_JBVIRO010000022.1:0-149814 GCF_055575975.1 Amycolatopsis sp. NPDC033938
CGATCTGACAGTTCTCGATCCGGCCCGCCGTCCCGGAGTACTGCCGCTGCACCCCCGCCCGCCGACCGGAACCCGGTGTCGTCCACGATCAGCACGCCATCCGGCTCACCGAGATGCTCGATCACGTAATCGCGCACATCGTCACGGACTCCATCGATGTCCCAGTCCGCCCAGCGCAAGAGCCGCCGCATCCCGTCCGGGGACATGTCACCCGCCTGCCCGGCCAGCGTCCAGCCGTTCTTCCGCTCCAAACCCGCGACCAGGCCCGACACATACTCCCGCGCCCTCACCCGCGGCTCCGACCGCGTGAACCGACCCGCGATCCGATCATGCACCCGACCCAGCTGATCCATCACCACATCGACCACCACCACGATGATCTACCACACACCACCCAAGTGCCGTTGCAGGACTAGCCCCAGCAACGAGTCGCTACCGAACCCGGGGCGGTTCACTTCGTCATGCTTCCGCTGTACGTGCTGACGCGCAGCGTTCTCGTTCGGCAGCTCGAGGCCGCGGCGACGACGGACAGGAAGACCGGCTTGCTCAACGCCGAGACCTGGAAGACCCTCACGGAGAACGAGGTGGCCAAAGCTCGGCATCACCATGCGCCGATCGGCGTGCTGATGATAGATGTCGACAAGTTCAAGTCGGTTAACGACACCTACGGACACATCGCCGGGGACAGAGCCCATAGAGATCTCGGGTGTCCGTATTCCCGCGGGCGAGTTCGTGGCGGTGTCACTCAGTTCCGCCAACCGCGACGATAACCACTTCGGGGCCGCCGATACGCTTGACATCGCTCGGCCCGCCCACGGGCACGTGGCTTTCGGTCAAGGCATCCACTACTGCCGCGGGACACTTTTGGCCAGGCTGAAGGCCCGGGTCGCGCTCGGGAAATTGATCAGCCGCTTCCCGGACCTCAAGTTGGCCGTCCCGGCGGCCGAACTGACTTGGCGGCACAGCACACTCATGCGCGGTCTCGACAAACTACCCGTCTTCACGTGCTGAGAGTGAGTCAGGGCTGCCAGTCAGGGTCGTTCGGGCGCACGATCAACAAGTCACGGTTCCCAGCACCGATTTGCGTGTTCCACTGGAAAGTCACAGCTCGACGCCAGCCGCGACGGTGCGCGGTCCTGACCTCGACAGTGACCTCGTACGGTCCGTCTTCCAGTTTTGTGCCGGGGGAAGCCCATTGGAATTCTATGAAACGGTCGATGGATTTCCGTCCTTCCAGTGCGAACGGCGACGCGAAAGCGCGGGAACCTTTGCCATCTTCGGGGTTGTACAGCCGGGACAGCGTCGCCTTCCAATAGATCGTGGCAGGTAATGTTCGCTCGGCTGGTGATCCGGCGTCCGCACTGGCGTGGATCTTCATCCGAAGGCAGAGTACTACGTGTGGTGCCGGCCCGCTGTTGTACAGCACCAGTGGAAGGACCACGATCAAGCGCTGAGGTGTGAAACAAGCCGCGTACGTCGATGGCGGGTAAATGACGATGCGTCCGCGGCGAGCATGGATCCACCAGAACGAGGCGACGGTGAACAGGAGCGCGAGCACCGCGATGACCACACTCGGAGTGACTCCTGAACTGTTGCTCATCGCTGACGTCCCCATCACTCGTCGCCCGCTGAGACGTCGAGCCTAGCCGCCGTTCGTGCTGGTGCCGCCCGGCGGTCACTTCGCACCCGTCAGCGTTACTTCGAAACAAGGGACATTTCAGTGACCGTCGGGCGTCCGTCAAGCGAGGGAAGCGTCGAGAGTGATCGTCGTGCCCGCCAACGCCTTCGAAACGGGACAGGTCTTCTCAGCCGTCTCCGCGTACTCCGCGAATTGCTCTGCGGTCACGCCTGGTATCGAAGCACGCAAGGTGATCGCGATACCACTGACTCGAAGCCGCCGCCCTCGGCCGGGCTGAGCGTGACTTCCGCGCTGACGTCGATCGACCCGGTCGTCAGTTGCTGTGCCTCCAGAACTCCGGACAGATTCATCGCCAGGCATGAAGAGTGTGCTGCTGCGATCAGTTCCTCTGGGCTGGTCTGGCCGTCCGGGTTGCCTGCCCGGGTCGGGAACGACACGGAGAAGGTGCAGGCATTGGACGAGTCCAGTGCGACCTCGCCCTGTCCGTTCTGTAGTCCGCCGACCCAATGGGTGGTCGCGTCACGGCTGGGCATTCGGTGCCTCCTTGGTAATGGAGGAGTATGCGGTGGCCGAAGATGTCAGCCGTCGCAGGATGGTGATGAGCTGCCGTCGCTCGAGGTCGTCGAGACCCAATGCGCATCCGATGGCGGACGGGACGCCGACCGCGCGTGTGCGCGTCGCCCGCCCTTTGTCAGAGAGACTGATCACTACCGTGCGTTCGTCGGTGACGAGACGCGTCCGCGTCACCAGCCCGTTGGTTTCGAGTCGTTTGAGCAGCGGTGAAAGAGTGCCGTAGTCCAGATGAAGTGACTCGCCGATCTCCTTGACCGTTCGGTTGTCCGTTTCCCACAGCACCAGCAGTACTAAGTACTGCGGATACGTGAGACCCAGTTCGCCGAGCAGGGGACGGTAGGTGTCCGTCACGGCTCGAGACGCTGCATAGAGCGCGAAGCAGGCTTGTTCTTCAAGAAGAGACTCGTCCGGCACGCGACAAGGGTAGGGCGCAATTACATCGTGCACAATGTTATTTGGCGGGCTTCACTCGCGCGTGTGTCTGTGATGTGCCCAAGGTTGTCGATCTCGCCGTAGGGTGCGGTACCCGGACGGCATGGTGGATTCGAGTCGTTGCAGACCCAAGGTTGGCTGGGGGCGAGGTACTTCGCGTTCGAATAAGAGGCAGGAGTCGGCGACCGAGGTGCCTATGCGCCGGACCAAGTGGTCCATCGAGTCCAACCCGCGTTTGTTGCGCATGAACGGTGTTCAACGATCGACCATGATGGCTCGCCGACAGGGAAGTTCCGTCTATGTGGCCGGTTGTCGTAGTTGCATTGCACCTGCGCACTTGTTGTGCTGGCGGAGCCGCTGAAGTGCAGGTGGCGGGGTTCCTTGACCCGCGTGCACGTGCATTCGCGTGTGCGTACTAAGGTCTAATCTACGGAGAGGTAGTGTTGTAATGGCCAGTTGAACCCAAAGGGTGACCCGGCATCCAAGCGGGTAGTGCCGGCGGGTGAAAGAGTACGGCGGGTTTGACGCCGCCTTGACATGTTGTATGTGCACCACCGGATGGGTGACAGTCGCCTTGGGCCTCGACCTTGTTCCAGTGGTTGAAATGAGCCCGGAAAGACGGAAAGTTACGCTGTTTGCGCTAGCAGATCATTGGCGAAGTGGAATACTTGTCTGCGGAACGGGCGGCGGCGGATACGGTGGTGTCCTCTTTGCGGCGTGGTCACTCGGTCGGGGAGCGAGCGAATGAACGCTGAAACCAGGCGAAATAGCCTTTTTTGCGCCGTGAGCGGCATCAATGGCGCCTCGTCGCAGGTTGATCCAGGTCGAGAGACGAGTGGCTTCGTTCCCCGGCAGCTGCCGCCACCTCCGTCGTGCTTTGTCAACCGTGCGAGCGAGCTTGAGATCCTCACTAAGTGCATTGAAAGGGATACGCAACGTGACCGTGCCGCCATCGTCGTTGTGAGCGGTCTTGGCGGGGTGGGCAAAAGCGCAATAGCCGTTCGCTGGGCGCACGAGCATGCTGAAAATTTTTCGGGTGGGCAGTTGTATGTCGATCTTTCCGCATACCGGAAGCGGGGAGGTGTCGATGTTTCAGAGGTTCTTGGCGCGTTCTTACGTGCTTTGGGCGTCCATGGTGACTATATTCCCAACTCGTTTCCTGAGCGCGCCGTACTTTTTCGTAATCGGACGCTTGATGTGCCCGTACTGGTTCTTGTCGACAACGCCGATCAAGCGGCCCAGGTTCGGCCGCTGATTCCTGGGTCTTCGGACAGTGTTGTCGTGGTCACGAGCCGACGTCGCCTGGGTGGATTGGTGATGGAAGGGGCCGAATTCGTAGACCTGAAGCCGCTGACGGTATCGGACAGTACGCTTTTGATGATGCGTATGTTGCCTTCGGGTGAGCGTGTCCCCGACGTAAATGAGATCGGAGACCTCGCGAGGTTGTGTGGTGGCCTGCCGATCGCGCTTTGTGTAGCCGGTGCACGTTTGGTCGAGAGAACGAGTTGGTCTGTCACCAGATTGGTGCAGCATCTGTCGGATGGACACCGACGGCTGGGTAGGCTTTCCATGGAGGGTGAAAACGCCGTGGAGCGCATCTTCGACGTCGCTTATGCGGATCTGCCCGAAGCGACACGCAGGATGTATCGCTTAATGGGGCTTCATCCCGGGCGAGAGTTCTCGTCGTCATTGGCCGCCGCGGTTGTCCAGGAGTCAGGGGATGTTGCCGACGACTTGCTGGGCGTGCTAGTCGCGGCGAGTCTGCTCGAGGAATTGAATGGTGAGCGGTACCGCTTCCATGAACTGATCAAGCTGCATGCCCAGGCTATGGCTTCGCGTGACGAAGGGGATGACGGCCGAGAAGGCGCACTGCGGGAGATGGTCGACTGGTATCTGCGTGGCGCCATGGCGGCGGACCGCGCGGTGCTCGGTGAAGGGCGGTGGCGGCTGGCGCAAGCGGATGTCGGCCGCCAGCCGATGAGATTCGACGCTGCCTCGGCGATGGTCTGGCTCGAGTCGGAACGGGTGAATCTGCTCGCGATGGTTCGCCTTGCTTATCAGTACGAATGGTATGACCGTGTCTGGATGTTCTGCGAAGCGTTGTGGGCGCTCTATCATAGTAGAAAGAATTACTCCGACTGGGTTGAAGCGCATCGTCTCGGGCTGGCCGCAGCGCAGCATCTTCGTAATGTTTCAGCCGAACTCAAAATGTGGAATCAGCTAGCCCGGGCGCACATAGAGCTACGGGAATACGGTCGCGCCGAAGAGCAGTTGGAGGCGGCGCTCAGTCTTGGTTCGGCGGATGTAAAGCTGAATGCGAGTATTTTCGAGTCGTTCGGTCTTCTCTATCGTGAACAACATAAGTATCTTCAGGCTGAAGACATGTTACGCAAGGCGCGCGCGCTCAATGAAGAGGTCGGCAGTGAACGTGGGGTGATGCTGCAAAATTACCAATTGGGAGACGTGCTTGTCCGGGCAGGCAGGGCGGATGATGGCGTAATTGTTCTGAGCGACGCATTGGCGCGTGCTCGGGGTATCGGTGACGAGTTGGGCGAAGCGCGTGTCTGCATAGTGCTGGGAAAAGCCTATGGAATGCTCCATCGGGACACAGAAGCACGTCAGGTGTTGAGGACTGCGATACAGGCCACCAGGAAACGCAGGCAGCCGGTCAAGGAAGCGCAGGCGTTGGAAGTTCTTGTCGGGGTCGCTCAGCGGACCAGTGATCGGGAGCTGTTCCGCGAATCCGCCCGCCGACTGGTCGAGTTGTATGAAGGCGTGGGAAGCCCCCGCGGCGATCTAGTACGCGTATGGCTTGCTAACGGGACGCGTCCCGAGGGCGACTGACGCCTCAGGTCGCTTGCGGTGCGGGGTGGGTCATCGAGACTGGGTGAACCAGTACAACCCGGTCGGGACTGCCACCGCTACGAATCCTTAGCTCGATGTCTTGGGTGATCGGACCGACCTCGTGCCGCCACTGATAGACGGCGGCGGCGCAAAGAACGCCCGCCCCTTCGGTTTGAGCATAGGCTCCGTCGCTGAAACGAATAAGACACCCACGCTCTGTAGCGGCAGCGAATACCCCGGCGGATCGGGCGGGGGCGGCTTCGAGAGATTCGGTCGCGATCCACGCGACGGCGTCTTCGAACGAAAGCTCTTTCGAGTGAACCAGGAGCTCGGCTTCATGCCTCGCCACGTCATCGAGCTCCTCGTGGTCGACGACCTTGATCAACTCGTCGTCCACTGGTGTCCGATGGACGATAGCGGGGAATCGCCTGAGCATGGCGGTCGCCGAGGTGCTGGAGATTTCGTGGAGGACAACAGACACCTGGAAGGCGGTGACCGGTTCGCCGCGGACGGGTTCGGGGTTCCTGACCGGCGACTGCCGGGGTACCGGCCTCCTCGTTGGACGAGGTAGCAGCTCTTCGAACGTTCGGTGCAAGATCTCCCACGATTGCCCCTGTCGCGCGAACATGTTGCCGAGCACGTCCTTCAGCTGCTCCGGATCGTGGCGCAGCCGCGCGGATTCGAGTTGCTCGTAGATGTTGCCGTCCACGTCCAAGTACTCCGCCTGGGCGCAGAGCTCGGCGATCGGTGACGTCGGAACCACCTCGGAGGTTCCGTTGCTGGCCAGAAGGAAGGGACGCCCTGTCGCCGCGGTGTAGAGCGACACGGAGCCGTGGTCGCCGATGCCCACGTCCTGGGCCACGACGAAACCTTCCCAGCTGTTCGGCTCGGCCAACAGCAGTCCGCTGTCGAGCTCGTCGCGAAGAGTCTGACGTACCTCTACGGGTGATTCCCCATACCAGATGTTCGGGTGGAGGGCCAGGGCGACCCGATACTCGTCCATGGGCAGTTGGCTCAGCAGCCTCTGCACCAGGTTCTGCTGTTTTACCCAGATCGAGTGTTCTCCCCACGTTGAGGTGACCAGAACCAGGCGTTGCGTAGCTGTCAGGCCGAGGTGGTCGCGGTACCGAGCACGGCGGCGTTTGCCAGCGACGATGCGGTCGAACACCGGATCGCCGAGAACGACCGCTCTCTCCACCGCTTCCGGACAGGTCTTCCGCAGGTGCTCGATCTGGGCGGGATGCGAGACGAGGATCCTGGCGGGGATCACCTGGTTTCCTCGCATGAGCTGGCTCCGGGCGAGGCCCGCGGCGGAGTGGTCATCGCCGGTGGCCTCGGGGACCAGGCGGTTGTAGCCCGCGCCGTGTGGGATGACGACAACAGGGCACCTCAGGTCAGCGAGACGCTCGGTCGCGTGTGCCGCAAGGGCGAAGTCCGCCGGCCAGGCTTTCGCGGCATTCCACGAGAGAAGCTCGGCTCCGAATTGGATGAGGTGCCTCGGGAGCCCCCGGTTGAAGTTGGACCCCTTGTCCAGCGCGAACTTGATCTCCGGGCCGGGGCCGAGCGCGTCCAGCACGCCGAGTAGACGATTGAACGAAGTGTGAGTACGGACGACCACCAGAACCTTGTGCAGGGACCGGCGCGCGACTCGCGGTGGCCCTTTACCCACTCTGACCTCGCGGGTGTCCGTACTCCGTCACGCTGCCCCGTCTCGTGGCTGAATGATCGTTTGAAGCTACCGAAGAGTATCTATCGTGAGATGTGACATATGGCTATCCACCAGTTGGCGATATGCTACCTGCCTGAGCGCACTGTGGCACAGAGCGGAAGGCGGGCACAATGAGGGGAACGAATCCGGTCGCGGAGCAACGCCGTCTGCTGAGTCGCCTCAGGAGGGCCAGAGACGAGATAGGGCTCACGCAGACGCAGGTCGCTCAAGCGGTGGACTGGTCGCTCTCCAAGGTCATCCGCATCGAGAAGGGGAACGTGCGCATTTCGACCTCGGACCTCCGTGCGCTTCTGCAGTTGTACGGCATCGCGGATGAGGCCGAGGTCACCGAGCTCGTTTCCATGGCCAAGGCGGCCCGCGGCAGGGGATGGTGGGACGAATACCGCGCCGTCTGCGGCGCCGAATTGATCAACTTCATCGCCATGGAGTCCGCCGCGGCGAGTATTCGCCAGTATCAGAAGCTCGTCGTTCCCGGTCTCCTTCAGACGCCTGCCTATGCTCGTGAGCTAGCCGGCATTTTCACGGCGGACAAGGAATCCGTTGATCGCGCCGTGAAGATGCGCGCCGAACGGCAGATGGCATTGACTGCCGCCGACGGGCCCGAAGTCTACTTCGTGCTGGATGAAGGGGCCATTCGTCGGCGTGTCGGCTCGGTCGACGTCATGCGAGAGCAGTTCGAGCTCCTGAAGGAACTCGGAAACAGGGAAAATATATCCATTCAGGTCTTGACTTTCGACCGAGGAATAGTCGATGGCATGCAGGCTTCCTTCACGTTCTTCGGGTTCGACGACGATGGTCAAGATGATGTCGTCTATCTCGATCAGCCTGGTCAAATGGTCTTGCCCAGGCGGGAAGTCGAAGAAGTCAGCCGTTTTCGACGCGTGTTCAGTGCGCTGTCCGACCGTGCTCGCCTTGCGTCCGAACTTGATGAGGTACTGAATCTCGTACTGGAAGAACCCCAATTTGTCCATAGCACGAAGGATTGAAAGGCTTCCGGCCGTACCATGGTCGTTCCGGCCTAGTGACGCGACGGTGTGTGACTGCACTCCGGGTGTGGTGTTGGTTCAGTGTGCTTGATGTGATCGGAATCCGCTATTCTCGAAGTGCTTTATGGCGGTCGGTATCGCTATTGCGGCCGCATGGGTGATGGAGGGGGCCCAGTGGTGTACCGGCAAACTGCGATAATCGTGGAAATTGAATCATCCGGCGGGCAATGGCGTAGAAGCTCGTACTGTGCCGCTACGGATCCCAACTGCGTCGAGATCGGCATCTTCGGGAAGATCGTCAAGGTGCGCGACTCCAAGGACCGCTACGGGGGTCACTTGCAAATGTCGTCGGAAGCGTGGTCATGCCTTCTGATGGTTATCAAGACTGGGCGGGAGTGACTCTCGAGGCCGTCGGTCGAACGAGACGGTTCGCTTGGGGCACGGTCGGCTGAGCTGGTTTCGGCGTCGCTGGTCGCGGTGGGCCAGCTGATCGGCTTCGCGGCCGATGACGCGGAGACGGTGCTGCCCGAAAGTCGAAGTGAGGTCTCTCATGGACAGAGTGATCAGGCGGGCGTATCGACCGGGGAAGGTGGCCGGGACGACGTCGCCGGTTCCCGGGGGAACGCGGTGAGGAAGCTGATGACCCTCCGTGAAGTCGCGATGATCTTCCAGTAGTCGACAAGATTCGCGTAAGCGCGGTCCAGCGCGTCTGCGATCTGTTGATTGCGGGCGCACGCGCTTTGCAGCAGCTTGAGCTGACGGGGAAAGTCCAGCATGAGGTTCGTCAAGGATGTAGCGCCCGTGATGACCTCGGACCTCACGGCCGCGACGTCGCGGCAGAACTCGTGGTCGAAGTCCAAATCGTCCACAATCGCCTTCCCTGATGGCGAAGGCGCTGTACGACACAGCATTCGATCCTTGTCTTATGAGTGGATCAACGACGGCGTGTGCGTCTCCGAGCGCCAGGGCGAACTCCCCGTTGGGAAGAACGACGTGATCGTTGCGGACCACCGGGGTGACGGCGCCCTGAAGCACGTCGTTCTCTCCGAGTAAGCCGAACCGTGTGCTGTCGACCCGGTTGTACACCCTCGGGATACTGCCTTTCGAGCGCGTCGAGGACCATGCTGCTCAAGCTTCTCTGGACTGGTTCGCGTAGTCGAGAGACGGACAGCTCCGCGCGGGAGCCGACGCAGGTGCTGTGCCCGGTCTCGCAGCGCCAGATCGGCAGCGGGGTCCCCCAGAACCGGTCGCGCGATACCACCAGGTCGACGTTCTCATTGAGCCAGTTACCGAAACGATGAACCAGTTCGGCTTCGCCCAGTGCATCAGCGCCGAGCCGCATCGCCAGCAGTGCGGGTACCGGTGCCGGTGAGACTGGACGCGGACAGCGGCGCCGTGTCCGGTCAGGTCCTCGATGACCTTGGCCGAGACTTCCGTTACCGACAAACCGCTGAACCGGTCCGTCACGTAGTACCCGTTGCCGTCGACCGGGCCGACGATGGCCAGGCCTTCGCTGCGGCCCAACGCGTTGTCTGCCTCGCCGAACGCCGGCGCGATATGTACCAGCCCGGTGCCGACGTCTTGGGCGACCTCATCCCAGCCCACCACGACGCCGCCGCGACCCTCGCCGAGTTCGACGTCTGGGTACGGCCGTTCGTAACCGCGGCCGACGAGTTCGCTGCCGGGGAACGTCTCTAGCGCTTCGGCCTCTTCGCCGAGCACGTCTTCGCCCGCTCCACCCCGAGAACGAGGACACGGTCGTCGAGCCGGTAGCGGCCGTACACAGCCTCGGGCGACACGGCCACTGCCACGTTCGCGGGGAGCGTCGATGGTGTGGTGGTCCAGACCGCCAGCTCGTAGGCCGAGTCACTCAGCCGCAGCCCGGTGATCAGTGACTGGTGGATGACCTCCTGGTAGACACCTGGCTGGCCAAGTTCGTGCGAGGACAACGCGGTCGCGCAGCGGGCGCAGTACGGTACGACCCGGTGACCTTCGAACACCAGGTTCTGGTCCCACATCTGCTTGAGCTGCCACCACACCGACTCCAGGAACGAGTCGTCCATCGTCTTGTAGGCGTTGTCGTAGCCGATCCGCGACAGCACTTGCTCGAAGACGGTGATGTTGCCGTCCACCAGCTCACGGCACTTCCGTACGAACTCGGCGACGCCGTACCGCTCGATGTCGCGCTTGTTCTTCAGACCGAGTGCGCGTTCGACCGCGATCTCGACAGGGAGGCCCTGGCAATCCCAGCCGCCCTTGCGTTCCACATGCTTTCCGAGCAGGGTCTGGAACCGCCCGTTAGACGTCCTCGTAGGTGTTGGTCCAGACGTGATGTAGGGCAGGCGCGCCGTTCACGGTCGGTGGGCCCTCGAAGGTGGCCCCAGAGTGGGCCGTTCTCGTTGCGCTGCGCGAATTGGCCGGGGACGTCGGCCTTCGCCCAGAAATCGAGTACTTCCGACTCGAGTGACGGAAGGTTCAAAGGCCCGCTCATGGGTGCTCCTTCGGGGTGTGAAACGGCTGTACGGCGGGAAGGTTTCCTAGTGCGAGACCCGAGCCTTCGAGACCTGGATCGCACGAGTCAGGGACAGCTCCCAGGCGGCCAGACCATGGACAGTATCCGGCCGACCTCGGGTCCGCGAAGAGACGTCGATCTTGGTGAGGGTACTTGTCGGGTAGGTCTCGACCGTCTTGCGGCTGAAGTCGAGCGGGTGGGTGGTTCGCCGGTTCGCCTCGCCTGCCTCGATCAACAGCGAGATCTCGAACTCGCGGTGGCTCACCGTCGCTCGCGGACAGCGGCTCGTGCGGTCCTCGAGAGTATGCCCGACCTCCGCAACGGCCTTTGCGAACCCCGGTAATGAACGCCGTGCGGTAACGCGCAAGTGGGGCTTCGCGGGGGCGCCGTGTACCACACTTGGGTGCGTAGGGTCCGGTCCTGAACGGGCTGCGAGCCGTCATGTGGGTTCGCAGCCGCGCGTGGTTTCCGGGAGCGGGGTCAGGTCGCCGGCTACGCTCCGGGGAGCTACGAGCACAAACGTCAGCTGCCGGACGTCCCGGGGTTCGAGCGGCCGGTGACAGCACACGGAGTTCGCTCGCCCGCGTCTCGGCGGCGGCCCGTCTCGGGGTAGCGATGACGAGCATCTCGGGGTACCGGGGATCCCCGCCGAGAGCTCATGCGCCTGAATGTCAACGCCCGAAAGTTCGCTTCCGCGGATTTCGTCGACCTGCCGCGGCTTGAGCGGGTCCAGGTTCAGCGGGGCGTCGTTCCGAGAGGACAGCAAGGCCGAGAGCCGGGCCGGCACCTGGCACGGACGGAAACGTTCGCGTGTGCGGTGCAGGTCATCGGCGAGAGCGACGGCGCCGCGTGGTAGGGAATATGGAGTTCTGACTCTGTCGAGCATGGAATAGCGGGCGACCACGATGCCTTGTTCGGCAGCTTTCGCCAAGAAGCCGTCCAGCAGGGCGGTCTTCCCCAATCCAGGGTCGCCGACGAACCTGAAGACGGCGCGGCGTTGCGAGCCGTTCGCCCCTGGACAATGCCGAGAGTTCACCTCCTCGCCCAGCCAATCACCTCAAGCGGTTCTGGGGAGTGCCCACTGTGGCCACGGCTGCTGCTTTCATACCGACGAGATTTCACTGTATGTACGAGGTATTGATTCCGATTGTGACGCACTGCGGTTGTGGGCTGTCGGCCGCTTCAGCAAGTTGCCTGGCAGCAAGTTTCCGCCGACGAGCCGCTCACGTCAGAAAAACCTCGGCCATTCGTTCTGATTGCCCTGGTCAACGGTAGTTGCAGGCCTTCATCAGCCCGGTGATGCAAGGCATCGTCCCGCAGCTTGTCGAGAGTGTGAACATCCAGAAGGCGAACTCGATGCTCAGCGCCTCGCGGAACACCGCCAGAATCCTGGGTCCCTCGGCGGCCGGTGTCTTCGTCGCGCTCGCGGGGGGGCGATCGTGTTGGACGCGGCGACGTTCCTCGTCGCCGCGGCATGCATGACCCGCGTCGTCCTGCCCACGAGGCCGAAGTCGTCCTCCGCCAACCTGCTGCAAGACCTCCGTGAGGGCTGGACCTACTTCAGCTCGACGCCGTGGATCTGGCCGATCACCCTCTCCTTCGCCTTCCTGAACGCGATTCAGATGGGCGTCTGGCAGGTACTCGGCCCCTCGATAGTCTCGACGACTATCGGCGCGACAGGTTGGGGGGCTGGTGGCCAGTGTCAAGGCGGCAGAGCTGGTGATCGCCAGGTTGGTGATGATCAAAGCCGCGGTCCGGCGGCCACTCCTGAAAGGTCTGGTCGCAATGTCGGCGACCGCGATCCCACTTGTACTGGTCGGCGCGGGCTCGAACCTCATCTTCCTGGCCATGGCGACCTTCGTCGCCGGGATGGGATACGCGCTCTTCGGCATCGTCTGGGACACGGTGCGCCAGCGGAACATCCCGAACACCATGATCTCGCGGGTGACCTCCTACGACGACTTCGGCTCCTACGTTGCCATACCCGTTGGGCGACGGATGCCGTGGCGGGTCCAGAACCGACGCCCCGCGAGTTAAAGCATCAATCGTCATCTAAAACGCATGAATATTCCGTTGTGAAACGCGCGATCTTGGACAAGGCTTACTTTTGTCGTAGAACCATCTGCCGATTCGGCGGCCGGATCTGTTTCCATTGGAAATTGACGGAGTATTAAGGGGAATGGCTTATGTCCATGCTTGCGAGGGTGTTATCGGTGGCAACAATTGCGTTCTCGGTCTTTGCGGTGGCTCCTGAGGCCGCGCAAGCCGCAACCGGGTATGATCGCTGTCCGCAGGGGTACATGTGTTTGTTCGACGGCTGGGACGGCACTGGGGTCATGGCGTATTTCCAGACCGGCTCGCCGGATCTGGCACTGCAGAACTTCGACAATAGAGCCCAGAGTCAACGAAACAACAATTCGAGCAACTTCTGCGCGTATGTCAACAAGAACTACGACAACAGCAGCGGCTCGGGAACCTACCAGCCGGGTACCACTGGGAACTTCCTCGGCAACGTGAACGCCTACAGTTCCCTGAGGAAGTGCTGACCGGGCCTGGCTTTGGCGAAAGACCTGAATCCTCAACTCCTGCCCAGGGTTGAGGGTTCGGTGTTGGCCAGGTTCGGTCCTCGTGCGGTTCCCCAGCCGGAATCGGTTCCGGCGGGGGCCCTGTGGTCGCGGCGTACCCGTGTACAAGAGCGGTGAAGGTTCTTCGCTGGCAGCCTTGCGACGTCGAAGTGCCATAGCTCTGGTCTCCGCAACAGTCGTCTGGGGACTGCGCGTTGCGGAGACCAGAGTGCGCGTCCGCCGGCGGGAGGAGCGACCTGCCGGCGGGCGCCGTCGAACGGCTCCGGATTCACGTTCCATGGGCTTGCTTCATGAGAGCTTCGGTCGAACGGTCCGGCTGTTGTGGGTTCAGGTGAGTGCCGGACGAAACCCGTGCACCGGCGGACGGTTCGTTCGAAGTTTTGGCGGAAACCATTCCGGAGGGTGGTATTCGTGAAGCGACCAGCCTGAGCCGTTCCCGAGTGATCGCCTTGAATCGCGGTGGGAAGACGTGGACTGATCGTGGAGAGCTTTCGCTGCCGGACCTGATCTTCGTCAATCCGGCCGTAACGAGGCTTTCCGCCTCAACTCAAGTCGCCCCACCGCTGAGAAACGCCAAGGGCTCCGCCACGTCAGGTGGGGAGGGTGAATCCCGGCGGCATGACCATAGGCCGCCCGGCGTTCAGCCCGCCGTCGACGAGGACGGAAGCACCTGTCAAATACGCGAAGTCAGGTGACGCCAACGCGAGCACGGCCGAAGCGATCTCCTTGGCCTCGCCCATCCTGGGTAGACCATGCACGTTGAGAGGGCCCCACGCCTGCTTGAACTTGGCCCACACGTCGTCTGGAATGCCCTGCGGACGGGCCAGGCCCGTGTCAGTCGTACCGGGGTCGATCGACAGGACGCGAATCCCTTTCGCCCCATAATCCAGGGCGGCCGCGCGCACCAGGCCTTGTACAGCACTCTTACTCGCGCTGTAAGCAGCGTTCCCCGGGCGTGTTTGCTGTGCCTGCGCGGACGCGGTACAGACGATGACCCCGCCACCGGCCTTCAGCAGATGTGGCACCTCGTACTTGATTGAGAGGAACACTCCGCGCGCATTCGTGCGCTGCATGTCCTCCCACTCTTCGAGCGACACTTCGTGCAAGGGCTTGCCACGGTAGATCCCGGCGTTGTTGAACGCTATGTCGAGTTTGCCGTACCGCTGGACGACGCCGTCGACGAACGCCTGTACCTGCTCGGGCACCCGGACATCCGCCTTCAAGTACATCGCCTCGCCGCCCGTTCGCCGGATCTCCCGCTCAACCTCTCGGCCGAGTTCTTCTCGCCTGCCGCAGAAGCCGACCTTGGCACCGGCCGACGCGAAGGCGAGGGCGGCGGCCCTGCCGATCCCGGACGTCGCGCCTGTGATCACCACGACCATGCCGGCGAACCGCCCCTTGCCTCGCTGATCCTCCTGGGCCGCAGAAGTCTCGGAGGCCAGGATGGTTATCCCGGCCGCCGCGGCACCTCCGAGAACGGCTCGCCGCCCCAATTTTTCGCTCACAGTCCCTCCAGGTGTAATTGTCAATTCCAGCGAAAAGTAACGGATTCAAACTGAGAGAATCTCAGTGAACGATAGGGCGGCCCATTGGTCGTGGCGCACCGTGTGAATTCAGCTCGTCTTCATTGTCCAATGTATATCAGTGATGACGAAAGATGCATCGATGCTGACGGACATGTGGGTTCTGGCTCGGGACCCGATCGCGACCGCGCGGGTATCCGTCGCACTCCGCATCCCGATGAGCAGTTGCTGTGCCTGGGGGCGAAGCAGCTATCTGCGCTCCTTCTGCTTCGTCAGTGTTGCAGGCGTCGAAATCGGCGTCCGCGATCCCCTCGCGCGCGCCTTTGTGCGAGCCGGTACCGTCGGTGCCGTCATGCGGCACCTTGGTGTATCGCCGAGCAAATCTGAAATCGTGAACGTACGCCGATTCGCAAAGCCCTCCCTCGGATGGCGACCGTAGCTGGCGTTCTTTCCCTTCCGATTTCCCGGACCATCGGCGTGAACCGCGTCGTGGACGAGTTCATCACCTGCTTCACCCAAGACCGGGAAATCTCTTGGTTTCCGGGTTGCCGGTGGCAGGCGTCGAGACAGCGAAAGAGCTCCTCGACGAGTCTCGCCCGTCCAATCAGCTGATCAAGAACTGGGTGAGCAGTGAAGGCTTGCCCCTCCCGCCACGCCCCGAACGCTGTACCCGCCGGGGCTCATCCGCCTCGACGCCGCGAGTATCGCTTCGTGCTCCAGCCGAAGCGGAGCGGTCGTGGGCGCAGTCGGCTCCCAGTGGTGAAACCGGATCTGATCGGCTGGCGCCGGAGCAAATAGGCCTGATCCGTTCGTCCCGTGAGGTCAGGTCATCCGCTGGAGCACGTTGGTGGGCGGACTTCGCGCACCCGAAGGACGCCCGGCGGTTCGCCACTCGAACTGAACGCGATTAGGCTGGTCGGCCGAGTGATCATTCACGCAGGAACGGGTGGGCCGCTAGTGGAGGGTGTGACACCACGGTGGGTCGCGTCACTGGCCCATCGCACGAGTTACGTCGGCCGCGAGCGGCTGGTCGCCGAGGCGACTGAGTTGCTCGATGTCGGGCCGGTCGTCACCTTGACCGGTGTGGGCGGGGTCGGCAAGACCCGCTTCGCCGGGATGGTCGCAGCCGCCGTGGACCAGGACTATTCCGACGGGGTGGCGTTCGTCGAACTGGGCGAGTTGCGGGACCCGGATCTGCTGGCGAACTTGGTGGCCGAACGGCTCGGGATCTACGATCAGTCTGCGCGGCCGCAGCTGGAAGTGATCACCGAGACGCTGCGGTACCGGCGGCTTCTGCTGGTACTGGACAATTGCGAGCATGTCCTGGCGGCGTGTGCCCGGCTCGTGACCGCACTGGTGGCAGCGTGCCCGAAGCTGGGCGTGCTCACCACCAGCCGTCAGTCTCTTGGCGTTTTCGGTGAACGCGTCCTGGCGGTGCCACCGCTTTCGGTCCCCGGCGCCGACGAGGTCGGCTCGGCGAAGGAACTGGAGAGCTACGAGGCTCCGCGGTTGTTCGCCGACCGAGCACTCGCCGTACTGCCCTCCTTTGAGATCACCGAGCACAACTTCCGCGACATCGCCGCGATCTGCCGCAGCTTGGACGGTCTGCCGCTCGCCATCGAGCTGGCAGCCATCCGGCTGCGCGTGCTGTCGGTGACACAGCTGCGCGCACGGCTCGCTGATCCGCTGTCCCTGCTCACCAGGGGGAACAGAGGCGGCCCTGCCCGGCATCAGACCCTGCGTGCGATGATCGAATGGAGTTACGACCTTTGCTCCGAAAGCGAGCAGCTGGTCTTGGCGCGCGCTTCGGTGTTCTCCGGTGGGTTCGTGCTGGCGGCCGCCGAGGAGGTGTGCGCGGGCGACAGTGTCGAGGCCGAAGACATGCTCGACCTGGTGCACGAGCTGATCGACAAGTCGCTGCTGGTCAGTGCCGAGGAGGCAGGCGGCGAACTCTGCTACCGGATGCTCGAGACGGTGCGTGAATACGCTGCGGAGCGGCTGGCCGAGCTGGGCGGCACTGAGCGGGTGGCCCGGCTGCACCGTGACTGGTATGCGAAGTTCGCCGCTCGCTACGCGGAGGGCTGGATCGGCCCCGACCAGGTGGAATGGCTGCGGCGAGTGGCCCGTGAGCACGCGAACCTTCGCGGCGCACTCGACTACTGCGCGACCACGCCAGGCGAAGGCGTCGCGGGCCTGCGCATGGTCACCCGGCTCGGTGTCTATTGGTCCGTGTGCGGACTGCTCAACGAAGCACGCACCTGGCTGGTCAAACAGATGGCCGCCGCTCCGCCCGATACGCCGGAATGGGCCTCGGGCCTTTTGCTCAGGGTCTGGTACGACGTCCTCGGGGGCGACATCGACGCCGCCGCGGCGGACGCGCGTGCCGGCGAAGAGCTGGTCAGGACCTTCCCGGACGAGGTCACCCAGGCTTACGGCGAGACCATCCGGGCCACGGCCGCCCTCTACTTCGGGGATGGGCCCGTCCACGGCTTCGACTCCGCACGGCAAGTGTTCCGGCGGCACGGGATTCGTACGGCCGAGGTGTACGCGGAAGTCCATCACCGGCAGGCCACCGCGTTCAACGGCGATCCCGACACAGCCAGGGCGTTGCTGGCCGTGAGCATCGCGGCAGCGGAAGAGGTCGGCGAACTGTTCTGGCGATCATGGGACTGGTGGGCGCTGAGCGTCATCGAAGAAACCCACGGTGACCCGGAAGTCGCCGAGCGGGCCGCGCTGGAAGCGTTCCGGCTGCAGAACGTCCTCGGCAATCGCTCGGCCGAGCCGCATATGGTCTTCGCCCTCGGATGCGCGGTGGCCCACCGCCATGACATGGTGCGGTCGGCGACCCTGTTCGGAATCAGCGCCACGATGTGGACCGCCATCGGCACGGACCCCAGGAACTACGGCCGGTTCTCCGCACATGGAGCTGAGATTACGGCGCGCGTCATCGACGCCCTTGGACTGGACACGTTCAAGCGGCACCACCGCCTCGGCCGCGCCTTCTCCCACCGAGAGGCCACGCGCTACGTCCTCGGGAAGCAGGCCACCACGCCCCGTGCATCCACCGGGCCGGACAACCCGCTGACCCCGCGTGAATACGAGGTCGCCGAGCTGGTCGCGCGTGGCCTGACGAACAGGCAGATCGCCGGCCAACTGGGTATCGCGCCCCGGACCGCGGACACCCATATCGGCCACATTCTCACCAAGCTCGGATTCGCCTCACGTGCCCGGCTCGCGACCTGGGTCACCAGCAGGCGGGCCTGACATCGAGTCGGCGTGCGTCCGAACGGAGTACGTATTTCGGCGTATGGAGACAACGGCGCCGGTTGGCCAAGCTGAAGATCGTCAGACGAGGCGCACGTGAAGGAGCGGACAGCTGATGAGCCGACGAACAGGACACTTCGCCGTCGCAAGCGTACTGGCCATCGGGGCGGCGACGGGGCTCGGCACGGCACCGGTGGCCTCCGCCGCCGAGACCGCCGGATGCCCGGATGTCGACATCGTCTTCGCTCGCGGGACACTCGAATCTCCCGGCCTCGGCGTCGTCGGCACTCCGCTGCTTCCCGCCGTGCAACGAGCCTTGCCGGGGACGGCGATCACCGGGCACGCCGTCGACTACGCGGCATCGCTCGATCAGAGCAGCGTCGGCCCCGGTGCCACGAACATGACCCGCCAGGTCACCGAGCGCGCGGCCGCCTGCCCGGACACGAAGTTCGTCCTGGGCGGCCTATCCCAGGGCGCCAGCGTCACCGATAGCGCCATCGGGATCAAGTCGGGCCTCGGAACCGGGGAAGTCGTCCCGAGCGAGCTGGCCGAGCGTGTGATGGCCGTGGTGACTTTCGGTAATCCTCTGGGCGGGGTCTACGGACAGACGATCAAATCCACCAGTCCCACCTATGGGCCGAAAGCACTCGAACTCTGCAATCCCGGGGACACGGTCTGCGGCGGGCAGGGCACCCGAGGACCAGGTGTAGGCCATCTAACCTATGGGCGGGATGGGAGCGTGGACCTGGCCGCGACGTTCATCGCACAGCGCTACTGATCTTCTGGTCCGGGCAGTGATCCCCGAAGGCTCCCTGACTAGTCAGGAGGGCAGGTGCCGATGCAGCGTACGGCGATGCTCGTTCGCATCTCGTTGCCTGGGCCGGAAATCAGGCCGGTGATGAGTTTGTCGAGGTTTTCGCGGACGCCGCAGCCGGTAAATGGGGAAATTTCGAAATCGCTTTTCATCGCGGTTGGCGGCGCTGCTTTGTCCAGGCCGATCAGCCCCTTGGTCTTGATTATGACCGGTCTTTCCGTTTTGCAGCCGGCCCCTACGTCCAAGACCTTGCCGTCGACCTTGGTGTCACTCACTCGAATGCTCAGCCGAAGAGTGAGGTCCGCGATCACCGACATGTACTTCTTCCCGTCCGGAAAGGGTCTCGACGCCACCTCGCCCGCGTCACCGGGGTTCTTCAGCAACTGGCCGCCCTGGTCGCCGTCCGCTGTCAGTTCCACGGTGCTGGTCGTCGGCATGAAACCGAATGCCACGAAATAGGCGTCTTTTGTGGGAGGTAGTGTGATGGTGCCCGAGAGAGTCTTTTTCACGGCGTCGACTGCACCGTCGTAGCGCCCTGCTCCGGTAGCCATTTCCGAACGGAGCTTGGCTATGTGGGAAACCGTGTCCCGGACGTGGTACGACGCCGTCAAGCCGGCCGCCGCGGCGGCAACCTCGGCTGAGGGGGCCGGATTGTTCACTTCGGCCTGTCTTGGCAGGGCGGAGGCCGAGCTCAGTGAAAAAGCGCCGAGGGTCAGAACCGCGCCGACGACGAGTGCTTGGATGGGGCGTCGGCGCACGAGGGGCATGGGAATCGAATCCTTTGCGTCCGCTGGAGCGATTAGCGTGATCGCGCTTCGGTCGCACCGTACCTGGACCGGTTTCCGGTAGCAAGGAAGGGCTCGTGAGCCACTTCGAGTGCCGAGGAAATTGTCACCGTGGCCGGTGATTGCGGTGTTTCGACTGTCGCGGCGGTGATAGGTGGGTCGGATCGCTGAATATTTCCTTGGAAGGTTTCAAAGAGCGGTGCGACCTGCTGGCGGGAGCCCTGTCTTAATCCGCGTACAGCAACCATGGGTCGATCATGTAGTTCTCCTGGACGCACTTGCGGAGCGGGGGATCCGGACTCGGCCGACGCGAATGCCGGCGCCGCGGCCAGGAGCGCCCCTGCCGTCGCAACGGTCAGCATGGCTGAAATACGTTTCATCTCTACCTCGCGATGTCGATGGACTGTGGAGCCGGATGCTAACGGATGATTTGACTGAGGAATAAAGTGGCCAAAAGCTTCTTTTCGGTTTCATTTCACTGGCTCAATCTTGCGTTTTCGAAGTCGCGGTGAAGCTGAATTGAATCCGGTCCGCGGTGAGATGAGCGCCAATTCCGGTGCTTGCCGGGCATGATCTGCCGGGCAGTGCACCTGGCGGGGCCAGATCACGGAGGGCTCGTGGAGATGTCGGTCGCGCAGGACTCGTTACCGCGGTCGTCGGAGCCGATGACACATGACGCCGACCCGGCGGGTAAGAGCGGCATCGACCAGTTGAAACTCCGCCATCATCGGATTTCCCGGGTGCGGTCGGCGTCGGGGCCCCGTGCCTTCCGGAATTCCCGTGGCGAAATCCGGGACCGCGGCGCACTGTCGGCGATCTGATGGCTCATTCGTCGCAACGTCGGTAAGGACATGGAGTGGCCATTTCGTACAGTCTTGACCTGGCGACCCCTCTGTCGGCCTCGAAGGTCGCGCTCGCTCTCAGGGAATGCGCGGCGGCGCTGGGCATGCTCGGGGGCGACTCGTCGGCGGATCAACTGCTGGAAGAGGGTGTCGTGACCCCGCAGGGCACTTGGATGAGAGCGGGTGGACGGATCGAGCAGAGCCGTGGAAGAGCTTGGGATCTCCTCGTGGACGGGCTCGGTTTCGATCCGACGGCGTGGGTCTATTTCCGTCTCCGCAAACCCGGCGCCGCCAGCGATGGTCTGTCGACGCAGCAAGACCATATGATCCGGTTGACGCTGGGGCTGCTCGACGTGGTCCCCGGTGACGCGGTACTGCATTTCGACAACGAGACAGTCTGGCTCGTCCGGCGCGACGGGGTGCTGAGTTTGAGTGATCGCCAGGATTTGTGGACACTCCGCCGTCTGGCCATGGTGAGGCCTCCATATCGGCGGGGAAGGCATTGGTACACATGGGAATGAGACCGCCGATCACGTGTGCTGGTCGAATCCGGGTGGCAGCCGGGTATGGATGAACGGAGTCGGACGTGAGTATCGAGTTACGCGGGGAGAGCGTCGTGCTTGCTCCGGTCACCGAAGAACACGTTCCAGAGTTGCGGCGGATCGTCTCAACCGCCGAAGTCAAAAAGCGCTGGGGGAGCGTGGACGACTCGCCCACCTGGCCGTTCGACGAACCCGGCGTGGTGTGTTTCGTCGTTCTCGAAGACACCGAGATCCGGGGCCTCGTGCAGTACGGGGAGGAGACCGACCCGATGTACCGGCACGCGTCGGTCGACATCTTCCTCGACCCGGCGGCACACGGCCGCGGGCTCGGCACGGACACTGCCCGCACACTGGTTCGCCATCTCGTGCGGGACCACGGTCATCACCGTCTGGTCATCGATCCCGACGGCCTGCTGATGGACTTGCTCGCCGAAGACCTGACATAGCCGGTGGAGCGTCGCCTCCACCGGCTGCCGGTATCGCGCCGTGCGAAGGTCCGTTACGCACCGACTGTGGTGGGCCTCGCCGATCGCCAACGCGAGAAGCGGCAGGACCGCGAGTCCGTCGGGTCAGGTACTGGGAATGATCGATAGTTTGATTCTGCCTTCTTGTGACCGTGCACATCGCGGCACGGCCTCGTCCGAGGGAACTCTGTCCGCGCTCTCCATACGAGGGAGGTATGCAATCAATCGAGTACTTTCTTCCTTGGTCGGATGGCGTCCGTTCGGCGGTGATACTGGATCGGTTATGGAGATACCGGATTTCTCATGGCAGCGCTCTTGTTCGTCGGGCGACGGCCGAGGATGATGACGGCATTGTCCGATACAGAGGGGGTAGTGATGCGCAGCCGGGATTGGTGACGTCACGTCCACAGGTCGCACGCCTGAGCGGGGCGGCGCCGCAATGGTGCCGCTCCGCGCGCGTTCGTACCGGTCATTGTTCGTTTCCTCGGGTTCCCGTCGAGCGCGGCTTGGTGAAATTGTCTGAACATGGCTATATCTGACTGGACCGACCCACGGCGAGCTCTACGTGCGGCCAATACCCTGCTGGCAGCACCGTTACCCGAAATGCTCGAGCGTTTTTCGGATGTTCTGTCGGAACTCGTCGTGCACCGCGCGGTGGTGATGATGACCGGAGACTGCGCCCGATCGCCGTTGATGAGCCACGGGACCGCCGAGGGAGCCGGCGGGATCACGAGCGCCGAGATGGAGTCACTGGCCCGGCGAGTCGATGTGGGCGTCCCTTGGCTCGGCGAGGCCCGGCTCGGCGGGCGCTTTGCTGGCGGCTCAACATGGGATGAACTGGGTGAACCTCGGCCTCCCGCCGGGATGGAACGCCGGCACGACCTCGGAAAACGACTTGAACCGGCTCGGGGTGTGGCTCGGCGCGGCGGCACAGTCGAACGTCGACGAAGGGCCGGAGAAGGTGCACAAGTCCGATCTGCTCACCGCGGCACACCTCGGCAGGCGGGTCGCCGAGCAGGCTCATGTGGTTCGCCGTGGACGGTCAAGTTGAGCGGAAACCTGGCTGGGCGGTGCATCGAGGTGCCGCCCAGCCAGGTGGATGGCAAGTGCCGTATCACGAAAGCAGCCGCTCGAACCCGGCCAACGTGTTGGAGGCCACGCGGCTCCCGAGGCCGGCCCCGACGTTGTCGGAGTGACGGAAGTGGATGCCGGACCAGACACGGGCGTCGATGTTGTCCCGGGTCAGCTCGCACCATGCCTTGTAGGTTTTCACGACCGAAGGCGCCGTCGGACTGGTGAGCTGGAACTCTCGGGCGGCGATCGGCCCGCGCAGGACGGTCAGGACCCGCTCGGCCGAACCCGCGTAGCCGGAGTGCCCGCTCGGATACTCCGGGAAGGCGGGAGTGACGTGCAGGGGCGTCCACTCCGGGGTGTCACCGGACCGCAACGCGGTGACGGGACGCCAGAAGAGGTAGGCGTATTTGGCGTCGGAGACGGCGATCTCGGTGTCGACGGCGGCCACATGGAACGTCGCGACCAGCCGGGCCCGGTCGGCTGGTGAGCCCTTCGATTCGGTGAGGGCGGCCCTCAGCACTCCGGTGAATCCCAGGACCGAGGACTGGTACCAGAACGCCGCCGTGTCGGTCTGTGCCGGTGTTCGTACCCCGCTGTCGACGGCGCCTGTGCGCGCGACCTCCGCGAGGTCCTGGCGATAGAGGAGCGAGTCGAGCGCCGGCGGTGGTCCAGGGCGGAACTGGTTCGCATGGTCGAGCAGGAAAGGACGTGCCTTACGGAAACCCGCCTGTTTGGCTTCGCGGAACCCGGGTGGTGTCGGCTGCCAGACACCGGGTCCTGGGGCAGGAGTCGGGAACGGCGCGTTCATCGAAGCGGGGTCGAGGCCGTCGTTTTCGCGTTCCGAGAGCACCTTGGCCGCCTGCGCGCGGCCCGCTTCGACTCCGCATCGAGTGCCCGGCCCGTCGGGGAGTCGCTGAAGGGTTTCGGCCAGCCGGGCATCGAGGCGTTCGGCGTGCTCGGGGGCGAGCCTGCGCAGCGATGTGTGAACGGCGGACGCCACCGCCGCTTCGGCGAACGGGCTCGGGCACCGCGTTTCGCGGACGGCTCTCGCGGCACCGAGCCAAGTCACGGCCCAGTTCCTGCTCTGGGTGACGTACGGGTCGGGGTGAGGTGCCAAGGCCTCGGCGGTGGCGTCGAACCATTCGATGGTGACGTCGGTGGCGCGGCTTCCGGCGATCGCCGTTCCCGCGGTAGCCAGCAAGCCGGTCAGTAGCACCACGAAGATCATTTTGATTCGCACGTCTCGAGGCTAGCTCAATAGCGGGCGAGGCTCTCCTGGAATTGTGAAATGTGACCTATCGACCGTGAAGCCTTTTCTTCCATGCATAGTCGAGTTTCATTGATGCAGGATTATTTATCTTGAAATGCGTGCTCTCTTGCGGGCGAAAATCCGAAAACGTGGTTGGCAAGTAACAAACTCGGATAGCATCGCGTTGCCCTTGGATGGAACTCGATTCGGGAGTTGGGATGAAGATACGCAAGGCACTACTGCTCACCGCCGCGGCCGTGATGGCGTCGGCGCTGGCGCCGACGGTCGTGCACGCGGACGAAAAGGCCGAGAGCTGCTTGACTTACACCAAGCGCTATTTCCTCGGTTCGGGTAGCACCATCACCCTCCGCGTCGCTTATGTGGATGTGGCGCTGAAACTCTGTTTCGACGATGTGGGTGTCAGCTCGGCGGTGCCGACGCAGACTGTCGGCACGACGGGGCCGGGTGCGGCGACAGGCTGGGAGGTCACCACCGGTCCGGCCATTGTGGAGGATCAGCGGCCGCGGCATGTCAAGGCGAAGTACAGCGGTTCGCTTCGCAACTGCATCGTTCAGATCAACCCGATTTGTTCACCCGCGGCACCTTATGAGATCTATGCCGAGTACGCGCCGCCGGAGATCGGGCCCGTCGCCCCGTTCTTCACCCACGGCCCGGACGGTGATGTCCACTATTACGAGGACGCCTGACCTTTGCTGACGCTCGGTACGGCCGAACGCGGCAGGCGTTCGGCCGTACCGAGCGGGTAAAGGAGTTGGCCGCGGACATGGTGTACGTACGGCGAGTCGTGGTGGTGACCGGCGATGGTCAGTATCGCGTCGAAGATTCCGGCCCGTTCGGGGTGGCGTCGGCTTGGGTCGACTCCGCGGACGGGCTGACCGCCGGTGAAGAGGGCTGGATGGTCGTCCTCACCGGGATGGAGTGGGGAGATCTGGACGTCATCGTCGAGATGCTCGACGGGCCGCCGGAGAACATCGCGCCGGGGTGGGAGGCGATCGCGGAACGTTCGCTCCGTGTCGCCGGGCAGACGGTCAACCTGCTCTCCGGCACCTCAGCCCTGCAAGCCGCCTTGCCCGTGTTCTCCCCGGGTTGGCATGCGATCCGGGTTCATGCTTCCGGGCGTATGAGCCGTCGGCGCAGGAACCACGCGCCGGATGGTGAAGAAGTGCACCTCCTGCAGATATGGCCCTCGGCGGGCGGAGAACCGAGCCGCTTGCTCAAGGGCCCGGATGCTTACGGGAAGCTTTTCCTCGGAAGATCACGTTGAACGCCTGGGCATGGGATGGCGGGATCCGTCAGTGGGTCTGTTCGGCGTTGTCGGCTCGGCCGTGGCGGGCGTAGTGCCTTGCTGCGCGGGCGCGGTTGCCACAGGCGGCTGAGCACCATTCGCGGCGTGGGTGGTCTTTGACGAAGTAGAGCACGCAGCCCGGGGCGAGGCAGGCTCGCAGGTCGAGGTCGTTCCACTTCCCGAGGAGCCCGATGGCTTCGGTGGCCAGTGTGCTGATCAGCGCTTCGTCCGGTCTGCCTGCTGTCTGGGGCCTCTCCGTGACGACGCCGTCGTCGGTGACTACGAGAGTCGGCCAGGTTTGTGCGAGCCGGGCGCTCTGGTTGATCGTCTGGATGGCCGTTCCGAGATTCGTGATCGCGGACTTTGCCGGCTTTCGGGGATCGCCGGTCCGCTCGGCTGCGAGCCGGCGCAGCGCATCGCGCAGGTGTCGCAGACGCACCAGTCCTTGACTGGACAGCTCGTCGGCGCACTCGGGTACGGATTGTCGATGCTGACGCAGGGCGACGAGCCACCGCCGAGCGTCCTCGATCGAAGCAAGGGAGTCGTGAACGCCGTGCCGGTCGGCCCAGATCGTGTTCATCAGCTCGATCGGCAGCGCCTGTCCCAGGAGCGGGGCGGTGGGGAGCTGCGGGGTGGGCATGTGTCCAGTCTAGCGTCTTCTAACGGATGGAGCACCTTCCAAGCGTTTGACGTCCGAAGAGGAGTGCGGTTGAATTCTAACGGTAAATAGCTTATCTACCCGTTAGAAACGGTTCAGGAGGTCCACCGTGCCCATCACGTTCGCTCCGATCGATCCCGCGACCGCCACAGGTGCCGCGAAGGAGCTGCTCGATCAGGTCCAAGAGGCCCTCGGCACCACTCCGAACATAACCAAGGCGATGGCGAACAGCCCTGCTCTGCTGCGCGGCTACCTTGCCCTCTCCGGCGCGCTGGCGAAGCTTCCTGAGTCCGAGCTCGAGGCCGCCCGTGACGTGAAGTCGGCTGATCCGCACACCGCTGCTCTGCTCAGGCTGTCCGACGAGATCCTGCGTTCCCGTGGTTCGGTCGCCGAGGACGCGATCGCAGCCGCGCGAGCCGAGGGTGTGAGCGACGCGGAGATCGGCGAGGTCGTCGGTCACCTCGCGCTCAACGTGCTGACGAACTACTTCAACGTGCTGGCCAAGGTGGAGAACGACTGGCCGGTCACCGTCACCCCTCGTTCCCAGGCCTGAGCGCAGCGGCGATGGTGCGACCGGCCGCCCCGCCCCGCGCCCGCCTTCGTCCCCTCGCGGCCATGGCCCCACACCACGAAGGAAACCTCATGCCCGTGTCCCGTCCGCCGTTCCCGCCCTTCGATGAGGAAACGGCCCTGAATAAAGTCCAGGCTGCCGAAGACGCCTGGAACACCCGTGACCCGCACCGTGTCGCTCTCGCGTACACGCCCGACTCCGTGTGGCGTAACCGAGACACCTTCGTCACCGGCCGCGACGCGATCGTGGAGTTCCTCGCCGCCAAGTGGGAACGCGAGCAGGACTACGCGCTGCGCAAGAGCCTCTGGGCCTTCCGCGGCAACCGGATCGCCGTCCGCTTCCAGTACGAGTGGCACGACCACGAGGCCCAATGGTGGCGCAGCTACGGCAACGAACTGTGGGAGTTCACCGACGAGGGACTGATGTCGCGCCGGGAGGCGAGTATCAACGATCTGGCGATCAGCGAGGCGGAGCGTCGGATCGTCGGCCCGCGTCCGGCCCATGAGCACGGAGTCGACATCCCCGTCCGGTAGCCGGAATCCCCGACGGCGGCGGGTCGATCGACCCGCCGCCGGGAAACTCCTTTGGTGACGCCATTATGTGGTTATGCGGCCAGTTCTCTGACGACCGCGGCGAAGGCGGCGACCAGAGGATTGGTGCTCGACACCGGGTAGGCGAACGCGATCCGCAACGGCTCGATATCGGTGATCGGCAGCCAGACGAGGTCCGGCCGGGCGTAGTAGGTCGCCATCGACGAGGGCCCGATGCAGATCGCCAAGCCACTCGCGACCTGCTCGAGCATCTCTTCGACATTGTCGTTCTGCGGTCCCCACACCGGTTCTGAGCCATCTGGGCGCGGGTTCACCGCCCACCAGTCCACCCAGGGTCTGGGTGCTTTGCTCGTCCACATGACCGGTTCGGTCCGCAGGTCCATGATGGTCACACTGTTCCGCTCCGCCAGGCGATGACCGGCGGCGAGTCCCGCCATCCGCTGCTCCCGCGCGACGACTTCGGTATGCAGACCCTCGGTGTCGGCGGGCAGCCAGATGAAGGCCGCGTCGACGAGGCCGTCTCGGACCGCCGCGACCTCGCCGCCCCAATCGAACCGCTTGGGTTCGATGACGACATCCGGAAGACGCTGGGCGAACCGCGCACGCGCCCTGTTCGTGAGGGGGCCAGCCCCGGATGCTTCGAACCCGATGCGCAGCACCCGGCCTTCCAGCGCGGCTACTCCGCGTACCGTCCGCTGCGCGGTCTGCCAGTCGGACACGAGTGCGGTGGCGAGCGGCACGAGTGCCTCACCGGCGGCGGTGAGGAGCACCTCACGGCTGGTCCTGGTGAACAAGGTGACGCCGAGGTCGGTCTCGAGTTGCCGGATCTGCCTGCTCAGTGACGGCTGGGTGACGTACAGCCGCTCGGCGGCCCTGGTGAAGTTGAGTTCCTCGGCGACCGCGGCGAAATACCGGAGGACACGGGTGTCGACGTCCATCTCGTGCCTCTCTTGACCAGGTGACCTATACGTGCAGCGTATGGCGAGAAGCCTTGGACGTGTGGGGTTCTTCCCTGTTTTGCTGACGCGGACGGCACCCATCGCGAGCGTGTTCGTGCCGGCCCCTCATCCAGCACACCCGTAGGCCGATCATCCGTGCGCGGGGGTGCGTCCAGTCCACGCACAGGAGTACATCACGATGGTTTCCGAAATCGAGCCGGTGTCGCGGCCGGACTTCCATGAGGCCCGGCGCCGGAGGCTCGCGATCGTCGTCCTGGCCGCCGCGCTGGCATTGGACGCGGGAGGTGTGGCCGTCGTCAACGCCGCGCTTCCCGCTATCGGGCAGGACCTCGGTATCGACAACGCGGACCTCCAATGGACGATGACCTCCTATGCGGTCACCTTCGCCGGATTCCTCCTGTTCGGCGGAAGGGCGGCGGACGTTCTCGGGCGTCGTCGTGTGTTCATCCTGGGCGTGGGGCTGCTCACGGCGGCCACTGTGCTGGCCGCCGCTGCCCCCACCGCAGGGATCCTCATGCTCGCGAGGGCGCTGCAGGGGGTGGGAGCCGCGCTGTCGGGCCCCGCGTCACTCGCGCTGGTCACCGAGATGTTCCCCGAGGGAGCCGCGCGGAACCGGGCCTTGGCCGTGTACACCTCGGTCGGGGCCTCCAGTTTCAGCGCGGGTGTCGTCGTCGGAGGTGTGCTGACCGATTTCTTCAGTTGGCGCGCGGTGTTCATGTTCAACCTCGTCATCGGCATAGGCGTGCTGATGACGGTTCGCCTTGTCATCCCTCGCTCCGAGGGGAACCGTGAACCCCTGGACATCGTGGGCGCCACGATCGTCACCAGTGGACTCCTCTTGGCGGTGTTCGGGTTGGGCCGGGCCGGGCACGCCGGCTGGGACGACAAGTGGACGCTTTCGTCGCTGGTCATCTCGGCGGTGCTGTTGTCGGCGTTCGTGATCTGGGAGGCGCGCACCGCGAACCCGCTTCTGGATCTGGCGATCTTCCGCAAGGCGACCGTGTCGGCCGCCACCGTAGCGGCGGTGGCGTTCTTCACCGCCGTGCTGGCGGTGCTGTTCTTCGCGCCGCTGTACCTCCAAGGACTACTGGGGTATTCGCCGCTGCAGTCTGGTTTGGCGATTCTTCCGATGGGGGTGGTCGTGGTCCTGAGTTCGACCATGGCGGGGCGCGTGATGGTCCGGGTCGGACAGCGGAGGCTGTTGATCACCGGATTACTGCTGATAGCGGCGGGTGTGGCGTTGTGGGCCTTGACCCCCTTGGACGGCAGCTACTGGGCGCACGTTCTTCCTGCCGTGGTCGTGATGAGTATCGGCCAGGGCATCGCTTTCGCCGGGATGACCGCGGCCTCCCTGACAGGTGTTCCGCAAGGTGATCACGGTGTCGCAGGAGGGCTGAACGTCACCGCGCAGCAGCTCGGGGGCAGCGTCGGAGTCGCCGCGCTGGTGACACTCGCGGCGTCGGTCGGCTCGACGGAGACGCCTGCGTCCACACTCGCCGGCTATCACGCCGCCTATTACGCGGCTGTCGTACTCCTGTTGGTGAGCTCTGGCGGTATCGCCGCACTCCTGCGCGGCACCCGGGCTTCGTGAGCCGCGGTGGCCGCCGGAAACCGGCGGCCACCTGGCTCTACTTCGGGACGAAGGTCGCCCGGAACCCGTATGGCGCGAGCAGGTTGTGGAAAACAGGCTTGACCGCCAAGGCGTCTGGCGCGATCACTCGATAGTGTCTGGTCAGCCAGTACATCGTGAGCACCAGCTGCGTCACGCCGAGACGCGTGCCCAGACATACCCGAGGTCCGGCGCCGAAGGGGATGTAGGCGTACTTGTGGATCGGTTTGCCGCCGTTCAACCAACGTTCGGGGTCCGCGGAATCGGGGGACGGCCACCATCGGCTGTCGCGGTGCATCAGGTAAGGGCTGAACATGATCTGGGTTTTGGGTTCCATGCCATCGACGCGGCCGGCACGCCATACGCGGCCAGCAGGATGCCTCTGATGAGTCGCTGCGCCTGAATCTCGCTCAGCGCGGGCCGCGCAGCCAGGAGGACATCGAGAAGATCACGAGGTGCTCGGGAACGGTGGCCCACTTCCTGTGGGCGACCTTCTCGGTCAGCACGTCGAGTGTCTTCTTGCGTGCTAGCCGGAAACGTCTGAGGGTCGGGGAGGGGAACCAGGAAGGCAGCACTTCGGACCTACCGGAAAGCGGTGCGATGGCTTTGGTGCTTTCGACGACGACTTCGGGAATGCCGTCGGCATCGGGGCCAAGGCAGAAGTCTGCTGCCGCGTAGCCGGAATATGCCTCCATCAAGGTGAGGACGTCGACCTCGCGGCCCGCCGTGCCGTTCACCCGCCGTTCGAACAGCAGACGAAGTCTCGTGGTGTGGGCCGTCGCGGCGTCCTGGTTCAGTCCTCGCCACCCCGAGCGCCGCGCGGTCATCCACAACCGTGAGTCCGCCGCACTACGGGTGGCGTCGAATCGGGTGGCGACCGGGGAGCTCTCGCTGGAGAAGTCATCGTTGGTCCGGGTCAGCAGTGTGTGCACGAGATCCGGATCGCGTACGACGATCGTCCTCTTGTCGTGGCGAAGACATCGCCGTATTCGTCATGGCACCGCATGAGGAACCCCATGCGGTCTCGGTCGTACTCGAACGTGTTGCCGGCCAGCCAGTGGCCCTTCGGCCCAGGGGGTCGAAGCCGCCTTGCGGGTCGACGACACTGACCAGTGGCGTCAAGAGACCCATGGTTCAGGCGACCGCAGATTTTCATCTTCGTCCACGAACGGCAAGGTGCGCGAGATGCACAAATACGGGAGTTCGATAACGGACACCACATCGGCTGTGTGCGGAGTCTTCATCCTTCCTCTGACCTGGGGATCGCGGTCCGCGTCATGTGGCTGAAGCCGGAATGAAACCGTATTTCTTGAGAGCGACCCCGGATTGTGATAGCAAGGGCTGGTCGGTGTTGAGTGTTGACACGAAAAAAGAAGGCTGATACGCCTTGCTTTCAAGGTGTGATCCCTGGGGCCGATGGAGCGCATGCTGTTTATGGATGAGACAAAAAACATCAGATGTAGATCGTCTGCGGGTGACAAAAAATTTCTCTGTGCGGCCAGCGTGCGAGCTCGGGAGCTGTGGCGGCTGGCCTCGGCGACCGGAATCCCGCCGATGACACTCTTTCAGCGTCATCGGTATCTCGTCGGTGACGAGGCTTTCGAGACCGGTCGTTCCGACGAACGGAGGCGCCGGGGAGGTGTCGGCTCAACCGATGTGAGCACAGAGGGAGACACGCTCATGGGGGCAGGAGCGCAGGCTTTTCGTCCTCCCGTGGTGTGTCGAACACCAGGGTAGGGAGCTGGGGGTATGGAAACCAGCCAGTCGAGCTGGCGGGTCAATGCGTCGTGCCGCGACACCGATCCGGACGGTTTGTTCGTCCGGGGAGCGGAACAGAACCGGGCCAAGGCGGTATGCCTCGGTTGCCCGGTCAGGACGGAATGTCTCGCCGAAGCGCTCGATGGCCGGATCGACTTCGGTATCTGGGGAGGTATGACCGAACGGGAACGGCGGGCGCTGCTGCGGCGGCGGCCGGATGTTTCCAGCTGGGCGGATCTGCTGGAAGCGGCGAAGCGCAGGTTCACCGGGATCGAGGCGGTAGATGAGAGATCGCGAGTTCAGGTGCAGGGCCCTTAATGGATGCCCTGATCCACAGGTCCGTTGCCAAGGTGCGGACGACGATCGACTGTCGCCGGGTTCGTGACCATCCCGTCCTCGACCACGTTGTGGCCACCGTGTGCCAACCGGGAGTGACGTGACGTTCCGAGCAGCGAGTCGAGGATACGATCGGCTCTCGGGGACGTCCCATCTCGATGAAGGCTAAAAGCGTTTCGTTTGGTGAGAATCAGCTGTTTCACTTTCAGGTACGCGCGTAGGTGGAGCTGCAGAAGTCGACCTGGTTCAGGCCCGGGTGTCCAAGTCATGCCGCTCTTCGGTGCCGACGGGACAGGTGCTCGATCGGTGGCCGGGCGATGACGCGAATCGGCCGCGGTAAGCGTGTTTTACCGTGCGCCTCCCATGATGCTTGTCTTCGGGACGGTGATCCAAGCAGCTAAGTAGGCGATCTTCGAGGAGTCAACCAAGACTCGGTGATCGAAGTGTTTCGGTTATGTGCATGACGTGGGAGGTGCTCGACAAGTGGGTTCGGCAACGAATCCGATGACGAGTTTCGCGCCTTCGTCACAGAAAATCGTTCTTTCGGCGCAAGGATGAGTGCACGCTCTCAGCTGCATCACCCGCAAGGGTGAGTTGGTGATCTGCTACCACTTGATCTCCTCGATGCGTTCCAGATTTTCTTCACCCCAGGAGCCGAGGGGAGCCATCGCGTCGTTGAGTGTCTCGCCGAAATCGGTCAGTGAGTACTCCACCTTGGGTGGGACCTGGTGATACACCTCGCGGTGGACCAGGCCGGCGGCTTCCATCTCGCGCAGTTGAAGGATCAGCACCCGTTCGCTGATGCCGGGTACCGCGCGCCGAACCATCCCGAACCGTAGCGGCCCGTCCTGGAGCGCGAACAGGATCAGTCCTTTCCATTTTCCGCCCATCACGGCGATCGCTGCATCGAGACCGCAGGTGAACCTGCGCTTCTGGGTTGGCTGCACCGGCTTCTTCCTTGCCTCGTTGTCAGTACTCGAAAATTGTCAAGTTCTTGCAAGAACGCGCGCCAAGGTTCGATTATGTCCTGGACAGGGAAGTATCGCCAAAGTGCTCCGGTGTGGGTCACATCGCGTCCCAAGTCGGCCGGAGTGCCGAGAATCGTGTGGAACCAGCGACCGGTCCGCGGTCTGACGCGCGGGACTTCAAGCCGGCTTCACGCAGGCGGAGTCCGTTGGCAGCCCGGCATGGACCGGGCATAGTGGCGGGTACGTTCATCAGGAGGTGCCATGTCAGACGAAGAGATCGTGCTCGGCCCGCTGCCGAAAGGGATCACCCCCGCGAACGAGGCCATGGGGTCGAAGGTGTGGAACGTGTTCGGCCATACCTACACGATGAAATCATCCAGTGAGTCGAGTTTCGCGTTCGAGACGTATGACCCGCCTGGAACCGGGGTGCCACCGCACGTGCATCCGCGACAGGATGAGCACATCTACGTTCTGAACGGGGTCTTCACCCTCTACATCGATGGGAAATGGGAAACAGCCGGCCCGGGTGACACCGTGCGGATGCCCAAGAACCTTCCACACGCGTACTACAACCGCGGCGATGTGCCGACCAGAGCGTTGTTCTGGGTGAGCCCTGCCGGTCAGCTGGCTTCCTTGTTCGACAAGCTGGACAAGACCGAGAACATGGAGGAGGGGCTGAGTGTGGCGAGCCAGTACGGTGTGGACTTCCTCCCGCCAGGGGCTGTCGAAGGTGTCTGACCCGGCGAAGTTCTATATCTTGAACGGTATCGCCAGATGGCTCTTCGCATTGTCCACAGCTTGAATGAAGACCTTTCCTTCGTGATACTCGAGAAGTGATAGCGCATGTCGTGCTGTGTGAGCACGTACTCTGGATAGGGGGTGTGCGATGCGGAACCGTGAGTATTGATAGTCGGCGAGACCTGCGGTAATCGAAATAGAGCGCGATGATCCGGAGGCTGCGGAGGGCGCGAGTCCTGGAATCAGGATGCCGCACCGTGTACGAGGTGACGGAGGCGGTATCGGTCTTTGTGGTAACGGTGAATCGGTGCATCACTTCGTCCTGTGTCTGACGGGGCCCGCTCGGTCCAGGCGGGAGAAACGCGGGTGATGGAGAGGGAATCCTCTCCATCACCCGCGTCTTTGTCTGGCACCGGACGCTCGATGCCGCGGTGGTAGCAAGCAGATGAGGCCATCGCCGCTCAGCGGTGGCGCGCGTACCGGCCTGGGCCTATGCCGACCAGTCGTTTGAAGTGCCTGCTCAGATGAGCTTGGTCATAGAAGCCCACGGCACTTGCCACGTCTGCCGGTTGTGCTCCGGTCAGGAGCATCCGCCGCGCGAGGTCCACGCGCCGGCCTGTCAGGTACTGATGTGGCGCGATGCCGTATTCCTTGGTGAAGGTCCGGACCAGGTGAGCGGGATGCGCGGCCAGCAGCGAGGCCGCATCGGACAGCGACAGACCTTTACGGATCCTGGCGTCCAGAAGGTCTCGAAGACTCCTGGCCAGGGGTGCGTCCGATGGTTCGGTTGGTCTGCTCTCCTGGCGCCGGAGGTGCCGCTGAAGGTGCTCGGAGACCAGCGTCAGCCTGCTCTGGGTCTCAAGCTCCTCGTCCGGAAGCTTCAGGACCTGGTGCAGCTGGTGAATGCGGGTGTGCAGTAAGCGATCAGGGATGGCCGGGCGATCGACCGCGGCCCCGATGAGTTCCGGACCCAGCAGTGCGGGATCCAGATACAGGACACGCTTGCCGAACCCGTGAGAGTTCGCGGCGCGTCCGTCATGCGGGACGTGGGGCGGCAGCAGGGTCACCACGGACCTCGCCGCGCCGTGTTCGTGACGATCCAGGACGTAGCTCACCGCCCCCTGGTCGACTATCAGGAGCGTCCAGGCGGCGTGCGTGTGCATGGGGTACCGGTGTTCGGAGAAACGGGCGTGGAACACCTCTATCAGGCCGCTGATCGAGGGCCGCCACGCAGCGATCTGCGGACCGGATGACATGCAAAGAATGTACAAGACGCAGGCACGCGAGGCGGGCACGGTGGGGGAGGTGGAACCCATTCGTTTCGACACCAAGATCGCGGTCCTGTTACGGGACGACCTGCTCGCCTGGCAGAGCCTCAACGTGTCGGCCTTCTTGGTCAGCGGTATCGCGGCCGCCCTTCCTGACCTCGTCGGCGAGCCCTATGAGGACGCGGACGGCACCTCGTACCTCGCCATGTTCCGGCAGCCCGTCCTGGTCTTCTCCGGTGGCAAGGAAGTACTGGCCTCGGCGCACTCCCGCGCGGTGACGCGCGGTCTTCCGATGTCGGTGTTCACCTCGGACCTCTTCTCGACGGGCAATGACCGGGACAACCGTGCGGCGGTCCGTGCGGTCCGGCGGGATGACCTGGACCTCGTCGGCTTGGCCTTGCACGGCCCGAAGAACGCCGTCGACAAAGTCCTCAAAGGATCCCGGATGTACCGCGCCTGACGCCTGGCCCGGCCCGTGAAGTGTGACCACTACGAACATTCTTGTAAGTACCCGAAATATTAGTAAGTACTTGATAGAACTTCTGTGAGCCGTGACCATGTTCTAGGCGCTGGAACTTCATCTTGACATTATTGAGGGGTAGGGCGAATGTGGCGTGTCCCGGCGCGGGACTGGGCTGGCTGACGGAAGCCGGGCCGCGCCCCATCGTCCACAAGGGACACTCTTCCGAACAAGACTGTCTGATTTGGGCAGTTTGTGCGGTTTTGCGCGGGGAACCACGCATAGTGTCATCAATCGGACAAGCGAGTCCCTGAAAGATGTCCCTTGTGGACAGTCGCGCGACGCGTCCCGCCTCAGCGGGGAGCTCCTCGCCTGCCGCCAGGCGGTGAGCCGGTCACGCCACGTTTGCCTCACCCCTCAATAGTTCACGCCTTTCCGAAACTCGAATCGACTGGAGCACGAACATGACTCAAGACGGCCGTACACCGGTGACTGTCATCGGTCTCGGCTCGATGGGTGCTGCCTTGGCAGAGGCCTTCATCGAGGCCGGGCACCCCACAACGGTCTGGAACAGGACCGCGGCGAAGGCCGCGCCCTTGGTGGCCAAGGGAGCCCGGCACGCGGAAACGGTGGAAGACGCCGTAACGGACGGCCTTCTGGTCATCGCCTGCCTGACCACTTACGACGATACGCTCGAGGCCCTCGAACCGGCCGCCGAGGCTGTCACCGGCCGTGCTCTGGTCACTTTGAACACCGGGTCTCCCGCGGACGCCCGCCGAATGGCCGCCTGGGCAGCCGAAAACGGAGCACGTTTCCTCGACGGCGCGATCAAGAACGTGCCGTCCGCGGTCGGAGCCGCGGACACATTGCTCTACTACGCGGGTGACAAGAAGGTCTTCGACGAATACCTCGAGACACTGAAGGTGCTCGGTGGTGACACGGTCCACGTCGGTGACGAATCCGATCTCGCGGCCCTGTACGAGATGGCTGTCGGCGGCACGTTGTTGCCGGCGCTGGTCGGATTCTTCCAGGGAGCAGCCGCTGTCCAAGCTCGTGGTCTGGAGGCCGCCACACTCGTGAGATTCACCGTCAAGTGGTTCGAGATGATCAATTCCGTGCTGCCGATCTTCGCGAGCGAAATCGACAAGGGGGACTACAGCGAACCCATGTCCACCGTGAATCTCTTTCTCGCGGCGGCCGCACACGACGAGGAGCTCGGCAAGGAGTCGAATATCGACGTCTCCTGGCGGGCTCCATTGCAGGAGCTTCTCGAACGAGCAGTTGAGCTGGGACATGGGGAGCACAGCATCTCGGCGGTGACGGAGGCGCTGAGGAAGCCGACGGCCGTCTAGTGCTGTGACCGGAAACGTTCACCCGGGGCGATTGATCTCGCATCAAGAGCGTTGTCGGTATGGTCCGCCCTTATGACTGCTTATGTGATCGCGGATGTGACGTTGACGGGTGACGCGGCGGAGTTGGCCGAGTATCGGTCGAAGGTCGTCGCCACCTTCGAACCATTCGGAGGGCGGTACTTGGTGCGCGGAGGGGCTTTCAGCGTCCTCGAAGGCGAATGGCAGCCCGGGCGGCTGGTGGTGGTCGAGTTTCCGAGCGCCGAGGCCGCTCGGGCATGGAACGAGTCAGCCGCCTATCAGGAGATCGCCGTCTTGCGCAGCCGCAACACAGACAGCAGGCGGCTGATTGTCGAGGGGCTGCCGCCGAACGGGTCGTGAATTGGACGGCGTCGCCGAGGGTGCCCGATCCAGCGGACAGGCATGCTGGGTGGCGTCTGGACGTGGTCGTGGGGGTGGGCATCGCCACATGTTCGCCGTTGCTCCCGTCGGCTAAGCCGATCCGCCCACAGTCCGGCCGCGTTGACCAACGCGGCCGGACTCAGTCGCTGCGCCGATTCCGCCCCCGGCACCGGTGATGATGACAACTTGCTCGCCGGTCAGGTCAGGAGCCTCTGGGTGAATTGCGACATGGTCGCGCTATCGCTGACGCGTTCCGCTACGGTGGCCAAAGAAAGTGGAAGGTATCCGCAGAAGCCGACAATGGCGGCCGCGTCAGCTCGCTCTGTCGCAACGCGTTCGGCACCCACGAATTTCCCGAAGAGTTCCATTGCTTCGGCATGCATGAGTACATCCACTGTGATGCGCTCTCCGCCGCAGACTGCGGCGACTTCCGGCAATCTTCTTCTGCTCGTGATGATGGCGGAGTTTCCAGGCCCGGGCAACAGAGGGGCCACCTGGCTGAAGGTTTCGGCGTCGTCCAGCAGGATCAGCATTCGACGGCCGGCGGTGATCGTTCGGAAGAGAGCCGCGCGCTCGTCGAGTTCGTCAGGTATTTCTGAATGTGATCGCCCGAGAGAGCGCAGCATCGTTCCCAAGGCATCTTCTGCATCGGTCGGCAACGCCCCTGGTGTGCTCCGAAGGTTGACGAAGAGCTGACCGTCGGGGAACAGGTGGTCCCTGAGGTGGGCCCAATGTATGGCGAGGGCTGTCTTGCCCACGCCCTGGTCGCCGTCCACCGTCACCAGTCTGAGCGTCCGCGTCCCACTGTCCACAGGGGACGCGAACTTGTCCAACTGTGCAAGATACGCGTCGCGACCGGTGAATTTCGCTGTGCCCGGAGGCATCTGCCGTGGCACGACCGCCGAAGCGGATTCCGACCGGCAGTTCGGCACGACTGGGTCGATGTCGTCGGCCAGTACTCGCAGGTGGGCCGCGCGCAGCTCTTCCCCGGGATGGACCCCGAGTTCGTCGGCGAGCCGACTCGCGATCGCCGCGTACGTCGCCAGTGCTTCGGCCTGCCGACCCAAGGAGTGGAGGACAGCGATGAGTTGCACCCAGAATCGCTCGCGGAGCGGCGCGTCCGTGGTCAATCTGCGAAGCCGGCCCACCAGGTCGCCGTACTCGCCCAGGCGCAACTTGGCGTCGACGTAATCTTCCTCGGCCTGCAAGCGTGATTCCGTGAGTCGGCGGAGGTCCGCCGATGACGAGTTGTCGAAATCTACGTCCTCACAGGGATCGCCGCGCCATTGCTCGAGCGCCGCGGACAGCAGTCGTGCACGTTCGGAGTCGTCACGGCTGTTCGCGGCGGCCGCCACCAGTTCCTCGAATAGGAGGAGGTCGAGTTGATTCGGTGCGATCGTCAGCTGGTATCCACTGGGCACGGTGGTCAATAGCTCCCGCGACGGGCCGAGGGCCGCGCGTAGCCGGGTCACGTAGAGCTGGACTGCCCGGCGCGGACACTCGGGTGGGTCGTCACCCCACAGCCGGCTGGTCAGCTGGCTGATCGTCACGGGCCTGTTGGGGAGCAAGAGAAGTGATGCGAGCAATATTCGCAATTTTGGACTACTGATCCTGACCGGCTGATCTCCGTACTTCACGGTCAGGGTTCCGAGGATCGCGAACTCGAAGTCCTGGACCACACGCTCGCGCGAATGGCATGAGCTGTCTTCAACCCCCAGCATAAGACAAGCTTCTCCTGTGTCTTCCGATTTACGAGAAGTTTCCGCCATCCCTGAAGTCGGGCAGATCTGTGGCGGTCCTAGTCGATTCTCATCGGTCGACGAGGGCACTGCAAGATGAAGTCGATGATTCTTCGGGGATGACCGATGCACAGTAAGACATGGCCCAGTGGGATGAGCAGGCCTCTACCTGACGCCAGGTGAAGCGCCACCAAGGAGGTGTTCTGGTCTCCGCGGCCCCCCGCTGGGGACGGGAGCGGCCGCGGAGACCAGAACTGCGCGGCCAACAGCGATTTCTGTCGGAGGCGGCGCATACCTTCCCCGCCCGGCTGGGAGACCCGGGCGGTAAGGTGCGGTCCCGCCCTGGCCGCGGCTGCCGACAGAAGGAAGTCGACGTCAAGCCAGTGTTCGACGGGTGCGGGGCAAGTATCGGTCGAAGCGGCTTCACGGTGACTTCGGCTCACGTTCGGTAGGGAATTGTCCACTTCGGTCGCCGGTCCGGTGCCGAGTGTTCCCGCGATGCCCCGTAGGTATGAACGTGAGTATTGGACCCGCTGGTGTGCCGGTGTTTGTCTTGGGGCAGGCCACCCCGGAAGGAAGCAGACTGTGGAAAATCGAAGCACACCCATCGACAGGGCAGCGGTCCTGCGCGCGGGCGGGATGGGGGCCGCCTCGCTCTTGGCCGCATCGTTGACCGGCGGGACCGCCTCGGCCGCGCCGGAGCAGGCGCGCGAACACCCGAACGTGAGCCTGATCCGCCGCTACTACCAAGCCTACGGTTCTGGAGATCTCAACGTGCTGAGGCAGTTCTTCGCTGCCGATATCCGATGGACGATTCCGGGCCATCACCCGCTCGCGGGGACGAAGACGGGGCAGGACGAGGTGATCGCCTTCTTCGAACAGCTCGGCCGCTCCGGGTTTCGGGCCGAGATCCTGTACTTGGCCGCCGACGGCGAGTGGGTGGTCGACCTCCATCGCGGATGGAGCACGACTCCTGCGGGCCTCGACATCACCTGGGTGCTGGCTTACCGCATCCGTGACCGGAAGATCGCCGAGGCGATCAACTTCGCCGGCGACCAGCATGCGGCGGACCGGTACTTCTGGCGGCAGTACCCCCTCGCGCGGATCCCCGCCCGGCTGGAACAGGACTGAGACATGAACGAAGGATCGACGTCACGACGCCGAGTACTGGCCGCGGGAGCGCTGGGTCTCGCCGCGGGCACCCTGGGGCCGGCCGCCACCGCTTCCGCGGTCACCTCGCGGAGAGGCCGGTTCGACGGCAAGGTCGTCCTGATCACCGGAGCCACCTCGGGCATCGGTGCCGCCACGGCACGCGCGATGGCCGCGGAGGGCGCGAAGGTGTACTTCTGTGGCCGTCGCGAACAGCTGGGCCGGGAGGTGGCGAACAGCATCCAGGTCAGTGGCGGTGAAGCCACGTTCCATCGGACGGACGTCCGCGTCGAGGCGGAGGTGCGTGCGTTCGTCGAGGGCTGTGTGCGTCGATACGGCCGACTGGACATCGCTGTGAACAACGCGGGTATCGAGAGTCCACGGGCGGCACCTCTCGCCGAACAGACGCTCGCCGATCTGGAGAACGTCTGGCGGACGAACACCGCCGGTGTCTTCCTGGGAATGAAATACGAAATCCCGCACATGCTGGCGCGGGGTGGCGGGGTCATCGTCAACACCGCGTCGATCTCCGCGGAAGTCGGGTTCGCCACGATCGCGCCGTACAACGCGAGCAAACACGGGGTCGCGTCCTTGACGAAGGTCGCCGCCCTCGAGTACGCGGACAAGAACATCCGGGTGAACTCGTTCGCACCCGGTGCGGTGGACACTCCCATGCTTCGCCGTGCCGCCGAAGCGTTCGGGGTGACCTATGAACAGATAGCACAGGACTATCCGATCAAACGCATCGTGCGGCCCGAGGAGATGGCGGCCGTGGTGATGTGGCTCAGTTCGCCCGAGTCGAGTGCTGTGACCGGAACCGATGTCGACGCCAGCGGCGGCTATCTGACCGGGTGACGCCTTGTCATCGCCGTGAACCGCCGTCTTGCTCGCGGGGCGCACGCTCATTTCGATGACATCATGACACGACCGATACTTCGCGGCGCTGGCCGATGTCATCGTTCGGCGGAGAGCGCGACGCCGTCACCGGTCTGGAATTTCGCCGTCAAGTAGGCGCGTGTGAATGCCACGGCGCTACCGTCGATCAAGTGAACGGAAGTGCCGCCGACGTCCGAAACGGTGAGTGAGACCCTCCACTCGCCGGAGGTTTCCCTGTAGGTCACGGTGATCACACTGACGGACTGATCGATCGGTACGGATCATCATGGTACGGATTCGCTTAGGCGAGCAGTCGACCAGCCAGCTGGACATAAGTGTTAACACGACCGCAATGATTTCCCGATTCGAGTGGGGTTACCGAAGAGGCAATCGAGCGGTCGCGCCGGTCGGAGTTCGGCATCGCTCGATGCGATCTAACGTGCTTTCGGTCCGTCCGTGCGCGGTGGAGAACCTTGGCGCCGACGCGTGTTCGTGCGCTTCGCACGCGAACGATTCCACGTCATGGCAGTTACTGTGGAAGGCCGGAATAGCCTGGTTCGGCCTGACGCTGCACGGCTCCGGCGTGGATCGATGTGCGGCCGGTTATGGATCATCGATCAAGAGTCATGGCCGAATCGCGACTTCTTCCCTGTCGTGGCGACGCACCGGGTGTTGAATCACCGTGTCGAAGCGTTTCCGAAGCTGGCGACTGTGTCGCGAACCACGTAGGTGTAACTGTCTTATGAAATGGTCCACCTGTGATCGAGTGGGGCACTCGATTTTTGTTCGACCGGTGGGGGTTCTGGTCGAACCGGCCGGCCTTCCCGTCATGCGCCGAGGGTGTGTTCGTCATCTCGTACGTACCCTCCTGGAACCGTGGTGCGGAAGGACGGCGACATGACCCGGTCGAAACTGGACGGTCTCTTTCTCCTGCACAAACAACTGCAGGAACTCGTGGTGGTGCTCACTGTCGCTTCCGGCCCGGCAGACGTTCGGATACCGATGCGACGGCTCGCGGGCTCGGCGATCGGCCTGGAGCGACTGCTGGCGGCCGAAGATCCGGTGATCCTCGACTACCTGCGGGCGGCCTTCGCGCACGCGGCCCTGGACCGGACGGACGAACTGCGAAGCGATCTTCTCGACGCTTCTCGCCACCTGTTCGTTTTGCTCAAAGCCGGGCGGGCGAACGAAGACGAGCGGGATACCGTCGAAGGGTTCACGCTCATGGACGGGTCTTCGACATTCCGTCGATGACATAGCCGACCAGGCGGTCCGCCTGCTCAGCGGACGCGTGCTCTCGGGTCCACGCCCCGGCGTTCATCAAGGCGAAGACATCCGCGCCGGTCGCATCCGGGCGCACGACACCCGCGTCGACCGCGCCGGCGACCAGGAGCTCGCTGATCGCCGTCATCCGGGCGCAGGACGCGTGGAGGTCCGACGCCTCGTCGTCGGCCCCGTCCGCCAGCATGGCCGCAAGGCCCTGGTAGGTGGCCGCGTGCTCGACAACCAGACCGACCCAGCGGCGAAGCGCGGCCTCCGGAGGTTGGTCGATCAGCTTCTCCCCGGCGTCGAACAACGCCTCGTTCCGCTCCCGTAGCAGCGCTCCGAGCAGCGCCCTGCGGTCCGGGAAGTGCCCGTAGAGTGTTCCGATCGCCACGCCCGCCCGCCGGGCGACGCCGTCCAGCGATGCGCCGACGCCGCGTTCCCGGAACATCGTGTCAGCCTCTGCGAGTAGCCGCTCACGGTTACGAAGCCCGTCGGCTCTCGGCCGCCTGGTGGGATTCACTCTTGCTCCCGTCTAACTTGAGATACCCTCGACTTATTATTCGAGGCACCCTCACTTTAGATGGAGACCACGATGATCCTGATCACCGGAGCGTCCGGAAGCATCGGCCGCCACCTCGTCCGCAGCCTGCGTGGCAACAAGATCACCGCCTTGGTGCGGGATGCGGCGACCGGTGACGAGCTGGGCTGTCGTTACGTCGTCGGAGACTTCGATGACCCAGGCTCGATCGCGGCCGCGGTCAAAGGCGTGGACCGGGTGTTCCTGAACGCGGGCGGTGCCCAGCCCGTCGACGGCGAGCAGCCGATGATCCGGCAGCAACGAAGCGTGATCGACGCGGCTGTCGAGGCCGGTGTCGGACACATCGTGAAGGTGTCGGTCTGGCATGCGCGCGAGGGCGGCAAGCTGGCGGAAGGTGCGCACTGGGTCATCGAAGAACACTTGAAGGCATCCGGTGTCGGCTGGAGCCTTCTGCGGCCGAGCGGATTCATGCAGAACTTCCGCACCGGTGCCGGGGTGTTCACCGAGGAGGGGAACATCCTCGGTGCGTACGGGGACAGCCGGGTGTCCTATGTCGATTGCGTGGACATCGCCGCCTGCGCGGCGGCGCTGTTGACCGGCGAGCCGCGGCATGGCGAGACGTTCGTGCTCACAGGACCGCAGGCGCTGACCCACGCCGAGATCGCCGCCAGGTTGTCCATGGTGGCGGGCCGGGAGATCCGATATGTCGATCTGCCCGCCCAGGCCTTCGCCGACCGGCTGGCCTCGGCAGGGCTGCCCGAGGCGTTCGCCCAGGACGTCGCCGCGTTGTTCACAGAGGTCGCCGACGGCAAACTCGCCGCGACGACGACTGCTGTCGCTGATCTCGCCGGTCGTCCGCCTCGGACGTTCGACGAGTTCCTGCGGGACGAGGCCGCGACGGTTCGCGCGTCGTGGGCACCCTGACCGCGGCGGCGTTCGCGGTCAGGGTGCGCCGTCAGTCAGGCGCGGCGGTGATGACCCAGGTGGCGATCTGAGTCCGGTTGGTGAAGTTCAGCTTGGTCATGATGTGGTCGACATGAGTGGAGGCGGTCCTCTGGCTGATGGACAGTGCCTCGGCGATCCGACGGTTGGTCATGCCCTGGGCGACCAGGTTGGCGACTTGGGTTTCGCGTGTGGTCAAGGGATGACGAGCGCCGGTATGCGAAGGACTCTCGTCAGCGAGGGCGTAGGCGATGCTTTCGTGCGGGGGCATGGTGTATCCCCTGGTGAAGGCCGCTGCTGCGGCGTCGAGACCGAGCTGGGTGGTGACGGTTTCGGTGTCCTTCTGGATCGGGTCGGTGAAGGCCGCGTACCGGGCCGGGGACATGCCGATCGCCGCCCACATCGCTGTCGCCGCACCGAACACCGTCGCCGCCCGCCGGTGCTGTCCAGTGCGGGCGGCGACGCCCGCGCTGACCGTGAGGACGAAGGCGAGGATGGCCTTGTCTTGTACTTCTTGTTCGAGCTGAAGAGTCTCCTGGCAGGCTTCGCGTGCTCGATCGAGGTCGCCGACGAGGTACTCGGTGGCGCCCAAGGACCACAGCGCCCACGATCGCCAGAAGATCTCGCCGCAGGAGGCGTACTCGGCGACGCATTCACGCAGTATCCGGCGCCCGCGTTCGAGGTCACCGGAAAGCCCGGTCGAGATGCCGTGGTTGAAGCGCGCCCACAGTTCGCCGCTCAGATCACCCAGGTCGTGCTGTCGCGCAACCGATCGCGCGAACAGGTCGGCGGCCTCGATCATCCTGTCCGCCGTCAGAGCGTCGTAGCCGCGAACGAGCAGAAGGTAGGCCTTGACGGAGGAATCGCGTTCCGTCTCGGCCGCGTGCTCTGTCTGTTCGAGTGCCCGCTCGTAGGCGGGGCGATCCCCTTGGATCAAGGCGAGAAAGGTGTAGGTCAGCAGCGCGTACGCGCGTCCCGGGGCATCCGGGCGAGCTGCGTCGAGAAGCTTGCCGAGGTGCAACCTGCCCTCCGAGGTGAGGCCTCGGATCAGCCAGAACTCCTTGATCTGGAACGCCATGGACATCCCGTCGACGGCATCGTCCGGATTCTCGCCGCAGAAGTCCAGCGCTGCCCGCAAGTTGGCGTGCTCGCGGTGCAGACGCCGGCTCCAGCTCAGCTGATCCGGGCCGATCCATGCTTGCCCGCACTGCCGGCCGAGGGCCAGATACCAATCACTGTGACGCCGTCGCATACGGGCCACGTCGCCCGCGGCGGCGAGCTTCTCGTGACCGTACTGACGGATCGTCTCCAGAAGGCCGTACCACACGACACCGTCACGCTCAGCGCGCAGCAGGATCGATTTTTCGACCAGGCTCTCGATGAGTTCGAGTATCTGTTCGGTCGTCAGCCCGGCGCCGGAACACACCGACGCGGCGGTTCCGGCCTCGAAACCTCCGGAGAACACCGACGCCCGGGCCCAGAGCAGGCGTTCTGGCCCGGAGCACAGCTGATGGCTCCAGTCGATCATCGTCCGGAGCGTTCCGTGCCGCTCCGGACCGTCCCTTGTCGCGCTCGTGGTCAGCAGCGCGAGCTGCCTGTCCAGGCGTTCGGTGATCTGCCCGACCGACAGCGCCCGTATTCGCACGGCGGCGAGCTCGATGGCGAGCGGCACCCCCTCCAAGGCCTCGCATAGCCGGGCGACGTCTTCGGCGTTGCTCTCGTCGATCTCGAAGGAGGGCAGGACGGCAGATGCCCGGTCAGCGAACAAGCGCACAGCCTCGACACCCAGCAGTTCCCGCAGGCCCATCCTCGGCCGGGGCACGGCGAGAGGCGGCACCGGCAACACCTGCTCACCGGTCACCTTCAGGGGATGCCTACTGGTCGCCAGGATCGTCAAGCCCGGACATCGGGTCAGGAGGGAATCTGCCAGCAGGGCGCAGCTGTCGGCCAGATGTTCGCAGTTGTCCAGGACCAGCAGGACGCGTCGATTTCGCAGCCAATCGGTCAGCACCTCGATCGCCGGACGGGCCGAGCGATCCGCCAGCCCCAGCGTCTCGGCGACGGTGCTCGCCAGCAACTCCGGGTCGTTGAGATCGGCCAGTGCCACGAAGTATGCGCCCCCGGGGAATTCCGCCTGTGCCGAAGTCGCGAAATGCGCTGCGAGGCGTGACTTGCCGACTCCTCCAGTGCCGGTCAAGGTCACCAGCGGGCCGTTGTGGCCTGCCTCTGTCAGCCGAAGCAGTTCGGCGGTCCTGCCGACGAAGGTCGTCAACTCCGCCGGAATCCGACCCACCGCGCCGGAGGTCCCTGTAGGGCTCATCCCTCTCCTCCTCGCAGTCGTGCCCACCACTCGGTGGAGCCCTGGTGCTTTCGCCCCGCGGTGAAGTGGCAATGTTCTGACGGCGTCCGGCCACTCGCAACTCGCGATCCGAGGTCAGGGTTGGAGTGTATGGGTGACTGATCCATTTCGCTGGGTAGCAAGGTGCCCCGGCGGATAACTGTCAGGATATGGATCACGACTACAAACGCATTATGCCGGTCTTGCCTGTTGTGAACGCGTGGCGGCAAAGTAGCGCTGTTCCCCCAGAGGGGATCGCGCACCGCCACAGCGGTGCCTGCACTCACGGAAATGATGAGAGTCCATGAACGAAGTGACCGGCCGGTTCGACCTGGGCAGCTGGGAAGAGGAAGTTTACGACGAGCAAGACGGCGTAAGCTTGCTTCGTGTACGGAACACCAAGACCTTCGAGGGCGGCATTCAGGGCGTGAGCGAAGCGAACCTGCTTCAAGTGCTGGCTCACAATGGCTCGGTCTCGTATGTTGGAATGGAGCGGGTACGCGCGAAAATCGACCATCGCGAAGGTGACTTCGTACTGCGCCACACCGCCTATGGGAACGCTGGAGGCGGGGTCGCGATCATCGAAGTCGTCGCGGACTCGGCCGGCGGTGACTTGAAGGGGCTCAGGGCCAAGATGGACATCCGGCGTTCGCCGGAGGGCGAACACACCTACGTCTTCGGCTATGAGCTGTAACCGCCGGCCGTTCGTGGCAACGTGATAAAAGATGCCTTCCCGGGTGTCGGCCTCGTGACACTTTTCCGGTCACAGGTGCAATGCAGGAGCACAGTGCTGGGGCTGCTTCATGTGAAGAGGGTCGCAGTGATGCATCAAGCTGAGTCGCGTGACCGGCTGATGGCTCTCGCGATTTGCGGGGTCGGCGGTGCTCGCCGGGCTGACCTGCGCGTTGACGTTACGGTCCGCGGTAGCGGGCCCGCGACTGCGGGCGTGGCCGACCGATACTCGCGCCGCGCCCTTCTGGCGGCCGGCGATCTGGCCCGTGTCGCGATGGTTGGTCTCTTGGCGGTCTGTGTACACGCTTCCGCTTGGGGCCGACCGTGAGCATCGCCGCGTCCGGCGCGCTCATGGTGACGACCGGTTCAGCGGCGACCGTGCACGGCTGACAAGCTGAACAATATTCGTGGTGAACGGGAATTTCGGCAAGCGGGAATGTCACCGAAGTGCGCAGTGAATTGAGTCGTGCCGGTATCCGCTGGTCGTTGGAGTAGCCTGCGAACATGACAGGTGATGTCGGGGATCGGTCGGCTCCCACCGTGCACCAATTGCGAATGTTTCTCGTACTTACCGAGGAGCTGCATTTCGGCCGGGCCGCGGCGCGACTGTACATGAGTCAGCCGGCGCTGAGCCGTCAGCTGAGCGCGCTGGAACGACGGCTGGGTGTCGAGCTGGTCTCCCGGACCAGCCGGTCGACTTCGATCACGGCGGCCGGCCTGTCCATCCTGCCGGATGCCCGCATGGTGGTACACGCGATGCGCAGGCTCCAGCGTTTGGCCGGGGAACATACCCGCGGGCTGGCGGGCAGAGTGGTGATCGGCACGGTCGGCGCGGAGGCGACGATGACGCATACCGTCACGATCCTCGACGAGGTACGCAGGCGTCATCCCGCGCTGGAACTGGACGTACGGCTCTTGGGGTTGGGGGACCAGTACTTGAGTTTGAGTACCGGTGAAGCGGATCTGGTGTTCTGTCGTCCGCCCGCGGCGGAGGACATCCGGACGTTGCATCTCAACAGCGAACCTCGAGTGGTTTGTGTAGCGGCGGACGACCCGTTGGCGGACAAGGGCAGTGTGCGGCTCGCTGATCTGGACGACCGGGTCGTGGTCTCGTTTCCTCCGGAGTGCCCCAAGGTCTGGCGCGACTTCTGGGCGGCCGATCCGCGTCCGAGTGGAGTGCCGGTCCGATATGGACCCGTCGTCTCCGATGTCGAGTCTCTGTTCGCGTCGATCGCCAGGGGTGGGATGATCGGATTTCAGCCCTCGGCGGCTAGAAGTCTCTTCCCGCGTCCGGGAATCAAGTACCTGGACGTCGTGGACTTGAGTCCGTGCACCTCCGCGCTGGCTTGGCATGTCACCGCGGAGAACCGGCCGGTCGTCATCGCCGTTCGCCAGGCCGCGCTCGCCGTCTGGCGACCGAAAGGGTGAACCGAGCGTAGCTTTTGACAGCCAGTGCATGCACGGCTCCTTCGGGCTGGAGGCAGGATTGGGCTTGGGGCCGATATCGCGTTCGGCGCATCCGCGTTGCCTTTGCGGTCCATATCCGAAACGTCATCATTCAGTCGCCCTCTTGCATCGCTTGTACCCGTCAACTTCATGCGCTCGTCAGGCAAGGAAGAGTAGGTTGTGATTCATGGCGTTCAGCGCGCCGAAATCAGGCCTGTTTCGTAGCGGGCCGATGGGTCGTGAATCTTGGGGGCTGAAAGACGTGATGACCACAAGGGTGAGAACTATTCGTGTTTCCCGGCTATTGAGCGGCCTGATATGAGTGATCGCTCGGTGCTCTGAATACTTCGAAGCGGCCGAAATCTTCCCGTGTGCCGTTTCGGGCGGCGGTCCCGGTGACTCTCCCCTTCACGGTCTCCGGGGCCGCATTCTTATCTGCCGAAGTTGGACCGTTGTTCACGAGCCGCGGACGGTCAGGCAAGAATGACAAGGAATGCGATGTACTACCCGCAGGTGAGGAAGCGGCGCACTGGTTTCATTGTCGCGACAATCGCTGCCGCAATAGTGCTCGTTCTGTTCGTGGCCTATGCGACCACGAGGATCATGGTGCCGGCCGGTCCGATCGGCGCCGACCCCACGAACCTCCAGGTCGCCCCCGAATGTCAGATTCCTGGCAGCAGCCTGCTGGAAACGGCTGGAACCACGAATCCGACGGTGGCCATGGTCCTGTCCGGCGCGGAGGAGCGGCAGATTTCATGTGACTACGTCACCCTCAAAGGGGCAAGCAGATCACGGGACCAGAAATTGACCGTCCGTGTCCGAGATTTCGGCAGCGTCGACGCTGCGCTGAGGTGCTACTTCGCGAAGTCGCCGATCATGCGTGTCACCTCGGTCACGGTCATCGTCCAAACCGGTAAGCGATTCGTCTCGGTCCAGTACGACGGGTCTGACAAGGGCTTCTCGGGTATGGGTCCGGCTGTTCCCGAAGAGGCGTCGATGGTCGCGTCGGAAGTGGCCCGTAAGTTCGTTTCAGCCTGGGCTGAGCGACGCTGCTGAGCGGAACAAATATATCTGACTTGTATTCGTCTATTGCTCCTGAGCGCTCCGGCGTCCTGTCAGTCACAGGAGCAGAAGACGGCATCGGACGAAACCGCCGGCGAATCCGGAAGGCCCTCCTCGCCACGCCGGACGAACAACGGATAGTTGCTTTCTGGGTCCCGCTCGGCACTGGCCGGAGCGGGGCGAACTGGGGATGAGGCAGAGATGGACCATTGGACCGCGCCCACGGTGCACCAGCTACGTATCTTCCTCGTGCTGGCCGAAGAGCTGCATTTCGGCCGTGCGGCCACGAGGATGTTCATGAGCCAGCCGGCGTTGAGCCGGCAGTTCACCGCCCTGGAACAACGTCTCGGCATCCAGCTCATCACCCGCACCAATCGCACCGTGGAGCTGACGGCGGCGGGCAAGGCGATCTTGGCCGAGGCGCAGTCGATAGTCACGGCGACGCAGGTGCTGCATCGTGTCGCAACCGAGTACACCCGAGCCGCGACGGGGAAAGTGGTCGTGGGCACGATCGGTGCCGAAGCCGCGATGGATCACACACGCCGGGTGCTGGCTGAGGCACTCGAGCAGCATCCTGACCTCCAAATCGAGGTTCGGCTACTGAGTGTCACAGAGCATTTTCAGAGCCTCTACACCGGAGAGGTGGACGTCGTCTTCTGCCGGCCGCCGGCCCCGGAGCAAATTCAGACGCATCATCTGTCGACCGAGCCTCGTATCGTGTGCTTGCCGGCGGACGATCCGCTGGCGGACAGGCACGACGTGTCGCTCGCGGAGCTGCGGAACCACGTGGTGATCGACTTTCCTCTCGAATGCCCACCGGAGTGGAGGAACTTCTGGGCCGTGGACCCACGACCCGACGGCTCCCCGGTCAAATACGGTCCGGTCGTGCGGGATGTCGAGTCACTGTTCGCCACGGTGGCCCAGGACAAGGTCATCGCGTTCCTGCCGTCGGCGGCGAGAAGGTTCTTCCCCCGGCCGGGGATCGTGTTTCTCGACGTGGTGGACATCCCTCCCTGTACCTCGGCGCTCGCCTGGCATGTCAACGGGAGCCAGCGCCCCACTGTCATGGCTCTCCGGCAAGCAGCCGCGAAGCTGTATCCGGCCGGCTTCTGAGCGTCTGGGGTCAGTCGACCGCGGCCAAGGCCTCACGTTTGCCGGATCGCTGGATCGTGAGGGATACGACGGCGAGGGTGCTCGGGACGAGCAGGATCGCGGCAAGCGCTGTCTGCGGGTTCGTGGACACCAGGATCGCCACGAGGAACGACCCCAGCGCGACACCCAGCCCGTGAGCGGCGTACTGGATGGAGAAGCCTTCGCTCCGGGACTTCATCGGAAGGGCGCTCTCCAATGCCTGGCTGCGCAACGCGTTGACCGGAGCGATGAACAATCCTCCGGCGACCAACGGTGCCACCAGCCATGGCGCCGATGACAGGACGATGGCGGGAAGCAGGAACAGGCCCATGAGCACGAGCGCGATGTCCGCCTGTGTCGAGGCACGGCCGGCGAGTCTGTGCGTCAGGGCCGCGAGCGAGATGCCTCCGAGGAAACTGCCCGCCGAGATCACCGCCGCGAAAACGCCGCGATCGCCGAGGAGGTCCCCAGGCTGCCGGGGACCTCCATGCCCGGCGAGCCTCCTCGGTTCCCGGTGATCTGGTCGCGGACGGAGGTGTGTTCGCGGGAGTGACACCGCTCAGCCCGCGGGTCATCGCCGCGCCCGCGAGAGCGCAGCCTGCCATCGCCGCCAGCGCGAGCGCGGGTTGACCAGCCAAGAGGATGAGGCTGACGATCAGCGGCGCCAAGAATCATTCCGCTTCGAGAATCGCCGCGTCCCAGCCGAAAGCGACGCGCAACCGGACCGGATCCAGTAGACCGGTGAGCATCGCACGGAAGCCTCCGGGCAGGCCGGACGGCAGGATGGCGGCCACCGCGGTCAAGGCGAAAAGCCATACGACCGGCCACTTGTCCCACACTGCCCACGCGAGGGTCGAGAGCGTGGCGGCGGAACCGAGCAGCGCCCAGGCCATGCGCGCGATCCCGGTCCGCGGGGCGCAGTTGTCGAGGGAACGGCCACGCCAAGGAGCCGATACTGCTTCGCCCAGCGCGTAACATGCCGCCAAGGCGGCGCCGATCGCGTAGGAGCCGGTGACATTTGTCATCCAGGCATGCCGAATCGGCTGATGGCGCCACACGGGAATTCCATCAGCCGATCGGGTTCAATCAATTTGCCTCTTTATCTTTGTTCAAAGGGGTCGATGGTTCAGCGAACTGCTTTGAGTGCGTTGACCAGTCCCTTGCCGTAGAAGCCGACGCCGGTCGAGCCGCCTTCGCACACAGCCCTGAACTCGCCCGTGCCACCCGGGTCGTGCACACCTCCGGCGGGGCAGGGGAGTACCTCCGCCCCGGCCTCGGCGGCGGCTTTGAGGGTGTTCCCGGACAACGCCGGATTGCGGCTCTTGAGCAGTGCCAGCACACCGGTGACATGGGGCGCGGCCATGGAAGTGCCCTGCAGGTAGCCGTACTGTCCGCCGGGCAACGTGGAGAGCACCTGTCCGTTCGCGTCCGGAGTCGCCGGAATCTGGAACCTCCTGTCACCTCCCGGAGCGGTGAGATCGGCGATTCCGGTGCCGTAATTCGAGTTGTAGTAACGGGACTTCGCCGAGCCGACCGAGGAAACCCCGACGACTCCCGGCAATTCGGCGGGAAGGGTGAGGCAGGAGGCGTCGGTGTTCCGGGTCACGGTGGGGCCGTTGGTCGGGCTCTTCGAGTCGACGATGTCGTGCGCGAGGTCCCAGTTGTTGTTGCCCAGTGAGCTGACCGGAGTGACCGAATGACTGGTGGCATACGCGACGGACCGGCGAACCGCCTCGGTGACCGCGGCTTGGTCGGGATCCGCCTTGCACCACAGATACCACGGGTCGATCGCCAGCGAGGTGTTGACGATGTCCACGTCATGGCCGGCGGCCCAGAGATATCCGCAGATCGCGGACTCGGGATAGATGAAGCCTTCCTTTCCGCCGACCTTGATCGACGCGAGTCGAACGTTCGGCGCGACGCCTGCGACACCGACCCCGTTCTTGGCCGCCGCCACGATGCCGGCCACGTGCGTGCCATGCCCGACTTCGTCCTGCCAGGCCGACTCCGTCTGGTCCGGAACACCGGCGTTGGCGCAGTTGACCGATGCGGACTTGTCGATGTTGTCCTTCAGGTCGGGATGTGACGAATCGATGCCGCTGTCGAGGATGCCGACAAGGACGTCACGGCTGCCCTGGTTGATCTCGTTGGCCTGATCCGCGCCGATGAGCTTCATGTTCCACTGGTTGGCGGCCAAGGGTTCGGCGGCCGACGTGCGCTGACCGCGGGTGGCGTGCTCCTCGATCCTTGGCGAGATAGGCTCGGAACCTTGGCCGCGGAGTGCAAGTTCGGCCTTGTTCCTGGTGGCGCCGACTCCGACGACACCGTTCTCCTTGCGTACGTTCGTGGCGAAGTCCGCTCGCTTGGAGCGGGCGATGATCACCCCGATCTGTGGCCACCGCTGCACGATGGAGCCCTCGTGGGCGCCGATCGCCATCTCGGCCAAATCGAACGACGAGCCTTTCGGCACGAGGACGGCGAAGTGCGCGCCACCGGTGGTGTCGATCGGGAGCGACGGCGCGGCGTCGGCCGACGGGATCACCGCCAGGCCGAACCCGGCCGCGAGTGTTCCGGCGACGGCGAGCCCTTTGGCGCGCCTCATCGGGCGGAAAATGGACATACGGAAGCAAACCTCCAGGATTAATTCCCCAGTTACGATGCCGCGGCCGTGCGACAGTACGACGGCAATACGCGGTCGATTCAGCCTGACAGTACTGAGTGCTCGAATACAAGGTCTCGATCATGCGCAGTGGCCGGGCGTTGATAGCCGGCTGTATATGCTCTCCTCGCCGACGAAGAAACCTTGGGCTCGATTCTGGAGAGAGGTGCTTCCCGTTTTCCTGATTCGGGCGGCCGGGTCGGTGAGGACGACATCCCCTCGCCCTCACCGGCTCGGTTCAGGTGACCTATGTCCTGCTACCTGGTGCCGGTGAAAAGGAGACGGTCTGGCTTGGCCCCAGAGGGGATGAATTTGACCGGGGTCGCCTTGCCGACCAGCTCCTGATGCACTTGCTGTGGTGTCCAGGCCGGGTGCTCCGCCAGGATCAAAGCGGCGGCGCCTGCGGTGAAGCCACTGCCTCCGTCGAAGGCTCCCCACATGTTCTCGTCGCTGCCGGGGCCGATGGCGGTAGGAGCGTCCGCAGGGGCGGCCAAGTCGACGCAGGATCCGGAGTGCGTCAGTGGATGAACGGAATCGGAGTTCGAGCCGGTGAATACTCCGGTGGAGGTGATGACTTCGGGGACGCGCGATGGTGAGGCATCTACGCAGACGTCGCTGTCGTGCTCGGGTGAACGTTCCGCGTTGGTAACCCAGGTCACCCCCGATTTGATCGAATCACGGATGGCTTGGTCGACCTCAACGCTCGCAGGCAGGTTGGAGGGAATCAAGGCCACGGCGGGACGCACCGCATTCGCGGTTACCCATTTGATGCCGGCGGCCACCCGCGAGGACGTCGTTCTCCAGGCGCAATCGCGCACGCGCACAGAAACCAGGTGCGCCCCCTTGGCGACGCCGTACTTGGTGCCGCCGATCTGCGCCGCCGAGCCGGTGGCGGTGTGCTGCCAACAGTCCTTGGCGATGGCGCCGCCGACAAGGTCGACCCCCTGGACGGCGCGTCCGCCGAAGTCTGTGTGTGTCACGTTGATTCCTGCGTCCAAGACGTAGGCGTGCACGTTGTCGGCAGAGGTCGTCCAGCTGTAGGTCTTCGAAAGGGGATAGCTTCGCTGGTCGATCCGATCGAGCTCTTCGGTCGGGCCGGCCTGGATTCCCGACGCGAGCGGGTGCGTTGTGTCGATGTGCTTGTCCTGGACCGCCGCGCCGGCGGACTGCTGGGAGGAAAGGGCGCTCGCACCCATCAGGAAAGCGGCGACGAGGGCGCTGCGTCTCAACCTTTTGTGCGTGGTCATGCGATCGAACTCCTCGGATTGATTGCCGTTCGGGCAATGATCATCGCGAAGAGTAGCCAGCCTCACCTTCAGGTGGGCTTCATGAACGGGTCGAGGTTTCGTCATGACGACGGAAGAGGTGCTGATCAGCGGCTATACGGTCAGGGAGGACCGTGGGAGGTGCCACGATAGGTCAACGCTGCCGCGATGTATCCCCATCATGCGGCACCCTGAAAGCAGAGAATTCTGCGCACGTCTATCGGCGCGACAAAGTGAGGTTCGCTGCCGATATTCATGAGCCGGAATCGGGAGGCAGTCCGCGATTCATCGGGAGTGGGAAGCCCGCCTGGATCGCATTCGGCCATGGGTCGGGCCGCGAGTGGTCAGGACGGCTCAAACCGTCCTGACCACTCGTAAGTCCGAGAGTGACCGTCAGCAGGGGATGCTGTACTTGACCGCCAGGTCGTTGTCGCCGCGGAACAGGTCACGCCGCACATTGGGTGCGAAGTCCCCGATCACCCCGTCGTTCTTGTAGAGGCGCACCGTCCTGGACTTGGTCTGGATCGACGAGACGCGGTACTTCCATTCGGTGGGCAGGTCCTTGGTGCCGCAGGCGTAAAGCTCGTAGCGGGAGGCCTGGCCTCCGGCGTCCTCGTACAGGCATCCATAGAGTCCCTGGCATTCCCAGGCGGTCACTCCCGCGGTTCCGGCCGCGGCCGTGGCCGGGGACAGCAGCGCCGACGAGGCGGCCAGGGCGGTCAGGGTCGCGGTGATCGCCGCGCGCCGACGAGTTCTGGGCATTTTTCACTCCTGTGGAATCGCGGCCCGATATGGCCGTTCCGAGTAAAACTAACGTCCGAATCTCGGCGGGGTCAATGATCGACGCATTGTTAAATCAAGTGTCATTGATCTATGAATGGTTATGATATCTAACCTTGCCTGAATGGTTGGAAGGAATTCGCCGCCTATTAATTCGCGAGAAACTTCTAATGGGAGAACGCGGGGGTCAGACCGGCTTCCTCACCGTCGAGAAGTTGTGGATCCTCGACGGCGTCACCGTCGAACGGAACAGGCTCCTGTGATCTTCCCCGTCGCCCGCGGTAGCAGGACTTCCGGTACCGTGGTCTTCATGATCAATGAATCCTTGGGAGGCGCGACGCCTCACCTCCGCTGAGGCCGTCGATCAGGGTTCGCACACGTGCGGAGCTGCGTGCGAACCGGCGGAGAAAAGCCCACTCCTGCTGGGGTCGCCTCGTCGTCGCGCCGTTGTGGCCACTGCACGGCGCCAATCTCGGCACACTCTTGCGGACCTGTGACGCGGTCGGTGCTTGTCTCGCCGTGCCGCGGTTTCCATCGGTGCCAGAGGCGCTCCGGCGTGGGAATACCTTGCGACGGCCGGCATGCGTGCACTGGGTGCACGATCTGCCGGGCTGGCTGACGAAGGAGCGGGCCGCAGGTACCACGATAGTCGGCGTCGAGCTCGCCGAAGAAGCCGTGCGGACCGGGGCGGATCCGGCCCGTGCGAGCATCGCGGGGGTACGACGCCGCGCGGGCCTGGCGCGGTCGAATCGCAAGCTTCCTGGCGCGTGTTGTGCGGTTTCTCGCGCGGCGGCCGACGGCGGAGAACGCTCACCAGATCACCCAGCGCGCGTCCACGCGGCGTCGCAGGTGGTCTACGTCGACAACCACATCGTCGCGATCGTTGGACGCGAACCTCGGATAGGGCTGATCGCAGCGTGGCGGCTGTCGGTACCGCTGTCTCGTGGGAATCAGCCGGCACCGACAGCCGTCGATCCGGATGGTGTTACTTATACGGCGACCACGGCGCTCTTTTTCGTCCAGACCGGCCGACCCGAATGATCGAAAGCAGTGATCCACGCGTAGGCCTGAGCGTAGGAGACCTCACCCTCGGCGAAGATGCCGGTCAGGTATCCGCTCGAGTCGGAATCGCACTTCATGCCCAGTGGAACCCACATCCCCCCGCTCGGGAAGATGATGTGGAAGTAGTCCACTTCGATGCACACTCTGCTGTAGCCGCCGCAGTTCCGGAAATCGCCACTTGCTGCGATGTTACGTCCTATGCGGACGGGGTTGAAGACGTTGATCCAGTTTTCACAAGCCACGGTCTCGCTGCCTTGGGTGGAAGCAGGTGCGGCGGATGCGAGAGCGGTCTGTCCGGACAGTCCCAGGAAGATCGTGGCGAACGTGAGTGCCAGTTTGAGAACGAAGCCAGGGGTGGAGCGAGGAGTCATCTCTTGTATCCCTTCGTGAAAGTCTGGCCTCCGTGATCGATCGGAAAATCGACTCGAAGGTCGAGTTGTCACTTCATGACGGGATAATGGTAAGTTCGGTGAGATTCCCCCCGGCTTCATTTCTGTGTCGTCGGCCTCCTTGTGGAGCATCGGGTGGTCCTAGGCGACTTGTTCAGCGCCGCGGTCAGTTCCGTCAGCTGCGGCGAACCGCGGGCCCTGCTGGTGAACGACCAGGTGCCACCGAAGGATGATCTGGTCGCGCATTTCCTCGTCCCGGCGGCCCGGATGTGGGACGACGTGGTGCACACCTGCGGGAACCAGCGCATGCTCTGCGGCGAGTCCTGTGTGGACGATTGGCTAGCGGAAACGGGGCAGGCTCGACCACGGCTACACCCGCCGGGACCCGGCCTCCGCGGCCGCGTACTTCGAACAGGCCGGGCTGAAGCCGCCGCGATCAAGCTCGGCGGATCTCCGCATCGGTCAGGAGCCCGAAGCCGGATCGGCAGGTACGTCGCGCTCGCCGAAGAGGGCCATGAGGGTGCGGAGGAACACGGGCGCCAGGTCGGGAATCGCCTCGGCGCCTTTCGTGTAGAGACATTGACGGATCAGGTCGGACATGCCTCCGACCAGCAGGTCGAACGCTTCGTCGGGTAGTTCCGGCCTGGTCGGGTCTTCCTTTCGCACCACGTGCTTGTAGGTGATCCGGTACAACTCGGCGATACGGGCGACCCGCCGGTGGTACATCGCGGCGATTTCCGGTCCTGCGGCCAGGCATTCGATCTGCAGCGTCCAGGTCGCCTTCGGCTGGGAGGCCATCTTCGCCAGGTATCGCTCCATCGTCAGCGTCACGGCGGCACGCCAATCCAGATAGGAGAGCTCGCTCAGGGGTTTCGTGATCTCCCCCAGAGCTGTCGACGCTCCAGCCCGGAAAGCAGCGACGAAACACGCTTGTTTGGTGGGAAACAGGGCGTAGAAAGTCTGACGCGACACTCCGGCTCGCTCCACGATATCGGCGATCGTGGTCGTCCCGTACCCCTTCTCCGCGGCGACCTCCATGAAGCCGACCAGGATCCGGGCCCGTTGCGACGCCGCGACCTCTTCCGCGGTGAGTCCGTGCCGGCTCGGCAGCCGCTGTCCCACCGTGGCAAGGGCCTCCACACCGGTCAAGGCCGGCCGCTCACTCATGGCACCACCTTCTCATCGCGCGCGTCGAGCGAGCGCGGACCCGGCAGGATCGTGACGCTCATCGTTGTTTTGTGCCGTCGCTGACATCGCGAGACCGGGAAACTGTGTCCGCTGTCCGAGATCGTGGCCAAGCATATCGGCACCCCTTGTCGGGACTTTTGGAGAACGCTAGCGTACGCAGAGTACTGACTAGTACTTGAAACTCTTTCGGAGACGTCCTCCGGACCAATTCGCGCTGCGCGGGCGAGTCCGGGTTCCCTTGCGCGCAGACCCACTTCGGTCGGTTGCGGCGCTGTGCTGAACCGAATCACGTCACCTTCAGGAGGCGTCATGGACACGTCGGATCCGGCGGCGGAAAGCATCGACAGCCGGCTGAAGGCGCCACAGGCACCGGGCAAGAACCTGCATCCCGCGGTACGTGACGGCCTGTTCGCGCCACTCGTCCTGGCCTGTGTGGTGGTGTTCCTCGTGCTGTACCTGGGTAGTGGTGCGACCGACGTGTGGTTCGCGTGGACCATGGCGAGCCCCCTCACCGCCACTACCGTCGGCGCCGGTTTCGGTGCCGCGGTCGTGCTCTTGTTCCTCGCCGCGTTGGAACCGGGATGGACGAACGCCCGCATAGCGAGTTTCGCGCCGCTGGTGATGGCCGCCGGAAGCCTCGTCGTGACCAAGCACTATCAGGCGGAGCTGAACCCGCCCCGCGAGTTGGCCATCGCGGGGACGGCTTTCAGCGTGCCTGTCCCTGACATCTGGTTGATCGCCCTGGGGATCACGATCCTGCTCACCGTGCTGACAGTGCCTGCTCAGCTTCTTCGCCGTGTCGATGTCGACGGTGTCGCGGCCGCGACACCGATCCCTGGGTGGGCACGGGTTTTCGCGGGGATCGAGGGGATGGGGTTGCTCGTCGCCGGCATCGGCGCCACGGTCCGCCCCGGCCCCTACGTGGCGTGGTGGCCGTGGCCGGTGAGCGCGTTCGATCTGCGCGAACTGTCGGTTTGGTCGATCACCTTGGGGCTGCTGATCTTGTACGCCGCGGTCGTCGGTGATCTCCGGCAGGCGGCGGTAGGGCTCGCTGCGCTGGTCGTCTTCGGTCTGCTGGCACTGGGGGGAGTCCTGCGTTACGTGGGTGACCTGCGGTGGGGATCGCCCGGGGCGTTGATCGTCGTCTCGGCCATGGTCTTGCTGCTCGGCACCGGCTTCTTCGGGCTGGTTCTGCTGGGTTTGGCCCGTGTCGTGCGTCCGGTGCTGACCGCGGTGACCACCGGCAAGCCAGGCCAACCGCCGTCGGAGGCATCGGCGTGGGAACTCGCACGGGGCATCCGGTCGAAGATCACGCCTCATGACGACCGGGGCTTCTTCGGCCCGGGGTCGGTGACCTGGAAGGTGTGGACCTACCCGAGTTCGCTCACCGTGGGCTTCCAGCGCGCTGTCGTCGTCGAGGAGCTTGACCCGGCGCTGGTCGCCGCCGTCGACAAGACCAAAGCCCTGAGGACCCGCTCGCATACGCGCTATGACCGAACCCTGCGCTATTTCGCGATGGTCGCCTTCGCCGGTACCCGCGTCACCATGAAGGCGTCGGACATCTTGGTGAAGGTCCATTCGACGGGGGTGGGTGTCGACCCGGTCACTGGAAAGCGTTACGACGCCAACGATCCAGCGTCACAATTGTGGATCCATCTGACGGCATGGCACTCGATCCTCTATGCCTACGAGAAGTACGGGCCGGGCAGGCTCAGTGCTGAGGAAGAGGCTCGTTACTGGGCGGATTGCGCCGCGGCGGCCGAACTTCAGACCTGCGACCCGGCAGAGGTCCCCCGCGACCGTGAAGGCGTCCGCGCCTACTTCGAACGCATGCGTCCCCAGTTGGTCGGCTCACCCGTCGCGCGTTCGACCATGGATCACCTCCTGCACGCCGAGGTGATGTTGCCCCCGATGCCGCCGGCGTACTGGCCCGCCGTCTTGGTCATCACTCGTACTCTGCGCGTCGCGACCATCGCGTCGATGCCGCATTGGATGCGGGATCTGGCGGGGATCCGGCAGAGCCGGCTGCTGGACGCGTTGGTGGTACCGGTCATGCGGCTGTCGTTCCGGCTCATCCGCATGAGCAGCTGGCTCCAGCTGGCCGCCCTGCGCCTGCTGTCACCATCGACCTTGCCGATCGTGGCGCCGGTGCTGCTCGGTATCGCGCCCGCCACGGAAGAAACCCTGACACCCGCTCAAGCTCGTGAACGGTATGGCTACGCACCGCCCGCGCTGGCACACCTCGAGCTGAGGGCCAGACAGCGTGAACGGGTGTTCAAGGAGAATCGCGCGCCCGACGACGTCGGCCTGGTGGAGTCCGAGCCGGTCCTCGGTGCCCGCTGATCCGGTTACCCGACAAAGGAATCATCCACGAAGAAGGGGTATTGGAATGTCTGTGAAAGCCTTGAGAGACAGCGCACGCGGCGCGGTGAAAGCCGCTGCCGTCACGGCGACCGCCGTGGTGGCGGCGAGCGTCCTCACCGCGGGGACGGCCGCGGCCGCGGACAAGGAACTGACCTTCGAGGGCGAGTTCCCCATCATCGGCATCCAGACGGTGAAGGTGGTCGTCCACGTCGACATCCCCGCGAACGTCACGCTCGGCGGACCTCTCGATGTCCCGTTCACGCTGGATGTGAACGGTGGAGACGCCGCGGCGGACGGTTTGCGCCTGGTCGGCGCCAAGAAGATCTCCGGTGAGATCAGGTCTGCCGCGCGGATCACGGTGAGCAACGGCCTGAGTGTTCCGCTCGCCGTCCGGCTCCCGATTCCGGACACCCCGGTGCCGGCCCAAGGCCCCTTGACCTTCCAGGCCAAGGGCGGGCTCAAGTTCACCGTTCCCCGCGGCGTTCCCACCGGTGAGACGAAGGTCAATGTGGAACCGAAGGCCACATCGCATATCGTGACCGACAGCGACCTGGGGGAGTTCGACCTCAACCTCGTACTCGCGCCGCCCACCCAGGACACGCTGCTCGGCACGACCCAGATCGTCGGCTGAGAGCTCACCTCAGAGGCCGTTCCGAGCTTTGCCGGTCCGCTGTGTCACGCATGAGTGTCGTGACACAGCGGACCTCTTCTGCGAGCAGATTCGTCATGTTCGGACAGCGAAGCCGCGCTTCATCTCACCGGACCCGCTCGGATGGCACGAATCAGGTCCGGTGATAGTGAAAACGCGTGCAGACGAACGGCCCGTTCAGTACGGGGTCTCCCGCACAGGCGCTATACCAGGCGTAGTTCTCGCGATGCGGCCGGGTGCTGAGGCTGGCGGTGGCCCGCGTCGCTGTGGCGGTGATGCTCTCGCGCCCGGGATATCCCTCTCCGATGTCCAGGCGAACGATCCAGCCAGGCCGGAGGACCTGCCCTTCGGCGTGAATTGCCCGGGTCTGGTCATTGAGCCACAGGCGAGCGCTCGTCAGGAGCTTGGTCGCGAACTGCAGTTCGGTGTACGTGGTCGCCGACGCACTGGGGGCGTTAACGGCAGCGATGGAGGCCGCGGACAGAGTGGCAAGCAGCACGGTGGCTACTTTCTTGAGCATTTCAGCGATCCTTGATTGTGGTAGGAAGAAAGCACAACATCGACCAGGAGGGCCGATGAGCAGGCATTCTGGTCTGACCGGCATTCGATCCGGCTTCATCCGTGCTTCATCCAGGGAGTTAGCGTCAGGCGTCCCTATCGGGTGAGCGATCGGGTTTTCAGGGTAGGCCGCACCGACATGGACCTGCTCGTCCACTCGCCAGGGTTCGTTACGCCGCACCGGTGTAGAGGATGCGATTGGGTGTGGCGCCGATGGCCCCTGGGTTCAGTTTGTCCTTGTGGCCAGACTGAGCCACTCGTGGTGTCGGAGTGCGGCCGATAAACAGAAAGGTGTCGCGCCGGTGATATTCGCATTACCCGCGGGTTGTGCTTCGGAGGTAAATGGCCGACGGTGAAGCTGTCGAGTCCGGCATGACTTTCCGGCCCCTTGACTTACCTTTTTCTGAATTCAAAGAACGAAAGGTTCGAACTCGGTGCGAATCATGACAAAAGGAAAGAGTGTCATCGTCGGCGTAGGTGCTGTGTGCTTGACACTCGCGTCAACCTGGACCGCCCCAGCGGTCAATGCGGCATCCGTCACGGGGTTCACCTTGGTGCAAGAGGTCGAGTTTCACGGACGGCACATCAAGTTGTGGCGGAACAACGACACCAACCCTGCTCGGCTGCACGGGGAGATCACCAACGCGCAGTGGCCGGACCAGATCATGCTCACCGGAAGCGGTTGTCCCTTCGAGCAACAGCTCTGCCACCCGGCTCAGGTGCGGCAGGGAACAACCGTAGCGAATACTATCGGCGTTGTCGGTGTGGTGGACGCCTGCGGGAATGTCGGGCGCGAGATCAAATGTACTTGTGTGGTTTGCCTGCACGCCGAAGATGATCGATCAGCTCCGCCGGAGCACGGCGGGGCACTGGAGCGACGAGATTCGGCCGCGGTAAAGGCCGCATGACCTGAACTGCTCGGACAACACCCGTAGTCTCTCGAACGGCCCGTGAGAGGAGGTCGGCCGGAGATGGGGATGTCGTAGTCGGCCCACTCCCCGGTTCGGCCGGCGCCGTGACGACCACGCTACCCAGTCCGCGTCCGCATGCTGGTGAGAGAACATGCGCCTCTCAGCCCGAACATCTCGTGGCTGTCCTGCTCGCCGTGCCGGGGACTGATCGACGGACTCGTGCGTCTCGCCGGTCAGTCCCCGTGGCAAGGGATCAGCGGTACCGGCCGAGGACGTCCCGGATGAGACCATCGCGGATCAGGAACGCGTAGTAGAAGATCTCCTCGCCGCCGGAGCGTGTCGTGAATCGGTAGTCGACGACATACCGGTCTCCAGCCCATCGGGTGCCGGTGACCTCGTATCGGCCGCCCACTCCGATGACTTCCGGATCGATGAACCTGCTCATGATGGCCTGGCGTGACGGGAAGATCCGGCCAACGCTGTCGAATCTGGCATGAACCGCGAATGTCGCCGCCACACCTTGGGAGTCTCCCCTGTTGGCGGCGTCGGTGAACTTCTGCGCGATGCCAGGGGCGGTGGCTCGATCCGATCCGGACAGCGGTGCGGGTGCCGCCGGCGGGGCTTCCGTCCGGCTCGCGACCGGGGCCGTCGACTCCGCACTACAGGCGGCGGCTGACAACAGTAGTGCGAGCACGGTGAGCCGGTAGGTGTATGTCATCGGTTCTCCTTGAAATGTCCTTGAGGCGGGCGAACAGCCGCGCGAAGGTGGCGCCACGACCACCAGCGCAGCGCGTCACTGCCAAGGAGACACCGGGGTGATTCCTCTGGTCCAAGGCTTGTGGCCATGCGTTGTGGGCATCGGCCCGGGCCGGGACGACTCTCCCGAGTGACGTCCCGGCCCGCACTTTGTCAGAGCAGGTCATGGATCTGGATCGGGAGATCACGGACGCGACGCCCGGTGGCGTGGAACACGGCGTTGGCGATGGCGGGCGCGACACCGTTCGCTCCGATCTCCCCGATGCCCTTGGCGCCCAGCGCGCTCGTGCGGCGGTCATCGTCCTCGATGAAGGACACGTCGATGTGCCCGATGTCGGCGTTGACTGGGACGACGTAGCCCGCGAGGTTCTTGGACAGGAACCTTCCGCGGTCGTTCTCGAGTACCGATCGTTCGAGCAGAGCGTGGCCGTAGCCCCAGATGATCCCGCCGGTGAGCTGGCTTCGCGCGGCCAGTGGGTTGATGATCCGGCCGGCGCCGTACACGCCCACGCAGCGATTCAGCCGGACGACGCCCAGTTCCGCGTCCACCCGGACCTCGACGAATACGGCCCCGTAGACGTGGGTCGAAAAGTCGCGTGACGCGCCTGTAGCCGACGCAGTCGGCTCCGGGGCCCAGGCTCCTTCGGCGCCGAGTTCGATGATTCCGGCCTGCCGGAGCCCTTCGAAGCCGCCCGCCGCTTCGAGTTTTTCGCGGAGCTCCAAGGCCGCGGTGTGCACTGCGGAACCGATACCCATCGTCGACATCGAACCGAACCCGCCGACGTGGGCAGGCAGCGTGCTGTCCCCGTGATGGACGTGGACGTCTTCCGGCGCGAGGTCCAGTACCTCCGCGGCGACAGCCTGGACCATCGCGGGCAGCCCCGTCCCGATCTCCTCCAGCCCGGTCTCCACCACGATCCGCCCATCGGCGTGGGCGCGGATCCGTGCCGACGCGGGCCCACGGTGGACCTCCATCGCACACGCGGACATGCCCCAGCCGATGAGGTCGCCACCCTGTCGAACGGAGGCGATCGGTGGTCGGGGTGACCACCCGAACCGGCGTGCTCCCTCACGGATGCAGGCCTCGAGCGTCCGGGAGGAGAAGGGTTTGCCCGTCATCGGATCGGCGGCCGGCTCATTACGCAACCGCAACTCGACAGGGTCCAGGTCGAGCCGATGGGCGAGCTCGTCCATGGCGGACTCGACCGCGAACATCCCGACCGCTTCGTTGGGCGAGCGCATCGGTGTCGGCGCGGGCCGGTCGACCTGTTGGACACGGGCGTGAAGAGCGATAGCTGGACTGGCGTAGAGCGCTACGGCGGCCTGTGTCATGTTCTCGATGTGATAGTCCGCCGCTCGGCTGGTCGCGTGCGAGCCACTGTGTTCCAATGCGGTCAATCGGCCCTCACCGGTCGCGCCGAGGCGGATACGCTGCCACGTCGCCGGTTGGTGACCGCAAAGGGTGTACATCTCCGCGCGAGTCAGTACCAGCCGGACCGGGTGGCCGCACACTTTCGCCGCCGCGACGGTCAAGGGGATGTGCGGCCAGACATAGGCCTTGGACCCGAATCCGCCACCGACGTAGCGCGACTCGACGCGGACGTCCTCCGGCGGCAGACCGAAGAGGCCGGCCAAGGTCTGCTGTGTCAGGGCGATGCCTTGCGTCGTGGTCTGCACGACGAGCTGTTCTTCGTCCCACCAGGCCACGGTCCCGTGAGGCTCGATGGGGTTGGCGTGCCGGTCGGACGTGGTGTAGACCTCGTCGATCACCACGTCGGCCCGCGCGAAACCTGCCTCGATGTCCCCGGACAGGACGTCCGCGTCTTCGCGCAGCATGGAGGGTCCGGCCGCGGGGATGTCTTCCGCTTCCCCGAAGGAGACCGGTCGCTCAATGGAATCGTAATGAGCACGGACGAGGCTCGCCGCGAATCGCGCCTGATGCCAGGTGCCGGCCAGGACGATGGCGATCGGCTGTCCTTCGTAGTGGATTACTGGGTCCTGCATCGGAAGTACGGTGTGTCCCATCGGAGGCGACGGCAGGGGAGTCAGCCGCGGCAGGTCCTCGTGACCGAGGATCCGGTGGACGCCCGGCGCGGCTTCCGCGGCGGAGACGTCGAGTCCGACGAGCCGTCCACGGGCGACAGTGGACAGGACGAGTGCCGCCACCAGAGCCTCCGGGTGCGGTTTGTCGGCGACGTACAGTGCCGCTCCGGTGAGCTTCTCCGGCCCATCGGGACGGAGAACACCCCTTCTTGTCGCACTCATACTTCCGCTCCTGCCGTCCGCAACGCCCGGACCGCCGTCCGTTGAGCGAGCTCGACCTTGAACCAGTTGTCCTGCAAAGGCCGGGCATCGGTGAACGACTCCGCGATCGCGGCCCGCACCTGTTGGGTGTCGTCGAGGCTCAAGCCGCGTAACGCCGTTTCGGCACGCCACAGCCGCCAGGGGCGAGGTGCGACGCCACCGATGGCGATGCGGGCCTCCTTGATCACGGAACCCTCGATGCCGACGACCGCGGCGGCCGAGACCACGGCGAATTCGTACGACGCCCGCTCGCGGACCTTCACGTAGTGTGATCTGCGCGGAAGAGGGACTGTGGGCACTTCCACCGCGACGATCAGCTCGTCAGGCCGCAGTTCCGTGTGATGCTCCGGCTGGTGGGCAGGTAGCCGGTGGAAGTCGGTGACCGGTAACCGCCGGGTGCCCTGCCCGCCGCGGATCACGACCGACGCGTCCAGGGCGGCCAAGGCGACCGCGAGATCCGAGGGGTGGGTAGCCACACAGTGGTCGCTGCCGCCGAAAATGGCGTGAGAGGTGGTGCCGCCGCCCTCCAAAGCGGCGCAGCCGGACCCGGGGACCCGTTTGTTGCACGGCAGTGACGCATCCGCGCGGAAGTAAGGGCACCGGGTGCGCTGCATCAGGTTCCCTCCGATGGTCGCCATGTTCCGCAGCTGCGCGGAAGCGGAGCGCAACAGCGCCTGCGCGACGACCGGGAAGTCACGGTTGACGACGGGGTCCGCCTGGACGTCACTCATCGTCGCCAGGGCGCCGATCCGGAGGCAGGCAGTGTCGGCCTCGATGCTGTCGAGCCGCAGGTTCGTGATGTCGACGACCAGCAGAGGGGACTCGATTCCCTCCTTCATCCAGTTGACGAGTTCTGTACCGCCGGCCATCAGGTGTGCACCAGGGGCGCGCAAGTACGCGAGCGTGTCATCGACGGTCGAAACGCGTACGTATTCGAAGGGCTTCATCGGTTGTCGGTCTCCAACTCGGAAGCGGCTTCTGAGACGGCGTCGACGATCTGTACATAGGCGGCACAACGGCAGATGTTGCCGCTCATCCACTCCTTGATCTCCTCGCCGGACGAGACATGGCCTTCCCTGATGCACGCCACAGCGGACATCACTTGCCCCGGCGTGCAAAAGCCGCATTGGAAGGCGTCCTTTTCGAGGAACATCCGCTGGACGGGATGAAGGGCCCCGTCTTCACCGGCGAGACCTTCGATGGTGGTGACCTTCCTGCCGTCCGCGGCCAAGGCCAGCATCGTGCACGACAGCATCCGTCGACCGTCGAGAAGAACGGTGCAGGCACCGCATTCCCCGCGATCGCAACCCTTTTTGGTTCCGGTAAGGCCGAGCTGGTCTCGAAGTGCGTCGACCAGGGTCGACCTGGTGTCCACTGTGGTTGTTCTGGGGGAATCGTTGACCACTATCGACACCGATCGCTCATAGGTACCGGTCACTTGCATGCTCCTCGTGGTGGGAGGGGTGGGAACTCTGTCGAGGTCGGGAACGACGGCCGAAAACGACTGGCATACCGGGAAAGAGACCGACTTCTCGGCGCACGACTGGGGCAGAGACCAGGTCATCTCGGCGTCGTTCTAGTCGCGGGGGCCACAAGCTGGAGGAGTCCAAGCTGACCAGCGGGATCAAGGGAACTCGGATCTCGGTGAGAGCCGACCGGCATCGAGTTCCATGTTCGACCGTTTTGCTTGGAGGCTTCTTACGCGGAACGAGCCGCCGAAGCCACCTGAACTTGCGCCCCAGGAGTCAGCGTCTCGAAGGAGAGACTGCTTCACCCTTCGATCCTGACCGACCGAGGAACGACGGCGCAAGGTTCGGGCGATGCGCTTTCCGTCGTGATCCATGCCGATACGGATGCCCTTGCACGGCAAGAGGGATGCGGCAGTCAAGGCATGACGCACGCGCGTCCACGCTGGAGGTCGATGTGCGCCAGGCAGGTCAGGCTGGAAGTGAAACCGGGCGCGGCGGCGGGGATGACGATGAGGTAGCTTTTGATGATCGATGCGACTGGAGCCGACAGTTCTCTCAATGGGGTTCGATGGGCGCTTTGGTCAGCTGATCAGCCGACGTGATACTCGGATCCATAGTTAGTTCTCGGCTGGAGGTCAACTCCGCTGTAGGCGGGTCGTTAAGGGGAAGCAATGACTTTCTGGGGTGCGCATTGGTGGCGCGTGGTCTTGGTGGTGCTCGCTCTGACGGTGAGCACGTATCCTTGGACGACTGTCTCCCTCGCATGGCTCGGCACGATTCCGGTGGTGGTGTGGTCCGCGAGTCTCGCCGCGTCCCCGCGTATCGGGATAATCGTGGGCGCGGGCCTGATCGCTGTCCTGGGGTGGTTTGTGGTGCCCCGCGAGCTGGGGACGGCAGGTCGGTGGGTGCCGTCGGAGCTCGAGCTGCTCTGGCTCTACCCGATCTGTGCCGCCGTCATCTGTGGCACCGGTATTCTCGCCCAGCGGCGCGGCCCGACCGGTGCGGGGAGCCTGCTCGCGATGGTCTTCGGTGGCTTGTTCATCACCGGGTGTGTCCTTTTCCTGCGCCTGGAGGCGCCACCTGAAGACGAGTCAGTGGTACCTCCTCCGTCGGCTCTGCAAGTTTCCCACGAAGGGAATATCTGCGGATCCGGCGGATGCGCGAGAAGTCTCGAAGTGTCAGGCTGGGACGCTTACGGCGTACTGCGTGATCACTTGGTCGAAAAGGGTTACCTCTTTCGGAAAATGACACTCGACGGGCATGAACGGGTCTGTCGCGTGAACGGACTCGTGATTCCACACACTTCTTGTGCGGAGCTCCGCGCCAAGTCGGACGACAGTGTCCAAGTCATCTGGTACGTCGAGTAGATTCAACCCGGAGATGCTGTTTGACGTGCATTGATAACAGTTCACGCATGGAGCCTGCAGGGACTTCGCGCCCTGAACCCAAGCCCTGGGGACCATCAGAACTGACCGGCTCAGTCCATATCGAAGGGCCGAGGGACGCGCCGGTGTCGGTTCGGCCCTACGAGGAGCACGGAAGCGCGCAGGCGCAGTTCAGAGAAGTCATCCCAGCATGGTATGTCGAGCTGATGTCGAGCTATCAGACATGTCGAGGGAATCGACAGCGGGACCAAGGGATGTTCGGAAAACGATCGACTGGGGCGGGTGCTGCTCGGGAGAATCAGGGCAGATGTCCTGTGCCGTGGTGGTGCGAGGACCAGGTTTTGCGGAAGGATTTCTGGTGCGTCAACCCTCCAAGGGGCAGATGCAAGCGTTGATCGCTGTCGATGAGGGCCTCGTGCGCAGGTACGGCATCGCGTGGGCTTGCGAGTGGCCGTCTGACGAAGACACGGCGATGACCTCCGACGCTGTGCCGCTCAAAGCCGTCAAAGATGTTCACAAGGATGGGTGGATCGCCATTCCCTACGTCCCCACCGCCCCGGGTGAGTCTGTCGTCGCGACGCTGACAGACAAGGGTCGCGCCATACTCACGCAGTTCCGGAAGGACTGACCTTTTCTGTTCGGGAAACGATCGATCTGGGGGGCGGGCCCGCCAGAATTGGGGCTGGTGTCTCGTGCTTTGGCGGTGTGAAGGCCGGGCTTGGTGAAAGGACTCTGGTGCGTCAACCCTCGAAAGGGCGCCTGCAGGCGCTGGCTGCCATCGACCAAGGCCTCGTGCGGCGGTCCGCCCTCGGGTGGGATGTCGCTTTTCCGCCGTATGAGCGCGCGGAGATGCTGTCCGAGGGCGTGCCCGAGAAAGCACTCGACGAGGTTCTCCGGGATGGCTGGATCGCCGTCCCCGATGTTCCGGTCGAGCCGCGTGAGTCGGTCCTGGCCACGTTGACCGACAAAGGCAGGGCGATCCTCGCCACTTCGAGAAAGACGACAGCGGCCGCTGGCTCCGTGACGACAGCGGTGACGAATACCTGTTCGCGCGCCAGGTGGAGCGGCGCATCCCTGGGCCTCACTGGCAAGGATCGCGCTGAGGTCGTGTCGTGATTCAACAGTAACGACGGCAAGTGGCATCACGAAGTCATCCGTCTCACGGGCAAGGAAGACTGCTTGACCCGCGATCCAGTGGATCCTCTGAGAGAGGTCACCCATTCGGGTTCAACGAGGAGATCCAAGCAGAGCGACACAGCGCGGCCCGAGTGTCAGACCTGACCGGCGCTGACCTCGGCTGGACGGCAGGCGAGGCGGCTACGGGCGTCACGGCGAACGCGGCCGGGGCGTTCGACATCCGGTACCGCCACGTGAACGGCGACCCGTCGGCGGTCCTGTTCTCCGGCGAGTCACCGTTCGCCGTGCTGGTACTCGACCTCACCCCGGCCGGGGACCGGGTGCTGGGTATCTACTCGGTGACCAACCCGGACAAGCTCACGGGAATCCCCGGTAGCCGGCAGGTCCAGCATGTCGAGGAACGCGGTCGCCGCGGGCGTGCGCCCCGCGCCGCTCCAGACGAGGTACTCGACGCGCATGGGCGCGTCGGTGATCTCGATGGTGGCGAGCCCGGTCAGGTGGGGGACGTAGGTCGAGGGAAGCAGCGCGATTCCCAGGCCTTTCCGCACGAGGCGGGCCATCATGAAGTCCGCGGTGGTGACCTCGAACGCGACCTCGCGGCTGAGACCGGCGGCGGCGAACGCCTCGTCCGACTGCGCTCGCGCGGCGGTGTGCGGTGGCAGGTCGATGAAGGTCTCGGTCGAGAGCCGGGCGAGGTCGACGACCGGCTCGGTCGTGAGCGGGTGGTCGGGGGCGACGACGGCGACCAGCCGGTCCCTGGTGAGCTCACGGGCGTTGACGCCCGCGGGCCGTGCACTCGTGGGCAGTCCGAGGAAGGCGACCTCGATCCTGCCCTGTCTGACCTGCTCGGTGAGGTCTTCGCTGCCGCCGACGCGAATGTTCAGCCGGACCTGCGGGTACCGGTCGCGGAACCGGCTCAGCGCGTCCGGGATGTCGACGGCGGCCACGGTGGGGATCAGCCCCAGTGCGAGTCGGCCGCGCACCTCGCCGGTCACCGCACCGACGTCGGCGATCGCGCGCTCGGCGGCGTTGAGGCTCTCACGGGCCGCGGCCACGAAGACCTCGCCCGCCGGAGTGATGCGCACGTGGCGGCTGGTGCGGTCGAACAGCCGGGTGCCAAGTTCCCGTTCGAGCCTGGCGATCTGACGGCTCAGCGCGGACTGGACGACCATGCACTGCTCCGCGGCGCGGGTGAAGCTGTTCGTCTCGGCGACGGCGAGGACGTAGCGCATCTGCTGAAGCTCCATGGATTGATGATCGTAGGGCATCGCTGGAGTTCCAACATTGCGTTGGACTCATTGATGCTGCGTCGCGAAACTCGGCGTATGACCACTGCCAGTACTGAACCGCGCTCGTCGTTCCGAGCGTGGCTGGGCGTCGCGGCCATCACCGCGAGCCTGTTCGTCTTCGTCACCACCGAGTTGATGCCCGTCGGGCTGCTCACCCCGGTCAGCGCGGGCTTGTCCGTTTCCGTCGGTCTCGCGGGCATGATGGTGACGCTGTACGGCATCTCCGCCGGGGTCGGGGTGCCGTTCCTGGTCGCGTGGAGCCGCACGGTGAACCGCCGCGCACTCCTCGCCGCGCTGCTGGTGATCATGGCGGTCGGCAACCTCGTCACGGCCGTGTCGCCGAACTTCGCGATCGTCCTGGCCGCCCGGCTCGTCACCGGGTTCGCGCACGGCGTGTTCTGGGCGATCGGCGTCGCCATGGCGATGCGGCTCGTCCCCGGCGACAAGGCGAGCAAGGCCGCCGCGGTCGTGCTCTCCGGCATGTCGATCGCCACCGTCGTGGGCATGCCGCTCGGCACGTTCATCGAGAACCTCACCGACTGGCGCACCACGTTCCTCATCTGGAGCGGGCTGAGCCTGGTGGTGCTGCTCGCCGTCGTGCTCGCCCTTCCGTCGCTGCCGTCCCGGAGCGCCATCCCGGTGCGGGAGGTGTTCGCGCTGCCGCTCCGGAACGGACGGCTGCGGATCGTGATGATCACCGTCGCGCTGTACGTGCTCGGGCACTTCGGCGCCTACACGTTCATCCGCCCCTTCATGGAGCAGAACGCCGGAGTCTCGCCCGTGTGGGTGACCGGGCTGCTGATCGTCTTCGGGGTCGGCGGCGCGGCCGGGAACTTCGTGGCCGGGCACACGGTCAACACGAACATGCGCGCGACCTTCATCGTCGCCTGCACCGGGCTCGTCGCCTCGCTGCTGCTGATCCTGTTGATCGGCAGCAGTCCGGCGGGCCTGGCGGTCGCCGTGGTGCTGTGGGGCGTGTCCTTCGGCGCCGCGAACCTCTGTCAGGTCAACATGATGCTGGCCGCGGCGCCGGACACCTTCGAGGCCGCCATGTCGCTGAACACCATGGGGTACAACATCTCCATCGCGCTCGGCGCGCTGCTCGGCGGGCTGTTCGCGAACGGCTTCGGGACCACCGGCGCGGTATGGTTCGGCGTCGCGTTGACCGTGGCCGCGCTGCTGACCGCCTTCGGCTCGCACCGCGACGCCCAGCACACCGCCTGAGCGACACGGCACCACCTTTGCCCCCGCCTATTCGGCGGGGGCGAAGGTGGCCAGCGCCCCGTGGCGGCCGTCGAGGTCGGCGACGCTGCGCACGTACATGAACCCGTGGTCCTGTGGCTCCTTCGACTCCGACCCACCCAGCGCCAGGGCCCGGTCGGCCACCTCGTCGACCTCGGCCCGGCTCGCCACGTTCACCGCGAAGATCGCGGCGCTGACCTTGCGGGTGTCGGCGATCTCCTCGTCGGTGAACTCGCGGAAGTGCGACTCCGACAGCAGCAACGCGTTGACCGCGTCGTTGATCACCACGCACGCGGACTGCTCCCCGGAGCCGGTTGGTGGCGTAGCACCCTTTCTGCTTCCTCGTCACAACCGCTGCGGTGGGACTCCAGCAGGTCCGGAGTTCCGTCGTGCGTCAGTGACCAGGCCGGACCGTTCGGTGCGGGCGTTCACCGCCGCGCCAAGTGGGGAGTGCGCGCTTACCGACGGAAACCTCGAACGCGGCTCTGGCCAGCAGCCGTGTCGAGTCCAAGGTGGGGAGCGGTGAGACGCCGATCCGGGTTTGCGGTCAGCGCAACGCCGGGCGACGTCATTCCCTGGGCCGGCCACGGCGGAAATCCCTGTTGGCCTGCTGCCACACCTCACACTGGTAGCCGCTGCTGCAGAGGGTCTGGTGATCGATGCGGTCGTTGACCGCTGGGAGTTGACTCGACATGGTGATCACGACGTGGGTTCAGGCGGCCGGGACCGTGTTGCTGGGGCTGGTCGGACTCTGGTTCGCACACAACTATCGGCGGCAGATCCGGCTCAAACTCGCTGAACGTCAGGTCGGGGCGTACGTGCGACTCTGGGCGCTGACCGCGCCCGCAGCCCCGTTCCGCGCTACTCCGCTGGAGCCCGCAGAGCTGACGAAGCTCCACGACGACATGAGCAGTGGTATTTCGACGACGGTGACGGCATCCTCACCTCGTCCGCGGCTCGCGATCATCCGCCAGATATCCCTCTTGCGAACCCAGCTGAAGAAGGACCTGGCCATGCACTTCGGCGTCAGCTACTACACCGACCTCCAGCCCGATGACCGAGCCTTTCTGATCAGCTGTGGCCTGTCTCCCCGACGACGGCCGTGGCGACCACGCCGGCCGCGTCCCGCAGACCGGCCACGCGTCAACTCATGCGTGTGCGGCGCCTGTCCAGCGAAGGCTCTACCCGCCGCGGGACATCCCGAGTCCTGAACACGGTCACACGAAGGCCATTCCCGGTGCCCTCGCATCGTGAACATCCGCTCATGCCGATGGGCGGGTCGTTCAGTGGTGCCGTTCTTCTCTGTTCGCCGTTGGCCACTATGTTCGTCTGGGGTGAGTTCACCGCCCGCGGAGGGTTGGGTTGAGCAAGATCGGTGCGGTAGCAGCGCGCTCCCGACGGGTCGAGCGATTGTGTCGCTGGAGCGATGTACGCCGGGTACCCGGCGGGTCAACTCTTCCCTGGTGCGGGCGTGATCAGGCCGGCGTAGGCGGTGGTCAGGTCGTGTGGTGGCCGGGACAGGTGCAGCGCGGCGTGGTAGTTGCCCTCGGTTTCCCGTCCGGTCGGGTCGGTCCCGGCCGCGGTCACGGCGGCGACCGCGTAGCGTTGCTCGGCCGGGTCGGTGAATCGGCGTTGCACCACGGTGCGCTCGTGGTCGACCTCGGTGATCAGGCCGTGCTCGGCGAGGGCGTCGGAGATGGGTTGGTAGGACCCGGTGCGCAGAACGTACGCGGCGACCCACGCCGGTTGGCCGATGGCGCTCAATAGTTGGCGGAAGGTGTTGGCGGACAGGAAACTCACGCCACCGGTCACCGTGATCAGGCGGGCGGCGGCGACGGCCTGCAGCAAGGCCGCGGACGCGGGAGAGGTCTCCAGGTTCTCGGTAAAGCCGGTGTCGAGCAGCCCGACAGCCAAGGCGTAGCCGATCGCGGGGGTCGCGATGTCCAGTCCGATCACCGGGACCGCGTCGTCGCGGCGGTGGGCCGCGTAGAAGTCCTTGTCGTGGTCGATCAGGTCGATGGTCTCCAGCTCCGCCACCTGGGGCGAGGTGAAGTGGGCATAGAGGTCGTCGAAGCTGAGGTCGTGGTTGAGCAGTGCGGCGTTGATGCCGTAGGAGCAGCACAGGTCCAGGACGGTCACCGGCCCCGATCGTCTCCGCTCCGCCACCAGGCGGCGGAAGACGGCCTGGGCGTGGTGCGGGGTCTGGTACCCGAACCGGCCAAGACTGCTGAAGAAGGCACGGGGATCGGACTGGTGGTAAACCCCGTCGAACGGCGTGCGACTTCCCGGCGGCTGCGGCATACCCTCGATCTTGGCGGCACCTTCGCCACCGCACTGACCGCGAACCGGGTGACATGATTCCGAAGGCGGGGCAGCACGCTGGGGAAGGCCACCGCCGTCGTCGGCTGTATGCCGAGCTCGGTCTTCGATTCGCTCCTGCCACGCGCAGCGCCATCTGGCGGTCGCAGGCTGCCCGGGACACCAGAACACCACGGCAAAGCAGCGCTCGCTCGCCTCGGTTCGATCCCGCGGACGGCTCACCGACGACGTGGGGTGTCGAGCCGGAAGTCGAAGATCTTCGGCGCGTCGAGCAAGTTGTTCGGCAGGCACAAGATCGATATCTTCAACCGGAACGACAAGCTCAGACTCGGCTGACATGGAAGGGCAGCGCGCAGAAAGGCCACCACAGCCTGGCGCCGCGTGTGGGATCGAAGCGTTCGTACCTTGGATTCCGCGGGCGCTAGGTGCGATGGCGTGGCAAGCGGATCAATGTCCACGTCCACTACCACATGGTCAAGGGAGGACGATGGGCTACTCGCAGCCGTCAGCCGACCGGTTCCTGGGAGTGATCAGAACTGCTTATCGAGGGCTGATCGAGGATGGGGCGGTCTCACTCACCGTCGACCATGGCGATGCCGAGACGGTCGTCCGACTTGAACCGGCTGGCTCAGGCGCGCCGCGCCTGGAGCTACGCATGGTCGGAAGCGTCGGGGAATTGTTCCTCGACGATCTGGATCCTTTCGAAGTGGACGAGACTTTGCCGGAGGACGTCGAGGAGTTCGAGTCGTTCACGCGAGCACTGGTTGATGGGGAGCTTGAGCTGGTCTTCAGGAAGACCTTGCTCGGCTGGCGCCCGGCGGCAGTCGATTGGCCCGGAGGTCACTGGTCCCTTCCGGGGAACCCGGGCGTCGTGGGTTTGTTTTTCCATCCACGCCGAGAGAAAGTGCGGGGATACTGCTAAACGGATACTGAAGACGTGTGACGGAAGTTGGCAAGCTGTTTGTCTCACAGCCGGACTGCTGAACGCTGAACGCACTCGACGTCGCGGAGAGCGCTCGTGCCGACGCGACCATGGACGAGTGCTCCGGCGTCTTCACCTTCCCGCGGCGAAGCAGTCGGTGTACGCCGGAACTACTCTGCTGACCTTGAAGAGCGGCCCGGCTTTGGCGAAACAGGTCATCGGAAAATCGCGATCGGTTCTCATGCGGCCTCCTTCCTTGCCGTGGGTCACGGGTATGTCGCATCTCGACGTGCGCGTGTAACGGCTCTGGCTGTCAGCAGGTGCGGGCGTCCGGGCAGTGCTGGAGCGCGCTCCGCTATAAGGGAGCTATGACCGATCGCTGGATCTATCGCCACAGCCAGATGTCGACTGACTCCATTGTCGATAGCCACATGAATGAGCTGGCAGCCGAGGGCTGGGAACTCGTGAGCGCCAACGTGGTCTATGACGGGCGTTTCACCAGGCACTACTTCTACTGGCGAAAGCGTGCTTGATCCGGCGAGCCGGGCCAGCGGCTCGCCGGGCGAGGTGGACGCCGGCCTTGAAGCCGCCCCTGGGTCCCGCATCCTCCGCCCTGGATGGATCAGTCGTTTGCCGTCCGATCGCGCTGATCCTGCGTCACGATGTCCTCGGCGAGAATCAGCGCGCAGCGGATGCGCGATAGTGCGGTTGCGGCAGGCCGTGTTGCGGCAGGGCGAACAGCCCGCAAGGGGCATGAATGGTTTCAGCCTCTCCCTGGCGCTCGCGACCCGCTGGAACTGCACCCGGCATCAGCCGGACGTCAGCTGACCAAAACTGTCCCATGTGGACAGTCAATGCGTGGCAGAGTCCCTTCGCCTGGTCCGAAACTGGCCGCGAAGTCCTTCTCTTCGCTATGACAGCTATTCGCCTTCGTTGTCGGGTGGGCTAGCGTTGCTTCGCTTCCCGGTGAGGAACAGCCACAACAGGGCGAAGGTCGTGATGGTCACGCCGAGCGTATCGGTCCAGGCGCCGTCGAACTTTCCGTCGATCCAAACGAGGATCCAGCCGAGAACCGCCGGAAGTTGCAGGTACCAGTAGCGCCGGGGGATGGCGCCGAGCAGGACCATGAACAGGTACGGGCGACAGCGCGGCGGATGCGTGCCGCGTCTACGATCGGCTGAATCGGCCCGGACGGGAACGGAATTGTTCTGGAAGCGGCCGGACAGCTGACGTCGTTTCGTCCGATCGGAAAGTTCGATGGTCTGTGGCCGACCGGCCGGTCTGCGGATCGACGGGACCGCGCCGCACGCCAGGGCAAGTGCCATCCCGGTCCCATCCACGTCGAACAACCCACCCCGTGTGGATGAGTTGTGCCGACCAGACTTCCCGGCGCTCCGCGCGTAAAAGATGCCGTACGGAGACTAGGGATGCAAATCGCCAGGGGTCGCACTGGTGCGACGGAGAGAACGTGCAGGTGCGACGCCATCCGGGCGCGACAGCAGAGCCGGCGCGATGCACGGTGCTTCCTCGCGTACGGAGAAGCGAAGGTTTCGCGTCGGGTTCCGGACGAGCCGGGGGAAGGCTGGTGCCGGCGCGGCAACGGGAGTACCGTTTTCCCAGGTGCGCCGGGAAGCCTGGTCGGCAGTCGCTAGTGCCGTCTGCGAAAGGCCGCCATGTCCAGCACCGTGTCTTCCCGTGCCGCCGTCCAGTTCGTCGGGCTCACCAAGCGGTTCGGCCGTACGCTCGCCGTTGATGATCTTTCTCTCTCGGTCCCGGCCGGTGAGGTGTTCGGTTTTCTCGGGCCGAACGGTGCGGGGAAGTCCACGGCCATTCGGTTGTTGCTCGGTTTGATCCGTCCGTCCGCCGGGATGGCCGAGGTGTTCGGTATCCCGGCGTCCGATGTGCGACGGGCGCATGGCCTGTTGAGTTATGTCCCGGGTGACGTGGCGTTGTGGCCGGAGCTGACGGGAGCCGAGATCCTGGAGCTGCTGGCCTGTGTCGGTCCGGGTAGCGACATCGGCTACCGCTCGCGGCTGGTGGAGCGGTTCGCCCTGGACCTGGACAAGCGAGCGAAAACGTACTCGACCGGTAACCGGCAGAAGGTCGCGTTGGTCGCCGCCTTCGCGAGCCGAGCCGAACTTCTGGTGCTGGACGAGCCGACCAGCGGCCTGGATCCGTTGATGGAGCAGGTGTTCCGGTCGTGCGTCGCCGAGGCGCGGGACCGGGGGCAGACGGTGTTCCTCTCGTCTCACCAGCTCGCCGAAGTCGAAGCCGTCTGCGATCGCGTCGGGATCCTGCGCGCGGGCCGGCTCGTCGAGATCGCGGGCATCGCCGAGCTTCGCCGTTTGCGTCGCAGCACGGTGGAAGTGGGATACGACGGCACAGAACCTGTCCTCACCGGGATTCCCGGCGTGGTGGACGTCGAGCGTTTGGAGGGCCGGCGGCTGCGCTTCACCTTGTCCGGGCCGCCAGCGCCGGCATTGCGGGCGATCGCTTGCGCGGACATCACGTCGATCGCGCTGCGTGAACCGACACTGGAAGAGATCTTCCTGGACTACTACGGCGAGAACGCGCGATGACCACGACGCCCATCAAAGCGATCACACCACGGGGAGAACCGACCCGTTCACCTCGGACGAGTGCCGGAGCGGCCGTCTCCCGCCACGCCGCCAGACGAATCCGACGTGGAGCGCTGATCGTCGCGCTGGTATCGGCGGGTATGTCCGCGGTCGTGGCGGGCCAGTATCAGTCCACCTTCGCCGGTGCTCTCGACGGCACGGCCTTGCGGGCGTTGGCGGAGAACCCGGCCATCCGGATCCTGTTCGGCCTGCCGGTCGCGCTCGAGGACCCCGGTGGGTTCACCGTATGGCGGACCGGCACGTTCGTCCAGATCCTGGCCGCCGTGTGGGCGCTGCTGGCAGCCACCGGGCTCACTCGCGGCGAAGAGGACGCCGGTCGCGCCGACCTGCTGCTCGCGGGGCGTCTCCGCGCGGTTGACGTGCTGGCCAGGTACTCGGCGGTGCTGGCAGCGGCGGCGGTGGTGATCGCGGGCGCCGTGGGACTGGCCCTTGTCGCCACCGGCACCCGGCCCATCGGAGCGCTCGTCCACGCCGGAGGAATCCTCGGCATGACCTTGACCTTCGCAGCGGTGGGGGCGTTCGCCGCGCAGCTCATGCCCACGCGCGCGACGGCCACCGGCTTCGCCGTGGCCGTCCTCGGGGCGAGCTTGCTGCTGCGCATGATCACCGACGGCATCGACGCCTTGGTCTGGGCGGGGTGGATCACCCCGTTCGGCCTCACCGCCCGCAGCATGCCGTATGCGGCCGACAGAATCGGCCCCTTGCTGGTTCTGGCCTTGTTCCCGGTGGTGCTCACCGTCGCGGCGCTGGTCGCGTGTTCCCGTCGTGACATCGGCAGAGGGTTGGCGAATCCGGCCGGTCGTCGCCGCCCCCGGACCCGGCTGCTGCGGACGATCACCGGCTTCTCCGTCCGTCGTGCGCTGCGTTCGACTGTCGGCTGGGCGGTCGGTCTCGGAGTGTATTTCTTCCTGGTCGGTGTACTCGTGGTCTCGGTAGTCCGGTTCCTGCGGGAGAATCCGCGGTTCGCCGAACTCGCCGCGGGAGCGGGGTTCGGGGGTCTGGGGACCATTGAAGGATTCGCGGCCGCGATGTTCAGCCTGCTCGCGATTCCGGCAGGTCTCTACGCGGCGACCCGGGTCGCCGCCTTCGCCGCGGACGAGACGGGCCGCAGGCTGACGTCCTTGCTGGCGTTGCCTCTTTCCCGCCATCGGCTCGCGGCGACCGAGGTCGTGGTCATCGCGGTGGGAGTGCTCGTCCTGCTCACCGCCGCGGCGCTCGCGCTGTGGTCGGGAACGGCTGTCGCGAGCGCCGGGCTCGGCCTGGTGCCCGCGCTCACGGGAGCGTGGAATGTCGCGCCGGTCGCGTTGCTGTCCCTCGGTGCCGCGATGTTCGCGCTAGGTTGGGCACCACGGGCGGTGGCGGCGCTCGGTGCGCTCCCAGTCGTCGGCGGGTTTCTCCTCAAGGTGATCCTGCAGAGCGTGCAGGCACCCCGGTGGTTGAGTGAACTGTCACCGTTCATGCATCTTGCGGCTGTCCCACAGGTTTCTCCCGATTGGACGGCGACGTTCGTCCTCCTCGTGGTCGCCGTGGCGCTGGCAGGGCTCGGTTTCCTCGGCTATCACCGCCGCGACCTGAATACGTGAGGGGCACGTGGGCCCGCGCTGCCGGTGTCAGGCCCGGGTGGAGTGAGTCCAGTGGTCACGAGGTCGATGAGCAGGTCGAGGATCTTCGGGTAGGTGGCGGGGTCGCCGAGACGGTCGGCGTAGTCCTGTCCCGGGACAGATCCGCCCTCATCGAACTGGTGGAACATGTCCTGGGACCGTTGAACCAGGCGCGCGGAGGCGGCTCGTGTGCTGTTCCTGAGTGTCCGGGCCGTCAGCTACCGGCTCGGCCGGATCATGGAACGCACCGGATACGACCCCCGAGACTCCGCACAGCGGTTCACCTTGGAAGCCGCGGTGCTCGGCGCACGGCTGCTGGACTGGCCCGACCGCGCGCTGCCACCGGCGGACTGACCCTGATCGGCTCAGCCGAAGACGAAGTACCGCAGCCACAGGTAGGGCGCAGCGACCGCGACGGTGATCACCGTGACGATCGCGCCCTTGCGGGTGAATTCCCAGAAGGAGATGGGGCTGCCGGCGCGGGCGGCGATGCCCAGGACGACGACGTTGGCGCTGGCGCCGATGGCGGTCATGTTGCCGCCGAAGTCGGCGCCGAGGGCGAGGGACCACCACAGGGCTTCGGAGTGGGTGGGGTCGGCGATGTCGTTGGTGAGCGCGAGGACGAGCGGGCTCATGGTGGCGACGTAGGGGATGTTGTCGATGATCCCGGACAGCAGGGCTGAGACGACGAGGATGAGCATGACGGCGAGGAGGGCGTTGCCTCCGGTGGCGTCGGCGGCGAGTTTCGCGAGGTCTTCGATCACGCCGGTCTTCACCAGTGCGCCGATCATGATGAACAGTCCGGCGAAGAACAGCAGCGTTTCCCACTCGACGCTGGCGAGGTAGTCGCTGGTCTTCACCTTGGAGATGAGGACGAGGACGCCCGCGCCGAGCAGCGCCACGATCGAGGGTTCGATGTGGAACAACGAGTGGCCGATGAACGCGGTGAAGACGGCGGCCAGCACGATGCCGCATTTGATCAGCAGGAGTTTGTCGTGGATGGCTTCGCGTTCGTTGAGCGCCATGACGTCGGCGACACGGTCCGGGTCGACGGTGAAGGAGCCGCGGAAGAGCCGGGGGAGCACGAGGGTGAACACGAGCAGTTCGATGAGGACGATCGGCGCCATGTTGAGCAGGAAGTCGTTGAAGGTCAGTCCCGCGCGGCTGCCGATGATGATGTTGGGCGGGTCACCGATGAGAGTGGCGGCGCCGCCGATGTTGGAGGCGAAGACCTCGGCGATGAGGAACGGGACGGGTTTGACGTCGAGGCGGTCGCAGACCAGGAGCGTCACCGGCGCCATCAGCAGGACAGTGGTGACGTTGTCGAGGAACGCGGACGCGACGGCGGTGATGAGGACCAGCAGGATCATCACGCGCAGCGGTGAGCCTTTGGCGCGTTTCGCGGCCCAGATCGCGGTGAACTCGAAGACCCCGGTCTTGCGGAGGACCCCGACGATGATCATCATCCCGAGCAGCAGGAAGACGACGTCCCAGTCGACCCCGGTTTCCTGGGAGTAGAAGGCGTCTTCGGAGCCGACGACGCCGAGCGCGAGCACGATCCCGGCGCCCGCGAGCGCCGCGACCATCTTCGGGATCTTCTCGGTGGCGATGAAAAGGTATGCCACGGCGAAGACACCGACAGCGATCACGGTGTTCATGCCGGACACCGTCCCGCGCGCTCGGCCGAACGCACGTCACGATCCACCCGCACCAGAACTCCTGCCGTCGTCAGTGTCGCCCAGCCCCGGACGGGGTGGGCTTTGCCGACCAGACTTCCCGGCGCTCCTCGCGTAAAGATGCCGTAAGAGGAGCAGCGGGGCAAACGGGGGGCTTAGAGTGTGATGCCGGTCGCAGTCAGGTCAGGTCGGCGAGCATCCGGCGTGGGCTACACTGGCGGGAAAGTGACCGTCGTCACGTCTACGCTGGGGTGAGTGATCATGTCGCACCTTCTCGCTCCGCTTGGCCTCATCCTCGCCTTCGGAGTCCTCGTCGCCCTGCTCAGGGTGATGCATCAGCGGCAGGGCCGGCGCTGATCCCATGGGCGCCCTCGACAGACCCTTTGGGGACAATGCCAGGAACTTGTTGATCCGTAAGGCAAACCTGGCGTAATCGGCTCGCTGCCCGGTCGCAGGCGAGGAGCTCCCGGTGAGGTGCGGCGTCGCACGACTGTCCACAAGGGACACCTTTCGAGTACTCCGTGTCCGATTGATGACGCTATGCGTGGTTCCGTGTGGGGTCGTGAGTGGCGAATAGGGTTAGAACCCTCATTGCCACTCACGACCCCACATTCGAAACCACGCAAACCACTCAAGTCGGACAGTCTTCTTCGGGAAGATGTCCTTTGTGGACGATGGGGCGCGGCCCGGCTTCCGTCGGTCAGCCCGGTCCCGCGCCGGGGCACGCCATGTTTGCCCTACCCCTCCATAAGCGGCGGTTCCTGAGGCTCTTCAGTCGTTCATAAGGGATCCGTCGAGGGTCGATGCGTCCGATTCTCACCAGCTCGTGCCGATCATGAACTGTGGACCGGCGGCCGAGCGGGGAAGATTCCGGACGCTCAACGTCCGGAATGTTCCCCATTCGCACGGATGACACTACCGGAGTCAGGCCACCCGACCTGGGCGAACATGTCCGGCCCGCGACCGCCCCATCGGCCTTAAGTTCCCGGCACCCTGAAGGGCTCATCGCCTCGTCCCTCACTATGAAGACTTCTTCCGTGGCACCGGTTTCTCCGCGTAGACCGAGCGTTCGATCGCCGACACCGGAACGTCGCGGCCGTGGGGGCGAAGGTATCGAGCGGCGAACTCCGCCGGCCCAGCCTGTTCGAGTTCCCTCCAGCCGTACTCCGCGAGGAAGCTCGCGACGCCGTCCGGAGACATCCCGAACCGCCATAGCCCGCGCTTGCGGACGAACTGGGCGTAAGCCTTCTCGGCTCCGTACGAGGTGGTCCCGTCCAAGAAGTTCTGACGGACATAGGTGAAGACCAGCCGGCTGCCTGCCTCGGCGTCGGCGAGGAATTCGAATGTCCGGCGAACGCCGTCCTCGGTGAGGTACTGGGTCACCGCCTCCCAGATGAAGAATGTCCGGAAGCCGGGGACAAAGCCGTGCCGGGTCAGTTCCTCGCGCAGGTCAGCGGTTTCGAAGTCGACAGGCACGAGCGTGACGTTCGCGGGGACGCGGCCGAGATGCTTTTCCAGCCGTGACCGCTTGCGAGCGATGTTGGCAGGCAGGTCGACTTCGAAGACCGGGAGAGTTGCCAGCCGAGGAAGGCGATAGGCGCGCGTGTCGAAGCCCGCGCCCAGGATGACGACCGCGTCGATGTCCGACTCGACGGTTTCGATGAGCTTGTCGTCGATGTAGCGCTTGCGGCACAGCATGCTCGCCCACAGGCCGTGTGCCTGCTTTTCGGTCGCGGAGATCAGCAGGCGCCGCACCGGCCGGTACTTCGCCAGCGAGACGGCTACCCGTCCACCCGCGGGAAGGAGCCGGCGGGCCCAGTCGTCTTCGACCAGCGGAATGGGCTCGTACTGATCGGTGGCGATGATGATCATCGGTCCGAACGCGGTCTGATCGGCTCCTGTGCCCATCGCCTGGCCCTCCTCGACTTTGCCGTCGTGGATCACGATCGCAGATCGGGACGGCGGCCGATTTGCTTCGGGGCGGCCTTTGCGGCATCTTTACGCGCGGTGTGCCGGGAAGCCTGGTCGGCACTTCGCCCCGGACGTCGGGGCGGAGTCACTGACTCTGGGGACGGTTTTCATGGCACTGGTGCTCGCGTTCGGTGTGGTTCTCCTGGTCAGCGTGTCCTTGTCCGGTGTCGCCGCCCGCACGATCCTGTCGACGGCGCTGTTGTTCCTGCTCGCCGGTGCGCTGATCGGGCAGGGCGGTTTCGGCCTGGTCCAGATCAATCCAGGCGATCCGCTGGTGACCGCGCTGGCCGACATCGCGTTGTTCACCGTGCTCTTCACCGACGGTCAGCGTGCCAGCTTGCCGGCGCTGAAAGAGGGCTGGAAGTTGTCCGGCCGTGCGCTGGGCCTCGGCATGCCGTTGACCATGATCGGGATCGCGGTGCCGGCGCATTTCCTGGTCGGGGTCGACTGGCCGACGGCCCTGCTGCTGGGCGCGATCCTGTCGCCGACCGACCCGGTGTTCGCCGCGGCGATCGTGGGCCGTTCCGACGTGCCGCTGCGGTTGCGGCGGCTGCTCAACGTCGAGTCGGGGCTCAACGACGGGCTGGCGCTTCCGTTCGTGCTGATCTTCCTGGCGACCGCGTCCCGTACTTCGTCGGACCTGGGGGAGGTCGGGCTCGAGCTGGTGCTCGGCTTGGTGATCGGAATCGTGATCCCGGCCCTGGTCACCTTGGCGCGGCGGCTGAAGCTGCTGACCGCCGAGCCTCGGCTGCAGGCGCTCGGGCCGCTCGCGATCGCGGTCATGGTCTTCGCCGCCTGCCACCTCACCCATGCGAACCCGTATCTCGCTGCCTTCGCCGCGGGCGCCACCTTGGCCACGATGGACCGGGTGGCCGCCGAGCATTTCGAACCGCTCGGCGACCTGCTGTCGGAGATCACCAAATTCGCCGCTTTGCTCGTGTTCGGCGCACTGATCACCCCCGACCGGCTTTCGCACCTGACCGTCGGCGGGTGGATCCTGGCGGTCGTCACGATCGTGCTGGTGCGCCCCGCCGCGATGATGCTGTCGTTGCTCCGGACCCCGATGAGCCGGAGGGAACGTTCCGCCGCCGCCTGGTTCGGGCCCAAGGGATTCGCGTCCGTGGTCTACGGTCTGCTCGCGCTCCAGTCCGGTATCCCGGACAACGAGCTGGTGTTCGACCTCGTGGCGGTCACGATCGCGCTGTCGATCGTGCTGCACTCGTCGACCGACGTGCCGGTGGCGAAGGCGCTCAGCTTCGAACCGCCGGACAACCTGCCGACAGGTCGTAAAGAACCCGACAGGAGCGCCGGATGAGTTCGGCGGAGCGGTCATCGTGGTCGTAAGCTGACAAGATGCATGCCAGTGACATGGCGGAGGAGTTCCCGGTCGTGGACCTGGATTCCGACGCGCTCGACGCGGCCCGCCTGCTGGCCGAACACCGGTTGCCGGGCATCGTCGTGACCGACAGCGGTGGTTGCCCGCAGTCCGTGCTGCCCGCGTCCCAGGTCGTGCGGTTCCTTGTGCCGACCTACGTGCAGGACGATCCGTCGCTCGCCGGCGTGCTGAACGAATCCATGGCGGACAGCGTCGCGAGCAAACTCGGCGGGAAGAAGGTCCGTTCCCTGCTGCCCAGCGAACCCGCGGAACTGCCCAGAGTGAACGCGGATGACACCATCATCGAGGTCGCCGCGATCATGGCCAGGCTGCGCTGCCCGCTCGTGGCCGTCATGGAGGGCAAGACCCTGCTCGGCGTGATCTCCGCGTCGCGGCTTTTGCAGCTGGCCCTGAAGCCCCACTGATCGCGACGTGGCCCTTTGCCGGACAGTTGGTGCTTCGGTGCGGATGTCGGCGCGAAAGTTGCTGGATGGACCGGATATCGCGGTCCGATACATGATCGGCACGCGAACGCCGATGCCCCCGCGATCCAGGCACCCGAGTTACGCCTCTGAGCATGCCAGTTCCGTGTTCGAGCACGCGAGTTACGCCACCCCGCCACCCTGGCGAACAGGCCGCCCACCATCACGACACGTTCGACTTACCCCTCAATAGAAGTGAAGTAGCACCGGTTGCGCTGCCGCTCTGTGCAAGGCGCGGTCATGACGGTGACGGGCATACCGGGACCGGACTACGGACAGGCCCGGTATGCCGGCATCGCTGGCCACCCTGCTGCGCTCGACGTATTCGTTAACTGGCCGACAGTCCAGGCACGTCGTGAATATGAAACTGAGCAGACTGCTCGCTGTGGGTTGGCCCGCGACCAGGTGGATCTCGCTCTTGTATACGACGTCCAGATCTTGTGCAAGGCATGTGTCGTGCTAGGTCGTCGGTGGTATCGGTGTTGTGCGGGTTTTGGCTTGGGGCGTGAGATGGCAACCGGTGGTGATGTCGAGTACCAGGTTTGTGGCGGCTCCAACGCTGAGCGTGGCGCCGAACGCGTCGGTAAGGGTGATCTCGTAATTGCCTGGGGTGTCACTGGAGAATGCTATGCGGGTGAAACCGGCTCGGCCGGCAAGATCGTTGACGGTGCTGCGCGTCGTCGCCCAATCTTCTGGGGCCAAGGTTTTTTCGGCGAACCAGAGGGGCAGGTGTGCTTTCGCGGTGTCGTAGGAGTCGAGTTCGGCGAACTCCGGTAGACAGTTGCTTGTGGTCCGGGTCTCGGGTTGTTCTTGCCATGCCCGGATATTGAGAGTAGAGCTGAGCGCGTCGCGGATCTGGGTCAGCAGGTCGCTGTAACGCTGGGTGATCTGCTCGATGTCAGGTCTCTGTGCCAGTGTGGCGAATTGGTGTTGCTGCGATGTCATGGTGGTTTCCGAGGTCGGCTGGGTGTCGGCAGGCCGGGCGCCGCAGGCGTTGATCGATGCAAGCGCGGCGAGGATGACCATCACGCGGATTGCGGAGCTGGATCTCCTGCTGGAAGTGGTCATTTGCCCGCGATGGCGAACTGAGGCGTCCCGCCGACAATGGCCGCTATGTTGCGAAGACTGGTGGTGTCGGGTTTGAGGTATTCACTGTGTCCGTTGGATCCGAGTAACGGGCGAGCTCCTGGCTGGGTGACAGGGTCGGTGGACAGCGTGCTGATACCGGGTATGTCGGTGGGACTTGTGCCGTAGCGGCCGCCGCTGAGGGGGCCGACCTCGGTGACGAGGTCGTCGGGAGCGGCGAGCGCGTAGGCGTGGCCTGTAGGGAGCTGGAGCTGCTTGAGCTGCTCGCTGGGGTCTCCTGGCTTGTCGAAGATGCCGGGTGAGCCGAAGAAGGCGGCGTCATCGACGCCGGCGTTGTGCTGCAGCGAGATGCCCGTGGTGAGGGATCCCCACGAATGGCCGAGGGCTGTCATGTGCGGGTCGACCGGCCGGGAGGCGTTGAGACCCTGATCGAATTGCGCGAGCTTCCGGGCTCCGGACTCGGCGCTGTCGCCGGTGACGAGATCACCGTAGTCCCGGGGATTACCCGTGGTGGGCGGTTCGTAGCCCAGCCAGGTCACGGTGGCGACTGTGGCGTGGGGCTCGCCGCTGCGGACGTGGAGGTTGTGCGCGGTCGTCGCCACCTGCTCCATGTCGTTGACGTATCCGGCGAAGTTCTTGTCCACCGCGGAGTTCATCCCAGGCGTGAAGATCGCGACGTGATCTGCTGTGTCGACATTCCCTACCGCGACCGCGGCCTTGGCCCTGTCACCGGACATGTCCAGCAGCAGGAGCTGACGGTCGGATCTGGCGCTTCCGTCACTGGAGTGCATGATCCGGTCGATCGTGTCGAGCGAGGCGAGTTTTGCTTCGACGCGTTGCAGTTCGGCGTACTTGAGGCTGGGAACGTTGATGCTGTTGTGCTGCGAGCGGGGGTCGCGGCGCAGGTCGTCCGCCAGCTGTCGCAACTGGGTGCGTTCGCGGTCGATCAGCGCCAGGTTCGCCTGGTTGCGCGCCCAGCCGGCGATGCCGTCGCGATTGCCGATGAGTTCCGGTTTCTCCCGGATCAGGCGTTGTTGCTGGGCGGGGGACAGAGCCGACCACCATCCGGCGTTCTGTGCGGTGGTGGCTTGACCGGCGGGTGGCTCCACGATGCTCAGGCCCGCGCGGGACTGACCGAGAGACCCCGCCCACGCCAGATTGGTCGTCTCGTTGTCGTTGCCGGCAGCGGAAATGATGTCGTGGGCGAGGATACGGTCGAGGACAGTGCAGATGTCGGTGTCGATGTCGTGCCCCTGGCGTAGCGCCTGAGCGATCCGATCCCGGAGTTCATCGGCGACACGCGTCCGCTCGCGAGTGGCGTCCTGACGCTGTTCCTGCGGTATGTCCGGTGGGAGACCGTGATCGTGGAGTTCGCCGTTGTCGCCGATGGCGAAATTGTGCGCGGCAGCGAGATTCTCGGCCTCGCGCACGGCGTGCTGGACGCCCGTGAGAGCGTCACTCGCCTCAGCGAGGATCCGACGGCCGGCGGCGACTTCCGCCGCCCATTCCTCGAATCCGTCGATGAGCTGGTTGGCTGTGACGGTGGCCGCCGTTGCGGCGTCGCCATACCACCCATATGGGGTGTTGAGGTCGCGGACATCGTCGGATGCCGCGACGATCGAGTTGTAGTGATTGTTCAATGGACTGACGGAGTCCGCCAGCGGAATGGACCGCCACTGACGGAGTTGGCCCCAGGTCACCATCAGATTGCCCGAGGACGCGGCAACGTGGTCAGTGCCCGTGCGGCGTCGGCGTCGTTGTCCTGATAGCGGCGCGCCGCGGCACGGGTACCTTCCGCCAGCTGGTCGAGCTTGGCGATCAGGGCGTCGCGGCACTCCTGCCACGAGGCCCGCACCTCCGACAACTTGGCGGGGCTGCCACCGCCTGGCATTCCGGCGTCTCCTGAGGGCAGCGCCGCGGCTACCTCCAAAGTCAGCATTCGTTCGGAGACGCGGTCAGCCGCGTCGGCGACCGCAGCCACTCTGTCGATGACAACCTGGTATCCGGACATGGCGAACACCCTCCCCAAGTGTGCCGTACGTGACCGTGGGATAACGCTAAGCATCGAGGGTGGGTGCGGCAACGGCAATGGCCGTCATGATCGATTCAGTACTGGCGAATTAATCCGTTTGACGGAAGATTTCGATGTTCATTAAAACGCATTTGCATTCACGCAACGAGCCGACGGTGGACGCCGCTTTCTGATCTTCGAGTTCACCTCCATACTTCCTGGCGTGGCTCCAGTGTGGCCGCGTTGCCGGCGGGTGCAGTGTGAAATTTGCTTGGCCGCACTGGGAAAACAGCGGAAACCGTTCGGGGATGCGTGGTGTAGGGCATTTTAAGGAACCGCTCAATGTGGAGCTTCTTGCCTGCCAAGAATCGACACGTCGAGTGTTGCGGTGCGTTGTGTTCGCTACCGAACACAACGTACTGGCGGCGTCAGGGGCCCCGGCGTCAGCTGTGCCGGTGTCGGGCGCGCATCGCGGCACCAATGGGGTCGGTGGTTCATAGATCATGCCGGCGAATTCGGTTGCCTTCGCATTTGATCACAATTGTTGATCGAGTGGCTCGGCTTGTTCCGGTTGAGACGCCGAACATCGACCGGTTCACCGTCCTCGATGAACGCGCCATGAGTTCTATCCGGACTGCGAGGCGTCGTCGTCTCCATCCTGCGCACCCTTTCGATCACCCGAACGTGGGAGAGATGACGCTCGGGGTGAAGCCGCCGTCGACAGGCAGGTGACACCGGTGATGTAGCTCGAAGCCGGACTGCGCAGCCACAGGGCCGCCCCGGCGATTCCTCCGATTCGCCCAGCCGCCCCGTACTGGAGCGCGACAGGCGGTGAAGGGTACCGACAGGGCCCCTCAGGATCACGATGAAGTGGAGGACCCGGCGACGGTGCCGAGATCGAACGGGACGGGATCATGACTCGGCTCGACGGGTGACGCGGTCTCAGTGGGTACCGCTTGACGGGTTCGACGAACTTCTTCAGGCGCGGTTCGCGAATCGCTTGTCCGGTCGTTGATCACGATAGGCTCATGCCGTCAGATGCCTGGCATGAGTTTGTCGCTGGTCGGCTGTTGGGTGGGGAGAGCTGTATGGTCGTGCCGCAGGAGGTTCCGCTGGGGCCGCGCGATTTCGTGAACCGCGAGGCGGATCTCGCCCGGATGGACAGGTTCTGGGCTTCGCGTTCGCCTGGAGTGGCCCAGCTCGGAGTCTGCACGGGCTTGCCGGGGGTGGGGAAGACCGCCTTCATCCGGCGTTGCGTCCAGCGGTTTCGTGACACCAAGGTGTTCTCCGGTGGAGACCTGCATGTCGAATTCGCGTCGGTCGACGGGATCGTGCCTTCGGTCGCGGACGCTCTCGCCTCGTGCCTGCTCGCCTTGGGTGTGGCGAAGGACGTGATGCCGTCCACGCTGGCCGGGCGAGCGAACCATCTGAGGAGTATCACGGCGCAGAAACCGGTGCTGATCGTCCTGGAGGACGTGACCGACGCCGCGCAAGTGCTCCCTTTTGTGCCCAACGGCGCGGACAGCGCCGTTCTGGTGACAAGCAGCGCTCAGCTCAGTGAACTGCTGGCCGACGGTGCCGAGGCGATTCGCCTCGAGCCTCTTGACGATGCCAGCGGAGCCCACCTGGTGGTCACCTTGGTGGGGGAACGGGCAGAGGCCGAACCGGAGGCGGTCGGTCGGCTCGTGGAGCTGTGCTCCGGCCTGCCCGTGGCTTTGAAGGTGGCGGCATCACGACTTCTGGCTCGGCCTCGCCTGCGTGTAGGGGATCTGGTAGCTGAGATCGAAGGCGGCCGCTCGGGTTTCGCGGTTGGAGGCAAAGACAAGGTCTCGGCCGTTTTCGCCGTGGCGTATGACGCGTTGGATTCTGCGTCCGCCCGGATCTATCGGTTGCTCGGGATGTTCGCCGGCCGCGACCTGACACTGGACACGCTGGCGCGACTTGTCGACGTTCGCGGGGACGCGTTGAGCGCCGCGGTGGAGACCTTGATCGAATCCGGATTGCTCAACGAGGACTCGGACAACCGGCTCTCGCTGCACGCCATGGTACGACGACACGCCCGGCAGCTGGCCTTCGCCGAGGACGGAGCCGAGGAAAGTGAGACCGCGGTGCGGCGAGTGGTCACCTATCTGGTGACCACCGCGGCCTTCGCGGACCTTGCGGTGCTGGGACCCCGCCGCTACCGGGTCGATCCGGACACGGTGACCGGCCGGTCGAAGTCGCCCTTTGTCGGTGATGCCGCGAAAACGGAAGCACTGGCCTGGCTTGATCGTGAACGGGCGAATCTGCTGGCGGTCCAACGTGCCGCCGCGGAACTCGAAATGCACGACGAGTCGTGGAGGCTGGCTGAAGCCCTGTCCGCCTTGTACGTCACCCGACGCTATCTGGTCGATTGGACCGAGTCGAGTGCCCTGGGAGCGACGTCTGCCCGCGTCGCCGGAAACGTGCGAGCCGAGGCGCGGCTTCGCAGCTTCGTGTCCCGCGCATGGACCGACCTGGGCGACCTCGATCGGGCGGGCGAAGAACTCGACCGAGCCCGGACCTTGGCAGAAGAAACGACTGACACACGGTTGATCGCCTCGATCTGGGAAATGCTGGGCAGATTCCGCGACCACACAGATCCGGATAACGCCGCCGAGGCGTATCAGCGTGCGATTGCCTTGTTCTCACAGGAATCGGACACCCGGGGTGTCGCCTTCACGTCGTTCTTCCTCGGATGCTCACACCATCGTGCCGGCCTGTACGAGCAGGCTGAAGACATCCTGCGGAACGCACTGGAGCAGATCCGCGAAGTCGGCGACGCGCGCATGCTCGGAAGATGTCTCACCGAGCTCGGGAACGTTCTGCGAGCCAGGGGGCGAACGGAAGAGGCGTATCAGGCGCTGGACGAGGCGATCGAGACGCTGTACCGCGACGGCCAGCCGTATTATGAGGCGGCCGCGCGGGAGAGCCTTCTCCCACTCCTTGATGCCGACGACGACCGAACGCGGTCTTGCCTGCGGGCCTTGATGGACGTTCACCAGCGCCTGGGTAGCGGGCGTTCCGACGAATTCAGGGAGCTGCTTCGCCGGCGTTGAAACTCCACGTCAGGGTGACAGAGGTCGATCGCGGACCCGCGTGTACGAGCACCTGGCGTTCGCGGAGGTCACCGGAAAGCCAGCAGCAGTAGACGGCTGAGCCCACGGACGAGACCCATCGTCGACCGTCGGCCATGTCGATCCGAACAACTCCGCCGCTGCGCACTGCTGCGAGTGCTCCCTGTGCTGTCGCCGTGATCGCGACCCGGGCACCCGGGTTGGCTGCCAACGCGGAGGCGGTCCACCGGTGGGCTTCGGAGGCGTCGAGCGTCCGGTCTCTCACGATCACGGCAGCCCGTTCGAGGATCTTCAGATCGGGTTCGGTCTCGTCGGCCACCAGGTGGGTCTCCCTGCCGGTCCTGTCCGGCTGAACGGCAACCGGATACCGGGTCAGGTGCAGTGTGCCGTCCTCGATCTCCACCGTGTCCACCACATACGACAGGACAGGCCGAAGTTCGGGCTCCGGGAGGGGAAATCTGCGCGGCGATGATGAAGCCGGCGGTGCGGTGAGCCCGAGCTTCCGGTAGATCAGGTTTCGGAGGTTGGCATCCGCCTCCGATGTTCGGGCGAACACGCGGTCGGTGATGGGGGAGAACCGGCCGGGCCGATGATCGCGCCGACAGTGATCCAGTTGCTCTCGAAGCGCCGTGTTCCCATCGAGTTCCGTCGCTTCACTCAGTAACTCGTCGGGAGGGGAGCCCTCGACCATCTCCGTGGAAGAGCCGGCATGGAGGATCGGCTTGTCCAGTGCGGCAGCGAACAAACCGAGAGACCCATGATCTGTGATCACTTGATCCGCGGCTATCAGGGCGGCTTGCCATCCGGAGTCCGGCGGCAGCAGGAGCAGCCCGGCATCCAGCGCGGACGAGAACCACCACGAAATCTGGGCCCTGCCGTAAAAGGACCACACATTCGGGTGGAGTGCGGCGACCACTTGGTACAGATCAGCCGGTAGCTCTGCCAGCAACCGGGACGGCAGGGATTGCCACCGGCCCAGCAGTGAATCCGGCCTCCAGGTCGAGGCCAGCACCACCAACGTACGGCCCTCGGTCCCGAACGCCTCCCGATATCGGTCTCGCAAGCCCTGGCTTGCCGACAACCGGGCCAGAGTGGGGTCGCCGACAACCTCCGTTCGCCCTTCACTGGCCGGGCAAACCTCCGACAGCTGCCGCCGTTGTTCCGGGTGTGAGAGAACCACGGTCGCATCGCCCGCGCGCAGAACAGCCTCCGGCGGGAGCCCGGCAAGCCGTGTCCCGCCGCCGTTGCTGTCAGGCACGTACTTGTTGAATCCCAGTCCATGCGGAAGCACAACGGTATGTTTCGTGACGTCCTGGAAATCGATGTTCTCGCTCGCGGACAGAACGAGATCGTAGGCGATCCGTTTCTTCTGGACGGCTTGCCAGGGGACCAGCCGGACTCCGGCCTGGCGAAGCACGTCCTCGACGCCGTCGCTGAACGCCGAGGTGTCGTTGACCGTGAACAACAGCCTGACGCGGAAGTCGTCCCGGAACAGTGTCCAAGCATCGAGCAGGCGATAGGCCGAGGTCAGAGTTCGGGCGACGACAAGAACAGTGCGATCACACTGAAAAGTGCCCCAGGGCCCCGGCTCCCGGCCATTGTCTGATTGTAGCATTTCGGTTACCCAGAGTGTTGAAGGCCTGGGCGATTCTCCGTTCTGATCGCTGTCGGTCATCGGGAGCATAGCCACCGGCGATCAGATCTTGGGCTGGCGTCGAAGTGATTTCGACCCCTCTGCCCGGCGGTTGACCCTGACAGCCAGGGGATGAGTAGATGTGATCTTCCAGTCGGTCGACCGTCCACACTTCTGATCAGTCGTCGCGTGGCCTGCCTGACCGCGACTACGGACTTCGACGCCTTGGATGTGCCGGCGCGAGCGAACCTTTTGTCCATTGTAGACATGCAGGGCGGGAGTGCACACGGTCGAGTCGTGATGTTGTGACCTGTGCTCTCGCGATCGATCGACAGCGCCGAAAGGACAGCGCCTTGATCTGGACATCCATGGCGGTGTGTCCACATAGGATGCCCATTCGGCGGTGACGCCGGGCTTCTTCGCCTTGTTCATCGCGGTCCGGATGTCCTGCCACTTCTTTCCCTTGAACTCCAGGCCTTCCAGTGGAATGAGGGTCTCTTCGGCGACCTGTGCCGAATTCCACGACGGAAGGTCGTCGGCCGGGCCCAGGATCCGCAGGCGCAGTTCCGGACGGCCTGTGGGAACGGACTGCGGCTGATGCAGCGCCAAAGGGCCAAGCCGGGCGTGCGGGATCGTCGCGAGGATGGCTGCCTGCTGGGTCAGCAGGGGAGATCGCGGGTGAGGTCGGGGAAGTACCGGTGCCATTCCTCGTCGCTGATCGGCGGGGATGTCATTGCGCAGATGCGGCCGGCTGCTTGTTCGATGTCGGATTCCAGCAGGCGCACCAGGTGGTCTTGTCCGCCGGTGGCCAGTGTGTGGCCGTCGGGGGCGAACGCCGTCGCGTAGACGCGGTCGGTATGTGCGGCCAGGGTCGCGAGTTCCTGTGGCGTATGCGGATCTGTTGTGTTCCACAGTCGCACGGTGCGATCTGCGCTGGCTGAGGCGAGGGTGCGGCCGTCGGGGCTGAAGGCGACCGTGTACACGATGTCGGTGTGACCGGACAGGATGCGGGGCGGGCTGACCCGTCCCGGCGTGGTGATGTCCCACAGCCGCACCTCGTGGTCTGCGCTTCCGCTGGCCAGCGTGCGACCGTCGGGACTGAACGCCACCGACTTGACGTTGTCGGTGTGTCCGGTCAGTGGTGGAAGTTCCACCGGCCGCTGGGAGTCGTGCAGGTCCCACAGCCGCACCTTGAGTCCGGAGTCCGCGGAGGCCAAGGTGAGTCCGTCGGGGCTGAATGCCACCGAGTTGACGCTCTCGACGTCCCTTTCGGTGGTGAGCGTGGTCAGTTGCCTGCCGTCGGCCACGTTCCACAGTCGTAGGGAGTGGTCCGCGCTTCCGGTGGCCAGGACGCGGCCGTCCGGACTGAACGCCACCGAGTTCACCGAGTCGGTGTGGCCGGTCAATACCGACCGCTCGGCGGGGCGTCGAGGGTCGGTCAGGTCCCACAAACGCACGGTGTGGTCGTAGCCCGCAGTCGCCACGGTGTGGCCGTTCGGGCTGAAGGTCACCGCATTCACCGCGCCGCGGTGCCCGGTCAGCGTCGGTAGTTCCCAGGCGTTTTGGGCGTCGGTGAGGTCCCACAGCCGGACGGTGCCGTCGTAGCCGGCGCTGCTCAGGGTATGGCCGTCGGGGCTGTAGGCCACAGCGTAGATCGAGTCGGAGTGCCCCGCGAGTACCTGCCTTGCCAGATCCCATAGCCGGACCGAACGGTCCACCGCACCGGTGATCAGGGTGCGGCCATCGGGGGTGAACGCCACCGCGACCACCGGGCCCGTGTGCCCGCCGAGCACCGTGAGCTGCTTGGCGTTCCGAGGATCGGTGACATCCACCAAGGAGACCGTGCGGTCCAGGCCGACGATGGCCAGCGTGTCGCCGCGTGGGCTGAACGAGAGTGAATGCGCGTCCGAGTTGTCGGTCAGGGTGACCAGGTTTTCCAGCGACCCGGTACTCGTGAGGTTCCACAATCGGATGACATGGTCATGGTTCAGCGTGGCCAGGACCGTACCGCCGGGGTTGAATACGACTCGGTCTATTCCGTCGTCCGTGGTCACCACTACCGGGAGGCTGGGCCGCGTGGGGTCTGTTACCTGCCAGAGCCGGAGGGTGTGGTCCCAGCTGCCGGTGACCAGAGTGCGGCCGTTTGGGCTGAACGCGAGCGTGTTCACCAGATCGTTGTGCCCGGTCAGCACGGCCAGCTCTCGTGGATGACGGGGGTCGCTGATGTTCCACAGTCGCGTGGTGCGGTCTTTGCCCGTGGTGGCCAGTACCGGCTCGGTCGGGCTGAACGCGATCCCGATGACGCTGTCGGTATGCCCGCTCAGCGTGGCGAGCTCGCCCGGCCGTCGCGGATCGGACACGTCCCACAGCCGTACGGTCCGGTCGTTACCGCCGGTTGCCAGTACGGTGCCGGTCGGGCTGAACGTTGCTGACCACAGCCGGTCGGTATGCGCGGTGAGCACCGCCGTCATCGCGGGATGGTGCCGATCGGTGATGTCCCACAGCCGAACGGTGTGGTCGTCGCTCGCGGTGGCGACGGTCCGGCCGTTCTGACTGACGACCACCGACTCCACGGCACCGGTGTGGCCGGTCAGCCGTGTGGCGTAGTTGGTGCCGAAGGTACTGAGCACACTGTTGCGTGCCTGGCTGGTGGGCGCCAGCCGGTAGGCGGCCAGGCCGAGTTGGGCGGCCAGCGCCGGATCGGTGGCGCGCAGCGCGACCGACCCGGCCGCCACCTGCTGCGACAACAGAACGTTGCGCCCGTCGACCACCGTGCGCTGCGCCCGCACCGCGGCGACCGTTGTCGCGGCGGCGACCACGAGCAGCACGCTGAGCAGCGCCACCAATTGCCGTAGCCCGCGGGCCCGGCGTCTGGCGGCTACCTGTTCAGCGGCCTCGGCGGCCAGACTGGCGTCGAGGAACTCGCGTTCCGCTGGGCCGAGCACCACATCGGCGGTTGTCGCCCAGTCACGTGCCTGCTCCAGCCGGGCGCCTCGGTACAACGCGCCGGGGTCGCGTCCGAGCGTCGTCCATGTCCCAGCAGCCTCGGTAAGCCTGCGGTGCACCCGGAGTCCTTCACGGTCCTCGGAAATCCAGCTACGCAACCTCGGCCAGCACGCGATCAGCGCCTCATGGGCGATCTCCACGCTGCTCTCGCCAAGGGTGAGCAGTCTGGCACTGACCAGGCGTTCCAGCACCACTGTCGTATCCGGGTCGGTGGTGTCCAGTTCGCCCATGGTGATGCGCCGCTTGGTGTCCTCGGTTCCTTCGCCCAGCGCGACGAGACGGAGGAACAGGGCCTTGACCCGGTGCCGCTGGAGTTCGGCCAGATCGGTGTAGATGGACTCGGCGGTCTGCGCCAACGCCCCGTGGATGCCGCCCGCGGCTTGGTAACCGCTGAGCGTGAGGGTGTTTCCGCGCCGCCGTTGCCAGGTTTCCCGCAGTGCGTGCGACAGCAACGGCAGTACCCCGGCCCGGTCGTCGGTCTGTGCCACCAGTTCGGCCAGGAGCGGGCTCTCGATCGCGCCACCGTTGCGGATCGCGGGCTGGGTGATCGCCTGCCGCAACTCCTCGGTGCTCAGCGGACCGACCACGATCTGCGCGTCCCGCAGCGCGGTCAACAGGTCGGGGTAGCCGGTGCAGTGAGTATAGAAATCGGCGCGAATCCCCAGCACGATCCGGCAATGACTGTCCGGCGTAGCGGCGGCCGTTGTCAGCTCGTGGATGAATCGGGTCCGCTCTGCGTTGTCGCGGCACAGCGTGAACACTTCCTCGAACTGGTCTATCACCAGCACCAGTTCGGCGCCGTCCGACTGGTCCGCCAGTATCTGCTTGGCCAGCAGGTGCAGGGCACGCACGTCTGTGCGCAGGTCTGCGTTGACAGGCCCCGGTGTGGTGCTGATGAGTCGCGCGAGGTGAATCGCGCACTCCTCCAGTGGGGACGGCCCCGGTGTCAGGAGCACGACCAGATGTCCGGCGTCCCGCAGCAGGGGGATCAGCCCGGCCCGCAGCAGCGAGGACTTGCCGGCGCCTGACGCCCCGAACACGGTGATCATCCGGTGCCGGTTCAAGCATTCCGCGGTCTCGGCCACCAGGTTGTCGCGGCCGAAAAAGTGATCGGCGTCTTCAGGTTGGAATGCGGCAAGGCCGACGTAGGGCGACGAGGAGGCTTCCTCGGCGGCGGTCGGCGAACCGGCCGTGTCGGCCGCCGCAAGCTCGGCCGCCAGGTCATGCCAGCGCCGCTCCCACTCGGCGACGTCGCCATCGCAGGCGCGCACGTAGGCCCGGGTCACTGCCAGGCTCGGCAGCTTCCGGCCTGCCGCGGCGCCGGACAACGTAGCCGTCGAGTAGTGCGCGCGCAGGGCGAGTTGCCGATAGGTCGGACTACCAGCCTTCTCCCGGAGGCCGCGCAGATCCGCCGCAAACCGCAGAAGTGAACTGTCCCCTGCGTCGAGCGGCCGCTCCCGTCGTGCCATGACGCCGTCCCCCTCCCGCCTCAATATTGTTAAGGAATTGATTGTTCACCGTCCAGGGGCCGACACGAAACAACCCATCCGCACTAGACAAGCACCGGTGGCAATCACGGATCGCAGACGGCGCGAATTTCATCCAACGGTGATCGGAGCACTCGGCCTGCCTTCGACGAGAGGAGCGCATAGGTGCTCATGGAGGCGCATTCCAGCCTGCCAATGGTCGCTTTTCAGTCAGAATCCACAATCAGGCCCGCCGAGAAAGTGTGGGCCAGTGCGGCGACCCGAGACTGGATCTTGTGACTCAGGGTTACCGCTCGAGTTCACCGCATCGTCTGCGGGCAATGCTTGGTCGCGGCGCATGAGGAGGTGGTCTTTTATTCGCCGCCTGCCGGCCAGGCGAAGAAGAGTATCAAATGCGGTTTCAGTGAAATTTCCTGCAAATTCAATCGAAAGGTGCAGTAATGAGATCCTTGACCGGCGTATTGGCGGCTGGCGGAATCGCCCTCGCGACGATCGTATCGCCCGCCGTCGCCCAGGCGGCACCGCTCGACGAGGCGAGCCTGATCGCCTCACCCTGCGGTCAATGGAAGGACGCCAACACGGCTTACTACAAGCACTGCGACTGGAACACCCACGTTGAGGTTCGCGTGAACTACTACGGCGGTGGCGGCTACAACTTCTGCGACACGCAGCCGTTCGTCGACATCCCTGTCGGGCCGGCTGACCGCGTTCTCGAGTCGGTGTTCACCGGCCATCTGTGCTGATTCCGCGCACGGCCGCAGGACCCTCGTCACGGCCCGCGCCAAGCGGCCGCCGGTGACACCTGCGGCTTCGCGACAGCGAACCAGCGCAATCCACTGATCAGGCGAGCTCGGCATCCGGCGATAGCATTCTCGGATGCCGAGCTCGTTCGACGGCGGTACGGCCGGTCCGCGACTGGGTCCGCACGAATCCGTTCCCGTTCGAGGACGTCGAGACCAGCACGCGCACGTGATCGCTCAGCGGCAGCTGGGGAAATGCCCGTGATAGTGGTGGGTCATTCCGGAAGCGGTGAGGAGCGGATTGCCGTCTGTATACGTGACGACTGGCCGGGCGGGGGTGTCGCCCTAGCACCGCCGGACCGTTCGGATGCCTCGTCGGCGGCGAGCCGCGCCGTCGCGGACGACCCCGACCACTGGTTCGGGCAGGTTGTCGGGTGGCACCGCTCCGAACAGGCGAAATGTTCGGCAGCGAACAGAACTCAGGCATTTCTTGGGGGAGAGGAACGGGGTGGTGAGCGGGATTCGGGTTATTGAGGGGCAAGGCAAACCTGGTCGTGCGGCACCGCGCTCGCGTGCAGAGGACCCGCACACCCGAGCTCGGCAACCAGGCACGTCTGAACGTGCCGCCGAACTCAAGGCCCAGAACTCGAGCAGGGAAAACTGTTAATTCCCGTCCGCGGTCATGTGCTCGGTGAGCCGAAGCGCCTCTTCGAGCAGGGTTTCCACGATGGCGCTTTCCGGGACGGTTTTGACGACTTCGCCGCGGACGAAGATCTGGCCTTTGCCGTTGCCGGAGGAGACGCCGAGGTCGGCTTCGCGTGCTTCACCGGGGCCGTTGACGACGCAGCCCATGACGGCGACCCGCAACGGGATCGGGAAGTCTTCGAAGGCCGCGGTGACTTTTTCGGCGAGGGTGTAGACGTCTACCTGGGCACGACCGCAGGACGGGCAGGACACGATCTCCAGTCGGCGGGGGCGCAGACCGAGTGATTCGAGGATCTGGGCGCCGACCTTGACCTCCTCGACCGGTGGCGCGGACAGTGACACCCGGATGGTGTCGCCGATGCCTTCGTTGAGCAGGATGCCGAAGGCGACGGCGGACTTGACGGTCCCTTGGAACCGTGGTCCCGCTTCTGTGACGCCGAGGTGCAGCGGGTAGTCGCAGCGGCGCGCGAGGAGCCGGTACGCCGAGACCATCACCAACGGGTCGTGGTGTTTCACCGAGATCTTCAGGTCACGGAATCCGTGTTCCTCGAACAACGAGCATTCCCACAACGCGGATTCCACCAGTGCCTCCGGGGTCGCGCTGCCGTGTTTGGCCAGCAGCCGCTGGTCCAGCGAACCGGCGTTGACGCCGATCCGGATCGGCGTCGCGGCGGCTGTGGCGGCGGCCGCGATCTCGGCGATCCGGTCGTCGAATTTCTTGATGTTGCCGGGGTTCACCCGGACCGCGGCGCAGCCGGCGTCGATGGCGGCGAAGACGTACCGCGGCTGGAAATGGATGTCCGCGATGACCGGGATCTGTGACTTCGCCGCGATGGTCGGGAGCGCGTCGGCGTCGTCCTGTGCGGGGACGGCGACCCGCACGATCTGGCAGCCCGCAGCGGTGAGCTCGGCGATTTGCCGCAGTGTGGCGTCGATGTCGGAGGTGCGGGTGGTGGTCATCGACTGCACGGAGACGGGCGCGTCGCCCCCGACCGGCACGGACCCGATCATCAGCGGGCGGGAAGCCCGGCGACGCGGCGCCGGGACCGGTGTACCCAGCAGGACGGAGGTCATCAGCGTTCCTCGGGCAGCGGTGAGCCGGTGGCGTTGGTGAGGCGTTTGAGGATGGTGGCCGCGATCCCGGCGGCGTCGAGGCCGTGGGCGCGCAAGATCTGGTCTCGGGGACCGTGCGGCAGGAAATTCGGCGGCAAGGCGAAAGCCGCGGCCCGCGGGGGTGGCTCGGCGGCCGTGGCCGTCGTGGCGAGGGCTTGGGCGATCCGGGTGCCGAGCGCGCCGGTCGTGGTGGTGTCCTCGACCGCGAGTACCACGTCGTGGACGCGGGCCAATGCGAGCAGGGCCGGGTCGAGCGGCGCGATCCAGCGTGGGTCGTACACGGTGGTCGGCACGCCGTGCGCGGCGAGTTCGTCGGCGGCGGCCAGGCAGGCCGTGGCCAGCGGGCCGACCGCGACCAGCAGCACCCGTGATTCCGCGTCCTCGCGGAGAACGTCGCCGTGGCCGACCCGGCGCAGCGCCGGAATGTCCGGCGCGACAGTGGACTTGGGGTAGCGGATCGCGGTCGGGGTGTCGGTGGCGTCGACGGCTTCCCGCAACAGATCCCGCAGCCGGGTGGCGTCGCGGGGTGCGGCGAGGCGCAGTCCCGGCACGATCGGCAGCACGGAGGCGTCCCACATGCCGTGGTGACTGGGGCCGTCCGGTCCGGTGATCCCGGCGCGGTCCAGCACGAAGGTGACGGGCAGGCGGTGCAGCGCGACATCCATCAGGACCTGGTCGAATGCCCGGCTCAGGAAGGTCGAATAGATCGTGACCACCGGATGCAGCCCACCGAAGGCCATGCCTGCGGCGGAGGTGACCGCGTGCTGTTCGGCGATGCCGACGTCGAACACCCGGTCGGGGAACGCCGCGGCGAACTCGCCGAGCCCGCAGGGACGCAGCATCGCCGCGGTCACGCACACCACGTCGTCGCGCTCGGCGCCGATCGAGGTGATCTCCTGGCCGAACACCGACGTCCACGTCGCCGCACCCGGGGACCTGGGCTGCGCGGTCTCGGGATCGACGACCCCGACCGCGTGCAGGCAGTCCGCGTCGTCCTGCTCGGCGGGCGGGTATCCCTTGCCTTTGCGGGTGACACAGTGCACCACGACCGGGCGGTGCATGGACTCCGCGCGCCGCAACGCTTGTTCCACCGCCGCGACGTCGTGGCCGTCGACCGGGCCGAGGTAGGCCAGCCCGAGGTCGGTGAACAGGTTGTCTTGCGTGGCGTGGCGCAGCCGGGCCAGATGCAGGGGCAGCCCGCCGACAGTCGGCGCGTAGGAGCGGCCGTTGTCGTTGAGCACGATGATCACCGGCCGGTGTGGGGCCGCGGCGATGTTGTTGAGCGCCTCCCAGCACATGCCGCCGGTCAGCGCGCCGTCGCCGACGAGCACCACGATCCGGCGATCGTCGCCGCGTAAGGCGAACGCCTTCGCGAAACCGTCCGCATAGGACAGTGCGGTGGACGCGTGGGAGTTTTCGACGACGTCGCACGGAGACTCCGCGCGCGACGGATAACCGGACAGGCCACCAGGCTGGCGCAGGGAGTCGAAACCGTCGCCGCGGCCGGTGAGGATCTTGTGGACGTAGGCCTGGTGCCCGGTGTCGAAGAGCAGGATGTCGCGGTGGGATTCGAAGACCCGGTGCATGGCCAGTGTCAGCTCCACCACCCCGAGGTTCGGCCCCAGGTGACCGCCGGTTTGGCAGACCTTCTCGATCAGGAAGTGGCGGATCCGCTCGGCCTGCTCGACGGGACCGGTCATGAGAGCCTCGCGGGCACGGGCAGGGTGAAGCGGATGGTCTCGCGGGTGGCTTCCCGTTCGGCCACCGTGACCGGACCGAGCAGCCGCAACGCGTCGAGCACCTCGTCGACCAGCCGTTGCGGGGCGGACGCGCCCGCGGTGACGGCGACGCACGTCGTCTTCGCCAGCCAGTGCGGGCGGAGGCCGCCGGCGTCGTCGATGAGGTGGGCCGGGGTGCCGTGCTGATGGGCGAGTTCCACCAGTCGCACCGAATTGGACGAGTTGGCCGAGCCGACCACGAGTACCAGGTCCGCCTCCGCCGTGATCGCGCTCAGCGCGTCCTGCCGGTTGGTGGTGGCGTAGCAGATGTCATCGGATGCCGCGCTCCGCAACGCGGGATAGCGTCGTCGCAGGGCTTCGATGATCTCGGTGGTCTCCCCGGCGGCCAGGGTGGTCTGGGTCAGGTACGACACGCGGGCCGGGTTTGGCACGTCCAGGCGCGCGACGTCGGCCACGTCCTGGACGAGGAGCGTGTTGCCGGGAGCCTGTCCGAGGGTTCCGTCGACCTCCTCGTGTCCGGCGTGTCCGATCAGGATCACGGTGTCGCCGCGAGCGGCGAACCGGCGGGCTTCGGTGTGTACCTTGACGACCAGCGGGCAGGTCGCGTCGATCACTTCCAGCCCTCGTTCGGCGGCCTGGGCGTGCACCGCAGGGGACACCCCGTGTGCGGAGAACACCACCGTGGCGCCGGCGGGAACCTCGTCCAGTTCGTCGACGAAGACCGCGCCTCGAGTCCGCAGGCCGGCCACGACGTGGGTGTTGTGCACGATCTGTTTGCGCACGTAGAGGGGCGGTGGCCGCAGCCGGAGGAGATTCTCGACGACCTCGATGGCACGTTCGACCCCGGCACAGAACGAGCGCGGAGAGGCGAGCAGGACCGTCCGCGGTCCGAAGGCGGCCTGCCAGGCAGGGTCACGGATGTCGATCATGCGTCCTCCTGCGAAGTGTCAATGATCGCGTCGTGTGACCAACTGGGCGAGCGCGGTCATGCTCGTCACCGCGCGCTGGGTCGACGCCACGCTCGGTAGATTTCGCAGCGCTTGCGTCAGCAGTTGCTCGGCCTGCTGCTCGCTCCAGGCTCGGCCACCGGCCAGATCGATGAGCTCGGCGGCCCTCGCCAGCTCGTTCGCGGAGAGGGGTGCGGCGCCCGCGTACAGGTCGGCCAGTTCCCGCCCCGCGGGCGTACCGGAGGTCAGCGCGGCGACCACCGGTAGGGACTTCTTGCGGTTCTGCAGGTCGGAGTACGCCGGTTTGCCGGTCTTGTCCGGCTCACCCCAGATGCCCAGTAGGTCGTCCACGTGCTGGAAGGCCAGGCCAAGACGGCTGCCGAACTGCCGCATCCGCTCGATGTTCTCGGCAGTGTCTCCGCCGAACGAGGCGCCGAGTGCGCAGGCGCACCCGAGCAGGGAGGCGGTCTTGTCCTCGGACATGCGCAGGCACTCGGTCGGTGTCACCACCGCGCGGTGTTCGAAGGTCATGTCGACACTTTGTCCGTGCACCAGCTGCTGGACCGTCGCGGCGAGCATTTTCAGTCCTGCGGGTGCGGCCGGATGCCTGCTCCCGGCCAGCACTTCGAAGGCCAACGTCAGCAGGGCGTCCCCGGTGAGGATCGCGGCGCCGACCCCGAACACGCTCCACGCGGTCCGGCGGTGGTGGCGGGTGGTGTCGCAGTCCATGACGTCGTCGTGCAGCAAGGAAAAGTTGTGTACCAACTCGACAGCGACGGCGGCCGGGAGCGCCTCGGCCGGCCGGCAACCGGCGGCTTCGGCCGAGAGCAGGGTCAGCGTGGGACGGATCGCCTTGCCTCCCCTGCCGACCTTGGCCGGGCGGCCGTCTTCGTCCCACCACCCGAAGTGGTACCCGGCGATACGCCGGATCGGACCGGGCAAAGCGTCCACTGCCGTCCGCAGCGCCGGGACGATCGTGGCCCGGCCGGACGCCAGCGCGTCGCGAGCCGATCCGGTCGTGCGTGGTTCGAGTTGCGTCATGTCAACGGCCGATCTCGACATCGCGTTCGACCGCGGTGTCGCTGCCCTGATCGAGTAAGGATCCGACCATCTCGGTGATCTTGGCTTGCCGAAGCGCACGGTCGGCCACAACCTACCTCCAGCCCAGTGCGGTGTGATTCCCCAGTACATCGTCGAGGCTTCCGGTGGCGCAGCGGTTTCGGCACCCTGGGGTGTTGAACGTGTTGAACCGCCTGCCTCCCTGGGAAGGGGTGTTGCCAGGCGAGGTCGGCTGAGATGGGATCGCCGAGACCTGGCGTTGGCGTCAACCGAAAATGTGCTGATCGCTCGCCCCACCGTGTCTGGTGGCATAGGTGTAGGGCTCACCTGGGTGTTGATTATGTTGAACGGCTGGATACTTGAGAATTGACCGATTCGACGGTTTTCCCGTCGTGTTGGACCCGAGCGGAGTGACGGCACGAGGGGAAGGCATTGCCGCGGACCGGTTCATGCACGGTTCATTCGGGTGAAGCCAAGAATTCTTCCCCGTGAATCCGGTGAGAGTGGCTTAACGTCAAAGGTCGTTGGCCTCGGCGCGGAGGAGGATAGCGGAAGGTAGTTTCGTGGCAAAGGCGGTTCGGCGGGAGGCCGGTGCTCCGAGCGAAACAGTCGAGGCACCTGCCGAAACCTGCGACGGCCGAGAAACGTGGAGGGCTTGTGAGGCTGAGCCAGGATGATCAAGGCGTCTCCGGACCCCTCGAATTCCCGATGCCGTTCCAGGCGCGGGTGAATCCCCACTTGGACAGTTTGCTCCAGCGCTCGGAATCCTGGGCCCGTGCCATGGGAATGCTCAGCGGCGGCGCGCATCCCGGCCACTGGGCGATCTGGGACGGCTTGCCGACGTTCCACATGATCGCCGCCCCTGAGCTGGCTGCCTATTGCTGGCCTGTCGCGCCGCCTCATGAAGCCGCGCTGCTCCACGACACCATGGTCTGGTACTTCGCGTTCGACGATCACTTCCAGCGCCAGTACAAGGTCACGAGGGATATCGAAGGCGCACGAGAGCATGTCGAACGCCTGACGGCCTTCATGCCGTTGACACCGGACGAGCCCGTTCCCTCATCGAGGAACGCCGTGGAGGAAGGACTGGCAGATCTGTGGCCTCGGCTCATCGACTCACGACCGGCGCGCTGGCGTAGAGACTGGAAAGCCGGGATAACCCGGTTCTGCGCCGGCGCGATCCAGGAGCTGGTCCACCTTTCGACCGGCAGAATCCTCGACCTCGTGGAATATGTACAGCTCAGGAGGGAAACCTTCGGCTCGTACACCGCGGCGCTCTACGTGGACATCTCCACCGGTGTGACGATTCCCGAGAAGATCAGGGACAGCCGGGAGATCCAGGTCCTGCTCGACGCGTTTATGGATTACATGGCCTTGATCAACGACATCTTCTCGTACGAACGGGAAAACGACGACGAGGGATGTATGACCAACCTGGTCTTGAGCGTCCAGGATTTCCTGGGCGTTCCCTTGCCGCGGGCCGTGAGTATCGCCAACGACCTCGTCAGTGCGCGCTTGCGCCAGTTCGCCTACACGATGGACGTGGAACTTCCCGAGGCCGCCGCACGGCTGAACCTGAATGACGCCGAACGTGCCGATCTCGCTGTCTGGGTCGAAGGTGCGAGTGACTACTTGTCAGGAATACTCGCGTGGCACGTCAAAGCGGCACGTTACTGAGGTCTTCCGGCGGAGCGGTCGAGAACGGAGGGGGACCGTGGCACTCTGGTCGGTGACGAGACTGAACGTCGGCAGTGCCCCACCCGGACCCCGTGAGGTGAAACATGCCGCGCCGCACCCGGAATGAGCGGTTACGCGCACTGCTGATCACCGCTGAGTGGAGCTACGACAACCTGGCCCGCACGGTGAACATCGCGGGCGCAGAGTCCGGCTTACGGCTGCGCTATGACCGCACCGCCGTCGCGCACTGGCTCTCGGGGAGTTGTCCGCGGGCCGAGGTGCCGATGTTGATCGCTGAGGTGCTGACGCGAAGGCTCGGCCGGGCGGTCACCGTCGCCGAACTCGGTTTTGCCGTGACCATGATCGAGGAGAAGGCCGTCAGGCCGGCCAGTGCACTGACTGTGCTGACCGATCTCGTCCGGACCGATCTGAGCGTCGCGGGCCGTGGCCGGCTCGCGCGCTCTGTGTACCGGCTCGATGTGCTGGCGATACCGACGTGGCCAGAGCGAACGTTGGAAGTCCACTGCCACCGCAGCCCCGTTCGGCCAACATCCGGCACGGTCGGGATGGCGCAGCACATGGTGCGCGTTTTCGCCGCGGCCAGCCACCGGTTCGGCAGTGGCCACGCCAGGACCGCGCTGACCACCTACCTCGCCGACGACATTCTCCCGCAGCTGGCGGCCGGGAACAGCGACGCAGATCGCCGCGAACTCGTGGGAGCTGTTCTCGACCTGACGCTGCTGTTGGGATTCGCTTGTTTCGACAGCAATGAGCACGGACTGGGGCAGCAGTACTACCGGATCGCGCTCGATCTCGCGGTTTTGACCTTCGACCCGGTCCGGTACGCGATCGTGCTCCGGGCGCTCAGTCTGCAGGCATGTCATCTCGGGCACGGGACCGCCGCACTGGGCTTGGCACTCGCGGCGCTCACGGTGGGGGATCGGCATGTCGTGCCCCACACCAGCGCCTTTCTGCACGCGCAGGTGTCGCTGAGCTACGCCGTTCTCGGCCGAAGTCAGGCCGCGCTGACCGCTCACCAGCGTGCTCGCGAGACCCTCGGCCGGGCGACAGGGCCGAGACCGGTCTTCGGCTCGTACAACCGAGGCGAGCTGAACTATCACGCCGCGTCGATTCGCGTGTTCGACGGCGATACCGCAGGAGCGGTCACGGCACTCCAGCGAGCGCTGCGCCACTATCCCTCCGGCGAGTGTCGCTCACTGGCATTGACCTTGGCCGAACTCGCCGAACGGCAACTGGACCTCGGCCTGCTCAGCCGAGCCTGCACCGTGGCGCACCGTTTTCTCGATGTGTATCCGGGCCTGCGTTCCGGCCGCGTCACGGCCGCGTTGGAGGAGTTGAGGAAGCGCCTCCAATCGTTCGGACGGCATCCGGAAGCCAGGGCCCTGATCCAGCGATGCGCCGCGCTACACGGCCCTGGCCCCGAGAGTCTTGGGCCGGTCAGGTGAACTCGCCCCGAAACGCAGGGCGGCGAAAGGTGCGGGGCGCGCGAACACGATACCGGGTCGCGTCGCAGGCACTGAGCACAATCACCCGGAGCAGGGCGCAAAGGTACGCAAACGGGTGGAGATCGATTCGTGCCGGTCGGAAACCGAGCAGTCTTGATCGCGTCCAAGCCACCGTAAGAATGGATATACCGTGCGCTCACACACAGTTCCCGTCGCACTCGCGAGTGTCTTCGCGCTGGCCTTGATGCTGGCCGGTACCGCTGCCGCCGACGAGGACGAATTCATCTATCGCTACTACAACGAGGAGCAGGAGCTACGGAGGGGCTCTCTGGTCGATCCGCCCGACGCCGAGTGTTTCGAGATCCCGGAAGTCGCGGCGGGTACCGGGTCCGCCTTCCGCCCGGTGAACCGGACAGGGCATATCGCGAAGGTGTATGAGAAGAGCGGTTGTGATGGGCCGCCTGCCTTCAGTCTTCGTCCAGGCGGCAAAGGCTCGGATCGGGTCACCTTCCGCTCGGTGGCGTTCCTTTAGGTCGAGCCGGGCCAGGACCGTCGGCCGGTTTCTCGGCGCTCCCACCGGGTCGAGGGTGTGTGTATGAGAACGCACCTCGGCGTTCAGGGGATTCTTGAATCGTTTCGCAGGCGCGGGTCCGTGACTCCGCTATCGTGAGTCTGATTTCGTTTTCCTTGTTTGCCCCCCAGGCGGCTGCGCTCCGGCGGCTATGCCGGTGACACAGGACGGAGAACACGCGAGCCAGCTGATTCCCGCCCGCTCTCTAGTGTGCCCTGTCGATCCGCGCAGCGGACGTACAACAAAAAAGGAGTCCTTATGGCGTCGAACGCTCCTACCTCCGGTCGCACCAGGGGTCACGGACAAGGCAAAGGAGCGGCGACGGCGACATATGGCTACATCTGGTCGGACTGGTTGTACGGCGCGGGGAAGGACGCGTTCATGATCGACGTCTATGACGCGTGTGCGGCGATCGACCGTGAGCCGGACGCCAAGGTCAAAGGCGAGAAGATGGCCACGCTGGGAAACGTGATCGAGGGCAGTGAGCGGGACTGGGTACTGGGTGTTCGCGATTTCCTGTCCTTCGAGCAGGACCGGATGGCGCACGGCCGTGCACCGCTGCACATTCTGGGACTCGGCGACGACTTCGCGGCGCTCGCGGTCATCGAGGCCGCGTATCGGCACGGAGCGTTCCGAGGGCTGTGCCGCACTCCCGGTGGAGCTGAATGGATCGGAGTACTGGGGGAACTCTGCGCTGTGATGGTGCACCAGGGCTTCAAGTGGCTGCGTTCGGCCAGTGTGGACGACTGGGAGCTGCCGGCCCTGGGAGAAGCTTGGTGCAAGGGCGTGGTCATGTGGGGCCTTGTCGGTGTGTACCTGGCTGTCGACGCCGCGGGTGATGACGCCGACAACGACGAGGCGCTGTATCGGATCCACACGGTCGTGGCTGCCCATCACATGGCAGGCACTGTATGGACGACGTACCGAGGCCCACACCCGCATCAGTGGTGGGACCGGGCTGTGCGAGGCAAAGCTCCCACAGAGCACGCGATCCGGCAGTTCGCCGCTTGGCGCCGCTGGCCGAAGGAAATGACCGAACTGCTCGTCCGCTCGGCCCAGCACGTGAACACGTGGGTGAACCCGCAAGCTCCATCGACCCACCAGGCCCGCATGCGCGGTCTGGCTCTCGGAGCGCACACCCCGCGCCTGAACGCCCGGCTGAACCACGTGGTCGACGAGCTGGTCGAACTGGCGGGCGACATGACGCCACAGGAGATCACCGAGGCCCGTTCCCGCGTCGGATCATGGTTGTCCACGCACACTTCCGTGTGGCGTGGCCGGGGAGACATCAACGACCGCGTGGTGGAAATCAGCTTGTTGGGGGCCATGCTGGGCGTGCTGCGGGAAACCCGCCCGCACATCACCCCCGAACTGGTGGACCGCCTCACCCAGTGGAGCCGTGCCCGCACCGGACACCTGCGGCCCGAGGGACAGCAGGAGATCCTGAACGAGGTCACGGCCACAGCGCGGATCCGCGGACGGCTGCCGGGAGTCCCACTCGGCAGCGACGGAGTGGGCCCACGGCGCTACACCGACGGTGTCTGGGGTCTGGCCTCCTTGGGCGTGGTCTACGCCCGGCACGGGAGTCGGGAGGTGCCCGAAGACATGCGCGAATTGACCGTCCGCCTGTTCCACGCGCTGACCGAGCACCGCCGGATCCCCGGTGTGGATGTCGGGAAGAACCACGTCAGTACCGACTGCATGGTGTGTGTGGGTGACCAGCTGTTCAAGGGGCTGGTGGACAACCGTCCCTCTACCGGCGTGCTCACCGTGACCATCTGGGGAGCACTGACCTACTGCAACCTGGGGCTGGGAGCCGGCGGCGACGACGTCGATCTGGCGACCCGGTGAGGGGGAGTGCTGCCATGACCTCACCCGCGTTCGACCTTTTGGGATTCGATCCGTTCTCCGCGGACTTCCGCACCGATCCGTACCGGCAGTACCGCGAGATGGACCAGCTCGCCCGCACGCCCGCAGGGCTCTGGGTGACGACCTCCCACCAGCTGTGCGCGCAGGTGCTACGCGACTCCCGGTTCGGTCACGGCGACCGGAGCTGGCGGGACACCGGAGGGAGCAAGCGATCATTCGCCACGATGAATCCGCCTGACCACACCCGGCTACGGCGGCTGGTGAGCGGAGCCTTCACCGCCCCCTTCATCGAACGTCTCCGCCCCGGTATCGCCGAGATGACCGACGAACTCCTGAGCGGTCTAAGTGGCACCGTGGACATCATTGCCGCCTTGGCGTACCCGCTCCCTGTGCTCATCATCAGTGAGCTCCTGGGAGTCCCTGCCGAGGATCAGGCGAGCTTTCGCAGCTGGTCCAGCGCGCTGGCCCGCGGACAGGACCCGGACGTCATCCTCTCGGCCGAGGAGCGGGAGGCCAGGACCAGGGCGCGCGAAGAGTTCGCGAACTACTTCACCGACTTGGCCGAACGGCGCCGGGCCAAACCCGCCTCCGACCTGCTCAGCGCGCTGGTCGGGGTGGAGGGCCTGACGATCCAAGAGCTGCTTTCCATCTGCTCGGTCCTGCTGGTCGCGGGCCACGAGACCGTCGTGAGCCTGATCGGCAACGGCACCCACGCCCTGCTCACACACCCCGATCAGATCCCGCACCTGCACGCTGATCCGGCCGGCGCGGTCGAGGAGCTGCTGCGCTATGACCCGCCGGTGCAGCTGACCCTGCGCACCGCGCTGGAGGACGTCGTCTTGTCCGGCATGGAGATCGAAGCAGGCCAGCAGATCGTGCTGCTGCTCGCCGCCGCGAACCGGGATCCGAGTGTCTTCCCCGACCCGGACCGGCTCGACCTGACCCGGTCAGGCAAGGGACATCTCACTTTCAGCCTGGGCATCCACTTCTGCCTAGGTGCCATGTTGGCCAGGCTCGAGGGCCAGATCGCACTCACGAAGCTGTTCAAGCGCGCTCCAGTGCTGGCGCCCAATCCATCCGAGTACCGCGAAACCCTGGTGCTGCGAGGCCTCACGAAACTGGAGCTGGTTTTTTCGGATTGAGAAGGGAGGCGGTTCTCCCGGCTGAGACTTGGTGATCAAACGCTCGAGCACAGGGGCGCCTGGCTCATGCTCCCGCGTTGCTCCAGAACCGGGCCGCAGCGCGTTGCGTAGCCGTCCGTCGACCACAATCGCGTCACAAAAAACAAATCACCGATCATTTCTTGCAGGGCGAAACGCACTCTCACCGGCATGGCGGGCCGCTGTAGGCCAGTGACCTCGCCGAGCCAGTCGTTGAGGTGGGCTTCGGTGATCCGATCGCTGATGTCGCTGGGTGGGTGAGAAGCGTAACCTCGGGCGGCGCACGCAAGGTTCAACCGAAATGATCTTGAATCGAGCCATAGGCACTCGCCGCCAGTGTCATTGCTGAGGGTGACCGAGAAAATGGTTCGTTATTCTGTTCCTCGACGTGTCCCGCCGGCCCGGCCCTTCGGGCAGTTCAAGCCTCGTTGGGCGTCCCCAATGCCCTCCGCAGCCATTCGGCAAGTGCGGTGTAGTCGGCGTCGACGAGGCCGTGCCGGGGGTCGACGCGGTGCAGCAGCGCAGGTGCCCGGTGGTGTGCGCGCACCCACTCCCGGTCGGTGCCGGTGATCTCGTCGTCGACCCAGACGAAGGGAAGTCCCGCCGCCCAGTCGACGAGGGCGCGGGTTTTCCAGTGCAGTCCGTCTCGCCCGTCCTGCTCCTCGAATTCGGAAGGCTCCGGCCAGTCGACCACCGGCAACTGCGGAAGGCCCAGCCGCGGTGACAGGCACTCGTTCGCGTCGGCGGCCCACGTCGTGGCCCAGACCAGATCGCAGGGCAACGCGGCCAGCCGGGGCCCGTGTCCGGGATCGACCCTCTCCAGGAGCGGGTTCGAGCCAGGGGCAGGGGAGCCCGGGTCGGAGAGATATGTCGCGTACTGCCCTGACGGAATGCCGAATGGGATCAGCGGCCCGTCGACGTCAAGGAAGAGCAGCGGCCGTGCTCCGGATCCAGTCACGACCGCACGATAGCCGCCGATTCTGGGCCGGTGTTCCCGGGCGTGTCGCTCGGGAACACCGCTGGGGTGGTCAGCCCGCGCTCGACCGTCCAGTCGTTGAGTGAATGTCGGGCATGCTGAGGTGGACGCGTCGTGGGCGGCGGCTCGCAGCAACACCGGCAGCAATGGCAACTGTGTCCTGGTCCGCTGGTCCATTCGTGCTTTGACCCGCGCCTGCGCCTTTCTTGCGAGTCACCTCGGACGGTGTGATCGGGCAGGGCACAACCCACGGCCCCACCGGGCCGGGTCGTCGGCGTCCTGAATTGAGCGAGCCGTTCCTTCCGCGCCTGTGCAACGTCGGGCGTCAGTCGCAACGAGTCGATACCAGGATGGTGGACCTCCAAGTCGCGGCAGAACAGGCGACAGAGATTGCGAGCGACCGAGCGCAGCGAGGTGTGACCAAGCTCAGGGGCCGCTCGGTGAGGTACTCGTTCGATCCAGAGCACCAGTTCCGGGGCCACGGCGATCTGTTCGGTTTCGGCGAGCTGCCGGGCGGTCCGCACGGGGCCGGTATCGGCTCGGTCGAACGTGACCCGTCTGGCGGCACGGGGTGATCTCTCGCGGGCTTCGCCGTAGGGGACGGTGATGCGGATCGGCCGGTCCATCGGGACGTCGGCCACCGCGACGTCACTTCTTTCTGTCCAGTGGCTCGCGTCCTGTGGCGCTGACTTGACGTTGGTAGAGACTCGTTGGCCATCGTGCGTGTGATGGGTCGGTGACGTGCTGGAAGCCGGCCTGTTCGTAGTAGCGGCGGAGTGCTGGATTGGTGCTTGCGGTGGCCAGCCGCACATAGCGCCAACCGCGTCGCGCCGCCTTCACGGCAACCCAGTCGATGATCTTGAGTCCGAGGTTTGCGCCGCTGACACGCCGTGCCACCGCCAATCGGGAGATGTAGTAGGCCGGTTCGGCCTGGATTCCCCACAATTCCGTGTCTTGTTCGGCGACGACGAGTGTGGCGATGATGTCGTGTTCTTGAGTTACCAGGAGTGCTTCCGCGGCGGCGATCTGATGCTGAACCGAGGTGGCTGGGAAGCGTGACGGCCATTGTTCGATGCCGCGGGTCCGTAGCCAGGCAGCGGCCTCGGTCAGCAGGTCGAGCACAGTGCCCTCTTCGCCGGGGCGCGCGGGCCGGATGACGAGATTGTCGAGCAGATGCTCCGGTCGGGACAGGATCGGCATAGGTCAGATCATGACGCGTCGAGGACTCACAGGGACAGCATGAAGGTCGTCGAGTGCCTCGCCGAACTGTTAGCGACTCCTCCATCGAAACCTTCTCCCTGTGGAGCACCAGGCGGGAAACCTTGCCGCGGTGAAAGCCGCCGCCGATAAGCTAGCCGGTCTCACTTCCGCACTCGACGAGGAAACCGCCGCGCTCGTGGGCACCCTGCTCCGTCCTTGTGAAGGCAGGCTCGCCAGCGAATTACGTTGCACTCAAACGAATCCTCCGCGATAGGTATGGTGCATTACTTAGCCACGAGGGTTGGCTTGGTTGCTCGGCCATACTCTTCGAGCGGACGGCCATATGGCGTGCTGGCGCGGCGTCTCCCCGTGCACTGCGAACAGGTGAATTCCTTTGGCCCCCCGCTCGGCTATCAGAGAGTCACTCGGGAGGCTGGGCCGTCCAGTGAGTCGACCCGCTACAGCGCCGGCTTGCCGGGGGTACCCCTCGTCTCGCTGTTACGTCAGCCCTGAATCGCGGCTGCGCAACGCTGGCGCTAACCTGTCTTGCACCTATCCGGTCGCAGTGGCCGGCAAGCACGCAGGGGAAGGTCGTGCTCGATGAGGACGCATCGCAGGCAAATCTCCACGTCGAAGTCACCGGCGCTCGCCGGCCTGATCATTGGTCTCTTCATTACGTTGGCGATTGCCATGGTCAGCTACTTCTGGCCACAGTCTGCGGCCGTGAAAGACGCACTCGTGATTTCACTTGTCGGAATATCCGTTTCCGTCGTTCTGAGTGTCAGGCTGAAGCTGAGCGAGATATCGCAAAGTGTGGCCAATATCGAACGAGACACGCGGGGGTCGACGCGGATCCAGCAGTGGGGCAGGAAAGACAGCGCGGTCCTCAATCGATACGCCGAGTTGCGAAAAGAACTTGATGAGCTTGCGGCAGGCACCTACTACCTCAAGTCGATCGACGAGGTCTTCGAGGACGATGTCAGATCCATCAATGAGCTTCGCAAGGGTGAAGTGCTCAGGTCCACCTGCCCGATCTCGACGGTCTCAGCAGCGAAGGCTCATGCCCAGATTGTCGATCTGCGTTATCTGGCATCAGTGCAGGCGCATATCGCCGCGTCGCAGCGAGGTGTTGATGTGACCCGCATCTACCTCTTCAGGGATATTGACGCATTCGGCGACGACGTGATGCTCGCACACTTGAAGGACCTGGCCAAAAAGTTGCACATCAAGATCATTCTGCATTCGGAGGCGAGGCTGCGAGAGGAATTTGACTACCTTGTCTTCGGTGAGCGGAGAGTCTCAGTGGGTGTCGTCGGCGGAGACACCGGTACTGTTCAAGCAGCAGTTGTGCATTCCGACGGCGATATCGTCCAGAGGTACATAGAGAAGTACAGTCGGCTGACTGCTCTCGCTGGTTCGCTTGAAGAAACCATCGCCAAGCTTCGCAAGTATCGGTCGAAAAGCTGACGCACGTCTTTCGATTTCTTCCGCTTGACCGGCGTATCACGTTCTTTATGGACACCTGTTCAGTGATGGGCTTCTGGGCGCCACGCGGGTGACTATGTGAACGCTCGGCCGGTCTTGTCAAGCTGCTCCGGAGCTACGATGAGATCGCTGTGCGCGTCTGAATTCGATGTCTCCTTACGGCGATGTCTTTCTTCCAGGCCGCGTTCGGCGCTCACTCCCAGCCGGGCACAAGGTAACCGTTGAAGTTTGCGTCGCCCAGTAGGCGCAACGCTGTGAACGGGCCGGTTCGACCTCCCCGCTGGCGGCCGGCCAGCGGGGAGGTAACCGGTGCCGGACTTACAGGACACGGCTAAGCGACCCAGTCGGCCTGAGCGAAGACGGCGAGCATGTCGCTGTTGCGGACGCCGTTGGTGGAGAAGGAACCTTCGACGCCTACCCAGCCGCGGAAGGTGCCGTTGTCGTCGAGGATCTGCAACAGCGGTTTGACGTGCGAATTACCGGTGTAGCAGGGCTCGTTGCGTTCCATCGCCAAGCAGGTGCACCAGTGCCACAGCGCGTCGCGGCGGTCGCCTGAGTTCACCCGGCCGAGGTAGTACTGCAAGGAGCTGACGTTGGCCGGGGTGCCGCCGCCGTAGTGCGGGCAGCCGCCGCTCGCCTGGCAGACCTTCGTCGATGAGGGCTGCAGGTAGGTCAGGCACCAGGTCACCGTCTTGCAGGTTTTGAAGGAGCCGACCGCGAAGGAACTGGTCACATCGCTGGCCGTACCGCCCGTCCATCCTCTTCCGGCATAACGGAGACCGCCATCGTGCGCTTGCACGCTCGACATCGCGCGACGGTCGGTCAACGCCGCGTGGCTCCCGTAGCCGTAACCGCTGTTGACCCGGGTGGAACTCACGAAGTTCAACCGTGCCAGCGCCTGCTCGGTGTCGACGGACCATTTGTCCGTCCAGGTCGGCGACCAGGTGATCGTGACGGTCTGTTTACCGCCTTCGGTGCCCAGCACATAGGTGCCCTGCCGGGTGTCGTTGGGAGCGCCGGTGAACCCGCCCGCCGTCATGATCTCGCACGGGCGGACCTTGTCGGTCGCCTTCGGATCGGTGGACGAGCACGAGGAGTCCGGAGTGACCTTGATACCGGTCCGTTGGGTGGGCTTCGTCTGCTCCCACACGTACATCCTCGCAGACACCTTGCCGGTGGCCGCGTCGAACGTGTAGGTGCCCAGCCGGAACCAGTTACTGGTCGAGCCGGTGGTCAGGCTTCCGGTCGACACCACGAAATCGGCCCGCCCACCGGGAAGTTCACCGGCCGCGGTCGCGGGGATCGCGGTGGCGGGGACCGCGGCGGCCAGCAGCGCGATCACGACGAGGAAGAAAACACGCTTCATGAACCCGGCGTCCCGGCCTCGCCCGCTCGCCGAGTCCGGCGACGATTTCACCGCCCAGCTCGAACTGCCGGGCCGCTCTTTCGGTTGATCCTTTTGCATAGTGACTGATCCATCCAATCTGTCCATATTCAGAGGTTGTACTGTCCTCGGACATCGGTCGTGTCGACGAGGTGGATGACCGCTGAAGCAGGGCCTCCTGGGACCGATACGTCGACCGAGCCAGCTGTGTCGCCGCATTTCGGAGATGTGGAGACCGGCCCGTACTCTTTGTCGGTGCCAACGAGGTGAGTGTCGCCGTCGCGCTTGACACTTCGCGACAATCACGGGTGGAGGTACTTCTTCGTCTCGAGAGTGTTGTTGTACTCGTCGACGAAGTAGAGCGAGTATTTCGATCCCCGCTTTGTGTCGTTGGCGTCGTAACCGAAAGCCGCCGGTCGACGGCAGCCGTGGGCTTTGATCGAGTAGTCGACGTCGAGGGAACGCAGGTGGCCGAGAGCGTAGCTTGCGCCGTATTCGACCCTGAATGTGCTGCTGGGGTCTGCCGCGAGCGCGGACGGCGCCGCGGAGACGACCGTGGCCACCGCCGCGGCGACCCTGGCGCGGTGCCGGATGGTCGGGCTGGCGCGGAGTCTGAGCATGACGAGCAGTCCCCTTCCCCTTACGGCTGAGCCACCGGTCGGTTGTGTATGGCCGGTAGGAGCCACGCGTCGGAATGACTCGGAATGATCAAGTGGCCAGTGACCGCCACTGTGACGGCGACCGCTAAATTTTTACTAAGTGTCCTTTGCGAGGCTGGTGCCGGTCGAGGACCCAGCTCTCGAATGCCGGTGGCGGGGACTGGGGGGCCGGTGAGGGCGAACGTCTCCGCACTATCACGTGGGGCGGTGACGACGGGCTGGTCAGCCTCCCCGAACAGCAGCCGGAAGGCGTCGCCCTGTGTCGCGAACCGGCTCGTGACCCCACCACCGCGGCCGCGGTGATCTGGATTCGGTACTCAGCGGATCGCGGAAAGCGGAGCGGCATTGGGGCGGAGTTTCCTGCTGACTCTTGACTTGAGGCCCGTTGTCGCCGACCATCTTCCTTGTCATCCGCCGGGAGTGAGAAAGTTTCCAACAAAGCTCTGTTAGCGCTAACATTCTTGTGTTTCCTTGTCACGCAGGTGATCCGTGCTGCCCGGAACCGGCCGGGTAATCCCCACTGGAGGTTGAGCAATGCCGCACAGCCGCAGAAAGTTCCTGACTGCCAGCGCAGCGGGACTCGCAGGTGTCACCTTGGGCGGGCAGGTCGCCGCCGCGCCGCCGGCGGCCGGTGCGACCTGGGAAACGGTGCTGAACGGGACGTTCGCCAGCTACTCCACGCTTCAGTCGGCGTGGAACTACCGTTATCCCTGGGGTTCCGATCACAACGGCACGGCCAGGATGTACGCGAGTTCGTCCGATCACAGTCAGGTCTATCTCGAGTCAGGGGGAGTCCTGGTACTGAAGGCCACGCGTACCACGGCGGACGAAGGGAACAGCTCCGCCGATCCACATCTGCCGATTCACTATCACTCGGGCGCGGTCCACGCGAAGCAGCAGGTCACCGTGACGGACCAGTTTCCGAGCTGGGAGGTTCGGGGCGAGTTCCAGGCGCCGTCGGCGCGGGGCACGTGGCCGGCGTTCTGGCTCACCGGTGCCACGAGCTGGCCGCCGGAGAGCGACATCCTCGAATTCAAAGGGGACGGCCGGAACTGGTTCAACACCTACAAGAACGCCTCCGGTGCTTGGTCCAACACGCTGGTGAACGTGAGCAATCCGGGCGGATGGCATGGCTACCGGGCCTGGATCACCAAGGTCAACGCGACCGATGTGGACATCCACTACTACCTCGACGGGAAGTGGGTCGCCCAGCACCGCGGCGCGAACTTCGTCGGCAAGCCGATGTGGCTGATCATCAACCTGCAGATGGAGGGCTCGTCAGGGTCGCCGGGTCCGACAGCACCCACGTACTACCGTGCCCGCAATGTCTACATCGGACGCGACCGGGTCTGATCGTCGGTTCGTGAGCGGGTTCGGCCCGGCTGTTCCGCATGCTGACCGCTCCACAGTGGACGCAGTGCCTAGACCGTGCTGTCGTAGCTGCGACGGCTGTTCAGCAGTGCCGGGTCGAAGCCCGCCAGCTTCTTGTAGCGTGCGGCGATCTCCTCCCGCTCGGCGAGCGGGAGGACCTCGTCGACGTCCTCGAAGCCGTCGGGAGCCCGTTCGTGGGCGAGTTTGAGCACCAGTTCCGGGCCCATCTTGCGGTTGGCCAAAATGATGCCCGACGTCCTCGGCCGTCGCTCGGCTTCGTACTCCTCGCAGGCGGCGACGGGATCGTGGTGCCGGGCCAGCGCGTCGGCCAGCACCCGCGCGTCCAAAATGGCCTGTGAGGCGCCGTTGGAACCGATGGGGTACATGGGATGCGCGGCGTCGCCGAGCAGGGTCACGCGCCCGTGCGTCCAGCGGGGGAGGGGTTCGCGGTCCACCATCGGGTATTCGTAGGCCGCCTCCGCCTGCCGGATGAGCTCCGGTACGTCCAGCCAGTCGAACTTCCAGTCGGTGAACCAAGGCAGGAACTCGCTCACCGGGATCCGGCGGTTCCAGTTCCCGCGGTCGGCGGAGATCCGGCTCATCGGACGTTCGGCGACCCAGTTGATCTCCACCTCGCCGTCGGCGTCGGGCGCGGAAATCGGGTATGCCACGAACTTCTGCCGGTCGTCGCCCGCCATGATCATCGACCGGCCGCCGCGGTAGGGGCGGGCCGTGGTGGTCCCGCGCCACAGCACGAGCCCGTTCCACAGTGGCGCGGGTTCGCCCGGGTACAACTGGGCCCGCACCGCCGAATGGATGCCGTCCGCGCCGATCAGCAGGTCGCAGGACAGCCGCTCCTGTCCGAAGTGGACAATGGTCCGATCGGCCGACGAATCGAAGCCGGTCACGCGGTGACCGGTGCGCACCGCGTCCTGGCCGAGCCGGTCCTGTACGGCCTCCAGCAACAGCATCTGCAACCGGCCTCGGTGCACCGAGTACTGCGGCCACCGGTAGCCGACGTCCAGTCCGCGCGGTTCGGACCAGATGAGCTGGCCGTGGTGGTTGAAGTAGGCCAGTTCGCCGGTCGCCACCCCGATGTCCGCCACCGCCTCGGCCAGCTTCAGCTCGGTGAGCTCGCGCACGGCATGCGGCAGCAGGTTGATGCCCACCCCCAGCGGCCGGATCGCCTCGGTGGCCTCGGCGACCACCACGTCGGTGATCCCGGCCGCGTGCAGGCTCAACGCGGTGGCCAGGCCACCGATACCGCCGCCGGCGACGATGACTCGCATACTTGCTCCTCTGGTCAGTGCGAATGGTGGTGATCTGCCGCGAGTTTCTCCAGCCGGGGCACCAGGTCTCGGGGTGCGGGCATGGCGAGCATCTCCTCGCGCAGCGCCGCGGCGGCGATGGCGAACGACGGTTCGTTCAGCAAGCGCAGCAGATGCTTCCGGACCCGCTCGCCGTCGACGTCGGTGTAGTACTCCGACAACCCGGCCCCGTGTGCTTCGAGGCGCTTGGCCAGGATCGGGGTGTCGTGCTGTTCGGCGATCATCAGCTGCGGGACCGCGTCCAGCGCGACGGTGTTGGTGGTGCCGAAGCCGCCGTGATGGGCGACCGCCGCGCAGGTCGGCGCCAGTGCCTGCAGGGGGACGAACTCCACCAGCCGGGTGTTGTCCGGAACCCTGGACAGTTTTTCCTGCTCGGCACCGGGCAGCGTGCCGACCATCTCGATGTCGAGATCCGCGACGGCGTCCAGAATGTCCTGCACGCTGATCGGGTAGCCGCCGAACCGGTCGGTGCTGAACTGGCCGAGGGTCAGGCAGACCCGGGGTTTCGACACGGGTTCCCTTACCCAGTCCGGGATCACCGAGGTGCCGTTGTACGGCACGTAACGCATCGGCACGTGGTGCAGGTCGGTCTCCAGGCGCAGCGGGGCCGGGTACTGGTCGACGGTGAACTGCCCGGTGATCAGCGACTCGGAGAACCGGACGCCGTGGCGTTCCGCCTGTTCGGCGATCCAGTCACCGAACGGATCCTGCCGCCGTCCTGGCGGTCGCGCGGCGAGCAGTTCGAGAAAGTTCTGCCGGGTGCGGCCGAAGATGTCCAGCGACCACAGCACCCGCCCGTGTGCCGCGCCCACCGCCTCCGCGGCGATCGGCCCGCCATGGGTGGTGGGTTCCCAGATCACCAGGTCCGGCCGCCACTGGCGGGCGAAGGCCACCAGGTCATCGGTCAGCGGATCGTTGATGATCTTGTACCAGCTGGGCAGAACGTCGGCGTAACCCGCGCGGAGGTACTCGTAACCCACCTCGGCGGCGGGCTCGTCCGACTTGTCGAAGGGCGCCAGTTCGACTCCGCGGATCTTGTTGTACGCCTTGGGATTCAGCTTGGCGAACCGGGGCGTGAGGAACCGGCTGGAGACGCGCCACAGATTGTGGTCCGTGCCGACCGGCACCGCGGTGAGACCGGTACCGGTGATCACGTCGGTCAGCGCCGGCTGGCTGGCCACCCGCACCTCGTGCCCGGCCGCGGCCATGGCCCACGCCAGCGGGACCATGACGTTGAAATGGGTTCTTTCGGAGTACGTGGCGAACAGGACACGCATGCCTTCTCCATCCATTGACGACGTCTCGCTGGCGAGACGGACAGAGGTACCGCGGTGAATTCACCGTTCTGCGGTGCCCGCGTCCCCTTCCGGATATCCGCCACAAAATCCCTGATTGATTCCGGACCGGCGGGTTCGGGGTAAGGTGAACCCTAGCGGCAAAGTATTGGTGCGGTCCACTGATCGCGGTACTGTCCACGCCGGTAAAAAAGCACCGGTGGAATCTGGAGTTTCTCGATGAATGAGCCGTCGATACGACTTGACGTGCGCGATGTGGAACAGTTCACCGAGGCGACGGGTGACCGGAATCCACTGTACGTCGACCAGGTTTACGCCATGCGGACCTCGGCGGGCGGCTGTGTGCTTCCCGGTGCGCTCGGGGTGCTCGCCGCGCTGGCCGCGGTGCCGGAAACGCGGCTGCGCGAAGTGTCCGGGTTGACAGCGCGCTTCACCGCGCCGCTGTTCCCCGGCCGCACTTACCGGGTCTCGTGGTCTGAAAAGGACAGTGGTGCGCTCGCGGTGGTGGTTCGAGCGGGTGCTCATCCGGTGCTCAGCTTCGATCTGACCGCCGGGAAACCCTTGGCGGCCGCGGTGGTGCCGGACAAGCTGCCGGTCGCGGACGAGCCGGAACCCACCGTCGACCGGGCGAGGGGCGAGACCTTCGAGGGAGGCTACGGAGTACCGGGCCCGGAACAACTGCGGGCGCTGGCTGACCGGCTCGGTGCGGCGGCGGCGCCGGACGCGCTGCTGGGCGCGCTCGGCTGGGCCGGCTGGTTCGCCGGGATGCGCGTACCGGGCCGGGACACCATCCTTTCCGGACTGCGGATCGCCGCCACCGAACGGGAGGCGAGTGACGCCGCCGCCTACACCGCGACGGTGACCGCGGCGGACTCCCGCACCGGGACGGTGGTGGTGCTCGCCGAGTGCGCGGGGGCTGGCCAGGGCGTGGACGTCGAACTGAGGGCCTTCCGCCGGAAACCGGTCCCGGCCGCGGATCGGACGTCGGCGACCAGCGTGCTCCCCCCGGGCGACCGGCTGGCCGGGACGAACGTGCTCGCGGTCGGTGGCAGCCGGGGTATCGGTGCCGCCGTGGTCTCGGTGCTGGCGACACAGGGCGCCCGGGTGTGGGCGACCCAGCGGGCGGCCGGACCGGTGGAGGCGCTGGCGGCGGAATTCGGGCCGGACGTGCGCCCGCTGGTGCTCGACGCCGGTGACGAGGCGCAGGTCGCGGCCGGGATCGAGGTGCTGACCGAGGCGGGTGTCCTGCTGGACGGGCTGGTGCTGAGCGCGGGCCCGGCGGTCCTCGACGCCAGCCTGCATCCGGACATGGTGGACGTGGCGCGCGAGTTCGTCGACACCAGCCTGACCCTGGCGATGCGTCCGCTGGCCGCCGCCCTTCCCCTGCTGCGGCCGGGGGCGTGGATCGTGGTCCTGTCCTCGGGTGCGGTGGAGGAGATGCCCGCCCGGTACCCGCAGTACTTCGTCGCGAAGTCGGCGCTGGAGGCGCTGTTCCGGTTCTGTGCCGCCCACCACGACGTCCAGGTCCTGCTGGCCAGGGCCCCCAAGATGTGGACCGACCTGTCGAACGGGCCGCTGGGCGGCCGGGGCACTGTGCCGACCGCCCAGGTGGCCGCCGCGATCACCGGATGGGTGCTCGGCGACATCTCCCGCGACGACTCCGGCGTCACCGTCCTCTCACCGGAGGAACTGGCGAGCTGGGCACCCTGAGCGAACCGGCGGCCGGAGCCTCACGACCAGCCCAGGCCACCCCTCGCCGGAAGCCTCAAGCCCGGAAGTCCGTGAAGGCCTCCTTCCCTACCTTGAAAGTAGGGAAGGAGGCCTTCACGACCGGCCCGGCCCACGGACCACCGGCGCGGTCAGTCGCGCTTCAGGTTCTCGTAGTGCGCCAGCGCCGCGCCGTAGTCCGGCAGCAGGCCCGCCTCCGCGGCCTCGGCCAGTGATGGCGCGCGGGCGTCCTTCTCCGACATGATCGGGTCGCCGGTGAGCGACCACGGGATGCCGATGTCCGGGTCGAGGGGGTTGATCTCCAGCACGGTGTCCGGCCGGTACTCCTCGGAGCAGAGAAAGGTGACACAGGCGTCGTCGGTCAGCGCCCGGAAGGCGTGCCCCAGTCCGTCGCCGAGGTAGAGCGCGGTACCCGTCCCCGCCTCGTGGTGGAACATCTCGTACTTGCCGAACGTGGGGGAGCCGATCCGCAGGTCGATCGCGACGTCCAGCACCTCGCCCTGCACGCAGGTGACCAGTTTCGTCTGGCCGGGCGGAAACCGGGTGCCGTGAATGCCGCGAATGGTGTCGCGGCGGCTGATCGAATAGTGGAATTGGGCGGCGCGGAACGGATAACCGATCGCCTCCGCCACGGTTTCGGCGCGGAACCCCTCGTAGAAGAATCCACGCCGGTCGAAATGCAGTTCCGGGGTGAGCAGGAAAGCGTTCGGCAGGGACAGCTCGGTGATTTTCAGTGGGTTCATCTGACGACCGGACTCCGAAACGGGGGAAGCGGGCTCAATACAGGGAATGCAGGCAGGCCAGCAGGCTGCGGGCCTCGATGTTGAGGTAGTGGCCGTGCCGAAGCAGATCCATCAGCTGGCGGACGGTCATCCAGCAGTAGTTCGGCGGGGTGTCGACCGGTACCTCTTCGCCGACCTCGATGATCTGGTACCGGGTGAGCGCGCGGTAGAACCGTCCGCCCTCCTCGGAGAGGACGTGGTCGTAGTGCACCCGACTGTGCTCGGAGGTCAGCGCCCGCCGCAGGAAGTCTTCCCGCACCGAAGTGAGGTCCTCCCCGGGCAGCAGGTGCACGGTCGGCGCCATTTCCACCAGGTCCATCAGCCCGTATTCCGGTCGTGCCTGAACCAGTACGTGCAGCACCCCGTCGAGCGGCCGTACGATGAACACCGCACGACCCTCCCCTCGGGGGAAGAGCAGGGGCTGCGTCCACCGCTGGACCTCCCTCGTCCCGGCTTCCACCGACACCGCGATGATCCGGAAGTGGCGGTCGTGCTCGTCCCTGATCTCCTCGGCGTCGCGGATCCAGCCGGTCACCTTCGCCAACGGGGAGAGACGGGCCGTCCAGTCACAACGCGTTTTCGCGTCGGTGAACCAGGTGAGGATCTCACCGGCGGTGTGCCGAGTTCCCACCCCCTCTTCCTCGTACCGGCAGGACCTGATCAGCGACTCGGTGAACTCGCTCGCGGAACGTGGCCGGTCGGGTGCGGCGAAGGGCAGGCAGGACAGCACGGTGCGGGCGTCCATGTTGACCAGGTTGTCGAACTGGTTCAGATCGCGGACCTGGGTCAGCGTCAGCCAGCAGTAGTCCTCGTGCACCTCGATGTCGTCGGTGACGAGCACGACCATGTTCCGGTTCCGTTTCCGCCAGAACCAGGCACCCTGCTCCGACTGCAGCACGTCGACCAGGATCTGTCCCCGGCCGGACCCGACGAAGTATTCGAGGTACCTGGTGGAGAGTCCACTGTGGACCTGGGTGTAGTTGCTGCGGGTGGCCTGCACGGTCGGCGAAAGCTGCAGGGTGTTGATGTTTCCCGGCTCCATCTTCGCCTGCATCAGGCAGTGCAGTACCCCGTCGAACTCCTTGACGATGATGCCGAGAATGCCGATCTCCGGCTGGTTGATGATCGGCTGCGACCAGATGTCCAGGCCGTCGTCGCGGACCTGTAACCCCTCGATGGTGAAGAACCGGCCGCTGGCGTGCGCGAGGTTTCCGGTCTCGGTCTCGAACGACCAGGAATCCAAGGCCGAGAACGGTACGCGTTCCACGGTGAACCGCCCGGTCCGATGCCGCTCGGCCCACCATTCGTGGAACCGTTCCAGTGATTCACTCGGTGGTGCGTCGCTGAGCCGCTCCATCACGATGTGCACTCCTGTCGTCGCGGTGCCTCGATGCTCTGGTGAGCGCGCGTGGCCGGGATCAGAGCCTGGACAGCACGCCGTGAAGCGTGTCGACGACCCGTTCCTGTTCGGCATCGCTCAGGGAAGGGAACATGGGCAACGAGAAGATCTGGTCGGCCATCTCCTCGGTGACCGGCAGCGAACCCTTGCGGTAGCCGAGGTGCGCGAATCCGGACTGCGTGTGCACCGGCCACGGATAGCTGATGTTCAGCGCGATGTCGTGTTTTTTCATTGCGTCGATGATGCGGTCCCGCGCCGGGTGACGTACGACGTGCACGTAGTAGACATGCGTGTTGCCCGGTGCCACGGCCGGGGTGATCAGGTCGGTTCCGGCGAACGCCTCGGCGTAGCGCGCCGCGATCGCGCGGCGGCGGGCGATGTAGTCGTCGAGCCTGGTGAGCTTCCGGCGCAGGATTTCCGCCTGCACTTCGTCCAGCCTGCTGTTGTAGCCGGGGGTCTCCACGACGTAGTACACGCTTTCCATGCCGTAGTACCGCAGTCGCCGCAGCCGGGCGTCGGTCTCGGCGTCGGTGCTCAGCGTGGCTCCGCCGTCTCCATAGGCTCCGAGCACTTTGGTGGGATAGAAGGAAAACGCGGCCGCCCGGCCGACCGAGCCCGCGACGCGTCCGTGCTGGGTGGCGCCGTGCGCCTGCGCGCAGTCCTCCAGGATCGGCAAGCCGTGCGTCTCCGCGATGGCCTCCAGCGCGGCCATGTCGACGCACTGCCCGTAGAGGTGCACCGGCAGCAGGCATTTGGTCCGTTCGGTGATCGCGGCCTCCACCTGCGCCACATCCATCAGATAGGTGTCCGGATGGACGTCGACGAATACCGGCGTCGCGCCGACCGCGTCGATCGCGAGCACGGTGGGGGCGGCCGTGTTGGACACGGTGATCACTTCGTCGCCCGCGCCGACGCCGAGCGCGCGCAGGCCGAGCACGATGGCGTTGGTGCCGTTGTCGACCCCGACGCAGTGGGGCACGCCGTGGTACGCGGCGAACTCGCGCTCGAAGGCCGACACGCTTTGGCCGAGCACGAGTCGTCCGGAGCGGAACACCTTTTCGACGGCATCCATGATGTCGTCCCGTTCCTTCTCGAACTCGGGCAGATAACCCCAGACGGACAGGGTCATGATCGGTACCTCACTCCCAGCGGGATCAGACGATTTGTTTGAGCAGGTCCACCCCGTGGGTGTCCCATTCCTCGCGATGGACGGCCAGCACGCGCACGTCCCAGAGGCAACCGTGAAAGAAGATGTAGTCACGCAGCACGGCTTCTTCGTGGACCATCGCGGAATGCTCGTTCTCGAAGGCCAATGCCTCGGCCGTGGGCCTTGTGGTGTGAAAGTACACCTTCTTGGTGCGCCACATCGAAAACGCGAAGTTCGTGGCCAACGCGTTCGCGTCGCGAACCACTTCGGCGGGCTGGTCCGCGGCGATGTTCACCTCGACGAGGGCGTGCCCGGCCGGATTCGGCTCGGAGATGGTGGCCACGCCCGCCGGCTGGCCGGTTTCCTTACGGTGCACGAGAAAGTATGCGGCCACCCCGCGGCCGAAGCCGGCGACGAAGGCGTCGATGGTCGGCAGTCCGGGATAGCCGAGCCGGAACAGCACGTCGTAGGCCGTCGGCGCGTCGGTGGCCGCGGCGGGCCGCAGCTCGATCTGCTGGGTTTCGGTGTGCGGATAGAGCATGGCGGACGAGCCTCACTTCGGGATGGGGGGATCGGATCTGTACGACGCTAGCGAAAACGACGGCCAGAGCGGGAACGAAAATGTCCGCCGAAGCGGAAAAGCGCACCAGCGCAAAGTAGGTTTGCCCGGTCGGCGGAGTCAAGTGGCCGCCGGTGACGCCACCCCCGGCGTCCCGCCAGCGGGACACCGGCATCCCGCAGGCCGCGGCGGGCGGAGGTGACCACGGTAAGGCACTTGCCCGTTTCCGGTGTTCGCGGTTAATGTCGGCTGGGGTTCTGGAAATAGCCGCTCGCAGCTGAATGCGCTGACATCCCGGGCAGGCCGATCATCTCGAAGTCTCTTTCGCAGCCGGAATTCTTTCTGCTCCGGCGGTCATGTCGAAACAAGGAGTGTGGGCGAGAACATGTCGGACAACGCGACCGGGGAGATCGATCTGGCAACGACTGGCGCGCTCACCGAACTGGTGCGCCGGACCGCGTACCAGATCTGCGGCGAGCAGCCGGGCGTGCCGCGGCCGGAGCAGCTCATCGACCTCGATTCGTTCTCCGTGGTCCAGGTGCTGCTGGAACTGGAGAAGTCGACCGAGCTGATGCTGCTGGAGGAACTGGATGCCTTCACTGGCAACACCTTCGAGGAACTGGCGGCGTCCATGATGGACATCGCGAACGGCCAAAACCGGCTGGACGGGCTGCTGGCCAGGGTGCGGGAGCAGTTAGCCGCGTACCCGGACCAGCCGACCACGGCCTGAGGAGAGGCGAGCGGTCGCGTGACGATGAGTGTGACCTCGCATAACGCTGCGCTGGACGGGGTGCTGTCGGCGGTCGGGGGGACCCCACTGGTCCGCCTCGACCGGCTTTTCCCGGATTCCCCGGCCAGGTTCTACGCCAAGATGGAAGCACTGAACCCGGGTGGCAGCGTCAAGGACCGCGCCGCCATCGGCATGGTGGTCAGTGCCATCGAGAGCGGTGAACTCGTCCCTGGACTGTCCACTGTGGTCGAATCCAGTTCGGGCAACCTCGGCATCGGCCTGGCGCAGGTGTGCCGTCTGTACAACATCCGGTTCATCTGCGTGGTCGACCCGAAGACCACGACGCAGAACCTGGCGATCCTGCGCGCGTACGGGGCCGAGCTGAGCATGGTCACCGAGGCGGACAACGAGATGAACGATTTCCTGTCCGCCCGCATCCAGCGGGTGCGGAGCCTGGTCCGCGACATTCCCGACGTGCTGTGGCCGAACCAGTACGCCAACCCGCGCAACGCGAAGGCGCAGGAATCGATCATGCGGGAGCTGCACGAGCAGCTCGAGGGAAAGGTCGACTACCTCTTCGTGGCCACCGGAACCTGCGGCACGGTCCGCGGTTGCGCCGATTTCGTCGCGAGGCACCGGCTGTCCACGCGGCTCATGGCGGTCGACGCCGAGGGCAGCGCCATCTTCGGCGACGTCAGCTGCCGCAGGCTGATTCCCGGGCACGGTGCCGCGATCCGGCCCGCGTTGCACTTCGACGGGATAGCGCATTCGGTGCTCAGGATGACCGATCAGGACTGCGTGGTCGGCTGCCGCCGGCTGGTGGGTGCCGAAGCCATTCTCAGCGGTGGTTCCTCCGGTGCGGTGGTCAGCGCGGTGGAGCAACGGCTCGCCGAGCTGCCGGCCGGCGCCAACTGCGTGTTGCTGCTGCCCGACCGTGGTGAGCGTTATCTGGACACCATCTACTCCGACTCGTGGGTCGAGGAGAAGTTCGGTGACATCAAGCATCTGTGGAAGGAGAAGGCAGCGTGCTGATCTTGCGCCGCGCGGACGTCAAGACCGTGCTCGACGAGGACCTCGGCGCGGTGCTCGGGACCGTACGTGACGCCTACGTCGCGCACGCACGCGGGCAGACCGTGGTACCGCACTCGGTGTTCCTCCGGTTCCCCGGCAATCCCAGCGACCGGATCATCACCCTTCCCGCCTACGTCGGCGGTTCGCGGCCGGTCGCCGCGGTGAAGTGGATCGCCTCTTTCCCCGCCAACATCCGAAAAGGAGCCGAGCGGGCGTCGGCGGTCATCGTGCTCAGCTCGGTGGCCGACGGCACACCACTGGCCGTACTGGAGGGCTCGGTGATCTCCGCGCGCCGGACGGCGGCGAGTGCCGCGGTGGCCGCCGGTGAGCTGCTGTCGGGTGCCGGGGACGAGGCACGGTCGGGCGCCGGCCTGATCGGTTGTGGCCTGATCAACTTCGAGATACTGCGTTTTCTTCGTGAGCGGCTGCCGCGACTGCGGCAAGTCGCCGTGTACGACACGGATTCCGCGCGAGCTGAGTCCTTTTCGGACAAAGTGCGGGCGTCGTGGCCGGAGCTGACCGTCGAGGTCTGCCCGGACCAGGACGCCGTGATGTCGGCCCATCGCCTGGTTTCGCTGGCCACCACCGCGGGCGAGCCGTATCTGACCACTGAGGCCTGCAAGCCCGGCACGGTGGTGCTGCACGTTTCGCTGCGGGACCTGACGGCGGAGTCGATCCTGTCGGCGAGAAACGTCGTCGACGACACCGATCACGTGTGCCGGGCGGCCACTTCGCTGGATCTGGCCCAGCAGGTCACGGGCAACCGTGACTTCGTGCACGCCGAGATCGGTGACCTGCTCGACGGCTCGGCGCGGCTGCCCTACGACGGTGACTCCGTGACGGTGTTCTCGCCGTTCGGGCTCGGCTGCCTCGACGCCGCGCTGGCCGCGCGCGTCTTCGACAGGGCGGCGGGCCTCGGGCTCGGGGTGGACCTCCCGGACTTCCTGTACTGAAAGGACCGAAATGATCGCCGACGAATACGTCGTGGTGTTCAACCACGAGGAACAATATTCCGTCTGGCCTGCCGACCGGGAGATCCCGGCCGGGTGGCGTGCCGAGGGAACGGCGGGCACCAGGGACGAGTGCCTGGACCACATCGAGCGCGTCTGGACGGACATGCGGCCGCTGAGCCTGCGTCGCCGGATGGCCACCGAGACCAGTTGACGTTCGCGAGCGAGCCGAGGTGAGCATGAACGGACCCCAGTGCCGCGTGGCCGGTCTGCCGGAGCGCGTCTCCCGGCAGGCCGCCGCGACGCCGGACGCGGTCGCGGTGGACTCCGGCGAAGGCAGGTTGACCTACCGTGAGCTCGACCGGTCCGCGAACCGGCTCGCGCGGTACCTGCGCCGCCGTGGAGTGCGCCGCGACGAGGTGGTCGCCGTCTGCCTGCCGCGACGGCCGCGACTGGTCGTGGCCATGCTGGGCATTCTGCGTGCGGGTGCCGCGTTCTTGCCGTTGGACGCCGGCCATCCGCCCGCGCGGCTGAGCCGGATCCTCGGCGATTCCGGAGCGTCGCTGCTGCTGACCGACATCGCGGCGCCGGTCGAGGTGCCGGCGGTCGAGGTGCTGCGGCTGGCGGTCGAGCAAGCCGACATCGACGCCGAATCCGGTGACGGCGCCCCGGTCCGGACCGATCTCGACGCACTGGCCTACGTCATGTTCACCTCCGGGTCCACCGGACGGCCGAAGGGGGTGGCGGTACCGCACCGCGGCATTCTCAACCGGGTCGACTGGGCGGTGACGAGGTACGGCTTCGGCCCCGGCGACCGGATGCTGCAGAAGACGTCGGTCACCTTCGACGCCTCGGTGTGGGAGTTCTTCGCGCCACTGGTCACCGGCGGCACGGTGGTACTGCCGCCGGACGGCACCGAGCGGGATCCGGCCGCGATGGCCGAGGTGATGGCGGCCACCGGCACCACGGTCGTGCAGGGCGTGCCCACCTTCCTGCGGACCCTTGCCGACGAGCCGGGCCTCGCGGACTGCGCCTCGCTGCGGCTGGTCTTCTCCGCGGGCGAACCACTGCCGGACGAGCTGGCGGCCCGGCTGGCCTCGCGGGTGCCCGTCACGGTGGTCAACACCTACGGCCCGACCGAATGCTCGATCGACGTCACCTTCTGGGAGTTCGACGGGCCGGGCGGCGGGACAGTCCCCATCGGCCACCCCATCGACGACACCAGGGTCGAGCTGCTCGACGCCCGAGGCCACCGCACCGACCACGGCGAGCTGCACGCCTCCGGTGCCGGGCTGGCGCGCGGTTACGTCGGACAGCCGAGGCTGACCGCGGACCGGTTCGTGCCCGATCCGTTCGGGCCTCCCGGCGCACGGGCCTATCGCACCGGCGACCTGGCGCGCCGCCGGGCCGACGGCGCGCTGGAGTTCGCCGGCCGGACCGATCACCAGGTCAAGATCCGCGGGGTCCGCGTCGAACCCGGCGAGGTGGAGGCCGTACTGGCACAGCATGCCGAGGTGGACGCCGCCGTGGTGGTGTCTCGGCCCGGCCCCGGCGGTACCCCCAGGCTGGTCGGCTACGTGCTGCCGCGCGCCGAGGCCCCCGTGCCGTCGCAGCTGCGGGAGTACCTGCTGGCCCGGCTGCCGGAACCCTACGTGCCGTCGGTTTTCGTCACCCTGCCGGAACTTCCCGTCACCACGAGCGGCAAGGTCGACCGGGCCGCGTTGCCCGAGCCGAGTACCGCGCGCGAGCAGGTGGGGCCCGAGCCGCGCACCCCGGAGGAGAATGCCGTCGCCGCGGTGATGGCCGAGGTGCTCGGCCTCGACGCCGTCGGTCTCGACGACGACTTCTTCGAGCTGGGCGGACATTCGCTGCTCGCCATCCGGGTGGCCGGGGCGCTCCGCTCCGCGCTCAGCCTCGCGGTGCCGGTCCGGGCGGTGTTCGAGGCACGCACGGTCGCGGGCCTCGCCGAGCGGCTGGCCGGGCTGACCGGGGAGGGGCCGGACGAGATCCGGGTGCTCGGCCCCGAGGAACGCGCCCGCCCGCTGCCCCTGTCCTTCGCGCAGCAGCGGATGTGGTTCCTCGACCAGCTCGAACCCGACAGCACGGGTTACCTGGTGAGCTGGGCCTCGCGGCTGACCGGCCCGCTGCACGTGGCCGCGCTGACCGAGGCCGTCGGCGAACTGGTCGCCCGGCACGAAATCCTGCGGACTCGCTACCTCCGGCAACCGGACGGCACCCCGGCCCAGCTGATCGGCCCGCCGGGCGAGGTCGGACTGCCGATCGTCGAACTGGACGGCCGTGACGAGCGGGAGGTGCTCCAGGAACTGGCGAGCAGGCCGATCGACCTGTCCGCGGGCCTGCCGGTGCGCCCGTACCTGATCCGGGCGGGGCACCAGGAACACCTCCTGCTGCTGGTGATGCACCACGTCGTCACCGACGCCTGGTCGGAGGAGGTGATGTCGCACGAGCTCTCCGAGCTGTACTCGGCCAGGGTGACCGGGTTGCCGCTGGCACTGGCGGCTCCCGCGCTGCAGTACGCGGACTACGCGGTATGGCAGCGCGGGCACCTTTCCGATTCCGTGTCGCGGGTGGAGCTGGACTTCTGGCGGCGGCAGCTGGCCGGGCTCGAAGCGCTGGAGTTCCCGACCGACTGGCCCCGGCCCGCCGTACGGGACCGGCGGGCCGCCACCCTGCGTGTCCCGCTGCCCGCCGAGGTGGCCCAGCCGCTGCTGGCGCTGGGACGTCGTCAGGGCGCCACACCGTTCATGACCTTCCTGAGCGTGTTCTACGCGCTGCTCGGCCGGTACACCGGCGCCACCGACCTGGCGGTCGGCACGGTGATGTCCGGCCGTGGCCATCCCAAACTCGAGGAGGTCGTCGGATTCTTCGTCAACACCGTGGTGCTGCGTACCGACATCGGTGACGATCCGACCGCCGAGGAGCTGATCGCCAGGGTCCGGGGCTGTGCCTTGGACGGCTTCGGCCACGGCGAGCTGCCCTTCGACCGGGTGGTGGACGAGATCGCGCCCCGGCGCGACCTCGCGCACGCGCCGCTGACCGACGTGACCTTCGGTGTCCGGGAGGAGAACAGGGAACCGCTGCGGCTGGCCGATCTCGAGGTGGAGCCTGTCGACGTCGACCAGTCCGTCGCCAAATTCGATCTGACGATGATCCTGCAGGCGGAGCCGGACGGCGGGTACCGGATGGAGATCGAGTACGCCACCGACCTGTTCTCCGAGCCGGCCATGACCCGGTTCGCCGGACACTTCCGGGTGCTCGCCGCGGCCATGGCGGCAGGCCCCGGCGTGCCGGTCAGCCGGTTGCGGTTGCTCGGCGAGCGGGAGCGGCAGCGGCAGCTGCGCGACTGGATCCCGGCGCAACCGCGAGTGAAGCCCGAGTCCGCGTACGAGGCGTTCGCGGCACAGGCAGCGCGCACGCCGGACGCGGTCGCGGTGGTCAGCGACGGTGAACAGCGCACCTACGCCGAGGTCGCCGAGCGTGCCGAGGCACTGGCCAGGCGGCTGGTGGACCTGGGGGTCGGCCTGGAGGCACCGGTGGCGGTGCTGCTCGACCGCTCCGCGGACGCGGTCCACGTCCTGCTCGGTGTGCTGCGGGCGGGCGCGGTGTACGTGCCGCTCGACCCGGCCCAGCCGGACGAACGGCTGGCGGGCATGCTGGCCGATCTCGCTCCGGCCGCGGTGATCGTGGAACCGCGGCTGGTTTCGAAGGTCAGCGGGGCGGGTGCCCCGGTGGTGGTGCGGGGGGAGCCGGTCGGCGCGTCCCGTGTCCGGCTTCCGGCCGGTGATCCCGACCGGCTGGCCTACCTGGTCTACACCTCCGGCTCGACCGGCCGACCCAAAGGCGTGATGATCACGCATCGGGCGTTCACCCATCACACGAGGGTGATGTCCGAGGCGCTGGGGTACCGCCAGGACGATCGGGTGCTGCTCTCCGCGCCGCTCCACTTCGATCCGGCACTGGAGCAGGTGCTCGCGCCGCTGTTGCTGGGTGCCACCGTGGTGGTGGCCGAGCCGGGGCTGGTGCCGCCCGAAGAGTTCCCGGACCGCGTCGCCGAGTCCGGGGCGACCCAGATCGCCATCGCGCCCAGCTACTTCCGCGAAGTGGTGAGCGCACTGCGGTACCGCGACCGGCGGATGGTGGCGGTGCGGAGCATGGTGGTCGCCGGTGACGTCGTCACCCACGACGACGCGCGCCGCTGGTTCGACACCGGCTTGGACGGCGTGTTCACCACGCTCTACGGCCAGACGGAGACCACCATCGCCGCGTTCACCCACGTGGTGGACGAGGACGACCTGCGCACCACCACCCCGGAGACGGCGATCCCGCTCGGACGTCCGGTGGTCAACACCCGCGCCTACGTGCTGGACCAGCGGATGGAACCGGTGCCGGTCGGGGTGGCCGGTGAGATCCATGTCGGCGGCGTCCGGCTCGGCCGGGGCTTCTGGCGGCGGCCACGGCAGACGGCCGACCGGTTCGTCCCGGACCCGTTCGGCGGCGAGCCGGGCGACCGGCTCTACCGCACCGGGGACCGGGGCCGGTTCCGCGCGGACGGCGTGCTGGAGTTCCTCGGGCGGGTCGACTCGCAGGTCAAGATCCGCGGTTTCCGGGTGGAGCTCGGTGAGATCGAGGCGGCGCTGACCCGGCACCCCCAGGTGCTCGTGTCCGCCGTGGCGGTGCACACCATCCCGGCCGCGGGCCGTCGACTGGTGGGTTATGTGGTGCCACCGCCGGAGACGGCCGAGCCGTCGGGCGCCGAACTCCGGGACTACCTGCGGGCCCGCCTGCCCGAGTACATGGTCCCCTCGTTCTTCGTCACGTTGCCTGAATTGCCGCGCTTCGCCAGCCAGAAGGTGAACCGCAAGGCCCTCCCGCCGCCGGAGGCGGCGGTGGGACAGGACGCGGTGGTGGACGACTTCGTCGGACCGCGGGACGAGATCGAGGAGGCCATCGCCGAGGCGTGGACCAGTGTGCTGGGGGTCGCGCGGATCGATGTCGAGCAGGAGTTCTTCGATCTGGGCGGGCATTCGCTGCTGGCCACGCGGCTGGCCGCCCGGCTGCGGGCCGTCTTCGGGATCGAGGTCCCGCTCCGCCTGCTGTTCGAGGCGACCACGGTCAGCGCACAGGCGAAGGCACTCGAGCAGCTCGCCGAAGCAGAAGCCGAAGCCGAGTCGGCCGGGGAACAGCCGGCAGTCAGCCGATCGCAGGGAAAACGACGATGAGCCTTGAACGCCGGTGGGGAAACGGGAGGGACCTGGCGATGACGACCAGGAACACGAACCGCGGTGGTGTGTCGTGAGTGAATACGAGTCCCGCCGGAACGAGGGTGCGGCCGGAGCGGACGGGCGTGCCTCCGGTCGTGGTTCCCGGCTGCTGCGGGACCGGCTGCGACAGCGTGCCGGCGACCAGGGCACGCCCCGGCCGGTCATCCAGGCGGCCCCGCGTGACGGCTCGTTGCCGTTGTCGTTCGCGCAGCAGCGGCTGTGGGTTCTCGACCAGCTTCGCCCCGGTGGCACCGAATACCTGATGCCGATGGTCTTCCGCCTGCGCGGCGATCTGTCCTCATTGGACATCCAAGGTGGACTGGATCGGCTGGTGCGACGGCAGGAGGTCCTGCGTACCCGGTACCCGGTCGACGCGCACGGGGATCCGGCGCAGGTCATCGACCAGCCGGGCGGGGTCGAGCTGGCCTTCAGCGACCTGACCGGAGCCGGTGAGGACGAGCTGGACGCGTTGCTGCACGCCGACAACAGCCGCCCGTTCGATCTGGCCACCGGCCCGGTGCTGCGGGCGAGACTGATCCGGCTGGGGCCGGACGAGCACGTGCTCGCGCTGGTGATCCACCACATCGCCGCGGACGGGTGGTCAGGCAGCCTGCTCGCGCGGGAACTGGCGGAGCTTTGTGCGGGTGCGGAGCTGCCGGAACCCGAGTTGCAGTACGCCGATTTCGCCGCCTGGCAGCGGGCACACGCGTCCGATGAGCGGTTCGACCGTGAGCTGGACCACTGGGTGACGCGGCTGCGTGACCTGCCGAAGCTGGAACTGCCGACGGATCGGCCGCGGCCCGCCGTATGGGAACCGGCCGGTGCCACCGTCGAGTTCGAGCTCCCGGCGGAGCTGGTGGCCGGCGTGGCCGAGCTGGCGGTGAAGCACCAGTCGACGAAGTTCATGGTGTACCTGGCGGCCTTCTGGGCCTTGCTGCACCGCTACAGCGGGCAGACGGACTTCGCCATCGGCAGCCCGGTGGCCGGGCGGACCCAGGCCGACACCCACGACCTGATCGGCCTGTTCATCAACACCCTGGTGCTGCGCGCGGACCTGTCCGGCGACCCGGAGTTCACCGAGTTGCTCCGGCGAGCCAGGGATACCGCCATCGACGCCTTCGCACATCAGGACGTGCAGTTCGAACGCGTCGTGGACGCGCTGGTGGTCGACCGCGACCTGTCCACCCATCCGCTGGTCGGGGTGAACTTCATCCTGCAGAACAACGAGCCGTTCCGGTTCGAGGCGGCCGGGGTCACCGGTGAACTGGTCCCGGTCGAGCAGCGCCAGGCCCAGTTCGACCTCACCTGGACACTGGAGGAGCGGGCCGACGGCTCGGTGCTGGGCCTCGTGACCTACGCCCACGCCCTGTTCGACGGAGACACGGCCCGCCGGATGGGCGCCCACTACGTGCGCCTGCTCTCCGCCGCGGTCGCGGATCCGGACGCGCGGGTCGGCGAGCTGCCCTTGCTGAGCGACGCGGAAACCGCCGCGCTGATCCGGCCGCCCGCCGGCCCCGCGGACTCCGGGCGCGGCCTGCACGCGCGTTTCGCCGAGCAGGCGAGGCAGCGCCCGGACGCGGTGGCCTTGACCTTCGAGGGCACGAACCTGTCCTATGCCGAACTGGACGCTCGCGCGAACCGGCTGGCGCACCGGCTGCGGTCGGCCGGGGTCGGGCGTGCGGATCTGGTGGGGATCTGCCTGAACCGCGGCATCGACATGATCGTCACCCTTCTCGCCACGCTGAAGAGCGGTGCGGCCTACCTGCCGCTGGACCCGGCGCATCCCGCCGAGCGCATCGACTTCATGGTCGGTGACGCCGGAGCCAAAGTGGTGGTGACACAACAGGAACTGCGGGACCGGGTGGTCGCGCGGGCACCGATGATCGTGCTGGACGAGCCGGCCCAGCGCGAGCTGCTGGCCTCCTTCCCCGACGAGGCGCCGGTGACGGGCACCGGACCGGACGATCTCGCCTACGTCATCTACACCTCGGGCTCGACCGGTCGCCCCAAGGGGGTGCAGGTCACCCATGCCAACGTGGTCCGGCTGCTGACGGCGAACGAGGAGGAGTACGGGTTCGGCCCGGAGGACGTGTGGCCGCTGTTCCACTCCTACGCCTTCGACGTCTCGGTCTGGGAGATCTGGGGCACGTTCCTCTACGGCGGCAGGCTGGTCGTCCTGTCGCACGAGGTCACCAGGTCACCGTGGGACTTCGCCAAGCTCATGGCCGACGAAGGCGTCACGGTGCTCAACCAGACGCCGTCGGCGTTCCGCAATCTCGTCGAGCTCACCGGCCGGGACGAACCGATGCTCGACCGGCTGCGGTTGCGGGTGGTGATCTTCGCCGGGGAGAAGCTCGACGTGGGCATGCTCAAGCCGTGGTGGGACCACTTCGGCGACCGCGCGCCGGTGATGGTCAACAAGTACGGCATCACCGAAACCACCGTGCACGTCACCTATCGCGTGGTCGAGCCCGCCGACCTCGACGGGGAACGCAGCCCCATCGGACGGCCGATGCGTGACCTCACCCTCTACGTGCTCGACGAGCGCCTGCGCCCGGCGCCCATCGGCGTGCCGGGGGAGATCTACGTCGGCGGGCCGGGTGTCACCCGTGGTTACCTCAACAGGCCGGCGCTGACCGCCTCGCGGTTCCTGCCGGATCCGTACGGCCCGCCAGGCGCCCGTATGTACCGCTCCGGGGACAAGGCCAGGGTGCTGGCCAACGGCGACATCGGCTTCCTCGGCCGTTTCGACAACCAGGTGAAGATCCGCGGCTTCCGGATCGAGCTGGGGGAGATCGAGTCCCGCCTTGCCGAGCACGCCGAGCTCAAGGCCGCGGTGATCACCGTGCACGAGCCCGCCGACGGCAACCGGGAGCTCGTGGCCTACGTGGTGCCCAAGGACGGCGCCACGGTGACCGTGCCGGAGCTGCGCGCCTACCTCGGCGAGCGGCTGCCTGCCTACATGGTGCCCGGGATCATCATGGTGGTCCCGAAACTGGCGCTCACCGCCAACGGCAAGCTCGACCGCCGCGCGCTGCCGAGCCCGGACCGGTCGCGGCAGGACCGGCAGGAGACGTTCGTCGCCCCGCGGGACTCGGTCGAGCGCGCCATGGCGGCGGTCTGGGCCGACGTGCTGGACGTGCGCCAGGTCGGGGTGCACGACAACTTCTTCGCCTTCGGTGGTGACTCCATCCATGCCGTCCGGCTGGTCGGCAGGTTGCGGGCCGAGGGCTTCGAGTATTCCGTGCAGGACCTGTTCCGGCACCAGAGCATCGCGGAGCTCGCCGCGTTGGGTGCCGGTTCCGGCGTGGACGAAAACGGTGGCACACCGCCGTTTTCCCTGATCGGTGCCGAGGACCGGGCGAAGCTGCCGGAGGACGTGGTGGACGCCTACCCGTTGGCCAGGGTCCAGGCGGGCATGGTCTACGAGATGCTGGCCGATTCCGGCCGGAACCTCTACCACAACATCACCAGCTACCTGATCCGCGACGACGGCGAATTCGATCCGGTGGCGTTGAGGGGCGCGGTCGAGCACGTGATCGCCAACCACGAGGTGCTGCGGACCTCGTTCGATCTGGCCACCTCCCTGCAGCTGGTGCACGCCGAGGCCGAACCGGAGTTCTCGCACGAGGACCTGCGGTCCCTCACCGCGGCCGCCCAACAGTCCTATTTGGACGATTTCCGGGCGCGGGAGCGGGCGCGGCTGTTCGATCTGGCCACACCGCCGCTGATCCGCTTGCACGCCCACCGGGTGGCCGACGACCGATTCTTCCTGTCACTCACCGAACACCACGCGGTGCTCGACGGCTGGAGCCACAACTCGATCGTCTCCGAGCTGATCGCCGGTTACCGGGCCCTCCGCGCGGGTGGCGCGCCACCGGCCGCGCCCGCCACCGCCATCCGGTACGCCGACTTCATCGCACAGGAGCAGCGGAGCCTGGACGGGACCGAGGACCGCGCGTTCTGGGCCGAGCGGCTGAAGGGGGCGGCCAAGCTGATGATCCCGGCCGCCTGGGCCGATCCCGACGGACCGGGCGACTACCACCTGCGTGTGCCGTACCGGCATCGGGAAGACCGGTTGCGGCAGCTGGCAGGCCTCGCCGGCGCCTCGCTGAAGAGCGTGCTGCTCGCCGCGCACGTGGCGGTGTGGCGGACCGTCGCCGGGAGCGACGGGTTCCACTCCGGCCTGCTGTGCAACGGCCGCAGTGAGGTCGAGGGCGGGGACCAGGTCCGCGGCATGTTCCTCAACCCGGTGCCGCTGGTCGCCCCGGCCGGCGCGCGGACCTGGCGTGAACTGGTCAGCGCGGTGTTCGCCGAGGAGGTCGCGCTCTGGCCGCACCGCCGGTTCCCGATGCCGCAGTTGCAGGTGGAGTTCGGCGGGGGTGACCGGCTGATCGACGTCGCCTTCAACTACCTCGACTTCCACGTGCTGGACCGGAGCGCGGTGGACACCGAGGGCAGCACCGACATCAGCCTCAACGAGTTCCCGTTGTGCGCCTTGACCGACAGCGGCGATCTGGTACTGGTGGCCAAATCCGACCGGATCGGGGAGCGGTACACGGCCCTGCTCGCCAAGATGTACCAGCGGGTGCTGGAACTGATGGCCGCCGATCCCGAAGGCAGCACCGCGGTTTCGCTGCTGCCGCCGGAAGAGAGGGCCGCCCTGCTGGCGCAGGGCAACGCGAACGAGGCGGAGCCGCCCGCGCTCGGCGTGCACGAGCTGATCGCCGCGCGGGTGGCCAGGACACCCGGCGCGATCGCCCTCGAATGCGGCGACGAGCGGCTGACCTACCAGGAGTTGTGGGAGCGCGCGGCCGGCTTCGGCGAGCGGCTCCGCGCACTCGGCGTGCGTCCGGGTGACCTCGTCGGGATCTGGCTGCCGAAACGGGCCGACTTCGTCGCGGCGGTGCTGGGCGTGGTGAACCTCGGCGCGGCGTACGTGCCTTTGGATCCGCAGCACCCGGTCGAGCGGATCACCTCGATCCTGACCGGTGCCGGGGTCACGGCGGTGGTGGCCGACGACGAGGTCGCCGGGCTGCCGCCGGTCGTCGTTCCGGCGACGGTGACCGGGGTGCGCGATGCCCCCGTGCGGCCGGCCGATCCGGAGGAACTCGTCTACGTGGTGCACACGTCGGGTTCCAGCGGGCGGCCGAAGGGCGTCATGGTGCGGCATCTGGCGCTGGCCGAGCGGGTGCGCTCGATGAGCCTGGACGTGGACCTGGCACCGGACGACGTGGTGGTCAGCGTGGTGCCCACGATGACCGACGTCTGGCAGACCGACGTGTTCGTGTCGCTGGCCGCCGGAAGCCGCCTGGTGCTCGGGGACGCCGACGCCGCGCGGGATCCGTTCTCCCTGGCCACTTTGCTTCGAGCCAGTGGCGGCACGCTGATGCAGGCTTCGCCCACCACGTGGCGGATGCTGGACGAGTCGGGCTGGACCCCGCCTCCCGGTTTCCACCGGATCTCCGGTGGTGACGTGCTGGGCGCGGAGCTGATCGAGCGGTTCGGAGCCACCGAAGCGGGTGTCTGGGACATGTACGGCCCGGCCGAGGCGACGCTCTTCTGCTTCGGCAGCCGGTACACCGCGGCCGGGGGAGCGGTCTGGGTGCCCGCCACCAACACCACCTCCTATCTGCTCGGCGACGATCTCGAACCGGTGCCGGTCGGGGTGCCCGGCGAGATCTTCGTCGGCGGGGCGGGGCTGGCCCGTGGCTACCTCGGTCAGCCGGGCGCCACCGCGGACGCCTTCCTGCCCGATCCGTTCGCGGGAACCCCTGGCGGCCGGATGTACGCCACCGGCGACATCGGGCGCAGGCTCGCCGACGGCCGGATCGAGATCCTCGGCCGCCGCGACCATCAGCTCAAGATCCGGGGCTTCCGGGTCGAGCTGGGCGAGATCGAGGCCGCCCTGACCGCCCATCCCGGGGTGCGGGTCGCGGTGGTTCACCCGGTCGAGGATCACGACGGTGCCAAGCAGCTGGCCGCCTACGTGATCCCGGAGGGCGAAAAGGTACGGCCGGCGGAACTGGCCGCTTTCGTCGCCAGGACCCTGCCGGGCTACATGGTGCCCACCCATTTCGTGTCGATGACGGAGTTCCCGCGACTGGCCAACGGCAAGGTGAACCGGCAGGCGCTGCCCGATCCGGGAAGTGCGGGCCAAGCCGCGGTGAACACCTACGAACCCCCGGAAGGGCAGCTGGAGGAACGGATCGCCGAGGTATGGGCGGAGGTGCTCGGCGTCGAGCGGGTCGGTCGTGACGACGATTTCTACGCGCTGGGCGGCCATTCGCTGCTGACCATGCGGATCATCACACGGCTGTCCAGAAAACACGACATCGAGCTGACCTTCCGGGACTTCCTGCGGCACCGCACCGTGCGGGAGCTGGCGGGTACCGTTTCGGCGGCCGGTGAGCAGTCGTCACTGATCTGGCTCGGGCGCACCGGTGAGGCCACCCCGCTGTTCTGCGTGCACCCTGGTGGTGGCAGTGCGCATTGGTACCGCGACCTGGCCGAGGTCTACGCCGCGCACCGTCCGCTCGCCGCGTTCGAGTGGCCGGGCCTGCACAGCTCGGCACCGGCCCCGGACAGCCTCGCCGAGGTCGCGGCCACCTACGTGGCGGATCTGCTGGCGGTCCGGCCGGTGGGCCCGCACCACGTGCTCGGCTGGTGCGGCTCGAGCGGTATCGCCTGGGAGATGGCGCGTCAGCTGCGGGACGGCGGCCACGAACCCGAGCTGATCCTGATCGACCCGATCGAGTACCCCTCCACCGGGGTGAACCCGCTGGCCGAGAACGTCGCCGTGCTGCGCCGGGCGGAGGCGTTGCTGCAGGCGCTGCGGGACGTGCCGGAAGGCGCCGGGCGGGACGCCGCGAGGACCGAGCTGGTCGAGGTGCTCCGCACCATCGTCGACGACGGCGACACGGTGTTCGAGCCGGACGAGCTGGACCTGGATCTCGTCCACAGCTGGACCGACCGGCTGCGGTCGTGGCGCGAGATGGCCGAACTCCGGCTGCATTACCGGTTCCCCGAATACGCCGGTCCGGTGCACATCCTGGTCTGCACCGAACTCGCCGAGGGCGGTTACCAGGACATCGTCGGCCAGTCGTTCGACGGCTATCTCGACCAGTGGCGTGGGCTGGTCCGCGGCCAGGTGCGGGTCGGCCGCATCCCCGGGGACCACCGCAACGCGTTGTTCCCGCCGCACGTCTCCACCCTGGCCGACCGGCTCGCCGCCATCATCGATCGTTCCGACGACCCTGAAGGGTGAACGACATGTCCGGACACGTCATCTCGTTGCGTGATCTGACCGATGCCGATATCGAGTGGATCGTCCAGCGCGGCGCGCAGCTCGCCGGTGATCGGTCTTCCTGGGGGGAACCCTTGCGAGGCAAGGTGATCGGCGTCTACTTCAGCAAGACCTCCACCCGCACGCGTACCGCGTTCACCACCGGCGCGCTCCGGCTCGGTGCCAAGGTGGTGGCCTACGGTCCCGGCGATCTGCAACTCAACACCGGCGAGTCGCTGGAGGACACCGCGCGGGTGCTCGGCGGCATGCTCGACGGCCTCGTCATCCGGACCGCCGGCCCGGTCTCGGAGATGCGCACGTTCGCCGAACACTGCGCCACGGTGGTCAACGCGATGAGCGAGGACGAGCACCCCACCCAGGCGCTGGCCGACCTGGTCACGCTGCGGACGCGGTTCGGCCGGATCGCCGGGCTGAAACTGCTCTACGTCGGCGAGGGGAACAACACCGCCGCCGCGCTGGCGCTGGCGTTGCCCCGGTTCGCCGGGGTGGAACTGGAGTTCCGCACACCGAAGGGGTACGGACTGTCCGCGGAGGTGCTCGCCGACGCACGTGCGCTGGCGGCCGCGCACGGCAGCACGGTCGCCGAGCACCACGACATGGAATCGCTGCCCGCTTCGGTGGACGTCGTGTACACCACGCGCTGGCAGACCACCGGGACCAGCAAGCCGGATCCGAACTGGCGCCAGGACTTCGAGCCGTTCCGCGTCGACGCCCCGGTGATGGCGAGGTACCCGGACGCCCGGTTCATGCACGACCTGCCCGCCCACCGGGGGGAGGAGGTCACCGCTGACGTGCTGGACGGGGCAGCCAGCCTCGCTTTCGCTCAGGCCCAGCACAAACTGCACAGCGCGATGGCGGCGCTCGAGTGGTGCCTCGGCCGGTAAGCGGCTCCGTGGACCGGGTGGGGACCGGCGGATCCACGGAGCTTGGCGCGGGTTCCCTACCGCTTCTTCTTGGACAGCTCGACCACCCCGACGATCACCAAGGCAGCCACGATGACCAGCGCGGGAAGCAGTACGGCCATGGTGCCCGTCTGCTTGCCGAAGACAGTGGTGAACAGGCCGCCGTGGTCGTCGCTGGCGAGGTATTGCACGAGCGGGATCACGCCGAGCGGGATCGCGGCCAGTACGGCCACGGTCTGCACCACCTCGTGGGTCTTCTTATTGCTCTGCCCCGAGCCTTTCGCCATTGCGATTCCTTCCCCTTCAGTCGGCTACGGAGTCACGGTATCAGATCGTGACCATACGAGAACCAGGGAATTGATTGTGTACGAACGGGACTACGTCGAGGTCTATGACCTGATGATGCGTAACCGGGGCAAGGATTACGAAAGTGAATCCGCCGAGGTTCGGCGCTTGATTCTGGCGCGCGCACCGGCCGCGGACTCGCTGCTGGATGTGGCCTGCGGAACCGGCTTGCATCTGCGGCACCTGGTGCATTGCTTCGACCGGGTGGAGGGTGTCGACCTGTCCGCGGACATGCTCGCGGTGACCAAGGAGATTATTCCGGGAATACGCCTGTCCGAGGGTGACATGCGCAGCCTCGACCTGACGGCCAGATTCGACGCGATAACGTGTATGTTCGCCATTCCGCACCTGGAATCGGCGGCGGAACTCGAACAGGCCGTGAAATCCATGGTGAACCATCTGGAACCCGGCGGGGTATTGGTCATCGAGCCGTGGTTCACTCCCGAAGAATTCCGGGCCGGCTATATCGCCAGCGACGTGATGAAGCACGACGGCCGGGTCGTGCACCGGATCTCGCATTCGGTGCGGACCGCGCCTGACCGGATGCGGATGACCGTACACGTCGCCGACGCGGCCGCCGAGCGTGGTATCCGGCATTTCACCGAAACGGTCGACATGTCACTTTTCACCGACGCCCAGTACGAAGCGGCCTTCGCCGCCGTAGGGTGCGCCGCGGAGTTCGTCGCGCATCCGTGCTTCACCCGCGGTGTCTGGGTGGCCCAGCGGCCGGGCTGACCGGCGCGTCCGCTCAGCCCGCCGCGACGGCCAGTGACTCCAGGGTGCCGGTCAGTTCGAGTGGCGAGGGAGCGCGCCGGATCTCCTGGCGCAGCCGGATGGCCGCTTCGGCGAAACCCGGCTCGTCGAGCAGGCGCAGCAGGTTGTCCCGGATGGCGGGCCCGTCGATCGTGCTCGGCTCCATGGCGAGACCGGCGCCGCCGAGGGTGAACCGGCGTGCCAGCTCCGGGGCGTCGAACTCCCAGGGCAGCACCAGTTGCGGCACCGCGTGCCGGGCGGTGGTGAGCAGGGTGCCGGGCCCGCCGTGGTGGATGACCGCCGAGCAGGTGGGGGCCAGCGCCTGCAACGGCACGTAGGGCACCACCCGGACGTTCGGCGGGACGTTCGTGAGCCCGGCCTGTGCCGATTCGGCCAGCGTGATGACCACCTCGACGTCCAGTTCGGCGACGGCGTCGAGAATCGTCTGCACCTCGATGTTGTAGCTGCCGAACCGGGCGATGTTGGTGATGCCGAGCGTGATGGCCACCCGTGGCCGCGATGGCGGCGTCCGCAGCCAGTCCGGTACCACGGCGCGGCCTCCGTAGGGCACGTACTGCATCGGCAGGTAACGCAGGCCCGGCGCGGCCATCCGGATCGAGTCCGGCAGCTGGTCGACGGTGAACTGCCCGGTGACCAGTTCCTCGCTGAAGGCGAAGCCGTACCGCTCGGCGTAGGCCGCCAGCCAGTCAGCGAGCGGGTCGGGGTCGCCGGGCACGGAGAGCCGGAGAAAGTGGGCTCTGGTCTCGCCGAAAACGTCGACGCTCCACAGCAGGCGGCCGTGCGCGGCACCGCAGGCCTCGGCCGCGAGCGGACCGGCGAACGTGTTCGGCTCCCACAGCACCAGGTCCGGCCGCCACTGCCGGGCGAAGGTCACCAGCTCCGGGATCATCGGGAAATTGGCCATCTTGTGCCACCAGCGCACCACCGATTCGTACCCGCCGCGCAAGTACTCCGCGTCCGCGCGTTCCGGGAAGGCGGCCACGTCATACGGTGGCAGGAGGCCGGTGAGCAGCGAGGCCGGTTGCGGCCGCAGCATCCTGGAGAATCCGTCGTCCCGGCCGACCGGCACGGCGGTCAGTCCCGCGCCGGTGATCACGTCGGTCAGGTTCGGCGTGCTGGCGACCCGTACTTCGTGCCCCGCGGCGCGCAGGGCCCAGGCCAGCGGGACCATCGACAGCAACAGGCTGCGGTCGGAGTAGGTGGTGAACAGAACGCGCACGGTCAGCTCCCGAAACGGTGGACGAGGTCTTCCAGGCTGTCGACGACCCTCGCCGGACTGGGCATGGCGAGCATCTCGTCGCGAAGTTTCGCCGCGGCAGCACGGAAACCGGGCTCGGCAAGCAGGCGGGCCACGTGGTCGTGGACCTTGTCCTCGGTCACGTCGGTGTAGTACTCGGTGAGTCCGGCACCGTAGTCGGCGAGGCGGTTGCAGACCGGCGGGTTGTCGTGTTGCTCGGTGATGGTCAGCTGCGGCACGCCGGCCAGCGCCGTGGTGTTGAAAGTGCCGAACGCGCCGTGGTTGACCGATGCCACGCAGGTCGGCATCAGGGCGTTGAGCGGGACGAAGGACACCACGCGAACGTTGCCCGGTAACGGGCCGATCTCCTGCTGGACCTTTTCCGATACCGTCGCCACGATTTCGACGTCCAAATCGGCCAGCCTGCGGAGCAGGGCACCGGCCGAGACGGGATAACCGCCGAACCGGTTGACCGCCGAAATGCCGAGCGTGAAACACACCCGTGGCCTTTCCGGTGGTTCCCGGAGCCAGTCGGGTATTACCGAAACCCCATTGTAGGGAACGTAGCGCATCGGCAGGTAGTCGATGTCGGCCTTGAGTTGCAGCGGGGTCGGGTATTGGTCGATGGTGACGTGCCCGGTGACCATGTCCTCGGAGAACTCCGCCCCGTGTCCGGCGGCCGCGGCGGCGAGCCAGTCGCCGAGCGGGTCGGTGCGCAGGTCCGCGGGCTGCCGCGCCGCCAGGGTCCGGAAATGCTGCCTGGTCTTGCCGAAAATGTCCACGCACCAAGGCATCCGCACGTGCGGTACGCCGATCGCCTTGGCCGCGATCGGGCCGGCGTAGGTGGCTTGCTCCCAGATCACCAGATCCGGCCGCCACTGGCGGGCGAAGCCGACGACGTCGTCGATCATGGTGTCGTTGACGACCCGGTACCACCGGCGGACCACGGTGTCGTACCCGGACCGCAGGTGCTCCCACGAGACGTCCTCCACCGGGTCGTCGGCGGTGTCGAACGGGGGCAGGTCGACGGCGCGAATCTGGCGGTACAGCTCCGGGTTCGCCTTGGCCACCCTGGGGTTGAGGAAACGGTCGGCGATCTTCCACAGGTTGTGGTCCCGGCCGACCGGCACCGCGGTCAGGCCGCTGCCGGTGATCACCTCGGTGAGCGCGGGCTGGCTGGCGACCCGTACCTCGTGGCCCGCGCCGATCAGTGCCCAGGCGAGCGGAACCATCGCCTGGAAATGGGTTTTCTCCGAGTAGGTGGTGAAAAGGATGCGCATGCTCGCTCCGCGTTCGATGGGGGCCCGGCAGGCGGTACGTCCCGCCGGCGGGACGTACCGGTGCGCTGGTTCGATTCGTGGTGGCCGCCGAGGCCACCATGTTAGTCTTCCTCATATTCCAGTCGTGAAGCGCGAGTCCGGCGAAATCATCTTTTCGACGTTGGCGCGGGAATTCCCGTAGCGCGTTTCACCTGTGCACATATGCCCGCCTGAGCAGTCAAGGTCAGGATGGAAAAACATGCGGCAGAAAATGACAGGCGAATATCTGAGATTGAGCAGGATAGGGTTTGGCTGTACGTCGATGTCGCATGGTCGGCTCCCCTCCGCCGACGAACAGGCCGAGGCGATCCGCGTGATCCACCGGGCGATCGAGCTCGGTGTCTCGCTGTTCGACACCGCGGACATCTACGGTCCCTACACCAACGAGCGGCTGCTGGGCCGCGGGTTGAAACGCCGCCGGGACAAGGCGACCATCGCGACCAAGGTCGGCCTGGTGGCGCAGCCGGACGGCAAGCTGGCGCGCAACGGTCACCCCCGGCACATCCGGGCGGCCTGCGAGAATTCGCTGTCCCGGTTGCAGACCGACGTCATCGACCTCTATCAGCTGCACCGCGTGGATCCCGAGGTGCCGCTGGAGGAGACCTGGGGCGCGATGGCGGAGCTCGTACAAGCGGGCAAGGTCAGGGGACTGGGCATTTCCCACGCCAGCGTCGAGGAACTGGAACGGGTGCACGCGCTGTTCCCGATCACGGCGGTGCAGTACGAACTGTCCATCTGGGCCCCGTACGCCAAGGACGACGTGCTGGGGTGGTGCAAACGCACCGACACGCCCTTTCTCGCCTTCTCTCCGCTCGGGCGCGGTTTCCTCACCGGCCAGGTGGCGCATTCGGACCTGTGCGGTGAAGACGCGCGAAATCGTGACCCCCGGTTCACCGCGCAGGCCTTCGCGACCAATCAGGCCATTGTGGACGGTCTGCGCCGCGTGGCCGATCGGCTGGGCTGCACCGCCGCCCAGGTCGCCATCGCCTGGATCCTGGCGCAGAGCGATCTGGTCGTGCCGATTCCCGCCACCCGGCGGCTGCGCTGGCTGGAGCAGAACGTGGCGGCCGCGGACCTGAAGCTCAGCACCGAGGATCTGCGGGAACTGGCGGAGCTGCCGGAAGCCGTCGGCCGGATGCGCTGGGACTACGCCCGGTCGAACAGCGCGGCACCGGCGGCGCACGCCGGTCAGTGAGCGGACGCCACGCGGGCCGCGGCCGGGATTCGAACGCGCCGTCGTTGTCTCACCCCTCGACAGGACAAGGAGAACCCGTGACAAACAGTCAGGCGAAGCCCCTGGTCACCGTGCTCGGCGCGTCCGGCCTGCTGGGCACGGCGGTGGCCAGGGAACTGTCGAGCCGGAACGTGCGGCTGCGGCTGGTCGGGCGCCGGGCCACCGCGGTACCGGCAGGTCATCGCGCCGAGGTGGAGGTCCGGCGGCTGGATCTCACCGAGCCGGGCGCGGTGGCCGAAGCGGTGGCGGGGGCGGACGTCGTGCTGCACCTGGTGGCCCATATCGCGGGCTCGGCCACCTGGCGGGTCTCGTCCAACAACGAGTTCGCCGAGCGGGTCAACCTCGGCCTCGTCCACGAGGTGATCGACGCGCTGCGGGCCAGGCGGCGGACCGGGCCACCGCCGATCATGGTTTTCGCCGGATCGATGTCACAGAGCGGAAAAATGGTCAGCGAGCGGATCACCGAGTCGTCGCCGGACGAGCCTCTGACCACCTACGACCGGCAGAAGATGGACGCCGAGCTGGCCATCAAGAAGGCCACGGCGGAAGGGGTGCTCCGCGGCATCACCCTGCGCCTGGCCACCTTGTTTTCGCAGGGCACCGATTCCACCACACTCGACAAGGGTCTGGTGTCGGTGATGATCCGGCGTGCGCTGGCAGGCCGCGAGCTCACCATGTGGCACGACGGCAGCGTGACCAGGGATCTGGTCTGCAGTGACGACGTGGCCAGGGCGTTCGTCGCCGCGATCGACCACGCGGACCGGCTGGCCGGACGGCATTGGCTGGTCGGCACGGGACGGGCGACCGGCATCGGCGAGTTGTTCGCCCGGATCGCCGAGGCCGTCGCCGAGGTCACCGCCGCGCCCACGGTGCCGATCGTCACGGTGAATCCGCCCGAGCATTCCAGTCCCACCGACTTCCTGGATTTCACGCTCGACCCCACGGCCTTCCGCGAAGTCAGCGGGTGGCGGCCGGAGGTCCGGTGGGAGGAAGCCGTCGCCCGCGCGGCCGCCGCCATCGCGGCGGAGACCGGCCAAATGTGGCGCGCTCCGGCGCGGCCTCAAGGGGACCTTCACGGCGGGAGTCAGCCGCGACAGGGTCGCGAGCGCCACGCTTGAGACGCTGATCGTCCCCGGCGAGGCGCATGAGACATCCGGGCCAAATTTGCCTTACTCCTCAATACCCCTCACCATCCCGCCTCGGTCGCCGGCTTTGGCGATGCGGCGCGTGGCCTCTTGGACGACGTGGGCCGGGACGTCGAGGGCGACGCGTACATAACGCTCCCCTCCGGTTGAGAAGAACTTCGTCGCCGGTGAGAGCAGCACACCGGTCCGGCCGAGGACACGGTCGCGGTAGGCGGGGCTGCTCTCCCCGGTCACGGGCGTGATGTCGGCCAGCAGTGAACGCCCGCCCGACGGCCGGAAGCAGCGCAGGCCGAGGCCGCCGAAGGTCCGCATCAGCCGGTCCCTGGCTTCCTGGAAGCCCGGCACCGGGTTCCACCTGCCGGGTTCGAGGATCTGCGAGTTCACCACGGCACGCTGGAGTGCCGCCGGTGCCTTGGTGGCCACGGTGCCGTGCACCACGCGGAAGGCATGGGTGTGGCCGGGGTTCGCGCGCACGTAACCGAGCGGCCAGTCGTAAATGCCCAGTGCCGCGGAAAGATCGCCGAGCACCACCGCGCGGTCGGTGACGTCGGCCGCCGAGAGATGCCCCGCTCCGTCGAACACGTAGGCGGCAAGGGATTCGTCGCTGATCAGCGGCACGTTCCAGTGCGTGCACAGTTCGCCGACGGCGGCCAGTTCGGCACGGTCGAAAACCCGGCCGGTCGGTTCGTGGGGCGTGCTGAGCAGGACGGCGCGGGTCCGCCTGCCGAAGGCCGCGGACACCTCGGCCGCCACGATCCGCCAGTCGGGCGGGGCCAGCCGGACAAATCTGGGACGCAGCCCGGTCGCTTCCAGCAGTGCCACGGTGTGCTGCCGGAATGGCTCCACCACAACGACTTCGTCACCCGGCTCGGTACAGGAGAGCAGCAGGGCGTGGAGGGCGGCCGTTCCGCCCGCGGTCACGGTGAGCTCGAGCTCCGGATGCGCGGGAGTGGCGAACGATCTGGCCAGCAGCCGCCGTAGCCCGTAGTCGCCGGCGGGATCGGTACTCGGGTCGACCCGGGCCCGTAGTGCGCCGCACACCGCGTCGATGAGTCGTACCGCGGCAAGCGGGGCCGCGGGCACATCGCCGCTGAGGTCGGCACCGACCCCGGACACCGGGACGTACCCGCCGGGAGCCGCCGTTTCGCCGGGGCGGAATCGAAGCCGCGCGTCTCTTTCGATCAAGGTCATGATTTGCGCCTCCGCGATGAGCGATCCGGCACCGGCGGAAAAATACAGGTGTGGCCAGTGCGCCAAGCCTACGGCAAAAGTGGTGGGCTCCAGAGTTCCTGTCCCGCTAGCGGGACGGCGGCATTGTCCGCGAAAATAGTCGGATATCGCCGGATTTCCACTGGCGCTTGGCTTCCCGACCTCGGCGATGCACACTCGCGAACGAGCCCTTTTCCAACGGGTGGGCCGGACATCGGCCGCCGGCCCGCGTCGAGAAGGTCGCGCGCTCGCCCGGATTCGGTTTCTGTCGATTTGAGGGAGTTTGTGGTGGTTGGTTCGGTTGTTGTTGTGGGTGGGGGTACTGCTGGGTGGATGACGGCGTCTTATTTGAAGGCGGCGTTTGGGGGTCGTGTTGGGGTGACGTTGGTGGAGTCGGCTGGGGTGTCGCGGATTGGGGTTGGGGAGGCGACGTTCAGTACGGTTCGGCATTTTTTTGATTATTTGGGGGTTGATGAGGCGGAGTGGTTGCCTCGGTGTGCGGGTGGGTACAAGTTGGGGATTCGGTTTGAGAATTGGCAGGGTGGGGGTGAGTATTTTTATCATCCGTTTGAGCGGTTGCGGGTGGTGGATGGGTTTTCGTTGGCTGATTGGTGGCTGGCGGTGGGTGATCGTGGTGTGCCGATGGATCGTCAGGTGTTTTTGACGACGGCGTTGAGTGAGGCGAAGCGGTCGCCGCGGCGGTTGGATGGTTCGTTGTTCGCGTCGGGGTTGGATGGGGGGTTGGGGCGTTCGACGTTGGCGGAGCAGCGGGAGCAGTTTCCGTATGCGTATCATTTTGATGCGGATCGGGTGGCGGAGTTTTTGTGTGAGTATGCGGTGGCGCGGGGTGTGCGTCATGTGGTGGATACGGTTGATGAGGTGTTGCGGGACGAGCGTGGCTGGATCGGTGGGGTGCGGACGGCTGGGCATGGTGTGGTCTCGGGTGATTTGTATGTTGATTGCACGGGGTTTCGGTCGTTGTTGATCGGTCAGGCGTTGGGGGAGCGGTTCGAGTCGTTTGAGGATGTGTTGCCGAATAATCGGGCGGTGGCGTTGCGGGTGCCGCGTGAGCATGTTCGGGAGATGGATCCGTATACGACGGCGCGGGCGTCGAGTGCTGGGTGGATGTGGACGATTCCGTTGTTTCGTCGTAATGGTCATGGTTATGTGTATTCGGATGCGTTTGTTTCGCCGGAGGAGGCGGAGCGGGAGTTGCGGGATGCGGTGGCTCC
>NZ_JBVIRO010000023.1:0-146233 GCF_055575975.1 Amycolatopsis sp. NPDC033938
CGGGAATTGATTTCCGCGAGGATCGCGTACTGCTCCGCCTCCAACTGACGTTTCAACACTTCGATTTCCTGTTTGCGGGCGTGCAGCGTCGCAGTGTCGGCACGCCACCACTCGGAGTGCGCCACCTGGGGACTGTTTTCGCTGGCCACGCCCCCAACAATACCCGCACTCGAACAGGTGTGCTATCACATATTCAGACTACAAGGTGGTTTCAACTGGTGAGTGCACCACCTCTAGTCTAGCAACACTTTACTGAACGCTTCGATCCAGTTTAAGCCATCCCAGTGTTTGCCGCGGCCGGTCGTTGAGCTCGTCTGCGATGAAATCGAGTTCGTCCTGTGAATACCCGGACAAGTCGGTTCCTTTGGGGAGGTATTGGCGCAGCAATCCATTGGTGTTCTCATTGCTGCCTCGCTGTCAGGGTGAACGAGGATCGCAAAAATACACTGGCATGCCCGTGGCCATGGTGAACTGCTTATGGCCGCCCATCTCGCCACCCTGATCCCAGGTGACACTGTTTTTGAAAACGTCAGGCAAGGTGTTCATCTTGGCGGCCAGTCGTGGGGCCACGTTCTCGGCCGTGCGATCGTGAGGGATGCGCACCAGCATGACAAATCGGGTGCTCCGCTCGACCAACGTAGCGATCTGCGACTGATTGTTCGCGCCGACAATCAGATCGCCTTCCCAGAAGCCCGGCACGGCGCGATCCTCAGCATCGGCCGGCCGCTCGCTGATCAGGACCATGTCCTTGATCCTGCCCCGCGGCTCCGCCCCTCGTGACCGGGCCCGTCGCTTGATCCTGCCCTGCCGTAAGCCCTCGGCCACCTCCGCCCGCAGCGTCCCCTTCGCCTGCACGAACAACGCCTGGTAAATCGCTTCATGTGACACCCAGCGAGAATGATCCATCGGATGCTCGAGCCGCAACCTGCACGCGATCTGCATCGGCGACCACTTCGTCCGCAACCCCGCGTTCACCACGCGAGTCAGAAAACGGTGACTTCAGCACCTTGCGTTCCTTCCGCCGTTCCGATCGACCTCGCGCGACACCACCGAATGATCCCGCCCAATCCAGGCCCCAACCTCCCGAAACGACTTCCCCTGCCTCAACCCGAACGCGATCAACTCACGCTCCACCGACCTCAACGGAACATCACGCGAAACGAAACACCCCCTTCGCTACCCAGAACGGTCATTATCCCAGCCGGTGCACTGACCATTTGAGCCCAAGCAAGTGGTTTCATTCGATGGGGAACAAGTGGCTGTGAAGAGAATGCTCTAATCGTCCACAAAGGACAGCCGATATTCGCCGAGGACGACCGGCAAACGACCGGCAATCGACCGGCCTCTCTCATCCAGCGTCGACGCCCGCGCCCGAGCAGCGAGATCAGCTCGCTCCGACAGGGTTATCGCGATGAAGGCAGCTCAACGTCCTCAGGCGTCTTGTCCGGCCGCAACCCGCGCCAGGTCGTATGCCGCAACCGCCCGTCCGGCGTCCAGTTCCGGTGCATGACCTCGCCGACGAGTTCCGGAGACACCCATCGCACGCCCCTGGCCCGGTCGCGCGGGACCTCGGTGGCGAACGGCGGCTTCTTCCGTCCCAGCGGAGCGAGCCGGGCATGCAGGTCTTCGAGGACCTTTTCGCTGAACCCGGTTCCGACGTCGCCGATGTATCGCAGCTCGCCGGATTCGTCGTGCGCGCCGAGCAACAGGGCGCCGAGCGTGCCCGAGCGGCGCCCTTCCCCGGGGCGCCAGCCGCCGATCACCACCTCTTGGGTGAGCCACAGCGCCCGTTTGATCCATTGCCGCGACCGCTTGCCGGGGTGGTATCGGCTGTCGAGCTTCTTCGCGATCAATCCTTCCAGGCCATGCTGGCGGACGACATCGAGGAGCTGATCGGGTGCGATGTCGTCGTCGGTGTAACCCGGTGGGATGACGACGCGGCCGCCGCCTCCCAGCGACGTCAAGAGTTCACGACGGGCGGCGTAGGGCTCGTCGAGCAGGACGGTGCCGTCGAGAAGCAGGACGTCGAAGGCGAAGAAGTGCACCGGGCTGCGGTCCAGCAGCGACGCGTCCGGGGTGCGCAGGTGCCGGGTCTGCAGCAGCGGGAAACTCGGCCGCCCCTGGTCGTCGAGGACGACGATCTCGCCGTCGAGGACGGTTTCGTGACCGTCGAGGGCTTCGCCGGTCACGTCGGGATACGTCGCGGTGATGTCGAGGCCGCGACGGCTGGTCAGGCGCGTCTCGCCGTCGCGGGCGACGCGCAGGCAGCAGCGGTAGCCGTCCCATTTGTATTCGTACCCCCACCCGCCGGTGGGCAGGTCGCCGTCGGTCGCCAGCATCGGGGCGATCGCGTCCGGAACGGTACTCATGCCTCACGGTACCCCGGAAACCCCGCCGGTGATCTATCGTCGAAGGGTGCCTGAGCGGATAACGGTCGAGGTCGAGGGACGGCGGCTGACGCTGTCCAATCTGGACAAGGTGCTTTACCCGGCGCACGGTTTCACCAAGCGCGAGGTCCTCGACTACTACCGCCGCGTCGCCCCCGTCATGCTTCCGCATCTGCGCGACCGCGCCGCCACGTTCCGCCGCTTCCCGGACGGCGTCGACGGCGAACCGTTCTACGAGAAGAACGTTTCCCGGCACGCGCCCGAGTGGGTGCGCACCGCGCGGCTGACCAACCGCGGCCGACGGGGCGGGGAAGAGACCCTCGACTATCCGGTGGTCGGGGACCTCCCGACGCTGATGTGGGCGGCCAATCTCGCCGCACTGGAGCTGCACGTTCCACAGTGGACGGTCGGACCACGCGGGGCGCGGAAATCACCCGATCTGCTGGTGTTCGATCTCGACCCCGGACCGCCGGCGGACGTCGTCGACTGCTGCCGGGTCGCCGAGACGCTCAGCGAACTGCTCACCGAAGACGGCCTGACCGTGTACGCGAAGACCAGCGGCAACAAGGGGATGCAGTTGTACTGCCCGGTGCGCACCCGGTCCGACGAACGCACCTCCGAATACGCCAAGGCCGTCGCGGAAGAGCTCGCGCGCCGGTCTCCGGAAACCGTGGTCGCCCGGATGGCCAAGGCGATCCGGCCCGGCCGCGTGTTCATCGACTGGAGCCAGAACAACACCGCCAAGACCACCATCGCGCCCTACTCCCTGCGCGGCCGCGCCATCCCGACCGCGTCGACCCCGGTGACCTGGGAGGAGGTCGAGGCCTGCCGGAAGGCCGCCGATCTGCTGTTCACCGCCGAGCAGGTGATCGAGCGTGTGGAGGAGATGGGCGACCTGTTCGGCGACATCGCCGAGCACCGCGCCGCCGTTCCCGTTCGGTGATGTTTAAGTCCCGGCGAACGGGAAACTCGCAGGGTCAGAGGAGTGACCCCGAATGACCGAGAACAGCAAAGACCCCGAAGGCTTGTCATACCGCGCACTGGCCATGCTGCGAGCGGTGGCACAGGGCAGAGCCGAAATCACCGTCAGTCAGGAACCGGATCTCTACGTCGACGGCTTGCCCTGCAGTGACCAGCTCACCGCCCACCGGCTCGCCCACGCCGGGCTGATCCGGCCCGCCCGCGACGGGACCCCGGGTGGCCGGGTACCCGCGAAGTTGTCCGAAACGGCGCGAGATCTGGTGGAGCCCTTGGCACCGGCGGCCTGAGGAGCGATTCGCCCGGAAAAGACCACTGTGGACTCCGCCCTGTTCCGCATACGATCGGCGGAACGGGCGCGCGGGGGTGCGCGCCACCGTACGGGTACCTCCGGGGCCGGTGAGGATGTGGCTGTTGACCGGGTATCACACGCTGGCCGAGACCGAGAACGCCGTGCGGGCCAAGCTGGGCGGCATCCCCCTGCTGTGGGAGCGGATGGAGGCGGTGGCCAACCTCCACCGCGCCGCCACGGCGGTCCGGCTGCACTTCGAGAACTCGGTCCTGCGGACGGCCGGCCTCACCTGGACCGCGTTCGTGGTGCTCTGGGTCGTGTGGATCTTCGGCGAGAAGGAGACCCGGCACGTCGCCGCGGAATCCGGGATCACGAAGGGGACGCTGACCGGGGTGATGAAGACCCTGGAGGCACATGGCCTGGTCACCCGTCGTAAACACCCGGAGGACGGCCGGTTGGTGCTGCTCGCGCTCACGCCGGAGGGGGAGCGGCTCATGCGGGAGCTCTTCCCGGAGTTCAACCAGGAGGAAGCGTTCGTCACCGAGCGGCTCAGTCCCGCGGAATGCACCGAGCTGGCCGGTTCGCTGCGGGAGATCGTCAAGCAACTGGAGGAGAAGGGCGAGGAGCGGCGCCGGGCCGCGGTGCCCCGGCCGAGCTGAGCCCTACCGAAGGCGGTTGCGGGAGCCCTGTCGCGACTCCTACGTTTTTTGGAGCCGAACGATCGAAGGGCGCCCCGATGGATTTCCGGTACTGGCTGGGTCAGGCGTTGACGTCGAACGAGGCGTGGGCGGAGATGTTCACTCCCGTGCGGCCACATCCCTCGCTGGAGATCCCCGACGGGCGGTTCGAGACCGCGTTCGAGGAGCTCACCGAGCGGCTGAAGGACAACTACCCGTTCTTCCACCCGTCCTACGCGGGCCAGATGCTCAAACCGCCGCATCCGGCCGCGGTGGTCGGCTACCTGACCGCGATGCTGGTCAACCCCAACAACCACGCGCTCGACGGCGGCCCGGCGACGGCCGAGATGGAACGCGAGGTAGTCCGTCAGCTGGCCACGATGTTCGGCTATACGGAGCATCTGGGGCATCTGACCACCAGCGGCACGGTGGCGAACCTCGAAGCGCTGTTCGTGGCCAGGGAATCGCATCCGGGCAAGGGGATCGCCTACAGCGCCGAGGCGCACTACACGCACGGACGGATGTGCGGGGTGCTCGGCGTCGAGGGCCATACGGTCCCTGTCGACGCCCGCGGCGCGATGGATCTCGACGCGCTCGAAGACCTGCTGCACACCGGGAAGATCGGCACCGTGGTGCTCACCGCGGGCACGACGGCGCTCGGCGCGGTGGAACCGGTCCACGAGGCGCTGGCGCTGCGCGAGCGGTACGGCGTCCGCGTGCACGTCGACGCCGCCTACGGTGGGTTCTTCCGTCTTCTGTCCGGTTTGGACGGTCCGGAAGGGCTGCCGGAGGCCCCGTGGCTCGCCATCGCCGAGGCCGACTCGATCGTCATCGATCCGCACAAGCACGGTCTCCAGCCCTACGGCTGCGGCGCGGTGCTGTTCAAGGATCCCCAGGCGGGGCGGTTCTACCTGCACGATTCGCCGTACACCTACTTCACCTCCGAAGACCTGCACCTCGGCGAGATCAGCTTGGAATGCTCCCGGGCGGGTGCGGCCGCCGCCGCGTTGTGGCTCACCTTCCGGGTGCTGCCGCCCACTCCCGACGGGCTGGGCCGGGTGCTCGCCGCCGGCCGCCGCGCGGCGTTGCGGTGGGCGAAACTGCTGGAGGACTCCGAGCGGTTCGACCTGTACCAGCCGCCGGAACTCGACATCGTCGCGTACTTCCCGCGTACGGAACCGCTTTCCCTGTCGAAGATCGACGCGGAGAGCGCGCGGATCCTGCGCAACGGCATGGCGGCGGCGAAGGATCCGGTGTACCTCAGCACCCTGCGCGTGAGCGACCGGCAGTTCGGCCTGCGTCACACCGGAGCCGAGGCGGACGCCGACGCCGCGAGGATCCTGCGTAGCGTGCTGATGAAGCCCGAAAGCGAGGACCACGTCGACCGGCTCCACGAGCGGCTGGAAGAGTTGTCCCGCGGTTGAGCGCCGCGTACCACCGCAGACGAATGGATCCGCCATGCCCGCACCAGGTCCCGCCGAATCCGTGACCGCACCGGAAACCCGGTCACTCGGCACCGGCTTCCGGCGGCGGCACGTCACCATGCTGGCCGTCAGCGGGGCGATCGGCGCCGGCCTGTTCGTCGGCACCGGCGCGGGGATCAAGACCGCGGGCCCCGGCATCCTGCTGTCCTATGTGGTCGCCGGACTGCTGATGGTGCTCGTCATGCGCATGCTGGGCGAGATGGCGGCCGCCGAGCCGAGCAGCGGTTCGTTCTCGGTGTACGCGGAGAAGGCGCTCGGGCGCTGGGCGGGGTTCACCGTCGGCTGGCTGTACTGGTCGCTGCTGGTGGTCGTGGTGGCCGCCGAGGCCACCGCGGCGGCAGGCATCGCGAACGGGCTTCTTCCAGTGATTCCACAGTGGACCTGGGTGCTGGCGTTCATGGCCGTGCTCACCGTGGTGAACCTGTTCGCCGTGCGCTCGTTCGGGGAGTTCGAGTTCTGGTTCGGCGCGATCAAGGTGACCGCGGTGGTGGCCTTCCTCGTGCTCGGCACGCTGGCGGTGTTCGGGATCCTGCCGGGGACGTCGCCGGTCGGCCTGAGCAATCTCACCGGGCACGGCGGATTCCTGCCCAACGGCCTGCAGGGAGTGCTGACCGGGCTGCTCGCGGTCGCGTTCTCCTTCGGTGGCATGGAACTGGTCACCATCGCCGCGGCGGAATCCGACGACCCGGCGGATTCGATCCGCCGCACCACGCGGACGGTGATCGTCCGGCTGCTGCTGTTCTACGTCGGCTCGGTCGCGCTGATGGTGCTGTTGCTGCCGTGGGAGTCCGCTTCGGCCAACACGAGCCCGTTCGTGACGGTGCTGGAGCAGGTCGGGGTCCCGTCGGCGGCGCTCCTGATGAGCTTCGTCGTGCTGACCTCACTGCTCTCGGCGCTGAACGCGAACCTTTACGGCGCTTCGCGGATGGTCTTCTCGTTGGCCTCGCGGGGTGAGGCGCCGCGCGCGATGCTGCGGCTCTCCGGCGCCGGGGTGCCGCGGACGGCGGTGCTGGCGTCGGTCACCTTCGGTTTCGTGGCCGTCCTGCTGAACTTCCTCGCCCCGGACCGCGTACTGCCGTTCCTGCTGAACGCCATCGGCGCGAACATCCTGCTGGTGTGGATCTTCGTCGCCGTCTCCCAGCTGCGGCTGCGGAAGGCGGCGGAACGCGACGGCACGGCCGCGGACCTGCCGGTGCGGATGTGGGGCTTCCCATGGCTCAGCTGGATCGCGCTGCTCGCGATGGCCGGCGTCCTGATCCTCATGTGGACCGACGCCGACGCGCGTACCCAGCTGTTCACCAGTGGCGCGGTCGCCGTGCTGATCGTGGTGATCAGCCTGCTCAGGCGACGTCCGCGACGCTGAACAGTTCGTGCTCCACGCGGCTGAGCGCCAGCCGCACCGCGCCGAGGGCCACCGAGTCGTCGCCGAGCGCCGACGTCTCGACGCGCACCGGGAACAGGCACAGCCTGGCCAGTTCGGCCCGCAGCGGCGCCGCCAGCAGGTCGTCCGTCCCGCCGATCACCACCAGCTGCGGGTCGACGGTGAGCACGGTGGCGGCGATCAGCTCGACGAACCTGCCCGGGGACGCGTACCAGCCGGTTCGCCATCCGGCGCCGATCTCGCCCGCCACACCGTTGTGCCCCATGTGCAGTTTCCCGCCGAGCAGCAGGCCGAGGGACACGGTCCGGCCGACCCGCACGTAGACGACGTCGTCGACGCCGTGCGCGGCTCCGCGCCAGTGTTCGGCCAGTGTCGCGAGCTTGGTGTCGTTGGCGGCCAGCACCGGGCAGGCGCCGCCGAATTCCGCGGGCAGGTCGAGGCCGGTCCAGCCGGGCAGGCGTTCGCCGCGGACGACCTTGCCGCCGGCCACCACCCCGGTGGTGCCGACGCCGAGCACGCGCACCGTCGAGCGGCCATCGAGGGCGGCACCGAGTACCCGGTGCGCCACCTCGAGGCGTTCGGCCGCGGCCATCTCCGGCGTGAGATCGGCCCTCGTCCGGCCGACGATGTCGCCACGCAGATCGGCGACCAGGCACAACGCCTTGTGCGGGCCGATCTCGAGTCCGGCGACGTGCCCGGCCTCCGGACGGAAGCGGTACCGCTTGGCCGGCCTGCCCACCGGTCTCGGCGCGTCGGGGGCGAGGGGGACCTCCTCGACCAGCCCCTGTTCACCGAGGTCGGCGGCGATCTCCTCGACCGTCGGCCGGGAGACCTCGCTCGCCTTGACCAGTTCGGCGAGGGTGAGTTCTTCGGCCGCGTACAGCGCCCGCAGGACCGCTATGGCGTTGAGCCGCCGCAGCAGTGACGGATCCCCGCCCGACAGTTTCGCCATACGGCTCCCTAGACGGTGACTCGCTGGTCGTACCGGGCGCGAGCGGCGGCGATCTCGCTCTGGTGGTCCTCGGTCCAGGTGACCAGTGACTGGATGGTCTGCAGCAGGGTCATGCCCAGCGGTGTCAGCGCGTAGTCCACGCGGGGCGGGACGACCGGGTAGACGGTCCGGTGCACCAGCCCGTCACGTTCGAGGTGACGCAGCGTGGTGGTGAGCATGCGCTGGCTGATGCCGTCGATCTTGTACTTCAGCTCGGTGAACCGGAGGGTGTTCCGGTCGAGCAGGGCGATGACCAGGAGTGACCATTTGTCCGCCACCCGGTCCAGGATCTGCCGGACCTCGCAGTCCTCGCGCGTGTCCCACTGGAAGGCCTCGTAGTCGGCCTCGGTGAGTTCACAACGACTGGGTGAGTTCAAAGTGCCTTCTTCCATGGTCGTCGATGGTGACGGAAGATCCCCTTGGTTACAAGAGGGAACTGACCGGCTGCTGGGTAACCGTCGGACCTCGTGCACTGAGGGAGAACCGATCTTGACCACGACCACAACGCCGCCGCGCGCCCCCGAGAAGATGAGCGGGCGGGCCTGGGGGGTGCTTCTGGTGCTCTGCGGCGCGATCTTCCTGGAGGGCATCGACGTCGCCATGCTGAACGTGGCGTTGCCGTCCATCCGCGCCGAACTCGGCCTGTCGACCGCCACGCTGAGCGGCGTGGTGAGCGCCTACGTACTCGGCTACGGCGGTTTCATGCTGCTGGGCGGGCGCGCGGCCGACCTGTACGGCCGCCGCCGCATGTTCCTCACCTGGCTGGTGGTGTTCCTCGTCTTCTCCGGACTCGGCGGGTTCGCCACCGAAGGCTGGACGTTGCTGCTCGCCCGCTTCGTCACCGGCGTCGCCGCGGCCTTCATGACCCCGGCAGGCCTGTCGATCATCACCACGAGCTTCGAGGAGGGCCCGAAGCGCGACAAGGCCTTGCTGTTCTACGCCGGCACGGCCGCGGGCGGCTTCACCCTCGGCCTGGTCATCGGCGGGCTGCTGACCAGGATCGACTGGCGCTGGGTGTTCTTCACACCGGTGCTCCTGTCCGCCGTCCTCCTGCTCGCCGCGCTCTGGCTCATCAAGGAACCCGTCGCGCGGGAACGCATTGTGCGGCGCGCGGACTTCGCCGGAGCGGTCACCGTCACCGCGGCGATGTTGCTGATCGCGTACGCGGTGGTCCGGCTGGAGCACCCCGGACAGGGCTGGGGCTGGACCGTGGCGTCCTTCGCCGGGGGAGTGGCCGCGCTGGTGGCCTTCGTGGCCATCGAACGCCGCTCGCCCGCACCACTGGTGCGGCTGGGGATCCTGAAATCGGGACCGCTGGTGCGGGCCAACGCCAGTGCTTTGCTGTTCGCGGGTTCGTTCTTCGGGTTCCAGTTCCTTGTCACCCTGTACCTGCAGGAACTTCGAGGCTGGTCGACGCTCGAGACGAGCTTGGCGCTACTGGCCGTCGGGGTCGACGCCGTCCTCGCGCCGACGTTGACGCCGCGCCTGGTGGCGAAGTTCGGCAACACGAGGGTGATCTTCGGCGGCCTCGTGCTCGCCACCGTGGCGTACGCGCTCTTCCTGCCGCTGGGCCTGGATTGGACGTACGCGGCGATGTTCCCGTCGATGATCATCCTGGGGCTCGGGTTCGCGCTCGCCTACGGACCACTCACCATCGTCGCCACCGAGGGGATCGCCGAAGACGAGCAGGGACTGGCGGGCGGCCTGCTGTACACGGCCTTCCAGTTCGGTGCGGCGCTCGGACTCTCCGCGGTGACCGCCGTCAACGTCGCCGCCCTCGGTGACGGGTCGCGGGAGGCCGCACTCGGCGGCTTCCGCGCGGCGTTGGTGGTGCCGCTGGTGATGGCCCTCCTCGCGGCGATCATCACCGCGTCCGGGCGTCGGCGCGGTTCGGCGAAGGACGCCGGGTCGGCGAACCCGGGGACGGATACGCTGGCCGCGAAGATCAGGGACACCGGTGATCCGCGGAGAGGGTGATCCACATCGAGTACCTCATCGCCTGGTCCGCCTTCCTCGGCGGCTGGCTGCTCGTCGCCGGGCCGATGTACCAGGGCGCGCTCGAGCTCCGTGAGGAGAGCGAGCGGTTCGGCGACCTGCGCGCGGTCGAGGCGCCGCGTCCCGACTTCGGTCCGCGTATTTCGCGCTGGTGGTGGTTGCTGCCGCCGGTCGCCGTCGTCAAGGAACGGCGACGGCGGCGCAAGGTGCACCGCGAGGTCATGAAGTCGCTCACGGCCGGGCAGCGGCGCACCATGGCCACCTTCGCCAACAAGGCCCGCGGCTGGTTCATCGTGACCGCGGGCGCCTTCTTCATCGCCCTCAAGGAAACGTGGCATCTGAACCATCTGTACCACTGGCCTTTGTGGACCTATGCCGCGCTCGTGCTCGTCCCGCTGGCACTGAGTTTCCTGCACACCTCGCGAGGCATCCGGCTCACCGTCCTCATCCTGGGTGACGAGGAGTGATCGTGTCGCGAGTGATCGACTCGACCTTCTCCTGCGTCTTCTTGGCGTCGGTGACCCAGAGCTTGTAGAAGTCGAACGGGCAGTCCGCCACGCCCTTGTCGCCTTCGTCCGCGTCCTGGACGCCGGTGTAGCCGCGGTGCAGGAGCTTGAAGATGTGGTTCTGAGACTGGTCGTAGGTGCGCGCGTCCCGGATCGCCGAGACGGACAATTGCGCGTACTGGATCCCGTATTCCTCCTCGCCGGTCTCGCCGAGTGTGCGGCCGTCGAAGCCGATGATCGCGGAATGGCCGAAGTACGAGTACACGCCGTCGAAGCCGGCGGCGTTCGCCACGGCCACGTAACAGTTGTTGGCCCACGCCATCGCCTTGGCCATGAGTACCTGCTGCTCCTTGGCCGGATACATGTAACCCTGGCAGCGCACGATCAGTTCGGCACCCTTCATCGCGCAGTCCCGCCAGATCTCCGGATAGTTGCCGTCGTCGCAGATGATCAGCGAAATCTTCAACCCCTTGGGGCCGTCGCTGACGTAGGTCTCGTCACCGGGATACCAGCCCTCGATGGGGCACCACGGCAGGATCTTGCGGTATTTCTGGACGATCTCGCCTCGGTCGTTGATGAGCACGAGAGTGTTGTACGGCGGCTTGTCCGGGTGGTCCTCGTGCCGCTCGCCGGTGATGGAGAAGACGCCCCAGGTTTGGGCTTCCCGGCACGCGGCGGCGAAGATTTCGGTCTCCTCGCCGGGGATCGTCGCGGCGGTCTCGTACATCTCCTTCGGGTCGTACATGATGCCCTGCGTCGAGTACTCGGGGAACACCACCAGGTCCATGCCGGGAAGCCCGGACTTCATGCCCACCACCATTTCGGCGATCTCGCGGGCGTTGGCGAGGACCTCGGCCTTGGTGTGCAGCCGCGGCATCTTGTAGTTGACCACCGCGACGCCGACCGTGTCAGGGCTGGCGGAAATGTCACCGTGTCGCATGAAGACTCCTTGTCTCCGAACGGCTTCCGGAACATCGAGGGCGTAACCGATGTCACCTGGAATACTTTCATCTGAAAGTATGTGGTGTGCCGGGGTGAGTCAAGGGCCGGATTTCAGAGCCGGGTGAGGACTTCGAAGTCGTAGCCGTCGGCGACCGCGAGGTGGACGTGCTGGTCGGCCTGCCGCCCACGGAATTCGACCGTGCCGCGCGGCCCGTGGTAGGCGACGCCGTCGATCGCCGCGTTGAGCGCGGGCAGGTCGGACGTACCCGCCCGGCGGACGAGTTCCGCCAGTGTGTGCAGTCCCTCGTAACAGGATTCGGCGGCGTTGTTGAGGGCGGGGGCACCGGGGCCGTTGCGGTCGATGTAGCGGCCGAGCAGGTCCATCGCGTCGGCGGTGACCATGGAGCGGAAGTAGGCGGCGGAGACGTAGAGGTCGCCGGTGGCGTTCGCGCCGCTCGCGAGGAGCATGTTCTCCTCCATCAGCGGGCTGAAGCGGATCAGGCGGTCGCTGAGCCCGCGCGCGGCGAAGGCCCGGTTGAACCGCACCGCGTCCTGCCCGACCAGCAACATCAGTACACCGTCGCTTGTGGACTGTTCCACCGAACGGACCACTGTGGACATATCACCCGTGCCGAGCCCGACAAACGCCTCTCCCGTGATGCGAAGGTCGAGATCCTTGGCGTACTGCCGGATCGCCCGCGTCGATCGCCGCGGCCAGACGTAGTCGTCACCGACGACGAACCAGCGCCGGGCGCCGAGATGATCGCGCAGCCAGCGCAGTGCCGGTTCGATCTGGCAGCGCGGCGTTTCGCCGGTGCAGAAGATGCCCGACCGGCGCTCGCCGCCTTCGTAGAGCGAGGTGTACACGTACGGCACCCTGTCGGCCACGACCGGCGCGAGCGCGTGCCGGATCGACGAGATGTGCCAGCCGCTCACCGCGTCGATCCGGCCGCTGTCGACGAGCCGTCGCAGGTCGTCGGCCACCTGCCCCGGACTGCCGCCGCCGTCGACCACCTCGGTCTCGACCCGCCTGCCGAGGATGCCGCCGGATTCGTTGAGCTCGTGGACGGCCAGGTCGGTGATCGCCTCGCAGGACGGGCCGAACAGCCCGGCGGGCCCCCGCAACGGGACCACCATGGCCACGCGCCAGGTGTCGTCGCGGGTCCGCGTGGCGAGGCGTAGGGGCATGGCGCTCCGTGCGGTGGCCCGGTAAGGTCAAATTGCTTTCACCTGGAAGTATTGCGAGGGTGTCCGGTTTTGGCAAGGGGACGGGATATGGGGCCACGCGGCGTCGCGACCACAGGACTGTCGCTCACCGGCTCGCTCACCCGCGCCGCGCGCGCCGTCGCGACCAGGGTGGAGCACGTGCTCGCCAAAGAAGGTCTCACCCTGGACCAATGGCTGGTACTGGACGCGCTGAGCGGTAAGGGCGGTCTGGCCATGGCCGACCTCGCCGACCGGACACTGACCACCGGCCCGACCCTGACGAGGGTGGTCGACAAACTGGTGACCACCGCGCAGGCCTACCGCGAGGTCGACGCCGCCGACCGGCGCCGGGTGCTCGTCCACCTCAGCGCCCGCGGCCGGGCGACGCACCGGCGGTTGGCGGTGAAGGTGAGCGAAGTCGAAGCCGGTCTCGACGTGACCGACGAGGTGCTCGCGGTGCTCCGGAGTCTCGGCGCCTGAAGTCAGGATCGTGCTGGGCCCTGCGGTGGGTAAGCCATCGGCTGGACCGGCGGTTTCGCTTTCGCCTGCGCGACGATGCCGAGAACGCCGGCGACGACGAGCGCGACGAACACGAACAGCGTGGCCACCAGGTACACCAGGCGGAAGCTGAGAGCGTCCGAGAGCAGCCCGCCGAGGAACGGCGCGATCAGCAAGGCAAGGACACCGAGGCCCGCCGCCGTCGCCGTCGCGGCGCCCCGCCGGGCGGGGAGCCGTCGGATCAGTGCGGCGGTCACCCCGATGACCGCGCCCGCGCCGAGTCCGGTGAGCACCCGCCCGACCAGGAGCATTCCGCTGCCCGAAACGAAAGCGACCATCAACACGCCGAGGAGCATCGAACAGATCGCGGCCACGGACACCGCCGTCGGGAGACGTCCCCCGAGCAGCAGACCGGGCGGGAAGGCGATCGCGGCCGCGACAAGGTAGGCGACGACGCCGATCAGCAGCAGCGACTGGCTGGACATGGCCAGTTCGACCTGCAAGGCCGACCGGCCCCGCGGGTCGAAGCGGTAGATCACGGTGAGCAGGAACAGGCCGATGAGCGCGGCGAACCCGGGGCCGATGACCAGCCACCAGGGAGGCCCGGCGGGTGTGCGCGGATCGTGCTGCGTCGACGCGTACATGCGCACAACCTATAGCGCCCGGCGAGGCGGATCGACCACTTCGCGGGAAGACGTGCCGGGTTCTCGGCGGTCCTGCGTCAGAGCTCCTCCATGACTCCCCGGTCGAACCAGTCGTCGTCCTCGTCGCGCCGTTCGACGGGCCGGGAGGGCCGGGATTCCCGCGGCGGCTCGGACGCGGCCCGCAGCTCCGCCTCGGCGGCTTCGATGTCCATACTCGCCAGCTCGTCGACCTCGCGACGCACCGCCTCCTGGGCGTGCGCGTGCAATTCCCGGAGCTCGGCCGGTGGGATCTTGTCGAGCAGCCGCCGGAGGGCGGGACCCTGCTCGGCGAGTTCGTCGGCGACGGGCCGGTGTGACAGGAGTTCGCGGGGTTGCCGCGTGCCTGCCAGGACGTCCTTGGCGAAATCGGCGCCGGCACCCGTTCCGGACGCGGCCAGCAGCCTCAGCATGTTGTGCCGGGCGGTCGACCAGTGGGGGCTGTCCGCGGGATTGATGAAGGTCATACCCGGACCTCCTGTCCGCACTCCGCGTGTGGATGGTCGTAGGTGAAGGGCCAGTTGGGGAGCTCGACGTGGCGCGCGGTGGCGCTCGTCGCCTCGCCGATGGCCCGGCCGAGTTCGAAGTGGTGCGCCAGCGCCATGATGGCGCTGACGGTGGCGCGAATGGCGCCGGCCTGGTCTATCGCGGCCGTGGCGAGGGCGACAAGCTGCTTGGCGTCGCCTTTGATGAGGACCTTCCACAGGTTTTTGCCCTCGGCGATGATGTCGATGATTTCGAGAATGAACTCGACGGTCTTCTTGCCGGACTTCGCGGCCGTCGCGGCCCCTCTGGTGTAGAGCAGCAGCACGATGTCGACCAGGGCGCCCAGGCCGTGCTTGAGCTCCTGCATCAGGTGGTACGCCGCTCTGGCCAGGCCCACGATGGCGTCCCCTGCCGCACCGCAGTATTCGGACAGGTCCAAGCATGCCGCGTGGTACTTGTCGAGCCAATCCTTCGCGGCGTCGGCCGCCCGGCCGGTCCACTGGTCCTGGATGCCGTAACGGCCCTGGTTGAGGTTGGCGGCGATATCGGCGAACCCGGATTCGGCGTCGTGAAAGAGGACCGCCTGTTCTTGCAACGCTCCCCAGTCGCCGATCACGGCGCGGGCGGCCAGGTGGAAGACGTCCACCCCGGTGAGGTCTTTGATGAACCCGGCCACGTCGCCCAAGACGCCGCCGAAATCGAAGATCTCCTCGACCGTGTCCTGGAGCTCGACCGGCCACCAGGCCGGATTGGTGATCTTCTTCAGGTCCGGGCCCGGATAGTCCACTGGTGCCACCTCCCGGAACGCTCCCGCGGAGGCCGGATCCCGGACCTCGTCCTTGCCGACGCGTTCGACCTCGATCTCCCGGAGTTGCCGGTCCAGTTCCGCCACCTTGGCGCGGTCGGTGTTGCGATACCAGACGGCCGCGCAGTGGAGTGCGTCACCGCCGGAAACACCCCAGTTGAACGCGATACCGAGATGATTTCCCGTGTTGTGCTGCCAGCCGTCCAGTTTCGGCCAGATCAGCGCGAGCAACCCTTCGCCGTCGTCGCTGGGCACGACGCTGTTGCGGAACGCCTGCTGGAAGTCGCCTGCCCCATCCCCCTGCTTGCGTACGAGGCCGGCGAGCCCATCCACCGCATCCGGCAGTACGAAAAACCCCGCTCCGCCTGATGTCATCGATCCACCCCCCTTGTGCCCCGGACGTTCGCCGACCGGGTCGATGTGGCACTTGAGGGTAGGATGTCACACAAGCCGGATCGGTTCCATGGTTCGCGGCCGGCCTCGAAACCAGCCGTTCCCCGAGGTAACGAAGATGTCTCGAACAGGGTTTGTTCGGGCACTGTGAGATCCGCTCGGACCCGAGGGACCGGATCCAGTCCGACGACAGCTCGCCGAGAAGTTCCGATCCGGCCATGCCGTAAGTGCTCGACATGGCCGGATCGTCGGCAACAATCTCTTGCCGTGCAAGCGACGTACACGCTGACCTCACCAGGGTTTCCCCTGGTAGTGCCCCCGGCAGGACTTGAACCTGCGACCTAGAGATTAGAAGGCTCTTGCTCTATCCAGCTGAGCTACGAGGGCCAACGTCGGCGACGTTGGGGTGTCGCCCAGCATCGGCAGCTTAGCCGTCGCCAACCTGTCGATCGTTCGACACCGCCAGATCGTTTCAGGTCGAGCCCACCGTTTTTTGGAACGCCCGTGAGCGCGTCGCGACGCGGGGTGACGCGCTCACGGGCCGGGGCCGCTTCGGGGGAGCGGCCCCTGGGTTCGCGCAGGTCGCGAGTCGACTCCGTGGCGAGCGACGCGCGCGAACCGCCGGGGTGGTCAGTCCCAGATCTTGAGGGCGCGGATCACGAACGGTCCTTGGGGTACGTAGGTGCCGCCACCCGGATAGGTGATGAAATCTCCTTCGGTCGTGCACTCTTCGCTCTGGTAAATCGTCACGTCCCGGCTCAGCCGGTTGACGAACGAATGTCCGGCGAAGTCTTGGGGCAGCGGAATGCATTCCTCGGGATTGGCGGTGCGCAGGTCGAATTTGTGCACTGTCCCGCCGAACGATTCTTCGCCCCATACGCAGAACTCGCCCTTCTGGCAGGCGGGTTCGGGCGGCGCGGTGGTGGCGCTCGCGACTCCGGTACTGGTCAGCAAGCCGAACATGGCCAGCAGAAGCACGTGCGGGATGCGGGCGCGCAGGTTCGTCAAACGTCGTGTCATGGCTGGGTTCTCCCCCGTGAATCGGCGGCTCGATCGCCGTCGTGAATGTGTGATTCCACGATGACCCGGCGGAAAGGCTTTGTCTGCCCGCATTTCTACTTCTGTGGATAAGTAGTCGTGCGCCGCTCGATCGGGGTGAGTTGTCCACAGATCGCCGGACCGCGTTGTGCGGACCGGCGATGAGTGTTAAGCGCGCGCGGTCGAGCCGCGGACGACCAGCTCGACGGGAAGTTGCGCCGGCGCGGGCGTCTTGTCGCCGCGAAGGAGGCCGAGGACCAGTTCCCCGGCGATCCGTCCCTTGGCCGAGAGGTCTTGCCGGACCGTCGTCAGCGGAGGTTCGGACCACCGGGCCGGTGGGACGTCGTCGAAGCCGACGACGGAGAGATCAGCGGGGACGGACAGGCCCAGATGCCCGGCCGCCGAGATCGCGGCCAGCGCGAGCTGGTCGGACATGCACAGCAGTGCCGTCGGCCGCGGGGTCCGGTCGAGCAGGCCCAAGGCGCTCGGGACGGCCCCCTCGACGGAGATCCCGGACGCCTCCCAGATCGGCACGTCCGCCGCCGCGATACCGGCCTCGGCCAGCGTGTCCAGGTAGCCGGCCAGCCGTTCTCTCGTGTCGTGGAAGCGGGTGTCCGCGGCGTGATCCGGGGTCATCTCGCCGCCGCGCGGCGAGGACAGGCATTGCGCCGAGAAGATCCCGATCCGCCGGTGCCCGAGTTCGAGCAGATGCCGGGCCGCCGCGGCCGCTCCCGCCCTGTCCTCCACGCCGATCCTCGCCGCACCGCGGACGTGCGGCTGGTCGATCACCACCAGCGGCATCCTCCGGTCACGGACCGCGTCCAGCGCCGGCGCGCCGTCCGCCAGGGAGCACGCCACCGCGATGTCGGCCTGCGCGGTCAAGACGCGTTCCGCGCGCGGTCCGCCGCTCTCACCGTCTCCCGGCAGCAGGAGGAGGGCGTGTCCTCCGGGGTCGACGACGGATGCGAGCGCGTCGAGGGTGACGGAAAGGGCGGGGTCCGAGAACGCGAGCGAGAGGTTCGTGTCCAGCATGACCGCGATCGCGCCGGTGCGGCTGGTGGCGAGGCTGCGCGCGGTCGGGTTGGGCCCCGCGTACCCGATCTTCTTTGCCGCGCGCAGCACCTCGTCCCGCAGCTGGGCGGACAGCTGATCGGGCCGGTTGTACGCGTTGGAGACGGTCGCTCGCGACACCCCGACGGCGTCGGCGACATCGTCCAACGTCGGCCTTCGCCGTCGCGTGCTGGTCACGGCGGCAGTCTAGTCCCGGGCGGGACGGGTGGACTTTCTGAAGCGCTTAAGTCATTCTGGAGCAACAGGAATCGGAGGGAGACTGGGGTCTATGCGTGATCGTACGGCCGTTTTCACGGTGTTCGCGCTCAACGGGGTCGCGCTCGGCTCCTGGGCGACGCGGACGCCGGCGCTGTCGGAAAGAGTGAGTGCCTCGCCGGGTGTTCTGGGCCTGGCGTTGCTGGGGGCCAGCGTCGGGATGCTGATCGCGGCGTCGGTGTCGGGGCGGCTGATCGAGCGGTACGGCGCACGGGCGGTGGTGGCGGGCAGTGCGATCATCGCCTGTGCCTCGCTGCCGATGATCGGCTTTTCGACGTCGGTGCCCATGCTGGCCGGGGCGCTGTTCGTCCTCGGGGTGAGCAACGGCGCACTGGATGTCGCGATGAACGTCGCGGGCGTCGAGGTGGAGCGTCGTTCCGGACGCGCCATCATGCAGACCCTGCACGCCGGGTTCAGTTTCGGCGCGCTGGCGGGTTCGGTCGCCGCCGGCCTCGCCGCGTCGCATCAGTGGTCGCCGGGCAGGCATCTCACCGTCGCCGCCGTGGCCGCGCTGATCGTGCTCGCCTTCATTATCGCGGCCGTGCCCGGCGCGCGGCCCGTGCACACCGAACCCGTCGAGAAACCGCGGACACCGCCCGTCAAGCGTCCCGTGCTCTGGCTGCTCGCCGCCATCGCGCTGTTCTCGGCGATTGCGGAAGGCGCGAGTTCGGACTGGTCCGCGCTGCTGATGACGTCCGTGCACGGCGTCGGCGAGGGCGCCGCGGCCTTCGCTTACTCCGGGTTCGCTTTGGCCATGGCGATCGCCAGGCTCGTGGGCGGCCGGCTCCAGAACCGTTTCGGCGCGACCCGCGCGCTGGCAGCGGGTGCCGGGCTCGCCGCGGCGGGGCTCGTGCTCGCCGCGCTGGCGCCGTCGCCGGTGTTCGGGTTCGTCGGCTTCGTGCTGGCGGGTGCCGGACTGGCCGCGGCCTTCCCGATCGCGTTGAGCCTCGCGGGGGCGGCGGGCAAACGTGCCGACGGCACTGGAGGCGAGCGGGAACTGGCCTTCGTCACCGCGATCGCCTACACCGGCTTCCTCGCCGGGCCGCCGCTGATCGGGGGAATCGCGCAGGTGACGTCGCTGTGGGTGTCGTTCCTGTTCGTCGGCCTGACCGCGGCCCTGATCGTCCCGTCCGCGTTGGCCGCCGCCAGGGCGCGGAAACGGGAGGAGGTCTCCGAACCCGTCGCCCGTTGACATCCTCGCCACGCCACGGGCAAGCTGATTGCTCGTAAACTGAAATGAATGCGACTCGCTCGCTGTTTCAGGGTGGCTGATCCGGGGAGGAGCGGCGTGAGGATGCTGATGCTCGGAGGCGGAATCCCGCCGCGGCTGGCGCGGACCACCTTGCCCCGGCTCGTGCTGGTCCCGGTGGTGTTCCGGCTGGCGATGCTGGCGCAGGCGGTGTGGACGGCGGGGGAGAGCGGCTCGTCGGTGCTGTGGACGGTCGCGGCGCTGCACCTGGTACCGAACGTCGCCGAGGCCGCCTGGGTGTTCCACCGGTCCGCCAGCGAGCCGGCGGGCACCCGGCTGGTTCCCCCGGCCGACGCGGCGTCCGCACTGGTACTCACCCTGGGGGCCGCGCTGATCGGCTCGGACACCGCGATCATGTCGATCGTCTGGACCCAGCTGATGGGCACGGTGATGATCTGGACCCTGCTGCGCGGCGCGCTCGCGGGTGCGCTGGTCACCGGGGGCGCCATCGTGCTGCATTCCACCGTGTACCCGGGTTCCCCGCTCGCTCTCTTCCTCACCCTCGGAACGGCGCTGGTGGCGTCACTCGCGATCGTCGGCCTGGTCGGCGCTTCGATGCGGTTCGCGCTCGGCTTCGGGGAGCAGCAGGGCAGGGCGGCGGAACGTGAACGGCACCGCCGCGACGTCCACGACACCGTCCTGCAGGTGATGGAGTCGTTCGCGATCCCCGCGCCCGCCGACGAACTCGATCCGGCGGCCAGCCTCGACCGGGTCCGCCGCACCGCCCGCGCACAGGCGATGCGCATCCGGATCAGTCTCGAACACGAACAGACGGGTCCGCTCGGGCTGCATCAGCGGCTCCGGCTGCTCGCCGCCGAGATGGCCGCGGAGGGGCTGCGGGCCGAGATCGTCATCCAGGACGAGTGTGGTCCGGACCTCTCGGAGGAGGCGGCCGTGGCCCTGCACGACGCGACGCGGGAGGCGCTGCGCAACACCCTCAAGCACTCCGGGACCAGGCGGGCCGTCGTCAGCGTCGAGGAGATCGACGGCGGCGTTTCCTTGACCGTGCGCGATCACGGCGCCGGTTTCGACGTGGGCGACCAGCGGCGCGGATTCGGGCTCGAGAACTCGATCATCGCGCGGATGGCGGAGATCGGCGGCTTCGCCCGGATCGAGTCCAGTCCCGGGCTGGGGACGAGGGTGGTGCTCCTCGCGCCTTCAGTGCTGAGTCTCCCCGTCGGGTGAGTCCCGCCACTGACGGAACGGGCGGTCCAGCGTCCACTTGTCGCCGTCGCGCTCGAGGACGCGGTATTCGCAGGTCGCCGGATTGGACAGCGACTCGAACAGCTCGATGCTCCAGCCGAAGAGCCGTCGGCACAGCAACCGGATGGTCAGGCCGTGTGAGACGACCAGCACGGTCCTGGGGTGATCTTCGCCGCAAGCCGCCAGTTCGCTGAGGTACGCCGCCACCCGGTCGTCGACGTCCGCCCCGGATTCACCGAACGGGAGCCGGTAGAAGAAGTGCCCGAACTCGTGACGGCGTTGCTTCTGTACCTCCTGCTCCAGCGGATCCTGGAGGTTGCCCCAGTCCTGTTCCCGCAGCCTCGGCTCCGGCACGATCCGCTCGTAGTCGTCGATGTCCAGTAGCCGCAACGTTTCCCGCGTCCTCAGATACGGGCTGACGTACACCGCGGGCCGCTCACCGTCGAACAGTTCCTTGATCTCCGGCCCGGTCCGCCGTGCCTGCTCACGGCCTGCCTCGGTGAGCGGGAGGGCGTGGTCGGGGATCCGGGTGTAGGCGAGTTCGTCGACGTTGCCGAGCGACTCGGCGTGCCTCAGCAGGATGATCCGCACGCCGCCATCTTGCCCCTTGCGTGCCCGGCATACCCTCGTGACGTGCCTTCAGACCCCGAGACGAAACCGGCCCCATCCGCGCGGAAGGCCGGTGTCCTGCCGCTGGTGTCGATCGGGGCGCTTCTGGCCGCGGTGGTGGCCGTCGGACTGGTCGCGCTGACCGGTGGCGCCGGTTACGTCATCGCGGGCCTGCCGGATCCGGGCCTGGTGACGCGCTACGGCATCACCGTCGTCAGGGTGCTGGCCGAGGCGTCCTCGGTACTGTGCGTCGGTTCGCTGCTGCTCGCCGCGTTCCTCGTCCCGCCGCAGAAGACCGGCACGCTCGCGGCGGACGGCTACGCGGCCATCCGCGTCGCGGGCGCCGCCGCGTGGGTCTGGTTCTTCGCCGCCGCCGCGTCGATCTTCTTCTCCGCCGCGGACGGCGCGGGCCGCCCGTTCACCGAGGTGCTCTCGCCGCAGGTCCTTGTCGACCTCGTGGACGCCATCGAGCAGCCCAAGGCCTGGCTGTTCACCGCGTTGATCGCGCTGCTGGTCGCGCTCGGCTGCCGTCTCGCGCTGACCTGGGGCTGGACGACGGTGGTCTTCTTCCTGTCCGTCGGCGGGCTGATCCCGGTCGCGGTCACCGGGCACTCCGCGAGCGGCGGCTCGCACGACATGGCGACCAACAGCCTGCTCTACCACCTCGTCGCCGCCGCGCTGTGGGTCGGCGGCCTGGTGGCGTTGCTCGCGCTCGGCTGGCGGCGTGGCGAGAACCTCACCCTCGCCGCGACGCGGTTTTCCAAGCTGGCGCTGGTCTGCTGGATCGTGATGGCGGTCTCCGGCATCGTCAACGCGCTGGTGCGGATCAGGATCGCCGACCTGTTCTCCACCGACTACGGCCTGCTCGTGCTCGCGAAGATCGTCGCGCTGCTGCTGCTCGGCGTCTTCGGGCATCAGCAACGGCAAAAGGGCGTCGCCGGGCTGGTGAACGGCGCCGGTGGCGGGCAGCTGCTCCGGCTCGCCGCGGTCGAGGTGCTGATCATGTTCATCACGATCGGCATCGCCACCGGCCTCGCGAAGACCCCGCCGCCGCAGGAGTCGTTCACCCAGCCGTCCACGACGGAACTGCTGATCGGCTACGACCTTTCCGGTCCGCCGACCGTCTTCCGGCTGCTCACGGACTGGCGGTTCGACCTCGTCTACGGCACCCTCGCAATCGTTCTCGCCGGGCTGTACCTCGCCGGCGTCCGACGGCTGCGGCGCCGCGGCGACACCTGGGCCACCGGCCGGATCGTCGCGTGGCTCGCGGGCTGCTTCGTGCTGCTGATCGCGACGTCGTCCGGCATCGGGCGGTACGCGCCCGCGATGTTCAGCGTGCACATGGGCAACCACATGCTGCTGTCCATGGTGGCGCCGGTGCTGTTCGTCCTCGGCGGACCCGTGACGCTCGCGCTGCGCGCGCTGCCCGCGGCGGGCAAGGACGCCCCGCCCGGACCGCGCGAATGGCTGCTCGCCTTCGTGCACTCACCGATCTCGCGGTTTCTGACGCATCCGATCGTGGCACTGCTGTTGTTCGTCGGTTCCTTCTACGGCCTGTACTTCTCGGGTCTGTTCGACGCCGCGCTCAACTACCACTGGGCGCATCTGGCGATGAACGCGCACTTCCTGCTCGCCGGATACGTCTTCTACTGGCCCGTGATCGGCGTCGACCCCGCGCCGCGCCGGATCCCGCATCTGGGACGGCTGGGGATGATGTTCGCCGCCATGCCGTTCCACGCGTTCTTCGGGATCGCGCTGATGAGCATGCAGACCGTGCTCGGCCAGGACTTCTACCGCTCGCTGAAGCTGCCGTGGGTCACCGACCTGCTGACCGACCAGCGGCTCGGCGGCGGGATCGCGTGGGCGTCCGGTGAGCTGCCGGTGCTGCTGGTGCTGGTCGCGCTGCTGGTGCAGTGGGCGCGACAGGACGAGCGGGAGGCCCGGCGCCGGGATCGCCGCGAGGACGCCTCGGGTGACGAGGATCTGAACGCCTACAACGCGATGCTGAAGAAACTGGCGGATCAGGGCCGGGGGCCGGGTTCCGGCTCTTAGCCGTCTCGGTCCCGTGGCGGACTCCTTGAGGGAGCGCGTGAAGGCCCCCTTCCCTCGGCTCAGCCGAGGAAACTCGACCTTCACCGCCAGCGCGGGACAAGGCGAGCGTGTCGTGGTGGGCCCGGCGACAACGGGCTCACGCAAAGGGACCTCACCCGGCTCTTGACTGTCCATAAGGGACACTTTACGAGACTAGTGTGCCCGACTTGGGTGGTTTGTGCGGTTCGTGAGTAGCAAGGAGCGTTCTAGTCAAGGGTGTTTAGGTACCTACGGCGGATGTCCCCGGTAGCCGCCTGGCCGTGAAGGACTCCTTGAGGGACTCAGAGTCCCTCAAAGTTCCCCTCACCCGGCCAGGAAGGCCATCACCAGCCTCGGTAGTAACACCAGGCACGTCGGCGGCGCGTGAAGGCCCCCTTCCCTCGGCTCAGCCGAGGAAACTCGACCTTCATACCTTCCTCAGTACGTGATGGCCCCCTTCCTTACGCCTAGCGCAAGAAAGGGGGCCATCACGTACTTCACGCGAGCCAGGCCGCAGGCCACGAGCAGGTACCTATGAGAGGGTCCGCTCTAACCGTCATTACCGCTCACGAGGTGCCTTCACCCCTTAGTCGCGTTACCACATTTCCCCCTGCCTTCTCGGTTTTCGGTTCGAGTTGTCCACAGGAAGCCCACATCGCCCGCAGTTGTCCACAGATCCCGTTCGCGCCCGTTTTCCTCCCTTGATCCGAGGCAGGCTGTGGTCAAGGGAAACACCGGGAGCGGCCCGGATCGAGGCGAAAGGCGGATGTGATGGCGATGGGCGAGACCTGGGTGACCATGATCGGCAACCTGACCAGTGAACCGGTCCACCATCCGGAGCGGGTGCACGGGCACGATGTCGTGTCGTTCGGTTTGCGGAGTGTCGAACGCCGGTACGACAAGGAAAGAGGGGAGTGGGGCGAGGGGCGGCAGCTCGCGGTCAAGGTCACCTGCTGGCGAAAGCTGGCGATGGCGGCTTTCTCGTGCCTCAGCAAGGGCGATCCGGTGATCGTGGCCGGGCGGCTGCGGGGCGCCGAGACCGCGGAGGAGATCCCGGCGCCTCTCGGTCTACCTGAGCTTGAGGCCTTCTCCATCGGCCCCAACCTCGCGCGTTGTTCGGCCGCGATCCAGCGAACCGGGCGTGACCGGCCCAGGGCGATCCCGATGCCGCCGCCCCTGGGGAATCCCATGGTCACCGCACTGGAAGAGGCATCCGTGGGATGAGGGGTCAGATGCTCACTCAGTGATATCGGACTGACTGTCGGTAGTTCGGTGGTGACCGCCGTCAAGGCCGCGATCGGCTCGCTCTACGATCGCTTGTATGGCCGAGTTCATCTACACCATGAAGAAGGTGCGCAAGACCGTCGGGGACAAGGTCATCCTCGACGACGTCAGCACCGCGTTCTACCCCGGCGCCAAGATCGGCGTGGTGGGGCCCAACGGCGCGGGTAAGTCCACCGTTCTGAAGATCATGGCGGGGATCGAGCAGGCCAGCAACGGCGAAGCCTTCCTCCAGCCTGGCGCCAGCGTCGGCATCCTCATGCAGGAGCCGGAGCTCAACGAGGAAAAGACCGTCCGCGAGAACGTCGAGGAGGGGTTGGGCGACATCAAGGTCAAGCTCAACCGCTTCAACGAGGTCGCCGAACTCATGGCGACCGACTACAGCGACGAGCTGATGGAGGAGATGGGCAAGCTCCAGGAGGACCTCGACCACGCCGACGCGTGGGAGATCGACTCCGCGGTGGAGCAGGCGATGGACGCCTTGCGCTGTCCGCCGCCGGAAGAGCCGGTCACCCACCTCTCCGGTGGTGAGCGCCGCCGGGTCGCGCTGTGCAAGCTCCTCCTGTCCGCGCCGGACCTGCTGCTCCTCGACGAGCCCACCAACCACCTGGACGCCGAAAGCGTGCTGTGGCTGGAACAGTTCCTCGCGAACTACGCGGGCGCCGTCCTCGCCGTCACCCACGACCGGTACTTCCTGGACAACGTGGCCGAGTGGATCATGGAGCTCGACCGCGGCCGCGTCGTCGGCTACGAGGGCAACTACTCGACGTACCTGGAGAAGAAGCGCGAGCGGCTCGAGGTCCAGGGCAAGAAGGACGCCAAGCTCGCCAAGCGGCTGAAGTCCGAACTCGAATGGGTCCGGTCCAACGCCAAGGCGCGCCAGACCAAGTCGCGGTCCCGGCTCGACCGCTACGAGGAGATGGCCGCGGAGGCGGACAAGCACCGCAAGCTCGACTTCGAAGAGATCCAGATCCCGCCGGGGCCCCGGCTGGGCAGCGTGGTCGTCGAGGTCGAGAAGCTGCGCAAGGGTTTCGACGACCGGGTGCTGATCGACGGGCTGTCGTTCGACCTGCCGCGCAACGGCATCGTCGGTGTGATCGGCCCGAACGGTGTCGGTAAGACGACCCTGTTCAAGACGATCGTCGGGCTCGAAGAGCCGGACGCCGGGCAGGTCAAGATCGGCGAGACGGTCAAACTGTCCTATGTGGACCAGAACCGCGGCGGGATCGACCCGAAGAAGACGGTATGGGAGGTGGTTTCGGACAAGCTGGACTACATCCACGTCGGGCAGACCGAAATGCCCTCGCGTGCCTACGTCAGCGCGTTCGGTTTCAAGGGGCCGGACCAGCAGAAGCCGGCGGGCGTGCTCTCCGGTGGTGAGCGCAACCGGCTGAACCTGGCGCTGACCCTCAAACAGGGCGGGAACCTGATCCTGCTCGACGAGCCGACGAACGACCTGGACGTCGAGACACTGGGTTCGCTGGAGAACGCTCTCGAACAGTTCCCCGGCTGCGCCGTGGTCATCTCGCACGACCGGTGGTTCCTCGACCGGGTCGCGACGCACATCCTCGCCTGGGAAGGCACGGACGAGAACCCCTCGCAATGGTTCTGGTTCGAAGGTAACTTCGAGGGCTACGAGAAGAACAAGGTCGAGCGTCTCGGTGCCGAGGCCGCTCGTCCGCACCGCGTCACCCATCGCAAGCTGACCCGCGACTGAGGGCCGGGGGTTCCCCGTGGAAGCCAGCAAGCGCCAACGGCCGGGCTCACCCACCACCATGGTGGGTGGGCGGACGGCTGCCACCGGGGGAACCTTGTCCGCTGTCGGCAGGCTGATCGAACGTGCGGACGCCCTGCATCTGAGGGCGCCGGAACTGGCACTGGTCCTCGGGGAGCGCGCGGCCGCGCTCGCCGAGGCGGCCGGTGCCGACGAGCAGTGGATCCGCGCGGAGAGCCTCGTGGTGACCGCTCGGGTGCGGCTCGGTGGCCGTCCCCGGACGGTCGGCCGGGCGGTGGCCGCCCTGCGCGCCGCCGAACACGCGGGCTACGGCGACATCGCGGCCCGGTTGAGGATCGACCTCGCGGTCTGCGCGCGCAGTGTCGGCATCCCGCTGACCGGGCTGGCCGCATTGCGTCCGCTGCTGGCGGATCCGGCGGTCTCGCCGGTGCACCGGGCCGAGGCGTTGTGCCATCTCGTCGGCTGCCTTGCCCAGTTCGGCCGGAAGACGGAACTGGACCGTGTGCTCGCCGAAGCGGACAAGCTCGTGCTCGGTGACGGCTCGATGGCGGCGGATTCGCAGCTGCTGATCCGCGCGATGCTGCGGGTCGGGGTGTCGGCGCACCGTCGCCGTCACGGCGATCTGACGGCGGCGGCGGACGCCGCGCGGACCGGGCTGGGCATGCTCGAAAAGCTCGCGAACCCCGACGACGACGGCGGTCTCGTCCGGATCCGGCTGGTCCTGCAACTCGTCTGCACGTTGCTGGACCGGGGCGACACGGAGATGGCGCTGGAGGTGGCGCAGCCGGTCCTCGACGCGCCCGTGCGGGCCGCCGGGATCTCGCCTGCCGCGTGGTTGCGGCTGGCGGTGGCCACCCGCGTCCTGCTGCCCGCGGGATCCGGGGAAGCCGCGGGCATGCTCGTGCGCGAAGCGGTCGCCGGGACCGAGGATCACCGCCTGCACGCCGTCACGGCACGGTTGTGGCTGGAACTGGCGCAGATCGAGGAACGGCTCGGTCGTCCCGAGGAGGCCATCGGCTGCCTGCACCGTTCGCGTGCCGCCGAGCATCTGCACGCCCGCGTGCGCAGGCAGGCGTGCAATGTCCTGGTCGGCGAGTTCGGCGCGGCCGAGAACACCGCGGTCGATCTCGACGACGTCCTGCGGGCCGTCGCCACGCGTCCGTCCGCCGTCACGGCACCCGAGCCCGCCCCGGCCGAGGTGACCTCGGTGATGGCGCCGATCGACGCGGCGCCTCCGAAGCGGGCGGCCGCCGAGCCGCCGGTGCACCGTGAACCGCCGCGGCCCGTTCGGCAGAACAGCCACGTCGCACCCGAGCCGTCGCGGAACACGCCTGCCGAGCCGCCGCGTCCCGTCGACCCTCCGCGTCCGGAACAACCTCCCGTGGCACCCGCCGCGGAAAAGACCGAAGCGCCGGTGTTGAAGCCGCCGTCCCGTCCGGAGCCGGCTCGCGAAGCCGCGGCGTCCGCCGGTGACTGGCGCCGCCGGGTACCGAAGAAACCCCAGGAGCCCAAGCCGTCGATCCGGTTCGAGCCCAAGGTCGAACCTGCCGCGCCGAAACTGATGCCGCCGCCGAAACCCGCATCGCGACCGGAGCCGGAGCACGGGCGACGCAGCCGTCCGGAAGCTCCCGCCGCTCGCGAGCAGATCGCCTCTTCGGCACCCGAACCCACGGTCACCCGGCCGGAAACCCCGATCCCGGCCGTGCGGCGCCGGTCAGAGACTCCAGTCCGGTACGAGGAGCCGATGCCGGAACCGGTGATCCCGGAACTGCTCCTGGCCCCCGAACCCGCCGCCGAGCCCCGGCCGCGGATCGCGGCGGAGGCCGAACCACCGCGTCCGCCGGGGACCGCCGCCCCGTTGTGGGAGAGCGACGAATGGGCGGCCGAAGAACGCGCCCGCCGGTCCGCCGCGCCCGTCCCGCGGACGACCAGGCACGACGCCGAACACGGTTCCGTGGCGGCGAAGTCGGTGCTGGACCGGCTCGGGATCTCCAGCGCGGGCGGACAAGGCGGTGGCCGCCGTCGTGCGGACAACACCGCGGACGCCACGCATCCCGGCCCCGCCGCCGAGGAGCGCGCCGAAACCGGCCGCGCCCGCCGGGAGCAGACGCCGGTGGAGTACGCCGAACCCGCCGTCCCGCTAGCGCCGCCGCCCCGGGAAGATCCGGCACCCTCGTTCCCCGGCGATGCCCAGGAGAACGTCCAGGAAAGCGCCAAGGAAGAGGTCGTGGATCCGTGGCTGCCGCGGCTGCGGATGCCACCGGCGCTGGATCCGTTGACCGACACCGGTTCCTGGCGGCCGATCACGCCGTTCCCGGAGAGCTACGCCCGCGCCATCGCCGAAGACGAGCCGCCGCCGGACGCCGGGCTGGCCGATCTGCTGGCCCGCGCGCTTGCCGAGCATCAGGCCGGCACCGCGAGTGCCGCCGCGCTCGTGAAACAACTCGGTTCCCAGGACTCGGGAAAGCGTCCGGTCAACGGCCGCGACCGGCACCGCGCCAACGGGAGCGACTGACCGCGGCGATAGCAAAGGTCCCTTGCTCCACCTCGGTCGGAGCCGGGATGGACTGGAACGATTCAGTCGGCCGGGTGAGACCTCGTGTCGTTCCGCTGAACGGCAATGGGCGCTGGTCACCCCCGGTGCGGCGGGGCGTGCGAAGGTCCGGACAGACCGCCTATGTGACCCGTCGGTAGCTGAACCGATCACGGCGATTCCGCTATCTGAGCAGGGAAATCTTCGACGGACGGGAATGACCCGGCCTTGTGGAGCCGTCAGTCCGGAGCTGTAGGTTGGGGTCTGGGCCGGTACAGAGTCGTGCCGGTCGCGGTGTCAATCTCGCACAGTGGAGAGTTGTCTCAAATGAGCTCGACGGGAGTCTCGTCCCCGCCCGGAAAAGATGTCGGCACCGAAGATGGCGCCCGGCGCCGGTCGGTGAACCCGGAGCAGATCCGGGACGACCTGATCGACGCCGCCGCGGCGTACGCCCCGGAGATCGGCGACCTGATCCGCCTGTACTACCGGCACATCCCGGCCGAAGAGATTCTCGGTGACGACCCGGTCGACCTCGTCGGCGCGGTCCGCTCGCATCTGCAGCTGGCCAAGGACCGGATGCCCGGCCGTCCCGCGGTGCGCCTGCTGAACCCGACCGGCCCCGAAGACGGCTGGACGCGTGAGGCCACCGTCGTGCAGGTCGTCACCGACGACATGCCCTATCTCGTGGATTCCGTCGCGGCCGAGTTCGCCCGCGACGGCGTGCAGGTGCAGCGCATCGTGCACCCGATCGTCGTGGTCAGCCGTGATCTCACCGGCGAGCTGCTGGCGGTTCACCCGGACGCCGACCCGGCCGAGCCACCAGCGAATTCGGCGGCCGAGTCGTGGATGTACATCGAGATCGACCTGGTGACGGACCCGAACCGTGCCCGTGAGCTGGACAACCGGCTCTCGTCGGTGCTGGGCGACGTGCGCGAGGTCGTCGAGGACACCGACAAGATGGCGGAGCAGGCGCGCCGTCTCGCCGACGAGCTGGACGAGAACCCGCCGCGGTTGTCCGCGCACGAGGTCGCCGAAGGTGCCCGGCTGTTGCGCTGGCTCGCCGACGGCCACTTCACCTTCCTCGGCTACCGCCGCTACGAACTGATCGACAACCCGCACCCCGACAACGAAGAGCCCGCCTTGCGCGCGGTGCTCGCGACCGGGCTGGGCGTGCTGCGCCAGGACAGCTTGGCCGCGCGCAGCCTCACCGCCGGTCCTGACACGGCGGTGTCCGCGCTCGCGCCGACGCTGCTGGTGCTGACCCAGGCCAGCGCGCCGTCCACGGTGCACCGCCCGGTCTATCCGTACTACGTCGGCGTGAAAACGTTCGACGACAACGGAAACGTCACCGGCGAACACCGTTTCCTCGGCATGTTCACCACCACCGCCCTGCACGAGAACGTGCTGGACATCCCCGTGGTGTGCAACAGGGTTCGCGAGGTCATCCACCGCGCGGGCTTCCCGATGGAGTCCTTCTCCGGCCAGCGGATGCTCGAGGTGCTGCAGAACTGGCCGCGCGCGGACCTGTTCTCGGCCGACACCGATTCGCTGTACTCAACGACGACCGGCGCGATCACGTTGTCGGATCGACGGCGGCTGCGGCTGTTCCTGCGCCGCGACCCGTACGGCCGCTTCTACTCCTGCCTCGTGTACCTCCCGCGCGACCGCTACACGACCCGTTCGCGGCTCGCGATGCAAGAGGTCCTGCTCGAAGAACTCGAAGGCACGCAACTGGAGTACAGCGCGCGCATCGGGGAGACCGTGCTCGCGCAGGTGCACTTCATCGTGCACACCGATCCCTCGCAGCGGTCGGAACCGGACACCCTGCGCATCCAGGAACGGCTCAACGAAGCCGTCCGCAGCTGGGACGACCGGATGGTCGAGGCGATCCTCGCCGAACGCCGCGAGCGCGCCGGGGACAGCGGCGTCGCGATCGGCCTGCTGGGCGAGGAGTCCGCGGGTGAACAGGGGCAGCGGTTCGCCGCGGTGTTCCCCGAGGGCTACAAGGAGGACTTCAGCGCGCTCGAAGCGCTCGCCGACCTCCGTGCCCTGGAGTCGCTGACCGACGAGGGCGACCTGTCGATGTCGTTCTACCTGCCCGCCGACGCCGAGGCGGGAGAGCGGCGCTTCAAGCTGTACCTGCGCGGCGAGGGCGTCACCCTCTCGCAGGTGCTCCCGGTCCTGCAGCGGATGGGTGTGGAGGTCGTCGACGAGCGGCCCTACGAACTGCGCCGTGAAGATGGTGGCCGGTCGTGGATCTACGACTTCGGCCTGCGGATCGACCCGCAGGTCCTCGACCACGCGGACACCGACCTGCGCGTCCGCTTCCAGGAGGCGTTCCACGCCGCCTGGCGCGGCGACTGCGAGGTCGACGGCTTCAACGGGCTCGTCCTGCGCGCTGGGCTCACCTGGCGTCAGGCGGCCATCCTGCGGGCCTACTCGCGGTACCTGCGCCAGACGAAGATCCCGTTCTCGCAGGAGTACATCGAGAACACCGTGCTCGCGCACACCGACATCGCCACCGCGCTGGTGCGGTTGTTCGAGACCCGCTTCGACCTGTCGATCAGCGCCGAGGCCCGCGCTTCGCAGGCCGAACAGCTCACCGCCGAGATCGGCAAGCTGGTCGACGAGGTGACCAGCCTCGACGAGGACCGGATCCTGCGGCGCCTGATGGCGGTCATCCTCGCCACGCTGCGCACGAACTACCACGTCACCGACGCGGACGGGAATCCCCGGCAGTACCTGGCGCTCAAGCTCGACCCGAGCGCGGTGCCCGAACTGCCCGAGCCGCGGCCGAAGTACGAGATCTTCGTGTACTCGCCGCGGGTCGAGGGTGTGCACCTGCGCTTCGGCGATGTCGCACGAGGTGGCCTGCGGTGGTCCGACCGCCGGGAGGACTTCCGCACGGAGATCCTCGGCCTGGTCAAGGCGCAGGCGGTCAAGAACGCGGTCATCGTGCCTGTCGGCGCGAAGGGCGGCTTCGTCGTGAAGCGCCCGCCGACGCCGACCGGTGACCCCGGTCTGGACCGCGACACCCAGACCAACGAAGGCATCGCCTGCTACCGGATGTTCATCTCCGGCCTGCTGGACATCACCGACAACCGGGTCGAGGGCAAGACCGTCCCGGCGCCGAACGTCGTCCGCCACGACGGCGACGACAGCTACCTCGTGGTGGCGGCGGACAAGGGCACCGCGAAGTTCTCCGACATCGCGAACGAGGTCTCGGCGAACTACGGGTTCTGGCTCGGGGACGCCTTCGCCTCCGGTGGTTCGGTCGGCTACGACCACAAGGCCATGGGCATCACCGCGAAGGGTGCCTGGGAGAGCGTCAAACGCCACTTCCGCGAGCTAGGCAAGGACACTCAGACCGAGGACTTCACCGTCGTCGGCATCGGCGACATGATGGGCGACGTCTTCGGTAACGGGATGCTGCTCTCGGAGCACATCCGGCTGGTGGCCGCCTTCAACCACCTGCACATCTTCCTCGACCCGAACCCGGACTCGGCGACCTCGTTCGCCGAGCGGCGGCGCCTGTTCGACCTGCCGCGTTCGTCGTGGGAGGACTACGACCGCTCGCTGATCAGCGAGGGCGGTGGCATCTACTCGCGGTCGGCGAAGACGATCCCGATCAGCCCGCAGGTCCGCGAGGCGCTCGGGCTCGGCGAGGACGTCACGAAGCTGGCGCCGAACGACCTCATGCAGGCGATCCTGCTGGCCCCGGTCGAACTGCTGTGGAACGGCGGTATCGGCACCTACGTCAAGGCCGAGAACGAGACCCACGCCGACGCGGGCGACAAGGCCAACGACGCCTTGCGTGTCAACGGCAACCAGCTCCGCGTCAAGGTCGTCGGCGAGGGCGGGAACCTGGGCCTGACCCAGCTCGGCCGGATCGAGTTCGCCCGCGCGGGCGGCAAGATCAACACCGACGCGCTCGACAACTCCGCCGGCGTCGACTGCTCCGACCACGAGGTCAACATCAAGATCCTGCTGGATCACCTGGTCTCGACCGGTTCGCTGGGCGCCGAGCAGCGCAACGAACTGCTGGAGCAGATGACCGACGAGGTCGGCGAGCTGGTGCTGGCCGACAACTACCGGCAGAACGCCGTGCTCGGCGTCAGCCGGGCGCACGCCGGGCCGATGGTCTCGGTGCACCAGCGGCTCGTCGCCGCGCTGGTCGCGAAGGGCGCCTTCGACCGCAAGCTCGAAGCCCTGCCGAGTTCGGCGGAGTTCCGCGCGCTGGAGAAGGCGAACGAGGGGCTCACCTCGCCGGAGCTGGCGACGCTCATGGCACACGTCAAGCTCGACCTCAAGGACGAGCTGCTGGCGAGCGAACTCCCGGATTCGGAAGTGTTCTCGCGCCGTCTGCCGGAGTACTTCCCCAAGCCGCTGCGCGAACGCTTCGGCGACGCGATCTTCCAGCACCCGCTCAAGCGCGAGATCATCACCACGATGGTGGCCAACGAGGTCGTCGACGGCGCCGGGATCTCCTACGTCTTCCGCCTGATGGAGGAGATGAACGCGACCGCGACCGACGCCGTCCGCGCGTACGCCGTGGTCACCCACGTGTTCGACCTGCCCTCGCTGTGGGCGCAGATCGACGCGCTGGACAACGTCGTGCCGACCGAGGTCGCGGACGAGATGATGCTGGAGACCCGCAGGCTGCTCGACCGGGCGGCCCGCTGGTTCCTCACCAACCGGCCGCAACCGCTGGCCCCGCTCGCCGAGATCAACCGGTTCGGCCGGGTCGTCGGCGAACTGGCCCCGCGGGCGCACGAACTGCTCCGCGGTGTCGAATGCGCGTCCGTCGACGACAACGCCGAACGGCTGGCCGAGCGGGGTGTCCCGGTCGAACTGGCCCAGCGCGTGGCGCTCCTGCTGCACACTTTCGGGCTGCTCGACGTCACCGACGTGGCGGAGATGGCCGAGCAGCAGGTCGGGATCGACGCGGTGCAGAGCCCGGCGGAGACCGCGGCGCTGTACTACGCGCTGTCCGATCACCTCAGCGTCGACAAGATGCTGACCTCGATCAGCGGTCTCGAACGGGGCAACCGCTGGCACGCGCTCGCGCGGCTGGCGCTGCGGGACGACGTGTACGGCTCGCTGCGGGCGATCACGCTGGACGCGTTGCGGCACAGCGATTCGGGCACCGACCCGGATGAGAAGATCGCGCACTGGGAGAAGACCAACGCGTCGCGGCTGCAGCGCGCCAGGGTGGCGCTGGACGAGATCAGCAAGTCCGGCAAGCTCGACCTGGCGACGCTGTCGGTGGCCGCGAGGCAGATCCGGAGCACGGTGAGGTAGTGAGCTACATTTCCCTGATCCGGCCGCGCTGGTCGGATATGGACGTCTACGGGCACGTCAACCACGCGAATCTGGTGACCCTGCTCGAGGAGGCACGGATCCCGCTGCTGTTCGGGGACGCCGTCCGGGCCGGGCTCACCGAACTGCCCAAGGGCATCGTGGTGGTGAAGCTGGCCGTCCATTACCGTTCGCCGATCGTGGTGTCCGATCAGGACATTCGGGTGGAGATCTCGTTGAAGGACTTGAAGCACGCCAGCTTCACTCTCGGTTATCGGGTGCACGCCGGGCCCGCCGAGTCCGACAAGGTCGCGGTCACCGCGGAGACGGTGCTCGCGCCGTACGACACGGTGTCCGAGCGGCCGCGGCGGCTGACCGAGGACGAACGCGCCTTCCTGGAGAAGGGGTTCGCGGATGCCTGAGCTCGTCATCCCGGACGCGGGTGACCGCGAAACGCTCGGCGCGTTCGTGGCCAGGGCGGTCCGGCTCGACCAGAACACGCTGGTGCGGCTGCGTCAGCGTGGTGACGGCGTCGTCGAGGCGTGGAGCGCGACCCCGTTCGAGGTCCTCGCGACCAGGGCCGTCGCCGGCGACATCACCCCGTCGGACGTCACGGTCTCCGGCAACGAATTGCTCGCCGCACTGACCGTCGCGGGCGGCGAGCGGATGGATCCGGGGCCGGCGAGGGACCTGATGTGGCATTCGGAGCTGCCCGCTCCGGGACGCTGGCAGCTGGTGGACGAACTGCCCGCGACGGTGATCTCGGAGCTCGCCGATCGCGGGGTGGCGCTCGCCCGCGACAACGTCGGCCCGCACGGCAACCCGCCCGCCTCGCTGATGGACCAGGCCGTGCTCACCGTCACCGGCGGTGAGCTGGAGATCAAGGTCCAGATGCGGTGCCTGTTCGCGTTGTCCGGGATGGGTTTCGTTGACTCGTCGATCGACGGTGACGTCGTCCGGGTGACCGCGACGGATTCGTGGATGCGGATCGACGCGCGCTATGGCGCCGTCCTCAAGCGCCGCCACGCGCTCCTGCCCTTGCTGTTCTGACGGGTTTCTTACCGCCGCGCACCGCGGGTGGCTTCCGGCCGCCCGCGGTGTCAGGCTGTCCCCATGAGCGACAAGGACGCCGGTAAGGACGGGGAGGACCCGACCGCGGACTTCCTCGCCGAGGTCCGGCCGGAGGAGACCCCGTGGCGCACCGAGCGGCCGCCGGGTGAAGAGGCGCCGGAACGCGCCGAACGCCCGGAGAAATGGGGCCGGGCCAAATCGGCCGGACGGGCCGCGGCGAAGGCGGCGCCCTACGTCCAGGCCGCCGCGCTGGCGACCTGGATCGTCTCGGGCACCCTCGACGACTCCGGTTCGGACTCCGGCTTCGGAGACATGGGCTCGTCCGGCGACGCCTGACCCCGACGAAACGCGTGGGTGACTAGAGCGTCGCCCGCATCGCCTTCATGCGCTCGATCTCGGCGGACTGGCCGGTGATGACCTCCTGCGCCATCTCCTGGGCCTTGATCTCCACTCCCTTGCCGAGCTGGGCTTCGGCCATGGTCAAGGCGCCCTGGTGGTGCGCGATCATCAGGTCGAGGAAGAGCTTCTCGAAGGCCGTGCCGGAGGCCGCGCGCAGATCGGCCAGCTGCTCCTCCGTCGCCATCCCGGGCATGAGCGCGTGCTCGTGGTGGCCCCCGTGCCCGTCGTGGCCCTCGCCGGGCACCGGCTTGCCGCGGTCGGTGAGCCACGTCTTCATCATCGTGATCTCACCGTCCTGGGCGACCGAGATCCGGCCCGCGATCGCGCGGATCTGCTCGTTCGCCGTTTTGCCCGGCACCAGATCGGTCATCACCTTCGCCTGCTGGTGGTGGGGGATCATCATGGTGATGTAGTCGACGTCGGCCTGGTTGGGCTGATCGCGCTTCACCGGGCCGAGTGCGACGGTGCCCGCCTGCTCACCCGGCTTTCCGGGGACGATCACCGGGGCGCTGGACGTCGTCGTGGCGGGGGTGTCGGAGCCGGTGCAGCCCGAGACGAGGAACGCGGCGATCACCAGCGCCGATGTCAAACTCTTTTTCATCCCGGGAGATCCTCCATTGGTCGGTATCTGCTGAGCCTAAATAAGGAATAAGGTTCCCGTAAAGCTGGGTGGAAGGAGAGCCATATCGTGCTGCAGCCTGGGCTGAAACGCCGCTTGACCAGGGTCTTCGTGTCGGCGGCCGCAGTCGCCGCCCTCGGGGCCTCCAGCGCGGTCGTCGCGCCGGCCGTCATCGCCGAACCGTCGGCGACCACGATCCCGGGTGTGGACGAGATCGTCCACAGCCCCAACCTCCGGTCGATCGCGAACGTCCCGCAGCAGGGACCGTTCACCAAGGACTCCACCGGAACGGACATCGCGTTCACCAAGGGACACGCGATCGTCGGCACGTACGACGGCTTCAACGTCTTCGACGTCCGCAACCCCTACCGTCCGAAGATCGTCAGCCAGGTCCTCTGCCCCGGCGGGCAGAACGACGTGTCGATCTCCGGCGACCTGCTCTTCGTTTCGACCGACTCCTCGCGTAGCGACAACTCGTGCTCGAGTGTCGCGAAGCCCGCGTCGGACAAGTCGGCGTGGGAAGGCATCAAGATCTTCGACATCTCGAACCTCGCGGCGCCGAAGTACGTCGCGGCGGTCGAGACCGACTGTGGTTCGCACACCAACACGATGGTGCCGGACAAGAGCGGCAAGGACGTCTACGTGTACGTCTCGTCGTACGCGCCGGCGGCGAACCTGCCCGACTGCCAGCCGCCGCACGACAAGATCTCGATCGTCAAGGTCCCGGTCAAGGACCCGGCGAAGGCCGCGCTCGTCGCGACCCCGGTGCTGTTCCCGGACGGCGGCAACGCCGGCGGCGACAACCCCGACGGCACCCGCCGCTCGGCGACCACCGGTTGCCACGACCTCACGGCGCTCCCGGAGAAGGACCTGATGGCCGGTGCCTGCATGGGTGACGGCGTCCTGTTCGACATCTCCGACCGCCTCAAGCCGCGGGTCCTCAGCCGCGTCCAGGACAACGTGAACTTCGCGTTCTGGCACAGCGCCACCTTCAACAACGAAGCCAACAAGGTCGTCTTCACCGACGAGCTCGGCGGCGGTGGCATGGCGACCTGCCTGGAGAAGTTCGGCTCCACCCGCGGTGCCAACGGCATCTACGAGATCACCGGCCGCGGCGACAACCGCAAGCTGGAGTTCCGCAGCTACTACAAGATCCCGCGGCTCCAGTCCGAGACCGAGAACTGCGTGGCGCACAACGGCTCGCTGATCCCGGTTCCGGGCAAGGACATCATGGTCCAGTCCTGGTACCAGGGCGGCGTCTCGGTGTGGGACTTCACCGACTCGGCGAAGCCGAAGGAGATCGCGTACTGGGAGCGGGGCCCGCTCTCGAACGAGAAGCTCGTCGGCGGCGGCACGTGGTCGGCGTACTGGTACAACGGCCACATCTTCTCGTCCGACATCGTGAAGGGGCTCGACGTCCTGGAACTGAACGACTGGCGGACCTTCCCGGCGAAGCTCGTCCGGCAGAACCAGTTCAACGCCCAGACGCAGTACAAGCTGCACCCGGGCATGAACTGATCCCTTAGCGCGCCATGAAAGGTCCTTTCCTTGCAAATTTTGCAAGGAAAGGACCTTTCATGGCGCCTTCTCGCCCTTGGGGTTCTGAGGTGGGGGCTGAAGGGGCCCTTCGCCTCATCTCACGCGGCGAAGGGCGCTTTCCCCGCATCGCATGCGGGGAAAGCGCCCTTCAGCCCCGAGCCGGGCTCAGACGAGCCAGGCGGCCGCGTCCGGTGGCAGTTTCCCGTCCACCAGCGGCACACTCGACAGCAGCACCTCGCCCGGCGGCAACGCGATCGGGCTCGCCGACGTGTTCAGCGCGCAGACCAGCCCGCCGCCTCGCCGCCGGAACGCGAAACAGCCGGCCGGGGCGCCGTACCACTCGAGGTCGTCGCCGCGGAAAGCCCGATGTGACTTGCGGAGCTCGATCGCCCGCCGGTACAGCGACAGCGTCGACGCGGGATCCTCCAGTTGCGCTTCCACGGTCACCGACGTCCAAGAAGCGGGCATCGGCAACCAGGTGCGCGGGTTGCGTGAGAAACCGAACGGCGGACGGTCGCCTTCCCACGGCAGCGGCACCCGCGCCGCGTCTCGGCCGAATTCGGCGCCGGAGGTCTTGGCGCGCGGGTCGGCGAGCGCCTCGGGCGGGAGGTCGACGTTGCCGAGGCCCAGTTCTTCGCCGTTGTACAGATAGATCGTCCCGGGCAGCGCGAATTCGACCAGCGCCATCGCCCGCGCCCGCCGCACGCCCCGCTCACCGCCGCCGTACCGGCTGACCTGCCGCCAGACGTCGTGGTTGCTCAGCGTCCAGGTGGCCGACGCCCCGGCGGCCTTCGGTACCGCCAGGGACCGCTCGATGGCCGTCCGCAGCGCGTCCGCGTCGAAATGCGTGAGCACGAGGCGGAAGTTGAACGCCAGATGCAGTTCGTCCGGCCGCAGATACCGCGCCAGGCGTTCCTCGTCGGTCACCCAGATCTCCCCGACGGCCATCGCGCCGGGGTACTCGTCGAGGACCTTGCGGATCATCTGGTGGATCTCGTGGACCCGGTCGTTGTCGAACCTCGGGTCGTAGAACTCGCTCGGCCCGAGCGGGTTCACCCGCGGGTCCATATCCGGCAGGCCCGGCGGTTTCGCCATGCCGTGCGCGACGTCGATGCGGAAGCCGTCCACCCCGTGGTCCAGCCAGAACCGCAGGGTGCGCTCCAGATCGGCGGCGACCTCGTGGTTGGTCCAGTTCAGATCCGGCTGCTGCGGCGAGAACAGGTGCAGGTACCACTGGCCGTCCGGGACCCTGGTCCACGCCGGGCCGCCGAACGCGCTGACCCAGTTGTTCGGCGGCTGGTCGCCGCGCGGGCCGAGCCCGTCACGGAAGATGTAGCGATCCCGTTCCAGGCTGCCCGGCGGCGCCGCCATCGCCGATTTGAACCAGGGGTGGGTGTTGCTGGTGTGATTGGGGACGACGTCGATGGTGACCTTGATGCCGCGTTTGTGCGCCTCGGTCAGCAGGACGTCGAAATCGCCGAGGGTGCCGAACATCGGGTCGACGTCGCGCGGATCGGCGATGTCGTACCCGTGGTCGGCCATGGGCGAGCGGTAGAACGGCGTCAGCCACAGCGCGTCGACCCCGAGCAGCTCCAGGTACCCGAGCTTGCCGCGGATGCCTTCGAGGTCACCGACGCCGTCCCCGTCGGAATCGGCGAACGAGCGCACGTAGACCTGGTAGAAGACCGCTTGGTCCCACCAAGCCGCGCCCGTCGCCATCACACGAAACTGTTCATCATGCTGTTGGCGGCCATTTCGAGATACGCCCACAGTTGCGAGCGGTAGGGCTCCTCGATGTGCTCCTCGTCGACCGCGATCTTGATGCAGCGCAGCCAGGCGTCGCGTTCGATCGGGCCGATCTTGAACGGCGCGTGCCGCATCCGCAGCCGAGGGTGGCCGCGCTGATCCGAGTAGGTGTGCGGGCCGCCCCAGTACTGCATGAGGAACAGCCGGAAGCGTTCCTCCGCCGGCCCGAGGTCCTCCTCGGGGTACAGCGGGCGAAGGACTTCGTCGACCGCCACCTCGGCGTAGAACCGCGCGACGATCCGGGTGAAGACCGGTTCACCGCCGATCGCCTCGTACAAGGTCGTGGGGTCTGGTTCGCTCACGGACACACTTCCATTCTGCCCTTGTCCTACTGGGTGGCGGGGCCGGTCGACATAAAGCGCCCCAGAGGTGGTTCGAAGCCCGCTTCGTCGAGCGCGGCGAGCAGGTGCGCCCGCAGCGCGCGCTGCACGGACCACTGCTTGCCGGGCCGGACCTTCACCGTCAGCCGGACCTTGATGCCTTCCGGCGTCACGGACTCCACACCGAGCATCTCGGGCGGCTCCAGCACGTGGGGAGCCAGCACCTCGTTCTCCAGGAGCGCCTTCGACTTCTCGGCCATCAGCTCGGTGGCCTTCTCGACGTCGACCGAGTAGCTGAGCGGGACGTCGACGACGGCCACCGCGAAGCCCTGGCTCGAGTTGCCGACCCGCAGCACCTCACCGTTGCGGACGTACCAGACGGTGCCGTTGATGTCACGCAGGGTGGTGATCCGGAGGCCGACGGCCTCGACGGTGCCGGACGCCTCACCGACGTCGACGACGTCACCGACGCCGTACTGGTCCTCGATCATCATGAAGATGCCGGAGAGGAAGTCCTTGACGAGGTTCTGCGCGCCGAAACCGAGCGCGACACCGACGATGCCGGCGGAGGCGATGATCGGCGCCAGGTCGATCCCCAGTTCGCCCAGCACGAGGATGAACGCGAGACCGTAGATGAAGAACGTCGCCATCGACTTGAGCACCGAACCGATCGTGGCGGCGCGCTGACGGCGTCGTTCCATGACCGCCGACCCGAGCACTTCGGGAGCCTTCTCCCGCAGCGGTCTCAAGAGGGCGGGCAGCTTCTTGGAGCCGCTCGGCATCCGCGTCACGCGGTTGATCAGGCGCCGGACGACGTACCGCAGCAGGAACGCCACGGCCATGATCAGCAGGATCTTGATCGGCTTCGTCAGCAGCCAGCCGGCCGACGCGGAGAGCCATTCGTTGTTTGTGACCTGGAACACCTGGCCGCAGAAGGTGCTGGCGTCCTTGACGCAGGCCGGAGGTTCGGTGGGGAGCAGGTTCACGGAGAAGAAATGTCCTTTCCAGCTCGGCGGGGACCGTTCGCGCTGCTGGGCGCGGCAGGAACCCCCGCGGATTCGAAACACCCGACTTCAGGTGGACGCGGGGTCGCGCGCATGTGACACGTCTTGTAACACACGTGCACTTTGGGGCTGATCTGTGGTCGACTATGCCTGCACCGGTGGAGGTGGTCGAGTGCCAGACCGACAACCCATCCCCCTCGGCGTCCCGAGCCAAGCCTTGGCCGGACAGGCGCCGGAGGTCGTGTTGCGCGCTCATCCGGGAGGTGCCCCCTCGCACGGGGCGCCACCGGGCGGGCCGGGAACCCGGCCAGGGGGTGTTGCCCGCCCGCCCGGACAGCGTAGAGGGCGGGATCCGTCGACTACGGCGGCACCCACGACGACTTCGTGGGGTCGCAGACGGGTATTGCTGTTGAATGCCACGTTCGAGCCGCTCACGGCGCTGCCGTTGCGGCGCGCGGTGGTCCTGGTGATGTGCGGCAAGGCCGAGGTGGTGCACGGAGACCCGGGAGGGCTCGAACTGCACGCCGCCACGGTTTCGCTGCCCGTGCCTTCGGTGATCCGGCTGAGTACCTACGTACGCGTGCCCTACCGTGCGCAGGTTCCGCTGACCCGGGCCGGGCTGATGCACCGCGACCGGTACCGCTGCGCCTACTGCGGGGGGCGGGCCGAGACGATCGACCACGTCGTCCCGCGCAGCCGTGGCGGTCCCCACAGCTGGTCGAACTGCGTTGCCTGCTGCGCCAAGTGCAACCATCGGAAGGCGGACAAGCTGCTGTCCGAGATCGGCTGGCGGCTGCGCGTCGTGCCGAGGGCCCCGCACGGGCCGCACTGGCGGCTGCTCGCCCATTCCAAGGAGGCCGACCCGTTGTGGCGGCCGTACCTGGGAACCGCGGCCTGACTTCGGTTCTGAAGCTGAACACGTCGGCGCCCCGGCTGCCTTTCGGCGGCCGGGGCGAGCCGATGATGCCGTGGTGAAGCTTGTTACGAGTACGCCGTCCCCTGCTTGACCGGTCGTGCCCGGGCTCAGGCGGCCAGCGAGAAGTCGTTCTTGCAGGTGACGCGGGTGCCACGGGTGACGCGAGTGCCACGGGTGACGCGGGTTCCGCAGGTGACGCGGGTGCCTGCCGTGACGCGGGTGCCGCGAGTGACGCGCGTGCCACGGGTGACGCGAGTGCCGGCGGTGACGCGGGTGCCACGGGTCACCCGGGTGCCACGCGTGACGCGGGTGCCGGCGGTGACCCGGGTACCGCGAGTGACACGAGTACCCCGCGTAACCCGTGTGCCCGCCGTCACACGCGTGCCGGTGAAGAATTCAGTTTCGAAGAGTGACGAAATGTCGTCGATGATCGCCTGGCCGGGTGTCTGGGTGCTCTGCATGACAAGTCCTCCTGCGACCGGTGCGTTACCTGCTGGGGTGGGGGAGCTGGGCGCAAGGCCCGTACAGGTGAAAAAGCTACGAGGATTTCAAGGCCACGACAAGACGACAGCGCCGGGTGCGGCCGCCCGTACGTTGAGTTGCAACCTTTCGGCCTTGAGGGCTTCGGCCCAACGTGGGAGCGCTTTCGCGGCAAGCGGCGGACGGCCCCTCGCGGACGGCGAGCGGTAGGTGGCGCGGACCACGCCACGCGACCGGGTGCGGCACGGCGTTCCGTACCCGGGTCGGATACGCTCACGCGCGTGAACCTTGTCGAGACGATCCTGGTCTTCGCGGTGATCCCCCTGGCCATCTACGCGCTTTGCGGGGTGGCCACGCTGCGGTCGAAGGGCGCGGGCAACGCCCGGTACCGGCCGGGGCAGCCGTGGGAGTACCCGGCCATGTGGTGGAGCGCCAACCCCGAGGGTGTCGGCGCCAGGCATTCGCACGCGAACGTCGGCGGTGCGACCGCCGTCGGTGCGACGGACGGAACTTCGGTGACAGGAGGCGCTCGTGGCAACTGGTGAACTGACCCACGCGTCCGCAGCTGTTGACGAAGAGCCCGGTTACGGCGCCGCCGTTACCTCGAGCGGCCGGATTTCCGCCGCCAAGATGTACGAACCGGCTGGGCCGATCAGCCCATTCTCGACCCAGCAGCTTGCCCGGCTGGACGAGGCGCTGACGCTGGCCAGCCGCGAGACCGGCCTCGACTTCAGTGTGTACCTCGGTGAGCTCGGCGACGACACCCGCGCGGCCGCCGAAGGCCTGCTGGCCTCGACCGACAACCCGGCCGACGCCGTGGTCGTCGCCGTGTCGCCCGGCCAGCGTGCCATCGAGATCGTGACGGGCTCGCAGGCCCGGTACCGCCTGCCCGACCGCGGCGCGAAGCTCGCCGTGGCCAGCATGGTGGCCTCCTTCAAGGAAGGCGACCTCATCGGCGGCCTTGTGAACGCTCTGCGCATGCTCAGCGACCAGGCCGGCTCACCTCAGCACTGACGCTCGCTTCAAGCACTTCCGAGTGCCATGAAAGGTCCTTTCCTTGCAAAATTTGCAAGGAAAGGACCTTTCATGGCGTTACGGGACCAATCGCGTCACCGGACTAGACCCCGGCCTGCGAGTCGAACTCACGGGCGGCCAGCGCCCGCACGATCCCGGCCCGGCCTTCGGAAACGAGACGGCGCAGCGCCGCCGGGTGCTCCCCGGCCAGCCACGCGTCCGACGCCTCCACGGTCGACGGCTCGACCGCCCACGACGGGTACAGCCCGACCACGGTCGGCTGCGCCCGCTCGCTGGAGCGTCGCTGCCACACCTCGTCGATGACGTCGAAGTAGCGCGTCACGTAGTCACCGAGCAGATGCTTCTGGCCGGGGTGGGAGAACCCGGTGATCAGCGAGTCGCTGACCGCGTTGGGCAGCTCGTCGTCGTACACCGCCCGCTGCCACGCGTCGGCCTTCGCGTCGCTGGTCGGCCGGAGCGCCCGCGAGCGCTCCGCCTGACGCCGTCCGGCGGCGGTGTCGTCCTTGGTGAGTTCCGCGTCGATCTCGGCGTTCTCCGCCTTGCCGTGCGCGACCAGCGCCTGCAGCAGCCGCCAGCGCAGGTCGGTGTCGACGGTCAGCCCCTCCAGGGGAGCCGTACCGTCGAGCCAGCCCGCGATGATCGCCAGCGTCTTGTCGTCGAGCACGCATCCGGCGAGCGAGTTCACGAACGCGAGCTGGTGGTCCGAACCGGCCTCGGCGCCCTGCGCCAGCTCCAGCAGCCTGCCGGAGAACTCCGGCCAGCCCTTGTCCGCCGCCCACGCCGGGTTCGCGTACGAGTTCAGCGCCGTCTGCGCCTGCAGCAGCAGCCGCTGCACCACGCCGACCTCGGTCTCGGTGTGGACGCCGCGCTGGACCAGCGTGACGAAGTCGCGGGCCTTGAGTTCGGCCTCCCGCGTCATCTCCCAGGCCGCCGACCAGCACAGCGTGCGGGGCAGCGGGTCGGTGATGTCGGCGATGCGGTCGATCAGCGTGGTCAGCGACGCCGGGTCGAGCCGCATCGTGCAGTAGGTCAGGTCGTCGTCGTTGACCAGCACGAGCTTGCCCGCCGGGAGACCGACCAGCTCCGGCACGTCGGTGCGTTCGCCGTCGACGTCGAGTTCGACGCGGTGCTTGCGGACGATCTTGCCGTTTTCGTCCTCGTCGTAGACGCCGACCGCCACCCGGTGCGTCCGCAGCTCACCGGCACCCGGCTTGGCGCCGGTCTGCGTGACCGCGAACGAGGTGTACGCGCCGTCCGCGCCGATCTCGTAGCGCGGGCTCAGCGAGTTGAGACCGGTGGTCTCCAGCCACTGCGCGCTCCACCACGACAGGTCGCGGCCCGACGCCTCCTCCAGCGCGCCCAGCAGGTCCGCCAGGGTCGCGTTGCCCCAGGCGTGCTTGCCGAAGTAGACCTTCAGGCCTTCGAGGAAGTGGTCGAGCCCGACGTAGGCGACGAGCTGCTTGAGCACGCTCGCGCCCTTGGCGTAGGTGATGCCGTCGAAGTTCACCTCGACCGCGTGCAGGTCGACGATGTCCGCGGCGATCGGATGCGTCGAGGGCAGCTGGTCCTGCCGGTACGCCCACGACTTCTCGATGTTCGCGAAGCTGGTCCACGCGTTCTTGTACTCGGTCGCCTCGGCCTGCGCGAGCACGCTCGCGAAGGTCGCGAACGACTCGTTCAGCCACAGGTCGTCCCACCAGCGCATGGTGACCAGGTCGCCGAACCACATGTGCGCCATCTCGTGCAGCAGCGTCTCGGCGCGGCGCTCGTAGGCGTAGCGCGTGACACGGCTGCGGAAGACGTAGTCCTCCAGGAAGGTGACGGCGCCCGCGTTCTCCATCGCGCCCGCGTTGAACTCCGGCACGAACAGCTGGTCGTACTTGGAGAACGGGTACGGGGTGGCGAACTTCTCGTGGTAGAAGGCGAAACCCTGCTTGGTCTCGGTGAACAGCTTGTCCGCGTCCATATGCTCGGCGAGCGAAGCGCGGCAGTAGATGCCGAGCGGGATCGTGCGGTGGGAGTCGGAGTACTCGTCGCGCCACTCGCTGTACGGGCCCGCGATCAGTGCGACCAGATAGGTCGAGATCCGCTCGGATACGGCGAAAACGGTGCGGACGGCACCTTCCGGGGTCTCTTCGGTCGACTCGACCAGCGCGTTCGAAATGACCTTCCAGTCCTTCGGCGCGAGCACGGTGAGCCGGTAGACCGACTTGAGGTCGGGCTGGTCGAAGCAGGCGAACATGCGCTTGGCGTCGGCGGTCTCGAACTGCGTGTAGAGGTAGACGCCGTCGTCGACCGGGTCGACGAACCGGTGCAGGCCCTCGCCGGTGTTCATGTACCGGCAGACCGCGTCCACGACGAGTTCGTTGGACTCGGCGAGCGACGGAAGTTCGACGCCCTTGTCCTCGACGTACCCGCTGACGTCGAGTTCCGTCCCGTTGAGGACGGCGGACTCGATCCCCTCGGCGACGATGTCGACCCACGACGCTTCGCCGCTCCTGGCGCTCGCGAACTTGATCGTCGTCTTCGACGTGAAGGTCTTCTCACCGGGACCGCCGCGGCCGTCGGTCAGATCCAGTTCGATGTCGTAGGACTCGACGTCGAGCAGATCCGCGCGCAGCTTGGCTTGGTCTCGGGTCAGGTTGGGGGCGGGCACTGGCACCTCTGGTCATCGGTATCGGTTTTGGTTTCCAACTACAGGCATCCAATCATGTCGAGGGCGGTGCTGACGACGGGAACAACACCGACGGCCGCGATGTTGGCTCGCTGTGTAGCACTCCGTAGGCACCGCTCCACCAGACGATGGCATTGGGAGAACTTGATGACCGCCCCGTCCGAGACGACCAAGGTCGACTTCTACTTCGACCCGATCTGTCCCTTCGCCTGGATCAGCTCGCGCTGGATCCTCGAAGTGGAAAAGCACCGCTCGCTCGATCTGCGCTTCCGGATCATGAGCCTTTCCGAGCTCAACAGCGGTCGCGAAGACCTGCCTGAGCAGTACAAGGAGCTGCTGAGCCAGGGCTGGGGACCCGTTCGTGTCGCGACCGCGCTCGCGCAGAAGAACGGCGAGGAGGCCCTGCGCGACTTCTACACCGAATTCGGCACGCGCCACCACAATCAGGGCAACAAGGACATCCCGCAGGTCATCAAGGAGACCCTCGAAGCCATCGGCGCCCCGGCCGAACTGGCCGAGGCCGCGGAGTCGACCGAGTACGACGAGGCGCTGAAAAAGAGTCACTACGAAGGTATGAATCCCGTCGGAATGGACGTCGGCACCCCGACCATCCACATCGACGGCGTCGCCTTCTTCGGCCCGGTGCTCAGCTCGATCCCGCGTGGCGAGGACGCCGTCAAGATCTTCGACGGTGCCCGCGCGCTCGCGAGCTACCCGGACTTCTTCGAGCTGAAGCGCACCCGGACCGGGGACCTGAACTTCGATTAAGGGGTCTCCAGGGCGGCCCTGGTGACATCGTCGGGGTAGGGGGACTTCGCGACGGCTTCGTCCGTCGTGAGGTCTCCTGCCTTGAGCCGCGTTTTGAGCGCGACAAGTTCGCGCAGCCCATCGCGGTGCTTCGCGATGAAGGCGGTGTCGACCGGGTCTCCGTGCCCGGCGACGATGATCCGCGGGTCCAGCGTGAGGATCGCGTCCATCACGTCCGTCCAACTGGGCAGCGAGCTGCCGTCGTTGAAGGAGAACGCGCTGAAGCCTGCTTCGGCGTTCTCGACGGCGTCGCCCGCGTAGAGGACGCCGACGTCGGGCACGTGGACGAACAGATCGTGGTCGGTGTGGGCGTGGCCGAGGAACCGCAGCACGACCTCGCGACCGCCCAGGTCGATCTCGGCGGTGTCGGTGACCAGCCGGTCCGGCATGGTGATTTCGGTGCGTTCCAGCGCCTTGGCCATTTCGGGCCGGTTTTCCTTGAGGTAATGCTCAATCCACTTTTTCCGGGCGCCCTCGCCGTAAGTGGTCAGCTCGGTCAGGCACGCTTCGTGCGCCCAGACATCGCACGGCAGGAACGGCGTGGTGCCGAAGGCGTGGTCGAAATGCGCGTGGGTGTACACGACCGACCACGGCAGCGGCGTGATCTCCCGCACCGCGGCGGCGAGTTCGGCGCCCTGCTCGACGTCGCCGCGGACGTCCACGACCAGGCAGCGTTCACTCCCGACGACCAGGCCGACGGTCAGGTCCAGCTCCTGGTAGCGGCGGGCGTACACGCCGTCCGCGAGTTCGAGCCAAGTCACAGGTCCTCCAGAATTCCGTTGCGCAGCATCGGAACCGTGCTGCTCGTATCGAGTCGCGCGGCCAGGGTGACGTCGTTCCCGTGCCCGGCCGCGGCGAGCTCTCGCCCCGAGGAGCACTCTGCCAGTGCTTGGGGGATGTCGGTCGCTTCGGCGGCGACGGCCGCGAGGCGGGCTTCGGCGGAGACGCGTCCCAGCGTTCCCTGGCCGGGATGACGCCGATCGGGCGGCCGTCCGCGAGTTCGGCGGCACGCGCGGCGACGGCGGAGGCGTTGCGCAGGCAGCCCGCCAACACGTGGGCCCCGGTCGTGGCCGCGGCGTCGCAGAGCGTGGCGCCGTTGGGGGAGGGGAGCGCGAGGAGGGTTCCGGAAGGGATCTCCGTCACAGACGAAGGTCGCAAGGTCCACTCGCCTTCACCCGCCAGGATGGCTCCGGCCGCCTTCGCTTCTTTCTCGCCGCGGTGATCGCGCCAGCGGACGGGCAGCACACGGCCGCCGTTGCCGAGGACGAGATCCGTTGTGGTGCAGAAGGAAAGCACGTCGACGACGATCAGAACGGCGCAGCCGCCTTTCAGCGCTTCGATGCCCTCGGGTCCCCATTCGAGCCTGATGTCGGATTCCCGCTGCCCCCAGATGTCCACCCCCCAGAGCATGCCCGAGGCGTGCGGTGATGGCAGACTCCGCACCGTGCGTGTTTACCTTGGCTCTGACCATGCCGGTTTCGAACTGAAGAACCACCTCGTGGCCCACCTCAAGGAGCAGGGTCACGACGTCGAGGACGTCGGTCCCTTCGTCTACGACGCGGCGGACGACTACCCGGCCTTCTGCATCGAGGCGGCCCGCCGGGTCGTCGCGGACGAGGGCAGCCTCGGCATCGTCGTCGGCGGTTCCGGCAACGGCGAGCAGATCGCGGCCAACAAGGTGAAGGGCGCTCGCGCCGGTCTCGCGTGGAGTGTCGAGACCGCGAAGCTCACCCGCGAGCACAACCACGCCCAGCTGATCGGCGTCGGCGCGCGGATGCACACCGCCGAAGAGGCGACCGAGATCGTCGAGGCGTTCCTCGCGACCCCGCCGAGCCCGGACGAGCGGCACGGCCGCCGGGTCCAGCAGATCGTCGACTACGAGAACACCGGCTGGCCGCCGCCGCTGCCCGAGCACTGACATGCCCGAGGGGCACACGCTCCATCGCCTCGCCCGTCTGCACAAACGCCGTTTCGCCGGTCATCCGGTCGCGGTGAGCAGCCCACAGGGACGGTTCGCCGCCGAAGCGTCCCGTTTGGACGGCCGGGTGCTGGTGAAGGCCGAGGCGTACGGGAAGCATCTGTTCCACGACTACGGTCCACACGGGACGGTGCACGTCCACCTCGGCCTCTACGGCACGTTCTCCGACGACGCCTTGCCGGTTTCGGAGCCGGTGGGGCAGGTGCGGATGCGGCTGGTCGGCCCGACGCATTCCGCCGACCTGCGCGGCCCGACCCGGTGCGAACTGCTCGACACGCCCCAGGTCGACGCGATCAAGGCCCGGCTTGGCCCGGACCCGCTGCGCCGGGACGCGAAACCGGACAAGGCGTGGGAGCGGATCTCGCGGTCCAAGACCTCGATCGCGGCGCTGCTGATGGACCAGTCGGTGCTGGCCGGGGTCGGCAACGTGTACCGCGCCGAGGTGCTGTTCCGGCACGGTGTCGCCCCGCTCCTGCCCGGCCGCGCGCTCGATCGCGGGCTGTGGGACGACCTGTGGGCGGATCTCGTGACGCTCATGCGGCACGGTGTCCGGGTGGGACGGATCGACACGGTCGCGCCGGAGCATCTGCCCGAGGTGACCGGCCGCGCGCCGCGGCAGGACCGGCACGGGGGAGAGGTGTACGTCTACCGCCGCGAAGGTCTGCCGTGTCTCGTCTGCGGGACGGCGGTGCTGCGCAGCGACCTGGCCGCGCGGAACCTCTTCTGGTGCCCGACCTGCCAGCCGGGCTGAAGGGGACTTTCCCCGCATCTCACGCGGCGAAGGGCGCTTTCCCCGCATGCGATGCGGGGAAAGCGCCCTTCAGCCCCAAGCCGCAGCCAGGTCCGACGTCGCAAGTAGTCGACCACCTGCACCGACGAATCACCGCAGCCTGGGTCCCGAATGCCATGAAAGGTCCTTTCCTTGCAAAATTTGCAAGGAAAGGACCTTTCATAGCGCTTGAAAAGACCGAAGCGGGCTAGAAGTCGAAGCCGCCCCCGTCGAACCCGCCGCCGTCAAAACCGCCGCCGTCGAAGCCGCCGCCGTCGAAGCCGCCGCCGTCGAAGCCGCCGCCGTCCCCGCCCATGTCACCACCGGCGTCGCCACCCGCGTCCGCGGCGGCGTCCTCCTGTCCGGCGTCGTATCCCGACTCCCAGGCCGACGCGCTCGCGACCCCGGCCATGCCGGAGAACATCGCGCTGAACAGCAGCATCGACCCGAGACCCCAGGCACCGGCGACGAGCGCGGGCTTCCACCACGGCTCGCTGTACCAGCCCTGCGGCACCGGACGGCCCGCCACGCGCCCACCGGGGTAGTAGTGCGGCGTCCGCTGGCTCGGATCCGGCGAAGCCTCGTAGTGCTCGCCCTCGACGTCGACCGAGCGGTACTCCGTGACCTTGCCGGCCCGATCGCGCTCTTCGCTGCCGGGCAGCTCCGGACCGGGGTCCATGCCCATCGCGATCCTCGCCGCGCGGACGTAGTAGAGGCCCTCGATGGCGGTCTCACGCACCAGACGAGCCTGCTCGACGGTCTGCGCCTGTTCCATCTGGGAGCCCGCCGCGGTGAAGCGTTCGGACGCGTCCGCCATCGCCTGCTGGGAGGCGGTGTCCGTGCCGGTGATGTTCATGACCTGACCGCCGAGTCGCTCGACGAGGCGCCGTGCGTCCGCCTTCGCGTCGTCCAGCTGGCGCTTTTTGGCCGCCGCCTGGGATTTCGCGAAGTAGATACCGCCGCCGACCACGACGGCGAGGAGCACGATCAGGAAGATCGCGGTGCCCATGGGTTCACTCCAGGAATCGTTCGGCCCTTTGCCCGGACAACGCGGCCGGTGCGCCGGGGGTTCCCGCCAGTGCTCCCGGTCACCGCGAGCACTGGCGGAAGAAACTAGAACACGTTATAGTTCGGCCCCATGAAGTTCACCCTGTCGATCGCGATGAATCCGCTCGATCAGCTGGGCGAGCTCGCCCTCGCCGCCGAAGAGGCAGGGTTCTCTTCGATCGCGCTCCCGGATTCGCTGTTCTATTCCGAAACCGTCTCGGCCGACTATCCGTACACGCCCGACGGCAGCCGGTTCTGGACCGAAGAGACGCCCTGGGCCGATCCGCTGATCGCGGCCGCGTCGATGGGCGCGGTCACCGAACGGCTCACCTTCTACACCTCCGTGCTCAAACTCGGCTCCCGCAACCCGGTCCTGCTGGCGCGTCAGGTCAACTCGGTCGCGGCGCTGACCGGCGGCCGGTTCGGGCTCGGGCTCGGCGTCGGCTGGTCGCCGGAGGAGTTCCGCTGGTGCGGCGCGCCGTATGAGAAGCGCGGCAAGCGCGTGGACGAGGCCATCGACGTGCTGCGGCTCATCCTCGACGGCGGAATGGTCGAGTTCCACGGCGAGTTCTTCGACTTCGACAAGCTCCGGATGAGCCCCACGCCACCGTCGCGGGTGCCGTTCTACATCGGCGGCCACACCGAGGTCGCGTTGCGCCGGGCCGCTCGTGTGGGGGACGGCTGGTCGTCGGCGATGATGAAGTTCGACGACCTGCGCGACACCATCACCCGGTTGCGTGCGCTGCTGGCCGAACAGGGCCGCGCCGATGTCCCGTTCGAGTACCAAGCGGTCTGCATCGACAAATTCGGCCTCGACGGCTACCGCGAGCAGGGCGACATCGGCGTCACCGACATCATCACCATGCCCTGGGTGTTCGACGGTCTCGGCTTCGACGCCGAAGTCGGCCCGAAGCTCGATTCCATCAAGAAGTTCGGCGACGAGATCATCGCGAAGATCGGAGACTGAGCATGGGTGTCGACGTCTGCTGGGATCCGGCCGCCACGCAGCCGCCCGCGCGCCAGGCCGCGTTCCGTTCGATGACCGCCGTGACCGCCGGGGACAAGGCCGCGTGGCTGGAACTCTTCGCCGGGGACGCCGTCGTCGAGGACCCGATCGGTCCGTCCATGTTCGACGAAGAGGGCAAAGGGCACCACGGGCACGACGGGATCAGTGCCTTCTGGGACAAGACGATCGGATGCGTCGAACGCTTCCAGTTCACCATCCGCGACTCCCACGCGGCCGGTGACGAGGTCGCGAACGTCGGCACGATCACCACGTACCTCCCCGGTGGCTATCGCGTCGACACCGACGGCGTATTCGTCTACCGGGTTCGCGAGGACGGCCTGATCGTGTCGATGCGGGCGTTCTGGGAGACCGAACGCGCGATGGCCACCGCTCGCAAGGTCGAGGAGTGACCACCGTCCACTGAGGACCGAAACGTCATCGACGGGGTCCTGCCCGCCGTGCTCCTGTGGCGGCGGGCGGGACCCCGTCTTATTTGATGGTGCCGGGTTGGGCGGAGAGGAGGGTTTGGCTCCAGCCGGCGGTGTCGACGGCTTTCGCTGGGGTGATGTCGTTGTCTTGGCCGTCGTAGGGGTTGGTGTCGTTGTACTGGATCAGGGATCCTTCGGTTTTGTGTCCGAAGTAGACGCCTCCGCCGGGGGAGAGGAGGTGGTCGAAGGTTTGCCAGGTGCTGGAGCGGAGTTCGTGGCGGGTCCAGTTTTCGGGGCCGCTGATCTTGTAGGAGAGGAGTTGTCCGGCTTCGGTGGTTCCGAGCAGCCAGTCCGGGCCGGTGGTGGTGAGGGTTTTGAGGGTGAAGCCGTCCTGGATGAGGGTGTTGCCGGTGATGTCGTCGGCTGCGGGTTTGGCGGTGTTGATGTTGTAGCGGCGGAGGGTTGTGCCCGCGATGCCGTAGAGGTGGCCGTTGCCGTCGTAGGCGAGGAGCCGGTGTGTCCAGCCGGTGGCGAGCGGGGTGGGTTTGGTGAAGGTGAGGGCGTCGTTGTTGGTGATGATGTCGATGCGGTGGAGCTGGCCTGCGGGTGAGGTGACGAGGAGGGTGTTGAAGTTGAGGGTGGCCATGGCGACCGGGCTGAAGCCGAGGGTCTCGGTGGAGACGACGGCGCCGTGGCTGCGTTTCCCGGTGGCGACGTCGATGGTGGTGTAGGTCAGCCTGCCGTCGGCGAGTACCCCGTAGATCGACGCGGTACCGGCCGGATTGCCGTTGATCTTGTCGTAGCGGATGCCGCGGTAGGTGGTCATCTCCGACCAGGAGTTGGTGTTGTGGTTGGTCTTCTGGCCGTAGGTGTTCTCGGAGTAGACCCAGGCGCCTTCCGAGTGGTTCTTGGGATCGACCCATTTCTCGAACAGCTCGATGTGGCCGTCCTTGAGCAGGGCGTCACCCGGGAGGAGGTCGTGCAGGCTGCTCAGCCAGCTCTTCTGCGAGTAGGAGTGGAAGTCGTCGGTGTTGAGGTCCCAGCCGTCGGATTTCTTGGGCAGATGCCACGCCATGGCGACGAGGCCGGAGCAGTCGGGCCGGTACTTGCCGCCGGTGCCGTCGGAGATGGCGTCGGACTGGTTCTGGCTGTACCAGGTGTCGCCCCGGTCGTACCAGTACTTGGCGCGGGCGATGATCTCGGCACGGGAGATCTCGCCGCCGACGGACGACGCCGCTACCGCCTGCGGGTGCTTCGCGATCGTGGTGTGAAGGGTGAGCAAGCCCGCGACGAGCGTCGCTACGACCGCGAAAGCCGAGGCCGGCCGCCGGAGGCGCGGTGAACCGGATCTGTTCATGGGGACCTTCCCTGAGAGTGACGGGTGAACACCACGAAGGTTCCGGGAGGCGGCTGTAGCCACGGTTCAACGCGGGTTACAGCGGGGAAGGAAGACCGGCGGGCCGGCGCCCTTCGAACAGGCCGAAGTTCGGCGGACGGCGAGCCGTACGGCGTTCGCGAGAACACCGGCTACAGCGTTTCTGAAGGACGCTGGTGCACGCTGGCCGGGAACCACACACGCCCGGACTTGACCCCGCTTCGTAAGCACTCTTTACTCAAGATTCGTTCTACGAGTGCTCTTCCGCCGCGTACTCGTCGGATGCCTTCCCCGAGCGCGTCCAAGGAGAGAGCATGTCGGCATCCACTTTCGCGCGGCGGTGCGCCGCCCTCGCCGTCGCGGCCTTCGCACTGACCCCGGTCCTGTCGGTCCCCGAACCCGCGCTGGCGCTGGAAAACGGCCTCGCCAGAACCCCGCCGATGGGGTTCAACAACTGGAACACCACGCAGTGCCGCGCGGAGTTCGACGAGGCGATGATCAAGGGCATCGCGGACATCTTCGTCTCGCAGGGCTTGAAGGACGCCGGTTACACCTACGTCAACATCGACGACTGCTGGGCGCTGCCCACCCGGAACGCGCGAGGGGACCTGCAACCGGATCCGAAGCGCTTTCCGGGCGGTATCAAGGCACTCGCCGACTATGTGCACTCGAAGGGACTCAAGTTCGGCATCTACACCAGTGCCGGAACCAAGACCTGCAACACCGCGGGCTTCCCGGGCGGGCTCGGGCACGAGCAGCAGGACGCGAATCTGTTCGCCTCGTGGGGTGTCGACTACCTGAAATACGACAACTGCAACAACCAGGGCGTCGACGCGCGGAAGCGGTACACGGCGATGCGTGACGCGCTCGCGAAGACCGGCCGCCCGATCGTCTACTCGATCTGCGAATGGGGGCGGACCGACCCCAAGGTGTGGACCTGGGGTGAGCCGGTCGGGAACCTGTGGCGCACCACCGGCGACATCTCCGACAACTGGACCAGCATGATCGGCAAGGCCAAGGCCAACCGGGTGCTCGCGCGATACGCCGGTCCCGGTCACTGGAACGACCCGGACATGCTCGAGGTCGGCAACGGCGGCATGACCGCCACCGAGTACCGCACCCATTTCAGCCTGTGGGCGATGATGGCCGCGCCGCTGCTCATCGGCGCGGATCTGCGCAAGGCCGGTGCGGAGACGCTCGCCATCCTCAAGAACACCGACGTCATCGCCCTCGACCAGGACCCGCTGGGCAAGCAGGCGACCGTCGTGAGTTCCGACGGCGGCTTGGTCGTCTACAACAAGGTGCTGGCCAATGGCGACCGCGCGGTCGCACTGTCCAATGAGAACACCTCCACCGCGACTATCGCCACCACCGCGTCGGCGCTCGGCATCGGCGGCGCGCCCTCGTACGAGCTGAAGGACCTTTGGTCGAAGGCGACGCGGACGACCACCGGGAGCATCAGCGCTTCCGTCCCGGCGCACGGGACCGTGGTCTACCGCGTCGCCAAAGGCACCGACGATCCGGCCGATCTGGACTACCTGGACGTCGTGACCGGGTAGGTTCTCCGCCATGCGAGGGTGGCTTCGCGCGGCCAAGGTCGTGCTCCTGGTGTCGGGGTTCTACATCTTGGCCGCGCTGGTCTTCGTCCTGCTGGCCTTCGGTGGCGGCCTCCTGCTGGGCACGATCGACAACGGCCTGGTGTTCCTCGTCGCCGCGCTCGGGCTGGGACTGCTGCTCGGCGCCGGAGTCGCGGCCCTGCTCCCGTTCCGGGAGAAACCCTTCGTGCCGACCGGAGTTCCGCTCTACCGCGACGACGCGCCGGAGCTGTGGGCCACGCTCACCGAACTGGCGGAGACGATCGGGACCCGGCCGCCGGACCAGGTGTGGCTCACGGCGGCGCCGGGGGCGTCGGTCGTCGAGCAGACGAGCCTGTTCGGCCTGAAGCCCGGCCGCCGGTTCCTCATGATCGGCTACCCGGTACTCCAGGCGTTCACCCGTGCGCAGGTGCGCGCGGTGCTGGCGCACGAGTTCGGCCACTACGGGCAACTGGACGGGCAGACCACCGTGCCGGGCTACCGGGCACATGTCGCCGTGGCACGGATGCTCGAACGCTTCCCCCACCGCACGATCAACCCGCTGTCCTGGCTGTTCCGCGGCTACGCGCGGCTGTTCATCCTGACCCAGCGAGTCGCGAGCCGACGGCGCGAGTACGGCGCCGACCAGGTCATGGGCCGGATCGCCGGGCGGGTCCCGGCGCAGTCGGCGTTGCGGCTGCTCCCGTCGCTCGGCGGCGAATGGGTCCGGTACCTGCAGGTCCACGTCGGGTCGGGAGCGGAGGTCGGATTGGCCCCCGCCGACATCTACGGCGGGTTCGCGCGGATGCTCGAAGCGCGGCGCGAATGGCTGTCCACCGTCGACGCGCCCATCCTGCCCCCTTCGCGCTGGGACACCCACCCGCCGACCGTGGAACGCCTGTGGGCGTTGGAATACGCGCCGGACAGGTCCGATGTGGACGAACGTCCGGCGCTGGGCCTGCTCGCCGATTCCGCCCGTGCCGGGGCCCGGCTCGAAGAAGCTGTCTTCGATTTCAGCGACCGACGCCGACTTCCCTGGGAGGATTACCCGCGTGAAGCGATGATGGCGCGCCTGAAGGTGGCCGCCGAGGCCGCGTACCGCGCGATCTCACGGGCTTCAGGACAGCGTGAGGGAAGCCTCGAAGCACTGATCGCCTTGGCCGGGACCGAGGTCCCGGAGTACGGCTTGGAGGCGGCCATCACGCTGGCCGCCTGCGAAGCGGGCACGATCCGCTATCGGCACCGGTGGGACGACGAACCGGATTTCGTGCACGCCGACGGGTCCCCGCTGGACCTGTTCGACCTCGTCGAGGACCTGTTGATCGGTGAACCCGAGCAACTCGTGCGCGCCCGCGCGGCCCTGGCCAGGCTGGGTATCGACCCCGCGACCGCGACGGGCGGGACAGAGCGGCTCTCGCCGGGCGGATCACCGGTGATCGGCGGGCTGTCGGACGTGAGATTCGACGACCTGCCCGGCCATCTGCTGATCACCGAACGAGGCCTGATCTTCGTGCCCGTCAAGGGAAAAGCGTCCGACACCGGGAAACAGGGACTGCTCGACCTGATGGCCGAAGAGCCGTTCGCGGTCGCCGCCAGGCCGGGTTCGGTCTGGTTGCCGTACGAGGAGTTCTCACGGGTGGAAAGGCAGCGCGACATCCCGATCAAGGCCACCGTGACCCTCTATGACGGCACGGTGCACCGGATCCACGCCGTCTATACCGGCTATGTCCACGGCGAGTCGCACGACACGATCCTCCGGGTACTCAGGTGAGCCGCTCCGCGCGCCGGGTCAGGTAGTGCTTTTCGGGCTCGCTCGCGGTCTTCCCGGCGGCCCGGAGGTAGGCCTCGCGCGCGGCCCCGGTCTCCCCGGCCAGTTCCAGCAGATGTCCGCGGACCGAGTCGAGCCGGTGTGTCTGGTCCATCCGGGTGTCGCCGTCGAGGGTGGTGAGCAGCTCGAGGCCCGCTTCCGGCCCGTGAACCTCGGCGACCGCGACGGCGCGGTTGAGCGTGACGACCGGCCCCGGCGAGACCTTCTCGAGGACGTCGTAGAGCGCGAGGATCTGGGGCCAGTCGGTGTCGGCCGCGGTGGGCGCCTCGTCGTGGACGGCGGCGATCGCTGCCTGCACCTGATAGGGCCCGACAGGCCCGGTTTCGAGCACCCCGCTCACCAGCGAGACCCCTTCGGCGATCATGGCCGCGTCCCACCGTGAGCGGTCCTGATCGGCGAGGGAGATGAGCGAGCCGTCGTCGCCGGCGCGGGCGGCGCGGCGGGCGTCGGTCAGCAGCATGAGCGCGAGCAGGCCGGTGACCTCGTCCTCGCCGGGCATCAGCCGGTGCAGGAGCCGGGTCAGCCGCACGGCCTCGGCGGTCAGGTCGGCGCGGTGCAGCTCGGGGCCGCCGCTGGTCGTGTAGCCCTCGTTGAACATCAGATACAGCACGTGGAGGACGACGCGGAGGCGTTCGGCGAGTTCGGCGGGCGGCGGCAGGACGAACTCCGCGCCCGCCTTCTTGATGGTCTGTTTCGCCCGGCTGACACGCTGGGCCAGTGTCGATTCCGGGACAAGGAACGCGCTCGCGATCTCGCCGGTGGTCAGGCCGCCGACCGCGCGCAGCGTGAGCGCGAGTTGCGACGGCGCGGACAGGGAGGGGTGGCAGCACAGGAAGAGCACGGTGAGCGTGTCGTCCGAATCGGACACAGTGGACGCTTCGTCCGGGCCGGACGGGTCCATCAGCGCGGAGTTCTCCTCGCGCCGCCGCCGCGCGCTCTCGCTGCGCCACTCGTCCACCAGCCGCCGCGAAGCCACTGTCGCGAGCCAGGACTTCGGGTTGTCCGGGATGCCCTGCTCCGGCCATTGTTGCGCGGCCGAAAGCAGGGCCTCCTGGACGGCGTCCTCGCACGCGTCGAACTGCCCGTGCCGCCGCGCCAGCAGACCGATGACCTGCGGCGCCAGCTCCCTGAGCAGCGCTTCCACCTGGCGTTCCACATTCACGACGCCAGTCTTACCGCATTTGGTCCTCTCAATGCGTACCGACGGGGGAGTAGTGCGAAGCGTCGCCTTCGAGGGATTCGCTCGGCACCCCGTCGACGCCGACCGGGACGTCGCCCGCCACCGTCACCCGGTTCAAGCGGCGGGGCAGGTCGTCGTAGTTGTCGACGGCGTAGTGCTGGGTGATGCGGTTGTCGAACAGCACCAGCTGGTTCGGCGCCCAGGTCACCCGGACGACGTTCTCCGGCCGCGTCACGTACGACTGCAGCAGCCGCAGGATGTCCCGCGACTCGCCCTTGGACAGCCCGATGATCCGCTGCGCGAACCCGCCGATGTACAGCCCGCGCTCGCCGGTCACCGGATGGACCCGCACCACCGGATGCACCGAGCGGAACTTCCGCGAGATGAACACCTGGCGGCGTTCCTCCTCCGCTTCGTCGAGGGACTCCGGTGCCTTCGCGTAGTCGTAGTCGTTGGTGTGCTCGGCGCGCAGCGTGTCCGCGAACGCGCGGAGCGGCTCCGGCAGGTCACGGTAGGCGGCGGCCGAGTTGGCGATCAGCGTTTCGCCCCCGTACGGAGGCACGACCAGGCTGCGCAGCGTGCTGGCCTTCGGCGGGTTGTGCACGAAGGTGACGTCGGTGTGCCACTGGTTCGCGCGGCCCCGTTCGCTGTCGACCGGCAGGATCGCGGGCTCGCCGTCGACCGAGGGGACGGTCGGGTGCGCCTTCGTCAACTCCCCGAAGTACGCGGCGAAGCGCTGCTGGCCCGCGTCGTCGAGGTCGACGTTTCGGAAGACGAGCGCCTTGTGTTCGTGCAGGGCGTCGGTGAGGAAAGCGACGGTCGTGGTGTCCAGCTCGGCGGCGGGATCGACACCGAGCACCTCGGCGCCGATGCGGCCGGTGATCTTGCGGACCTCGACCTGGGTGTTGAGGGCGGTCATGCGGCGTGCTCCTTCACTGTGGTGGTGACGGTGGTGCGGTTGACGGGCCGGGCGAGGCCGTAGTGGCCGCGCAGGGTCGTGGCGGTGTACTCGGTGCGGAACAGGCCGCGCCTGCGCAGTTCCGGCACCACGAGATCGACGAAGTCCTCGAGTCCTCCGGGCAGCGTGGGCGGCATGACGTTGAAGCCGTCGGCGGCGCCTTCGGTGAACCAGTGCTCCAGTTGGTCGGCGACCTGGGTGGCGGTGCCGGCGAAGACGCGATGGCCGCGGCCGCCCGCGAGCCGTTCGATGAGCTGGCGGATGGTCAGGTTCTCGCGTCTGGCCAGGCCGGTGACCAGTTCGAACCGGCTCTGCGCGCCCTCGGTGAACGTGCCGACGTCGGGCAGCGGTCCGTCGAGCGGGTACGGCGTGAGGTCGTGGTCGAGCATCGTCGACAGCTGTCGCACGCCGTACGCGGGCGTGATGAGGGCGTTGAGTTCGGCCTCGCGTTCCTTCGCCTCGGCCTCGGTGCGGCCGAGGATCGGGCTGATCCCGGGCAGGATCTTGATCTCCTCAGGCGAACGTCCGTAGTTCGCGAGCCTGCCCCTGACGTCGTCGTAGAACGCCTTGCCCTCGGCGAAAGTCTGCTGCGCGGTGAAGACCGCTTCGGCGAACCGTGCCGCGTACTCCTTGCCCGTCTCCGACGAACCGGCTTGGACCAGCAAGGGGTGTCCCTGCACCGGACGGGGGATGTTCAATGGCCCGCGTACCTGGAAATGCGGGCCGTCGTGGTCGATCGGGTGGATGAGGCCGGTGTCGGCGTAGATCCCGCTCTCCCGGTCGATCCGGGTCGCGTCGTCGTCCCAGCTGTCCCAGAGTTTCTTGGCCACCTCGACGAATTCGGTGGCGCGTTCGTAGCGCAGCGCGTGCGAGGGCCGGGCGTCGCGGTTGAAGTTGCGGGCTTCGTCCTCGCCCGCCGACGTCACGATGTTCCAGCCCGCGCGGCCGCCGCTGAGATGGTCGAGCGACGCGAACTTGCGGGCCAGGTGGTACGGCTCATTGTAGGTCGTCGACGCGGTGGCGATCAGGCCGATGTGCTCGGTGGCCCCGGCCAGCGCGGAAAGCAGCGTCAGCGGCTCGAACAGGGTGTGCGAGTTGTAGCGGACGTTGCCCCACAAGGCGACGCCGTCGGCGAGGAACAGCGAGTCCAGCTTGCCGCGCTCCGCCGTGCGGGCGATGTCGACATAGTGCTTCAGTGTCGACGCGCGATGCGGATCCGTGCTCGGATGCCGCCACGCGGCCTCGTGATGACCGTTGGGCATGACGAACGCGTTGAGGTGCAACTGTTTCTTGACCGAGGTCATGCCTTCTCCTTGACACGCCAGGTGGAGAACCGCCGCTCCAGCGCGACGAAACCCGCGTTGATGGCCAGGCCGAGCACCGAAACCGTGATGATCGCGGCGTACATCTGCTGGATCTGGAAGTTGACCTGGGAGTTGTTGATCAGATAACCGAGTCCGGCCTTGGCACCGACCATTTCGGCGGCGATCAGGATGAGGATCGAGTACGCCGCCGCCATCCGGATGCCGGTGAAGATGGTCGGTACCGCCGACGGCAGGATCACCTTCCGGAAGAGGTTCGGACTGGACAGGCCCAGCGAACGCGCGGCCTTGACCAGCAAGGGGTCCACGGTGTTGACCCCGGCGATCGTGTTGAGCAGGACCGGCCAGACGCAGGCGTAGACGATCAGGGCGATCTTGGACACCTCGCCGATGCCGAGCAGGAGCGTGAACACCGGCAGCAGGGCCAGCGCGGCGGTGTTGCGGGCCAGCTCCAGCAGCGGGTTCAGGAACTCCGCGAGCGGGCGGTACCAGGCGATCAGCAGTCCGAGCGGCACCGCGACGCCGACGGCGAGCACGAATCCGGCGGCGGACCGGCCGAGACTCGCCAGCAGATGGTCGGCCAGCTGCCCGTTGAGGACCAGTTCCCAGAGGGCGGCGAGATCTTCCGACAGCGGCGGGAGGAAGGTCCGCGTGCCTTCGTCGAGGACGAAGCGGGGCGCGAGTTCCCAGACGGCGAGGAAGAGCAGGATCGCGGCCGAGCTGCGGAATCCCTTGCCCAGCCAGGTGTTCTTCTTCCGGGTCTTCCCAACCGGTTTCGCTCCGGTGTGGACGGTGGGTGCTTCGAGTGTGGCGGTCATCAGGCTGCCCTCCGGATCTCGTCGTGCAGGAGTTCCCACAGTCGATGCCGATGCGCCACGAACGCGGGCGCCGAACGCAGATCCGCGTTCGAACGATCGCCGAGGTCGATGTCGACGACGTCCTTGAGCCTGCCCGGCCGCGAGGTGAGCACCGCGACCTTCTGTCCCAAATAGACGGCTTCTTCGATGCTGTGGGTGATGAACACGATGGTCTTGCCGGTGCGGCTCCAGATCCGCCGCAGTTCCTCTTGCAGCAGCTCGCGGGTCTGCGCGTCCAGTGCCGCGAACGGCTCGTCCATCAGCAGCACGTCCGGGTCGTAGGCGAGGCTCCTCGCGATCGCGACGCGCTGCTTCATCCCACCGGAAAGCTGATGCGGGAAGTGGTCTTCGAATCCGGAAAGCCCGACGAGGCCGAGGAATTCCCGCGCCCGCTCCGCGCGCTGCCGTTTGGTGAGGGTGCCGCCTTCCAGGCCGAATTCGACGTTGGCGCGTGCGGTGCGCCAGGGGAACAGCGCGTACTGCTGGAACACGACCCCGCGATCCAGCCCCGGTCCGTTGACGGGTTTCCCGTCGATCAGCACCTCGCCGGAGGTGGGTTTCGCGAGCCCGCCGAGCAGGTCCAGCAGGGTCGACTTTCCGGACCCGCTCGGCCCGACGAGGGAAAGGAACGTGCCGTCCTCGACGTCCAGTGAGACGTCGTCGAGCGCGGTCAGGGCGCCGAAGGTCTTGGAAACCGACCGGAGGCTGATCTTGGCGGTCATGCGCCACCGCCTTCGCGGAACGGGTTGAACTCGTTGGTGTAGAGCTTCTTCAGGTCGATCTCGTCGTTCTTGACGAACCCGGACTGCTTGAGCCAGTCCGCCCAGAGTGTGTAGTCGTGATCCGAGATCAGGCCGCCCTTGGTGATGCCGACGCTCTTCCAGTACTTGAGCGTTTCGGTGTTCTCGTTGCGGCCGCGGTTCTGGATGATCTTGGTGAACCGGGCGATGACCTCGTCGCGGGGTGTGGTGCGTTCCCATTCGATCGCCTTGGCCACCCCGGTGACGAAGGTCTTGGTGGTTTCCGGGTACTTCTTGATGAAGTCGGTCCTCAGCACGTACGGGCCGCCGTTGTACGGACCGAACGCTTCGACGTCCTTGACGACGGGCCGTAGCCCACCTGCGGCGACGGCGCGGTCCTGCAGGACGCCGTTGAGCGCGGCGACGTCGATCTGGCCGTTGCGCAAAGCCTGTTCGGTGTTGATCGGCGGGATGACGACCAGTTGCACCTGGTCGATTTCCGCGTCGGACAGGCCGCTTCGCTTGAGCCAGGTGTCGAGCGCGGCTTCGAGGTTCGCGCCGACGGTGTTGACGCCGACCTTCTTGCCGATCAGGTCCCGCGGCGTGCGGATCGGGCTGTCGTCCTTGACGTAGAAGCCGAGGAAGGACTTTTCGTCGGAGCCGTAGTAGTTGACGACGGCCTTGATCGGTGCGCCCGCCTCGACGAGTTTCACCACCGCGCCGGTGAAAGCGCCGCCGAAGTCGGTCTGGTCGGTCGCGGCGGACTGGATGTCCTGCGGCCCGCTGATCGTGTTGCCGACCCATTTCAGCTTGATGGGGCCGAAGTAGCCGAGATCCTCGGCGAGTTCCGGCAGGGTGACGGCGTTCGCCGAGCCCTGGTAACGGAGTTCGAGTTTCTCTGGCTGCCCGGCCACGCCGACCGGGGTCGCGGAGGCGCCGCAGCCCGACAGCGCCAATCCGGCGAGTAGCGCGGCGATCAAGGGCACTGGTTTCTTCACGGTGGGCTCTTTCGTTCGGGTTCGCGTCGGTGAAGAAGATTCTTCGCAGCCCGTACGTGAGCGTCAATTTTGCGATTTTGTGAAGTAATCCGAGTGGATCACGAAGCGCGCGGCAGCTTCGCGAAAAGGGGATCCTCGAAAAGGGTTTTCAGCACGACCGCGCCACCGGCCGTCGCCAGCTCGGTGCCCGGGAAACTGGACGCCACAACGGAGTTCTTCGCGTCCTGGCAGATCCAGGAGCGCTGAGCGACCTCGTCCCGGATCGTGGAAAGGCAGTCCTCGACATCCCTTACACTCTGGTCGAGCACGATGAGGATCTCCGGGTTCAGGACGTCGAACAGCAAAGCGACGGCCTGTCCGATGATCCGGGCTCGATCCCGGAAAAGGGCAATCGCGTTTTCGTCGCCCGATTTCGCCAAATGGAGCACGTCGGCGAAATTCCGCGTGGTGACGATCCCGCTTTCGAAGGCCTTGCGGGCGACTGTGCGTTCGGACACCGTGGCCTCGAGACAGCCGGACCGCCCGCAGCGGCAAGGCTCGTCGCTGTCGTCGACCCGCAGATGCGCCACCGCGCCCGCCGCCGACCGAGGTCCATAATGGACGGTGTCGCCGGTGGCGAAGGCGGCGTCGACCACGTTGCCGGTGAACAACTGCACGACACTGCTGCGCGCTCTCGGGTGCCCCAGCAGCCTTTCGGCGTGAATCAGCGCGCGTGAATGCCCGTCGACCCGGACGTCGAGGCCGGTGGCCTCGCCGAGGAGATCGCGCAACGGGACCCCGTGCCAGCCGAGCAGACCGTGTTCCACCACCGTCCCCGACGCTTCGTCGACCCACCCGCCGGTGGCCACCCCCAACCCGAGCGGCGTGCGCTCCGGCGCGTGTCCGACGAGGAGGTCGTCGAGCAGCTCCGCGATCTGCGCGACCTGTTCGCCAGGCTCGGCGCCGTGATGCGGGACCTCCTGCTGTGTCAGCACTTTCCCGCGCAGGTCGAGCAACCCGACGGTGAGATTCTCGACGGCGACATGCGCGCCGCACACCACGAACCGCTCGGTGTCGAGATCCACCGGCACGGACGGCCTGCCGACCGCGCCGGCGACTTCGGGCAGCTCGGTGAGGAACCCCCGGTGGATCAGTTCCGCCACATGCCCGGTGACGGCCGCGGCGCTCAGCCCGGTACGGCGCGCGATGGTGCTGCGCGCTATCGCCCCTTCGTCCAGCACCACGCGGAGCACCGCACTGGCACTGGCGCTCCGCCTGCCGGTCACGGTGCCGATGTTCGCAAGCGGGGGCGGGCTGGCCCAGTGCTCTCAGGATGCGGGAGCTGGTCAGACCTCCAGCTGTCGCGTGAACCGGGCGCTGCGTTCGCAGCGGTCCTCGTACCCTCGCGCTCGGTAGAAGGCGTGCGCACCGGTCCGGTGACGGGAACTGGTGACCTCCATGGCGTGACAACCCCAGCGCAGCGCCTCCGCTTCGGCCGCGGCGACCAGCTCACGTCCGACGCCCGAACCGCGCTGGGTCTCGTCCACCACCAAAGCCACGATCCGGCCCGCGGAGCCTTCCCGCTCGAAAAGCGGGATCGCGACGACCGCGACGACACCGGCCACCGTGCCCTCCGATTCGGCGACGAGCGCGGCGCCTTCGGGATGACGAGACCAGCGCTCGATCCGGCGGCGCACGTCTTCCACGTCGTTGTCCGGGTAACCCAGCTCGGCGAGCAGCCTGGTCACGGCGGGGGCGTCGGTGCTGAGCGCGGGGCGGATCTTCATGAAACTCATTAAAGCGGAGGTCGCTACGCGGTCGGCCGGTCCGAGCGGAGCCCGGCGCTCGTGAGGTGTGGCTCGGCGGGGGGGGGGGGCGTCTTTGCGCGTGAAGGCCCCCTTCCCTCGGCTCAGCCGAGGGAAGGGGGCCTTCACGCGCACCAGAACCGGGCGTCAGGGGCCCCACACAGCTGCGGTGATCGGACCGGTCACGCGGGAGGCTGCGAGGCAGCGCGTGACATTAAAGCGGAGGGTCGCTGGGCGCCACGCCGGCTCCCGGACCGGGGCCACCGAGCCCGGCAAAGGTGAAAATCGCAGGTCAAAGACCTATGGTCGGGGTCCGTGAGGCCCTTTCAAGCCCCTCGCGCCAGGTACGGCGACTCCTGGAGATGGCAGAGGCGTGGCCAGATCAGCAAGTAGGTGATATACGTCACGTCCAGTCGCGCCGGACCGCTCGTCAGATCGGTGAGTCCGAGATCGACGAGCTGGCCGCCGCCTACGTGGCTGGAGCCACTGTGCGCGAGCTGGCCAATCGGTTCGGCGTGCATCGCAGCACGATCGGCAAGCATCTTCGTGCACGTGGCATCGACGCCACATCGCCTGGGCTTGCCCCGAACGATGTGCCTGTGGCTCTCGACCTCTACCGGGCTGGCTGGACATACGCCCAGATCGCCCAGAAATTCAGCGTGGGCCAAACAACGGTCAGGGAGCGGCTGCATGAGGCGGGAGTACCTAAAGCGGAACAATTTGGGCGGAGCGGTCGTAATCTGCCGAAAATCTAATTTTGGTAGGACTTGATTTTCTTGAACCACGCACTTGCCCGTTCGAGCTCAGTTGCCATGCGTTCTACAGTCGGTGCAACGAAGTTGGTGTCCTCGCTCTTGTCATGGCGACGCGCCCACTCGGAGACTTCACCGTACCCTTCCTGGAAAACTCGGTTGTCGTCTTCGGTGATCTTGGCGAGCATTCGAAATTTTAGGGGAGAGACAATGGTAGTCGCTCGATCGACAACCTGGTTGATTATGTTTGAGCGTACGATACGCTCGTAGGTCTGGGACAGATCGCCCGCCCACTCGCTCACGCGGCGAAGATATTCGTCTTGGGTCCATGTGTCACGCTCGCGCCTAATTTCGGCGAGTGTCTGCTCCAGGTCATGGAATCGCTTAGCCGCATCTTTCGACTTCCATGGATGTTCATTGCTAATCAAGCCAGGAATATCGCCGCCAGTTCGGTCAATACACCTCTCGGTAACAGCTACACCGTCACCTGCAGCAAATTTTACTAGATAGCCGAGAAAAGTCAGGTCGTGCGTAAACACGATGACCTGTCGATCGGCGGCTATCTCGACTACGCGTTTGGCTACATCGTTGCGTCTTGAATGAGACAGCGACGAGACTGGGTCATCTAGTATGACTGTTGATTTACTCTCATCGAAGTTGATCTCAGTGAACAAACCTGCAAGGCCCATTGCTGTCTGTTCCCCCTCGCTCAACACTACTTTGGGGGACTTGCTTGCACCGGCACCTAATAGTGATGGTTTGTGGCGTAGAAGTCCTTTCGTGCCACCTCGATCTGCAAGTGCTACCTTGTCGAGTCGAAGCCGGGCAGACTCACGAATGAACCGGTCGCTGACCTGGCTCGTCACATACGAGCGCGTCAAAGCGGCTGACTTTTGAGTAATTGCACCTGTTGAGACGCTATCGCGCGCCTTCTTGATCCTGCTCACTTGTGCAAGACGACTGACTTCTTGGATAATAATGTGCTTACCGTTCGCAAGTCCTACTTGAGCTGTCAGGCTTTGCCTTCTGGATCGAATGTCGGCAACCTGTCTTTTGAATTCGGTATCGTCGATTTTTTCTGCGCGATCTTCAAGGTTCTTGGCGAGTTCCCGAAGTTCAGCCGTATCGATGTCTAGTAACTGCAACGGCTCCGCAGTGGTCTCGTTGTTAAGTCGGCCGAGAAGTCGATTCTTTACAAGCTCCGCTAACTCAAGCCCCTTTCGGAGTGTGTCAGCAAGCTGTTCGTCCTCTGCTTGCAGGGCAAGAAGTGCGTCGGTCGTGGACGCGGTTGATACGGTGATGGTGGCTATCTCTGAGACTCCTTGTCGAAAGCGGGTCTCGGCCTCTGTTGCTCTCTTGCCGGTCTCGTCGTGTACGAAGTGGTGGAAGCGTGCAAGCCGGTCGCGTGCGTCTTCGGCGACCGGTTGCTGACAGAGTGGACAGCGATCAGTGTCGTGAGTCGGCGGGAACTCGCCGGTGGAATAAGGCCCTGATGTCGCAAAAGCTTCAGCGGCAGACCACAAGGCGCGCCAGGATGCGCTGCCGACTCCAGCAAGTGGCTCATCGGAAAAACTAGCTGTCGAAGCGAGATCGGCCACTGCGCGGAGACTTTGAGCGGCTTGCTGCTCCTCAATGAGGCTATGTGCCCGGGCGTGACCGATTTTAGACTTGAGGGTTTTGAAGTGTTCAGCGGTTGACGCGATCGAAGACGCAGCCGCCTTCAAGCGTGAACGCTCTCTTGCGGGGTTCGTTGCCTGAAGTCGTGCGTCTTCCTGTACAAGTCGTCCCAGTGTATCTTCCGCATCATCTTCCACTTTGCAGGCAGCTTCAATGTCTTCGAGTGTTGTTCGAGTAGAAAGGTTTTGTAGAAAAATGGCCGCCGCAGTTCCTGAGTCAACTTGAGGTAGAGCGGACGGTGTAGAAATGAGTTGTAGGCGCTCATCTAGTACCGTGCGCAGAGCGTCCGCTGAGGCGATGATGTCATCGAAGATTTTTAGAACTGATGGCCTGTATGACACATCGGTGTCAGATGTGATGTAGTCGTTACCGCAGGCTTCGTCGTAGAAGTGGATTGATTTGAGATCGGCAGCATCGTTGAGCTCGGGCCAGGTTGCTGATTTGTTGGCCCCGTCAACGGAGTACTCGATACCGGCCGCCTGCGGAACACCGTCGGCTGATGGATCGAAAGCGTTTGGAAGAACTTTCTCCTTGTGTCTTGCTCCCACAATCTCCTTGATGAGACGAGCGTAGCCAGACTTACCACTTCCGTTGTCACCGTAGACAAGGGTGAGTCCCGACGCGCCGAAGCCAAGCCTCTGGCCGGGCAACAAAGCGTTGACGTTGCTGAGGTCTCCAACGCTAACCAGTTGTACGCGCGAGTCAGGAGTGCCGCCAGCCGGTAGGTCTTTGGCTTGGAGGGGGTGAGTGGTGAGTTCAAGCGTTTCGTTGATTAGGTTGCTGGCAGTCTCATCCAGAAAAGCTTGATCGGCTTTACCGTCGCGAACTACTTGAGCGATGACATTCTGAAGCCAAACGGGCCTTCCTGTAACCCACTGGATTATTTCGTCTTCAATCGATGACATCGCGGTCTGCACCCACTTTAAATAGAATATGACTCGGGACAGGTTGGCCTGTGGTTAGCCGGTCTTGATGTATTATCAATGAAATCAATTAATGTGGCTAGGCTATCGCTTGGCTGGGCGGCACTTTCACTGCCGTGAACGTTCCTAGCACCGCGCCGTACAGCACAAAAGAGTTCACCAGCGCGGTGAACGACGGCTGGAGTACCCGGAAGATCGGCTTGGGCTGGTTCGGAACAGGCTGGCCGTCGTCTCCGATGACGGCCGCGCCCGGCCGAGACGCGATCAGGGAGACGAGGCCGAACAGGGCACAGAGGGCGAACGGGAACCACCCGCCGCGCGGCGGACCCCACAGGCTTTGGCCGCCACCCCAGGCCGCGGCGATGGCTCCGGTCATAGCAGCGAAGTTGGTCAGCGACTGCACCGTGATGAAGTCACTGACACTCGTAGTGCCGGCCGGAGCGTTCGCCAGGTTTCCGGTGGATGGCTCGTCTGCGGCGGCGGTGGTGCCGAAAGCTGCGGCAAGTGACATGGCTGGCTCGCTTCCTCGCGTTGAGCTGGCCCTGCCCTAACTGCTTAGTCAGCTCCGTAATGCCTCGGAGTCGACAGGAGGCTGGCAACCGTTACGCCGTGTAGCTGTTTGTTACCACTCGTCCATCTGGGCGCGATATAGGTCAGCCAAATGAGGCAGCTCATGCCAGGAGCCCCGCTTGCACCTCAACGGTCGTGACGCTGCGAATACGAGCAGGAACACTTTGCGCTCACCGGGTGACGGGTTCGCAACGACTCTAAGTCATCGTTGCGAATCCTCCGGCGACCTCGACATCACCTACGCAATGACAGCTGACCGGGAGGTATCCGTGAGCTCCAGCAGCGCTCGAGCGCAGCAAGCCACACTTTTGGGCAGCATGCGAGCTGCATCCGAGCATTCCGTGGCAACCCATGGTACAACTGTGACCACCGAAAGTTACTTCAGTCTTGCGCCACGCGGGTCTACTGCGGTATCATGCCCCGCCTTTTGGTGTATGATTTAGGTGCCACTAACTAAGGAGTGAGGTCATGGGCAACGGCGACGAGTAAGGTAATCCATGAGCATGTTGAGCAGCGTGACCCGTTGGTCCACGTCCGTTCGCATAGGCATCAGAGGCGCCAAGGCGAGATACAGCCTTGGCGTTTTTCTGTTGCTACTATTTGGCGTCGCCGGAGAGCTACTGGGACACCAACTGCTTGACGAGCACACCGTTGGCTACACAATCGTTCTTGGGCTTAGCGAAGCCCTGATATTAAGCGCCATACTCGCTGCCCTTGTTGATCCATACCTCAAAAAACGCATCCAGGACGAATCTGGCTGGAATGCCGTTTTTACTTTTCTTAACCCCAAGGCTCCGGAGAGCCTGCGAGAAGAGATTCAAGAGCTGACCACATTCGTCCGATATCACAAAAGAACCGTGTGGACGGCTGACTTCTCGTGGATTAACGAAGACAAGAAGATCCTCGCGGTCACGCTGGAAGCTCGCAATAAAGGACTCGTCTTAGGCAAAGAGCCATACGCACCTGCAGGCAAACCCTGGGTTCTTGCCTCGACCAGTGGCTACCAGAGTGAGTATCTTAGGTACGCTCTCAGCTGCCCGGACCATTTCGACTGGGTCGATATCGCGGACGGTGCCATGCAGCCATATGTTACTATTCAAAAAGATAAATCAGTTATCCTTGACGAAGCATCGGTGGTAAAAGGGAGACAAGTTCCACCCGGCTCATCGTACGAGAACACTCGTAAGACTCGCATGTACCGGCAACCAACAGGCTACATCCCTCTCCATCACGGCACATTTGGAGAGAATTTCCACGTAGAGTTGACCGGTGACGCACTCTGCGATCTAGAAGTCACGGTCGCCCACCCGCGACGTGAGGGTCTCCGAGCGCCAGACGAATGGAAAGTCACCCCAGCAATGGACGGTTCCCGTCGGCGGGAGTTCGGGCGAGTCATGCCAGGCCATGTGACACTAATTTCGTGGAGTCCGGCAGTATAGGCGCGTCTAGAAAAAGAATGCTTCTGAGACTCGCTCATATGACACGCGACTACGAACCGGCCTCTGCTCGTTGGAACGACTGGAGTTGTCGCTATGCTCCGCGCCCAAACTCCCCATACAGCACTTCGCCGTCAATCAGCGCGCGGTGCGCCAGCTCAACCCGCCGGGCCATGGACGGCCGCAGGCGCAGCTTGGCGGCGTCCAGCTCCAGGAACTCGAAATGGCTGAGTTCGTCCGCCGGCTGAATCTGCTTGATCTGCTCTTCGCTGAGCTCGCCGCCGTCGAAGATCAGCTGAAGACTGTCGCGCCATACCCCATGCGTCGGCATCCAGTCCACGAGCAGCAGCCGCCCCACGGTCAGGTCAATGCCGAGTTCCTCGCGGACCTCGCGGCGGCAGGCGGCCAGCGGCGACTCCTCATCTTCGGTCAGGCCGCCGGGAATTTCGAGAAACGGCTTGTAGGTCGGCGATACGAACAGCACCCGCCCAGCTTCGTCGCGAATCAGGGTGCCAGCGGCCACGTTCTTGCGAGGCAGCCGTTCGGCAATGCCGGGGTTGAACTCGGCTTCCGGCTCGCCCTCATCCCGCAGGTCATGCGCGAACACCACACGGTCGCCGCAGTGGTTGGGCTGCTCTTCGCTAACGGTGCCTCGCTTGGTAGGAGCACGGCCACCTTGTCTGTCAGCTCCCGCACCGGTTGGAGCTGCCGATGCTCATCGAGACGAGCCAGCAGGTCACGAACGATTTGGTACATAGCGTTAGCTGACCTTCACCATGCGCGCCACCATGCCCGAAAAGCGTTACGGTAATGTAATAAGTTTCTTAGGTGTGGCTCCGTGATTCCCTTGATTCAGCGCGCTGGAATGGATTCCATGTTGATGCGTGACCCTCGAGCGAGTTGTCTGGCGAGTCCTTATTTGCCCTCACTGCCACGCGGCTCCCTCTTTCTCAAGTTGATCTTATGTGATTAAATTGTAATTGTTGTAGGCGATCAGCTTTAAGTGAGAGGTGGGCCGAGTGAACGGCACTACTACAGTCGAGCAGCTTGCAAATAAGGATCTTGTTAAACCCGAGCTCTGGAACCGTCTGGTGGCTCGAATAGTGCAAACGGAGGGCTGCGACAGCTCTTTGGCCGAAAGCATTATGGACCAAGCACTTGGCTTTCTGCGCCTGTGCGCGGAAAGCCCCCTTGGGTCTTACTCACCGTCTCCGCTCGTGGATATCGGTTGGCATACCTTCATCCTCTACACTCGCGAATACGCAGAGTTTTGTGAGCAGATCGCAGGTCAATTCATTCACCACGCGCCAGCGGATGAGGAGGGGGTCGACATCGAGATCGAGTCGATCGCCAAGACCGTCTCTGCCATGAAGGTGCACCGCATATTCGTCCTCGACGAACTGTGGACCATGTCCGCTAATTGTGACAATGGTGTATCCTGTGCAAATAACTGCCGAGGGTACAAGTAGTGCAAATACTCACCCCGTTCGCCCTATCTTGACAGCTGGAGCGAACGGGGTATTTCTACCTTACGCCACGAATCTAGCAACCTCGTCGATCTCTTGAAAAAAAGTGCGTCGTGGAACGCGGTAATATACAAGCTCTCCGTTTGTTGTAGTAACTTGCAGCTCTATCCACTCCCGGTCGATAGCCTGAGCATGATCAAACCAAGATTCCTTAGGGTCCGATGCCTCATCATTTTCCCCAACTGTGTTAGCCATGACGCCTCTCTTAACTGTTAACTGTGACCTAGTCTGCTACGGCTGTCGCCGCCGCTTGCTTCATTCGATACCTATGAATCGCTAGATACAACCCCTGGGCAAATGCGGTACCAATCGAGGTGTCGTACATTTTGTTAAATACATTGGTTTCATGAGTGTCCACGCATAGGAACCCTATTACCTCGCGCAACTCTGGATGCTGGTTCGCGGGAGGGTGAGTGCGACCTATGGGCCATACGATAGTAGCGAGGTACTCGAAAGACTTGTCGCGAAAAACCTGGTCATCCCAGTGCGAATTTTCATAGCCATTGTCGCGCTCCTTCAGTAAGTCATTACTGAAGAAGAAATCAACATTATCTACAAAGATTTTCTTAAAGTCAGTATTCCCTTCAATGCGATCAGGATTAACTCTGCTTGGTTCTCGCCCTTCATTGCTTCTGCATAATGTCGAGACATGAATGTCGTGAATGTCACTAGCCGCCTGAGTGCCCGCCGAGATGATCTTGATTGATACTCGACAGTCGTGATCAGTTATAAGGCTAAATGCTCGAGCAAGATTTCGAAGCGACTTCTTTAGGTGCTCGATAAAAAGCTCTTCGGACCCGTCCCCCTGGATTATTGTCCACGACGCATTGGCCAGGTCTGTAAATGCGAGACGTAATGGTACAGTGGCTGGCCCGTAGTGGGCGTCTCTATGCCGCCGACGCTCTTGCTGAATCAAAAGGTATAGCAAAAATGTGGCGAGCAGGCAGACATATACGGCAAGAACCGTGGCGGGAACGCTGGTTGAATCGCTCGTAATGATCGCTACAACCGTGGCCACGGGCGTCAGGATTGTCACGATCGCAGAGGTGTTCGCCATGATGACGGTGACCCTGGGCGGCTTCGAGGTCTCGTCTAAATAATGGCCAGCGATCGAAGCATTCTTAAGTGCTCGCATATTCCTTTCCCCGGCAGTCGGCGAAACTGTCAGCTTAAGACCGCGCTACTAGGCCCTGCACCGCCATCCGAGTTAACACTGGCACCGTTCCGGGTTCACTGCTTGTAAATAGATCTCCGCTCAACCTTTAGGTCAACCTAAAATCGGTAAGGTCTCGAATGACCTCGACTGCTCCGGCCTGCCGCAACGCGTCCTCGCTACTCTTCCCGCTCGTCACCGCAATCACCCGCACGCCCGCGGTCAGTGCGGCTCTCACGTCGTTGGGTGTGTCGCCAATGAGTACGACGTTGGCGCTGTCGAACTTCGTGCCAGTGCGCTCCTCCGCACGCTGACGAGCGATCTTCACCAGTTCCGCTCGGTCGGCGTGGTCGTCGCCGTAGGCGCTGCTGCTCAAATCGATGTAACTATCGAGCCCGAAGACCTCGAGCTTGATGCGCGCCACCGCGCGGAGGTTGCCCGTCAAGATGCCCTGGTGAACGGACGGGTCGGCGGCCAGCCGCTTGAGGGTTTCCCTGGCTCCCGGCAACGCCCGGCCGGTGGTGGCCAGTTCCTCTCGGGCATCCTCGTACCCCTGAACTAAGGCGGCCGCCAGCGTGCGCACCGCCTCGTCCGTCGGCTCAAGGCCGTTAACGCGCAGCGACTGGGCCATGATGTCGAGCTCGGTGCGTCCAGCGATGCGGGCAAGCTTGACCAGCGGCTTGCCGGTCGCGGCCGGAAACGCCCGGTCGTAGATCGCCCTGCCCACGCCCCGTGTCTCGATCAGGGTGTGGTCGATGTCCCACAGCACGAGCGTGCGCGGCGGCTCGGTGAGCGCGTTCATGCCGCCGAGTTTGCCACCCGTGACGGACCATGCCGGGCGCGATACCATTTGCGCTGGTCACGCCCCTAGATGGGATGGTACGGAAACGGCGATGAACGATCATTTGGCCCGCGTGGTGGGCGATCGCGTCCGGTTCTACCGGACGGCCGCCCACCGGACCAAGACCGTCGTGGCCGGGCTGGTCGGCATCACGCCGGATTACCTGTATCAAATCGAGCGCGGCCAGAAGCTGCCCACCATCGCGGTCTTGGCCGAGCTGGCCAGTGTCCTGGGCGTGGAGCCTGGCGATCTGCTCAGCACCATGCCGGCGGCCGACCGGCCGCGGACCTCCGGCCAGGCCGGAGACGCGCTGTACCGCGCACTTACCGGTCCGGTGCCCAACCCGCTCTCGCCACCGGCACTCGATGAACTGCACCGCGACGTCCTGGAGGCATGGGCCACCTGGCAAACCTCACCGCATCGCTACAGCCTCCTGACGGCCCGGCTGCCTGGACTCATCTCCGGGACCGAAGCGGCGCTCCGTGGTTCGCAGGCCAGCGACCGTCGCACCGCCCAGCGCTACGCCGCCGACTTGTATGGCCTGCTGCGAACCGTGACGAAGCGCATCGGCTGCGGTGACCTGTCGCTGCTGGTGGCCGACCGCGCCGTCCGGGCGGCCGAAGCCGCCGATGACCCCGTTCGGCTGGCGGCGGCGCAGTGGAACCTGACGCAGGTGCTGCTGGCAGATGGCCAGGCGCAAGGAGCGGAAGACGTCGCCGTTCACGCCAAAGACAGCCTGCGGAACCTGGTGGCGGGCGGCAACGCCGACGCCATGGCGCTGTCCGGCTCGCTGCTGCTGATCGCGGCCATTGCCGCCGCGCGCGGCGGGAACGCTTGGGTGGCGCGTGACCGTTTGCGCGAAGCGGTGCCGCTGGCCAAGCAGGTGGGCGAACGAAACACCTGTTGGACCGCCTTTGGCCCGACCAACGTTGCGATGTACGCGGTCACAGTGGAAGTCGAGTCCGGCGAAGCCGTGGAGGGTCTGCGGCTGGCCGAGAAGATCGACCACGACCGGTCGCCGTCCATTGAGCGGCGGGTAGCGTTTCTGCTGGATCAAGCTAAGGGCTATGGCCAGCGCCGGGACTACGCCAGCGCCTTGCTGCTACTCAATACGGCCGAACGCGAAGCGCCGGAAGACATCCGGTTTCGTCCAGCCGCCCACGCCGTGTTGCGCACCGTGGTGGAACGCGGCCGCCGGTCGGTATCCGCCGAAGCCGCCCGCTTGGCCACCCGCGTCGGCCTCCCGCTGTAGATCATCCGGACCGCCAAACCACCCGAACTGACAGTTCGGGTTACTGGCCGGTAATCGTCATACGGTCGTGAATCGGCACCCCGGCGGCCGGTTGACACTTCTTCGCCTCTCACCGGCCCGGACGGCTCCCGCAAGCAATACCGCTGTTCGTGGTCATTCGTCCCGGCCGCTGGGTGTGTCGTCCACCCGCTTACGACGAGGACGAAGAGGACAGGCACATGACCGGACGAACCCTCACCACGGCTGCATTGGTTGTCCCGGCCAGCTGGCAGCGTGGCCGCAACGGCTTCACGATGGCGCCGGAGCCACGGGTACCGCAGCCAGCGCAGCTCTACGCCTTAATCGTTCTGTACCTCCAGCTGCACGCCCCACCGCCGGAGGCCCGTTCCTCATCCGCTCGCTGCGTCAGCTGCGACCAGCCGTGGCCGTGCCGCTCGGCTCGCCTGGCGTATCGCCTGCGAGAGGGGTTCTAGCCGTGGCGAACGACGTTTTCCCCGAACTGCAAGCGTTGACGGCACGGCTCATTGCCATGCCGCCGGTCGAGGCGGAGGCGACGAGCGCCTTGCCCACGGTCTACGGCTACGTCTGGGCCGAGCACCCGAAGCCTGCCTACATCGAGGCCTGTGCCGACGTCCTGACCTGGTGGAGCGTCGCCCGGGGTCTGCGGCTTTCCGTGGTGTTCCGCGACGTCGGGCTTATGCCTGCCACCCTGCTGCGACCGGGGTTCACCGCGGCGACGGACGTATTGGGGCTGCCGGATGTCGGCGGCCTGCTGGTTCTGACCCGACGCCATTTGTCCACCGTGCCGTCGGTGGCGGATCGGCTGGCGCTGGCAATCCGCCGCACCGGCTCGTCCCTACGTGTCCTGACAGATGAGGTCCGCCGGTGAACCGCCAGACCGCCGAACTCGTCCGGGCCCTCACCGGGGTAACCAAACACGTCCCCCAGCTGACGACCGAACTGCTCGCGGGCACCTTGACGCCGGACCGGCAGCGCCAGTTTGCCGGACTGCTGGCCGAACTGGCCCAGCTGCTCCGGACCCACGCGGACCACCAGGACAGCGGCGTCATCCCGATACCGTCCGGTCTGGAGTCGCCAGCTCAGCTGGACACCCCGCCGGCGACCGCGGAGGGGCCGGACCTGTTCGAGCCGCCCGACCAACCAGGGCCATGACCTGGTTGGGCACCTACGCCTTCGTCATCTTGTCGCTGCCGCTAGTGCTGGTCATCCGATGGGTGGCGGCGGACTACCTCAAAGCTCGGCGACGAGCCAAGGTCGGGACCGGTCCGTCTGACGATCCCTGGCACGCCAACGCCATTGTGGCCAGAGTCAACAAGAACGCGCGGACGAGCAAGCGGCCGAAGCACCCACGGAAGTCCTGCCGGTGGTCCCGCCCGAGGACGAGCCGACGCAGCGGCTGCCGCCGGTGACGCTGCCGAAGCGCCAGCCCCGCGCCGCGCTGCGAACCCCGACCCCGTACCCCCGGAAGCCTTCGATCCCGCCAGACCCCGCGCTGATGCGGCGGGTTCTTAAGGGGTTGGAGGCGTTGCCTGACGACCCGCCCAACAGCCCTCACCGAGAAGAACGGTAAATGTCTCGTCCCATCATCGGCCGCGGAGCCCACCGCTCCACCCTCCCTGAGGTGATTGCCCACGTCATCAGGCGTGAGCTGGCCAACGAAAGCTCACCGTGGCACGCGGCTCTTCCCACCGCCCAACAGTTGGCCGAGCGCTACCGGACATCGCCGGGCACCGTGCGAAGCGCCTTGAAGCTGGTCCAGGCGCAAGGGCTCGTCACAAAGCACGCCGGGAGGTACGTATCGTCCCAGCAACCTAAGTTGCCGCTCACGCTGGTCGATCTGGCGAGCGAGCTCGCCGCCGCGATTATCGACCGGTCCATCACGGGAAGACTGCCTTACCAGCGGCGGCTCGCTGAGCGTTACGGCGCGCACCTGACCATGGTCAGCCGGGCCGTTGGGATCCTGATGCAGCAGGGGTTTGTCGAGCGTAGCGACGACGGTCACGTCGTCGCGGCAACCATACCGACCACGTTCACGGCTCCGAAGCTAGAGCGCTCACCGACACCCTTCACACCACCGCGGATTGTCCGCAAGACGCATGAGCGGAAGGTCTTTTCAGCAGCGCAGCTCATCGCCTACGACTTCCTTAGCCAGTGTTCGACTGGTCTTGAGGAGGCCGGGATCGCGGCGCCGGAAGATATTGCGGAGCGGTACGACGTGTCGATGGAGATCGCGGGGGACGTCTTCTTCCGCGTACTGGAGGAGTGGAAGGGCTGAGTAGGCCCTCTGACGTGTACCCGCCGGGGGGACGAATGCGAGCGACTAGATTTCAACATTACAGCCCAATAGTTGACTTGAATAGTCGAAAGTGATTAAATGTGTAATTCACGAAGTCAAACTCCTGCCTCTTAGGGGCAGGAGCCTGGCTTGGTGAAGTACCAAGCCTCAAGCCAATGAAGGGTTTGAGATGAAGAAAAAGCGCAGCCTGTATACCGTGCGACCAGGCCTCGACACAGCGCCAGACTTCACTATGGAAGAAGTTTTTTCTTGCCTCGCGACGCAGCGTCGTCATGCGCCTCGGACCATTGCGCTTGAAGTGCACCGCGAAATGCTATACGGCCGTGTTTCCAGGAGGGTGCAAGCATCAGCCAAGCAACTGGCCAAAAGGCAACCCAAAGCCCATGTGAACCATAATTTACCGTTTGTCACTATCCACGTGGTCCCCACCAATGTCCGAGTAATATATATCGCTGATTCCGACTAAGAATTGCCGGAGTATGAGATTGAAGGCTGGGTCTGCGCTGACCGCGATGAGCGCATATGGGTCCGCATCTCCGCCCGAACCGGCGACTCGCCCGACGTCGTCGAGGCGTCCGTCTATCGCCTGCGCCTCAACGAGCAGTATGGCACCGACAAGACTCCAGGCATCGACTAATGACGCCGATGCCGTCAAACAATCCCCCCGCAAATATGGGGGGGTTTTTCTTTTACCACTGCCAAGTCAGGCCGTATGACCAGCCTTCGCGGGCCAGTCCAAAGTCTTTGGCATAGAAAAGTGGCCGGACCGACTCCAGGGTCCGGCTTGGGTCGAGACCGCGAAAGCGGGAATTGATATCGGGGACTTGGTACCAGCCGATGCGTCGCGGCTGCTTTCGCTCATGAAACTTAGCTCGCATGATCAGGTGACCCCAGCTTCGCGTCGGTGACATCTGAGCATAGCCTTCATTCTGGTCGGGTATTGCGTCAGTCTCATAGTCGACTCGATACGTCAAAATATGCTGCGTGTCGAGGCACGCGGGAGGGTCAAGATTGACAATAACTGTAATTCCACCCTCAATTTCATTTGGACTCACTTCACGTACACTGCAACCAGTTAGTGGCGTGTACTCACATACCCCAGGTCGCCTATCAAGATTATAGACAGCATTCGTTCGCACCGTCTCCAGAAGCGGCACCAAAGAACGCACCTGCAGAAGCTGCTCGTGACTTTTTACCCGTCCCACTTCGTCATACGACATCGTCGCTTCGATACGATCTACCTCATAGCTAGTCGCCAGCGCGTACGTCAGGCCGTACAAACTCCCGGCCAGGACACGCAGCAGCTCTAGTTCTATTCCTTGTCCTGGGCGACGCCAAAGTTCATGATTAGGCACCGCGCCAAGCTTGATGGACGCCTCCTCTCGCCTTTTGCGCTGAGAAGCGTCTTGATACCTCGCTGACAGCCCAAGCAGCACGCGAAGGCACTCCTGCACCTGCACCGCAGAGGCGTCGAGGTTCAAAGAAGTAAAATGTTTAGGACCGCGAATATTCTTAATGCCATTAATAAGTTCATTGCGTAATTCCATCGCCAATTGTGCGTCAGATGGGTGATCTTGAAGAAACGTCCGAATATGGGGAAGTTCTCGCAGCGCCGAGCACCGGAGTAGCCACTTCGGCTCCGTTCCCCGGCCAGCTAGGAGCCTCAGCCCTACGGCCAGATCTTCGACGTCAGCGGAGCTTCCTTGACCTGCCACCGACCATCCTTTCTGCCACAAACCTGCCACGACGACACCGACTTGCCTCATGCTCAAAAGTTCTCCATGCACGCTCCTCTCGTCGTGGTGCCCTGGTCATATAGCCATCAGGGAAGAGACAGTATGACTGGCCAAGTATCGCCCGGCGCTGCTGACCGGGGCAGTCCCGGTCCGGAGTCTCAGCTCGTCGGTCGCGCCGCGGAGTGCGCGGCGTTACGCCAAGAGGCAGACGCCATCGGCGATCTGCTGGCTGGGCTCACGTGCGAGAACGACGACGTGATGCAGCTGGCCACGATGTGGACCGGGCTGCTCGACGCGCTACGTGTCGGCGCGTACGACCAGCCCGCGGGCACGGTCGAGGACGCCTTATGGCTGCTTGCTACGCCCGTCGTTGAGCCCGGCGGTAGCACCTGGGATCACTCGGCGGTCGAGACCATCACTCGTCCGATCCGTCGGCTGACGCGCTGGACGGCAACGTCGGCGCACTTCCACCCGGACGCTCTCGAACGGTTGGCGGAGATCGAGGAGACGTACGAGTTTCTCCTTCATCGGCTGTCGCCGGATGCCTGACTAGCCCTCGCGTTCGTGTGCGAGGGACACAACCAACAACAGAAAGAGGTTAGAAATGAATGACATCACCCGAAAAAGCCAGGGCGACCTCGTGCCGCTGCCGGCCGCTGTGCCCCGGCGGCTGCCGCGCGAGCTGCGCGAGCGGATCGTCGAGGAGATGGCCGAGGGCTACGTCAGCGCCGCTCGCGTGGAGGCCGCGGCGTGGGTGGCATCCCGCGCCACCGCGCAAACAGCGTTCCTGACCAACTTGGAGCTACGGCAGACGGCCCAGGACCCGGTGCGCGCTGAGCTATTCAACTCCTACATCGAGGATTTCGCCCTGGTCGCTCGGCAGTCCATCCGGCGTTTAGGGATGCGCCCATGACGACCGCACTGTGGGTGTCCGCCTCGTTGGGCCTCGTGTTCGCCCTGGTCTTGTTGCTGCTAGCCGTCTTCTATATCGACTACCTCATCGACCGGTGGCGCCGGCGGTTCGAGACCTACGGCCGGCTGGCCGCCGAGGACGTAGCCGCCCTCCGCGAGCTGCTCCGCATGATGGCCCGGCACTGGCGGACGGTTCGGCGGCTGCTGGCAGAGGCGGACGCTCGGGACGCTGCCGCGCACGCTCAGCATGGCGTAGGTGGTCAGCGATGATCGAGGTGGCGAATTCGTCCGGCTCCGCGCCGACCGATGCGCATCAGGCGATGAACGCGCTGCTGAGCCGCACGATCATCGAAGCGGCCCGGCAGCGACAGGACGAGCTCCCCGGACTGGTCGTTGTCCGGCGACCGCGGAGCACGGTTCCCGATGAAGCCGATGACGAGCCGGACAGCTCCCACAGCACCGTCACCACACCGCCGCCGGCCTCCCGGCCGAAGTACGTGTTCGCCTCGTGCCGGTGCCAGGTCGGTCGGCGGCCGGTGAAGCTGCGCGTCGCTCGTGGCTCGTGGCGACCGGGCGTCGTCCGGTGTACAGCCTGCGGCGAGAACTTCACGGAGTCTCTGACGGTTGACCGTCAAGCCGGACCGGGCAGGGCGTGAGCCTCGTGCGTCCCGAACTCGGCGTGGTGCTCGGGAGGGTCTTGGCAGTCATCGGCGGCCTGGTCCTGACGGGCATCGTGCTGCGGCTGCTGGTCGCCATCCTCCAGTCGATCTTGCCCCTGTTCCTCATGGACAGCTTGAATTCGGGGTGGACCACCTTGCTCGACATCTTGGCTCCCGCCATGGGCCCCATTGCGGCGGTGTTCATTCTGGCGGCGGGGTGCTGGATTTTCTTGGGACGGCGACGCTAGTGGCCAGGCAACACGGTGTCGATTCCCGGGGGCTGAAGCAACGAGTCATCTGGCTGACGGTCATCGCTGCGGGCGTCGTCATCTTCGAGCCGGTGGCGGCCATGGTGCTGCCAGTGCTGTTGTTCGCTGTCGTGGTCGTGATGTTGGTCGGCACGCGCAAATCGTAAACGTGGTCGCGAAGATATTTGAGTTCAACTCAATTGGGAAAGAGAGGTTTCATGTGCCCAGACGTACCCGCAAGCAAATCGTCGGCAAGACGGCCGAAAACAGCGAGATAGAGGCGCGAGAAGAGGCGTATCAATGGCTCGCGTCCGAGCTGCGCGTGGCGCAGATGAGGCGTGAAACATCGGGTATGGCAGAGAACCTTCATGCGCACAGAGTCCGGGACCTTAGCACTTATAACCGAACGGCGCAGGATTTTCCTCTGGCGTTTATCCAGAAGAACACCTTGTCAACGGGGTTTTCACAGGTGAAAACGTCCATTGCTTTACCTGGCGCAGCTCCGGAATAATTAATAGTCCTGAAGTGTGCCGCCGAACCGAAAAGGCAAAGAGATGTCGGAATCTCCTCGCCTGCTAGTTTCGACCGACGACACACACTCAGGTTGACGCACACAAGCAGACTCGGGACGAGCGCTGTGCGCATCTTCAATTATATGCCTACCGCACGTTTGCCTCAAGTGCGAAAAGGCGTGTTTGATGCGACCTGGCTACCTCGTTTCGAGCCCAACTCGAAAGGGGGTTTTATGTCCCGAAGTTCAGATCAACCCATCATTGTTACGGCGCAGGAGCGAGCGCATCCGGCCATTCGCCGCCTCGCCCGGGCATGTATCGCTCTAGCCCGGCAGAGCCTGAAGTCTTCTCCTGGCCCCACGCCGGCCGACGCCTCGCGGGCCATCCGGGAGGAGGGCGCCCATGATTGAACTCACCTGGCACGAAGCCGTCCCGCCGCGCGACGCCAGCCTCGCCGACATCACGCAGATGCTGCGTGTTCTGGCCGGACGGCCGCGCTACGGCCTGCGGCGCTTGCAACCGGTCGTGGTGTTTGAGGTCTGGGTGCACCCCGAACGCGTGCGCTGGCTCGTGGGGGTGGAACCGCGGATTGCACGAACGCTGCCCGGTGAACTGGTCGCTCAACTGCCCGGCCTGGTTTTGACGGAGACTCAGGCTCCCGAGCGCCCCGCGCCCATTACCGCCCGGCAGCTACGGATTACCAGCCTGATCTACCCGCTGCGGCTTGATACCGCTCGTGGCGTCACGTCCGGACTGCTCCAGTTGCGTACGCACTTGCGGCGCGGCGAGGCCGTTGTCCTGCAGTGGACGGTTGGGCCGAGCCAAACTTCAACGCGCCTACCCATGGCCGAAAATCCACTCGACTTCCTGGGATTTACCACGCCGCGCCAGCCGGACGGGGACGAACAGCGTGCTTGGAAGTCCAAGCTGGCCGAGCCGCTGTTCGGCGTACGTGGCCGGATTGGCGGCGTGGCGGGGCATCCTCGCCGGGCCGCTGAACTCCTCCGGCCCGCCGTCTCGGCCCTGGCGATGGCCAGTGGCGCCCATGCCCGCGTCTATGCCGGGCCGCAATCGAGCCGCACGGCTGATCAGCTGGTCCAGGTCATGGGCCGCACGCGCAGCTGGTCGAACATCGCCAACGCGGGTGAGCTGGCCGTCCTCTTGGGCTGGTGGCTCGCTGGGCTGAACGTGCCGGGGAGCGCTGGTCGGTTCGCGCCCCCATCACCGGCGCTCATGCCCGGCGAACGTCCCCGTCTTGCGGCCGCCGCCCGGCCATTGGGCGTGAGCACCCATCCCGCAAGCCGCGGCGGATTCGTCTGGCTGCCGCGTTCCAGCTACGCCACCGGCAGCTACATCGTCGGCCCTCCTGGACGCGGCAAGAGCACGCTGCTGGCGCAGTGGGCCCTGAGCGACGCGGCGGCCGGAACGTCAGTGGTCGTCCTGGAGCCCAAGGGCGACCTGATCACCGACATCGCCGCACGGCTGGTCGAGCACGGCAATGTCGTGGTGATCGACCCCGGAGCAGAGGGCCCGGTCGTCGGCCTCAACCCCTTATGCGGACCACGCGAAGACGCCGAACGCCGCGCCGACAGTATGCTGAACCTGCTGCGTGAACTATTTGGCTCCGCCATCGGTCCAAGATCAACAGACGTGTTGCTACACGCGTTGATCTTGGCCTCCCGGCTGGACGATGGCGCGCTGACCGACGTCATGCCGATCTTGACCAACCCAGCCTTTCGCCGCCGGGTCGTGGCGCGCGTCGGCGACCCCCTGACCATCGCGCCGTGGCTGGCGTGGTTCAACAGCCTGTCGGACCCCGACCGGGCCCAGGTGGTGATGCCGATCCGGAACAAGCTCACGCCTTGGACTGCCCGGCCCGCCGTTCGCCGTCTCCTCGGCCAGGCACAGCCCAAGTTCGATCTAGCCTCGGTGTTCGAGCGCCCCACCGTGCTGCTCGTCAATTTGAACGCCGGAGCTATCGGGCCGGAAACCGCCCGACTGTTGGGCAGCCTGATCTTGCACCAGCTGTGGCAGGCCATCCAGCGTCAGACCACGCGGCCACCGTCACTACGTCGGCCGGTCTCGGTCTTTGTGGACGAGTGGCACAACTTCGTGGCGGGCTTGGACTTCGCCGATGTTCTGGCCCGCGCTCGTGGCGCAAACGTCAACTTCGTGGCCGCCCATCAGCACCTCGGACAGGTCAGTGCCGATCTCCGCACAGCGGCGCTGGCCAATCTCGGCAGTCACGTCGTCTTCCGGCCCGCCGACGACGACGGCCGAGCCCTGGCCCGGGTGCTCGGGGAACCGGTCACGCCTGACGATCTAGCACACCTGGAGGCGTTCCACACGGTGGCACGCGTGCCGCTAAGCGGTAGTCCCACGCCAGCGTTTGAAGTCGTCACCCCGCCGCTGCCGGACGTGCTGCGCGACCCGGCGGAGGTCCGGTGCATCAGCGCCGAGCGCTACGGCGTTAGTGCTGCTGAGCTCGATGCCGCCCTGCTCGAACGATGGCGAGGTGAAGCACCGCCCGACGCACCGGTCGGCGTGCGGAGGACTGGCCAATGAGGCGGCCCGTGGTTCTCGCCACGGCTACCGTCCGCCCTACAGGTCCCTCGCCGCAGAGCTTTGCCCTGACCACGGGAACTACCGCTCAACTACCACCGAATGTCTGCCGGTCTGGAGGTGTCTTATGACCGACCAGATCACGCACGGTCGGGCAAGCCGCCTCCGCGAACGCCTCAGCGAACGAGACATGGCTGTGCTCGGGTCGCTCGACCGGTTCCGGCTGGCCACGCCCCGGCAGTTGCAGCGGCTGCACATTCCGGACGGCTCACCGGGAACCCGAACGCGCCGGATGCGGGCACTCTTGCAGCGGCTGGCGGACCACGGTCTGGTCGTGCGACTGGCCCGCCGGATTGGCGGCACCCAACCTGGCTCATCGGCTTACGTCATCGGGCTATCCGGCTTGGGCCAAGCAGTTCTGAGCGTCCAAGGGCCCTATGGCCGCAGGCGGAGGCGCGTTTGGGAAACCACACCGCACTTTGTCCGCCACGTTCTCGGCGTGACCGAGTTGGCCGTTGAGCTGACCGAGCACTGCACCACGGGCACCGCCGAACTACTGACCTACGACGGCGAACCAGCCTGCTGGCGACGCTTCACCGGCGTGGGCGGCGAGGTCGTCACCCTCAAACCGGACGCGTTCGCGCGCCTTGGGGTAGGCGGCTACGAGGTCAGTGCGTTCCTGGAACTTGACCACAGCACCGAAAGCAGCCCCGCCATCGCCCGCAAGCTCGACGTCTACCTGGCGTACTGGCGCTCCGGCCTGGAGCAGGAGCGCCATGGCGTCTTTCCGAAAACCTGGTGGCTCGTACCCGACACCGCTCGGCTTGGGGCCATCACCCGGACCATTCAGCAGCTCCCTGTCGAAGCCCACCAGTTGTTCACCGTCTGCCTCATTACCGAGGCCGCCGACCTGTTGCCCCGTACTCCCACCAAAGGAGGTGCCCGATGAACCAGACCCACCATCCCAACCTGCCCGCACGCCGCATCCTGGTCGGCGACGTGCGTACGCGGCTGGCTGACCTACCGGACGCCTCCGTGGACTGCGTGATTACCAGCCCGCCCTACTGGAACCTGCGCGACTATGGAAATCAAGATCAAATCGGAGCGGAAGCCACAGTGGACGACTGGGCGGCCGAAATCGCCGCCGTCTGCGAGCAGCTGCGCCGCGTACTCACCCCAGCCGGCGCGCTGTGGCTGAACCTGGCCGACTCCTTTAGCCGCCACCCCAAAGAGGGCGCGCAAAAGAAGAGCCTGCTGCTTGGCCCGCCTCGGGTAGCGCTGCGACTGACCCGCGCGGGATGGCTGCTTCGCTCGCAAATCGTCTGGAGTAAGCCAAATCCCATCCCCAGCAGCGTCACGGACCGGTTCACCACCACGCATGAGTTCCTCTACTTCTTCACCCGCCAGCCGAATTACACGTTCGACCTCAACGCTGTACGCGAAACCGCCAAGACGCCAGCGCGACGGCCCCAGCGCAGCGGCCGCCGCGGCTACCTGCCACGAGAAGCCGTACCGACGCTGGGCAGCGGCACCAGTCCCCGCGTCGATCTCAACCATGGCCTGACCGGTCTCAAAGCCGCCGGACTATCCAGCCACCCGCTCGGCAAGAATCCGGGAGATGTCTGGACCATTCCCACGGGTAACTACCGGGGCGCCCACTTCGCCACGTTTCCACTCGCCTTGGTACGTCGGCCGCTACTCACCACGTGCCCCGAACGCGTCTGCGCCACCTGCGGCGCACCCTGGCAACGCGCTACTCAAGTCCGGGACGGCCGCAAGCTCGCAGTAGGGCCGCTGCGGGCCGCCTGTGGACATACCGAATGGCGGCGCGGTGTCGTGCTCGACCCGTTCATGGGCGCGGGCACGGTAGCCATCGCGGCGGAGACCTACGGCCGGGACTGGGTCGGCATCGAGCTCAACCCGGATTACGCCCAGCTCGCCGAAGAACGACTCGCGACCTGGCGAGCCACGCAGGGCGGCGCGGCCTCGTGAGCCGCCTCGCCCGGGCCCCTCGTCGGTGGCCTGCGGCTGTCGTCGTCATCTCGCCTGGAGATGGCCAGCCGCACCACACCGAGGAGGACGTCATGTCCGATCCACGAACCAGTGGCGTGAAGACGTTGGGCATTAAGTTGCCCGACGCACTGCACGCGCAGTTCACGCTCGTCGCGCAACTCGACGGCATCTCGCTGGGCGACGCCGCCCTGCGCGCCGTCGAGCTGTACGTGGCCACCAAACGGCAAGAGCCCGACTTCGCCGCTCGCGCTTCCGCCGCCCTGGAGGAGATCGAGCGAGAAGCTGCTGCCCGACGCGGGGCGATCGAGGGGTTGTTCGGCACCAAGCCCGACCAGCCGGCGACGCCGCCGAAGCCTGCCAGCCGAAGCCGCAAAGCCACGACTGACGAGTGACCACCGCCCGACCGGTGATGGATGGCCGCGTAGTGCGGCTATCCATCACCACCAACTTAACTTTGTCATTTCCGAAATAAGGACAGGATTTCCTATCTTGGCACCATGTGAAAATGCTGAAAAAATAGAAGAGGCAAAATCAATTAATGGCTTCCTGAAGCTAAAAGGAGGAGTCGATAATGTTGGAGCATGATAACAACGAGAATAAAACTAGGCCGCAACTAGCTCATAGGCGGGTAGCTCTTGATGCTGTTCAAAGCGTTCGGCGGGATACGTCGCCTCGGGGCGGACCCTCGCATGGCCGCGCCGCGAAGATCGGCTTCATCTACTTGCGTGTCAGCACCCGGGAGCAAGCGCGCAGCGGTGGCGGCGCGGAGGGCTACTCCATCCCGGCTCAGCGCGAAGCCTGTTGTGGCCGGGCGGCGAAGATGGGCGTCACTATCCAGTGTGAGTACGTAGACGCCGGAGAGTCCGCCCGCTCAGCCCAGCGAGACGACCTCCAGCGAATGCTGCGCGACATCAAGGAGGTTCGGCCAGACTTCCTTCTCGTTCACAAGATCGACAGGCTGGCCCGCAATCGCGAAGACGATATCGCCATCAATCTCCTGCTGCGCAAGTACGGCGTCAAGCTCATCTCTTGCACGGAGAATGTGGACGACACACCCAGCGGCAAGCTCCTCTATGGCCTCATGGCCGAGATTGCCCAGTTCTACTCGGCCAACCTGGCGCAAGAGGTCCAAAAAGGACTGGTACGCAAGGCCATGGAGGGCGGAACGCCGTTTCGGGCGCCGCTGGGATACGACAATCGGCGGGAAAGCCGTGACGGGATTGAGCGTTCCTGGGTCGAGTTGGACCCGGAGCGCGCGGAGATCATCCAGTGGTGCCTGGAGCAGTACGCCACCGGTGACTGGAGCGCCATTGACCTCACCCTGGCGGCCAGGGCCAAGGGGCTGACGAGCCGCTCCAATCGCAGTCGTCCGGCGAAACCTATCGGGCTGACCGGCATGTACCACATTCTGCAAAATCCGTACTACATGGGCATTGTCAGCTACCAAGGCATCTCCTACGAGGGCAACCACAAAGCACTCATTGAGCCGGACACTTGGCTGGCCGTTCAGTACACTTTGGCTGCTCACAACCACACCGGAGAGAAAGATCGCGTTCACAGGCATTACCTGCGCAGCACTATCTACTGCTCAGCCTGCGGTGGGCGAAAGGTGTACTCGGAGAATACGGGCAACGGTGGCACGTATGCGTACTTCTTTTGCGTCAAGCGCAAGACGAAGACCAACAACTGTCAGCGTTCAGCCATCCGGGCGGAGAAGATCGAAGAGGGGATCGCCAGCTTCTATCGCACGTTCCGTGTACGGCCTGAGTATGCCGAGCAGATTCAGGCCGCCGTCCGGCAGGAGCTTGTCGGCCAGCAAATCGAAGCCACGCGAGGGCTAGAACGTGCTCGCCGCAACAAGCAGCGCGTCGAGGGCGAGCGGCAGAAGCTGCTCAGCGCTCACTATGCCGGGGCGGTACCGCAAGATTTGCTTGCATCCGAGATGAAGCGACTGACCTACGCACTTGCTGAGGCCGAAAGTGAGATCAAGGCCGCTCAAGCCACGACCGCTGACGTTGAGGTCATCCTCGACCGGGCCTTGGCGGCTGCGAGTCACTGCGAGACCGCGTACCTCAATGCGCCCGACAACATCCGGCGGCAGATCAATCAAGGCTTCTTCGAGAAGCTCTATATCGGACAAGACGGCACCGTCGAGCGAGCCGACCTGACGGAGCCGTTCGCCGCCCTGCTGGAGGTGGGAGAGGTCATCCGGCTGGCCACGATGTCGGGAGGCATGGATACGGCGTCTCACGTGGCCGTTGGCGCGGTGAACGTGTCCGGTGCGGCCACCGATACCAGCAACCGTGCTCGTCCGCCTGGCGTCTTCGTCGTGACGTTCGGCGAACGCGCCCCGGTAACGGAACGTGTACAAACAAACACGTCCGGCGAGATTTCGCTCGCCGGACGTGGTGTGAAAGATGACTATCTGGTCGGGATGACAGGATTTGAACCTGCGACCCTCCGCTCCCAAAGCGGATGCGCTACCAAGCTGCGCCACATCCCGTGACTTCCCCGATCTCCCGGGGGGTGTGCGCACAGCCTAGCGGGTCACGCTAAGCTGTTTTCGCACCCGGTACTCCGGGGGCATGCGGGTGTAGCTCAATGGTAGAGCCCTAGTCTTCCAAACTAGCTACGCGGGTTCGATTCCCGTCACCCGCTCCACAGCTCGACATCCGAACCCGCAGGCGCCTGGCCTGCGGGTTCTTTCGTTTCCCAGCCGACCGTGAAGGCCTCCTTGAGGGACTCTGGGTCCCTCAAGGAGGCCTTCACGGCCGTGACTTCAGTCCGTGTCGGACTCCGAGACGTCCTCGGAGGCGGCCACAGCGGCCTGTGAGAGGCCGCTGGAGGCCGCGTCCGCCTCCAGGTGGGCCGCGATCAGGTCCAGCAGCCTGTCGGTGTCGACAGGCTTGGTCACGTAGTCGTCCGCTCCCGAAGCCAGCGTCCGTGCCTTGTCTTCCGCGGTCGCCTTTGCTGTGACAGCAATCACAGGCAGGTCCTCGTGGGCGGCTTCGGCGCGGATGGCGGTGATGGTGGCGTTGCCGTCCAGTTCCGGCATCATCACGTCCATCAGGACGAGCGCGGTGTCCTCGTGCCGTTCCAGCGCCCGGATGCCCGCGACGCCGGTCTCGGCGTAGATGACCTCCAGACCGTTGCGTTCCAGCACGGCGGCCAGTGCGAAGACGTTGCGCAGGTCGTCGTCGACGATCAGGATCTTTTCGCCGTGGAACCGCAGCGACGGCTTCGCCGGGGTCACCTGCGGGACGGCCATGATCAGCGGGACACCGCTCGCCTGCGTGGTCGGGACGATCAGGTTCGACGCGCTCACCGGCAGGTACAGGGTGAACGTGCTGCCCTTGCCGGGTTCGCTGCGGACGCGGAGTTCGCCGCCGAGCAGTTCCGTCAGCTGCTGGCTGATCGACAGGCCGAGCCCGGTGCCGCCGTATTTGCGGCTGGTGGTGCCGTCGGCCTGGCGGAACGCGTCGAAGATGATCGCGAGTTTGTCCGGCGCGATGCCGATCCCGGTGTCTTCGACGGCGAACGCCAGGACGCCGGGGGCTTGGCGGAGCGAGTCGGCTTCGACCTCGCCCGGGTCGGCCATCCGGATGTGCAGGCGTACGCCGCCCTCGTCGGTGAACTTCGCCGCGTTGGACAGCAGATTCCGCAGCACCTGCTGCAGGCGGTGTTCGTCGGTGTGGATCGACGACGGCACCGGCGGGTCGATCAGGACGGCGAACTCCAGGCCCTTGTCCGAGGTGAGCGGGCGGCAGATCGATTCGACGTACTCCACCAGTTCGGGCAGCGTGACGTCGGACATCTGCAGGTCCAGGTGACCGGCCTCGACCTTGGCCATGTCGAGGATGTCGTTGATCAGCTGCTGCAGGTCGCTGCCCGCCGAGTAGATGGTGCGCGCGAACTGGACCTGTTTCTCCGTCAGGTTCCCGTCCGGGTTCTCCGAAAGCAGTTTCGCCAGGATCAGCGCGCTGTTGAGCGGTGTCCGCAGCTCGTGCGACATGTTCGCCATGAACTCGGATTTGTACTGCGACGCCATGGTCAGCTGCCCGGCGCGCTCTTCGAGTTCCTGCCGCGCCTGCTCGATCTCGCTGTTCTTGACCTCGATGTCGCGGTTCTGCTGTGCCAGCAGTGCCGCCTTCTCCGCCAGATCGGTGTTGGAGCGGCGCAGTTCCCGTTGCTGTGCCTGCAACTGCTCGGACCGCGCGCGCAGTTCCTGCGCCAGGCGCTGGGATTCGGTCAGCAGCGCCTCGGTGCGCGAGTTGGACTGGATGGTGCTGACGTTGACCGCGATGGTCTCCTTCAGCTGCTCCAGCAGATCGATGTGGACGGTGCTGAAGGCGTTGATCGTCGCGAGTTCCAGCACCCCGAGCACCTCGCCCTGGAACAGCACCGGCAGCACGATCACGTTGACCGGGGCGGCCGAACCCAGGCCGGACGAGATCAGCGCGTACTCCGGCGGGGCCTCGTGGACCAGTATCGTGCGGCGGTCGACCGCGGCCTGTCCGATGAGGGACTCGCCGGGCGCGAACCGCAGGCCCGCCTGTGACTTCGCCAGCCCGTAGGTGGCGATGCTCTCCAGGACGATTTCCTCTTGCTCGTCTTCGCGGGCGAGGAAGAACGCTCCCTGCTGCGCGGAGACCAGCGGGGTCAGCTCGGACAGGATCAGCGACGCCACGGACGCGAGATCGCGGTGACCCTGCATGAGCGCGGACAGCCGGGCGAGGTTGGTCTTGAGCCAGTCCTGTTCGCGGTTGGCGCGGGTGGTCTCCTTCAGGTTCGCGATCATCTGGTTGATGTTGTCCTTGAGTTCGGCCACCTCCCCGGACGCGTCGACGGTGATGTGGCGGGTCAGATCGCCCGCCGTCACCGCGGTGGCCACCTGGGCGATCGCCCGCACCTGCGTGGTCAGGTTCCCGGCCAGCTGGTTCACGCTCTCGGTCAGCCGCGACCACGTACCCGCGACGCCGGGCACCTCCGCCTGACCGCCGAGCGTGCCGTCCGTGCCGACCTCGCGGGCGACACGGGTGACTTCGGAGGCGAAGGACGAGAGCTGGTCGACCATCGTGTTGATGGTCGTCTTGAGTTCGAGGATCTCGCCGCGGGCGTCGATGTCGATCTTCTTCGACAGGTCGCCCTGCGCCACCGCCGTGGTCACGGTCGCGATGCTGCGGACCTGGCCGGTCAGGTTGTCGGCCATGACGTTCACGTTGTCCGTCAACGCCTTCCACGTGCCCGCCACGTTCGGCACGCGGGCCTGGCCGCCGAGGATGCCTTCGGTACCCACCTCGCGCGCGACCCGGGTGACCTCGTCGGCGAACGCGCGCAGCGTCTCGACCATGCTGTTGATCGTCTCGGCGAGGACGGCGACCTCGCCCTGCGCGTCGATCGAGATCTTCTTCGACAGGTCGCCGTTCGCCACCGCCGTCGTCACCGTGGCGATGCTCCGCACCTGGTCGGTGAGGTTGTCGGCCATGACGTTGACGTTGTCGGTGAGGTCCTTCCAGGTGCCCGCGACGCCGCGCACCTGCGCCTGGCCGCCGAGCTTGCCTTCGGTACCCACCTCACGGGAGACGCGGGTGACTTCGTCGGCGAACGCCGAGAGCTGGTCGACCATCGTGTTGACGGTGTTCTTGAGTTCGAGGATCTCGCCGCGCGCGTCGACGATGATCTTCTGGGTCAGGTCGCCCTTCGCGACGGCGGTGGTGACCTGGGCGATGTTCCGGACCTGGTCGGTCAGGTTCTTCGCCATGAAGTTGACGTTGTCGGTCAGGTCCTTCCACGTCCCGGCCACGCCGGGCACCTGTGCCTGGCCGCCGAGGCGCCCGTCACTGCCGACCTCGCGCGCGACCCGGGTGACCTCGTCGGCGAACGACGAGAGCTGGTCGACCATGGTGTTCAGGGTGTTCTTGAGCTCGAGGATCTCGCCCTTGGCGTCGACGGCGATCTTCTGCGACAGGTCGCCCTTCGCCACCGCTGTCGCCACCTGGGCGATGTTGCGGACCTGCGCGGTGAGGTTGTTCGCCATGAAGTTGACCGACCCGGTGAGGTCGCGCCACGTCCCGGCGACACCGGGGACCTGCGCCTGCCCGCCGAGCTGACCTTCCGTACCGACCTCGCGCGCCACCCGGGTGACTTCGTCGGCGAACGACGAGAGCTGGTCGACCATCGTGTTGACGGTCGTCTTCAGTTCGAGGATCTCGCCGCGCGCGTCGACCGTGATCTTCTGGGTCAGATCGCCCTTCGCGACGGCCGTGGTGACCTGGGCGATGTTGCGGACCTGGTCGGTCAGGTTGTCCGCCATCTGGTTCACCGAATCGGTGAGCCCGCGCCACGTGCCCGCCACGCCGGGGACCTCGGCCTGTCCGCCGAGACGGCCTTCGCTGCCGACCTCGCGCGCGACCCGGGTGACCTCGTCGGCGAACGAGGAGAGCTGGTCGACCATGGTGTTCAGGGTGTTCTTGAGTTCGAGGATCTCGCCCTTGGCGTCGACGTTGATCTTCTGCGACAGGTCACCCTTCGCCACCGCCGTGGCCACCTGGGCGATGTTGCGGACCTGGTCGGTCAGGTTGTCCGCCATCAGGTTCACCGAGTCGGTGAGGTCGCGCCACGTGCCCGCCGCGCCGGGGACCTGCGCCTGACCGCCGAGACGGCCTTCGCTACCGACCTCGCGGGAGACGCGGGTGACTTCGTCGGCGAAGGACGACAGCTGGTCGACCATGATGTTGACGGTGTTCTTGAGCTCCAGGATCTCGCCGCGCGCGTCGACGTTGATCTTCTGGGTCAGATCGCCCCGCGCCACCGCGGTGGTGACCTGGGCGATGTTGCGGACCTGGTCGGTCAGGTTGCTGGCCATGACGTTCACGTTGTCGGTCAGATCACGCCACGTGCCCGACACGCCGGGGACCTCGGCCTGTCCGCCGAGACGGCCTTCCGTGGCGATTTCACGGGCCACCCTGGTGACTTCGGTCGCGAAGCGGGAAAGCTGCTTGATCAGGCCGTTCAGCGTTTTGGCGACCTCGAAGAACTGACCTTGCAGCGGCCGCCCGCCGACTTCCAATGGCATCGTCTCGGACAGATCGCCCTCGGCGACCGCGCCGAGTACCCGGTTGAGCTCGGCAGTGGGCCTGCTCACGTCCTCGATCAGCCCGTTCACCACGTCGACCGCGGTCGCCCAGCCGCCGGGACCGATCTCGGCCGCGACGCGCTCGGTCAGCCTGCCTTCCTTGCCGACCGCCTCGCGGACGCGCAGGAGTTCGGTCACCAGCCGCTGGTTGCGTTCGGCGATGTCGTTGAAAGCGCCCGCGAGCTGGGCCGCGAGCCCGTCGCCGTGCGCCACGAACCGCCGCCGGAAGTTGCCGTCCCCGAGGTCACGGGCCGCCGAGAGCAGGCGTTCCAGGGTCGCTTCATCCACCTGGCCGCCACCACCTTCCACGGGGGTCCGGTGCCTTTGGGAGTGCTGTGTCATCTGTGTCGACCCTCTCCACCACGCATGCCAAGCCATGGTCGTCGCATCAGCGTGCCATGATTCGACCTACACTTCGAGCCAGTCCGCCCGCTCACGCTGCGCTACCCGCCAGGCAGGAGGAGGTCCGGGAATGGTGTCACGGCCGGCCCCGGCCTCGACGTCGCTCCCCTCGGAGCCGTCGGCAGGGGCGAGTGAGGGCGCGCTGCCCGAATCCGGGAGGTTCTGGCGCGAGCTGCTCGAAGACGTGCGTGACGCCGTGCTCGTGCAGGACGTCGACGGCGCGCTCCGCTGGTCGAATCCCGCCGCCCGTGAGCTGTTCGGCGGCGGCCGTCCGGTGCTGACCGCCGAGGGCCCCGAGGTCGGGCACGTCGAGCACACCGGCCGCCGGTTCCCCGCGCGGATCCGGACGCTGCCCGGCGGCTGGCACGCGTGGACGGTGACCTCCGCGGTCGCCGCCGACGGCCCGCGGGTGGACGGCTTCCTCGCCGCCTCCGCGCCCCGGCTGGCCTCCGCACGGGGACGGCACGGGACGGCGAAGGTGATCGCCGAGGTCGCCGCCGCCGAACTGGCCGACTGCGTGTTCGTCCTGCTGCCCACCACCCGCGGCCGGTGGGAATGGTGGAGCTGCGACCGCCGCACCAACCACGGGCACGGCCGCATCCGCCGTGTCCCGGCCCAGCTGGCGCCGGTGCTCGCCGGAACCTTCGCCTCCACCGAGGAACCCGAGGTCAAGACCGTCCCGGAGGAGGAGGTCGCGACGCTGCCCGCGATCGTCGCGGAGCGGCTCGCCGTCCATCCGTCGGTGACCGTGGTCTCACTGGGGCTCGACGGTGGTGCCGGGGTCACCGGCGCGGTCGTGCTCGCCAGGCGCGGCGCTCCCGCGTTCGGCGACGACCACCCTCGCGCGGTGGCCGAATTCGCCCGCGCGGCCGGGACGGCCTTGGCGAACGCGCACCGCTACGCCCGTCAGGAAGAGGCCACCCGCGGTCTCGAGACCACGCTGCGCCCGACGCCGCCGCCGGAGGTCCCCGGGGTCAAGTTCGACGTCTGGTACGAGCCCTCGGGCGGGCTGCTCGACGTCGGCGGCGACTTCTACGACGTCCTGCCGCGTGAGGACGGCGGCGCGACGTTCGTCCTCGGCGACGTTTGCGGCAAGGGCGCCGAGGCGGCCGCGCTCACCGGCCGGGTCCGGCAGACCATCGCCGCGCTGAACCTCGTCGAACAGGACGGCACCACGCTGCTGAGCCTGCTCAACGCCCTGCTGATCAGCGGTGGCAGCGGCCGGTTCGCGACGCTGGTGCTCGGTTCGGTGCTGGCCGGGGACGACGGCCCCGCCCTCACCCTCGCCTCGGGCGGGCATCCCGCGCCGCTGGTGGTGCGCCGCCACGGCGGGGTCGACGAGATCACCCTGCCCGGCACCTTGGTCGGGATCTCCCCGCAGGCCCGGTTCGCCGAGACGACCATCCGGCTGGCCGAGGGCGACGTCTGCCTGCTCTACACCGACGGGATCACCGAAGCCCGCCACCACGAGCGGCCGTCGGACCTGTTCGGCGACGAACGGCTGCGTGAACTGCTGATCGGCTGCCGGGGACTGTCCGGCCGCGACGTGGTCCGCCGGGTGCGTTCCGCGGTGCGGGAATGGCTCGGCAGCGGGACGCACGACGACATCGCCGTCCTCGCCATCGAGGCCACCGCGCCGCCCTCACGAACCGCCGAGTAGCCGCACCACCGCGCGTTCGACGATCGTCCGCGCCTCGTCCGGATCGGAAACCCTCTCGGCGCGCCGTACAGCGCGCTCGATGGTCCGGTCCTTTTCGTACGCCTCGATCACCCGTGGGTCCACATAGGACTGCCGTGCGACGGTGGGCGTGTTGCCGAGCCCCTCGGCGACCTCCGTCATCACCGCCTTCTCGACGCGTTTCAGTCCTCGTTCGCTGGAGGGCTTTTCCTTGCCCGCGAAGGCCGAAGCAGCGAGCACGGTGGCGTTCCAGGTCCGCAGGTCCTTCGCGGTGAAGTCTTCGCCCACGAGTTCTTTGAGCCGTTCGTTGATGTCGTCGGCCTTGACCTCGTGCCGGTCCGGACCGTCGCGGTAGGCGAGCAGGCGGACGTCGCCGCCGCGAGCCCGCCGGAGCGAGCGGACCAGCCGTACCAGGCTTTCGTCGCGCAACCGCACCTTCCGCTGGATCCCGTGCTTCGCCGGATAGTCGCAGACCAGGCATTCACCGGCCAGTTCGACGTGTTCGCACAGCAGCGTCGCCACCCCGTGCGTGCCGTGCTCGTCGGCGTAGTTCTCACCGCCGGTCCGGAACACGCCGAGGTCGATCATGCGCAGAGCCCCGGCGAGGACGCGTTCGCGAGTGAGGCCCCGGGAATCGAGATCCTCCTGGACGGCTTCGCGGAGCCGGGGGAGTTTCCGGGCCAGCGCGAGGACGCGTTCGTGTTTCTCCTCGTCCCGTGCCCGTCGCCACTCGGGGTGATAGAGATACTGTCGCCGTCCGGCGTCGTCCACCCCGACGGCCTGGATGTGGTCGTTCTCGTGCGGGGAGATCCACACGCGCCGCCACGCGGGCGGGATCGCGAGCGCGGTGATTCGCTCGATCGTGTCCTTGTCCTTCAGTGGCTCGCCCTCAGCGGTCAGGTAGCCGAAGCCGCGACCTCTGCGCCGCCTCCGGATGCCGGGGGACCCGAGGTCCGCTCGCCGAAGTCGCATACGCGGCGAATACCCGCGGTGACCGTGATCCATGCCCATGGTTCGGCGCGGGCGACGCGGGGTAGTCCGGGGGCGAAGACGACCTAAGGAGGGAAAACCCATGGCGACATCGCTGAGCGGACGCCGCGTGGCCATCCTGGCGGCGGACGGCGTGGAACAGGTCGAACTGGTCGAACCGCGGAAAGCGGTCACCGACGCGGGGGCCACGGCCGAGGTCGTCTCGCTGGAATCCGGCGAGATCCAGGCCATGAACGGCGACATCGACAAGGCGGACAAATTCACCGTCGACCGGGTCGTCAAGGACGTCTCGGTCGACGACTTCGACGCGCTCGTCCTCCCCGGCGGCACGATGAATCCGGACAATCTGCGTGCCGACGAGAACGCGGTCCGGTTCGTCCGCGATTTCGTGAACAGCGGCAAACCGGTCGGCGTCATCTGCCACGGACCGTGGACGCTGGTCGAGGCCGACGTCGTCCGCGGCCGCACGCTCACGTCCTACCCCAGCGTGCGCACCGACATCCGCAACGCCGGCGGCACCGTCGTCGACCAGGAGGTCGTCAACGACAACGGCCTGATCTCCAGCCGGAACCCCGGCGACCTGCCCGCCTTCTGTGCCGCGATCGTGACGGAATTCGGGAAATGACCCGGCCGGTACCGGCCAAATGAGTGGCGCCGGTCACAGTCTTGGGGGATTCTGGTGACAGAGAAGGAGGTGCCGCGATGACCGTGCATGCCAGACGCTACGGCCGTTGGTGCCGTGAGCATTTCGACACCGCCCCCGGGCCAGGCCAGGAGAAATCCGCCCAGCGGCCGATGGAGACTTCCGCCGCCGCGAACGTCACCGACGCCCAGGCCGAGCAGGCCCAGGCCGGTGACGTTCCGCAGGGGGAACCGGGCTCGCTCAGCTGAGCGTCCGCCGGTACCAGACGCGCTTCGGGCCCGGCAGGCCGATCCGCGAGACCAGATCGGTCACCACGCCGCCGATGATCAGCCACAGCAGGGCGGCGAGACCGTCGTTGAGCAGGGTGCGGAGTTTGGGGCCGTCCGGGGTGAAGAGGTTGCGCAGGCCGAGCGAGACCCCGCGTGACCACCCGTCGATGAGTTGTGCGAACCCGTTGCCGGGATTGGCCTCGCCGAACACGAGCAGGATGTGCACGAGCAGCACCAGCGCGAAGATCCAGCACACCGCGTGGACGATGGCGTTGATGACGCGCACGACGCGGATTCGGGCAGGCGTCTGCTCGACGATCTCCTCCTGCGGCTCACGCGGGTCGTTGATGTAGGTCATCGCCGTCTCCCATCATTCGTCCACAGTGGACAGCCCGGCCGGGCGGATGCTCAGCCGGGGCCAGGGGTACTCGGTTTCGTCCTCGTGGTGGGCCGGGGCTTCGACTTGCTGGGCCGGTCCGACGTGCTCTGCCCGCCGCCGCTCGCGGACGGGCGTTCCGGTGTCGAGGTGACATCGGCGTTTTCGCCGCTCCCCGGCGGATTCGTGGTCGCCGGGCTGTCGTCCTGGGTCACCACGACGGTGCCACCGGAGCCCTCCGCCCCGCGCGTGGGCACCTCGACGACCTCCGTGGCGGGAGCGTCGCTGCCCGCCGGCCGGCCGGGTACCCCGGTCGCCGCCGGCGGGACCATCCCGTCCGGCCGCAGCGGCGGATTCGCGTCGGTGTGGTTGACCGCCAGCAGTACGCCGATGGTGATCGCGGCGGCGGGCGCGCTGATCGCGGCGACCAGGGCCGCCCGTTTGCGGGTGGCGGGCGCGAGGTGGGTCACCACCGTCCCGGTGGAGTCCTCCAGCAGGATCCGCGCGATCGCCGCGGCCGTCGGGCGCTGCGACGGTTTCCGCGCGGTCATCCCGCGCAGCAGGGTGGTCATCGTGGTGGACAGCCCGGCGGGGATCCGGGGCTGGCGGTGCAACCGTCCGACCGCGGCCTCCACCGGCGTCCCGGTGTACTCGCGTTCGCCGGACAGGCATTCCAGCAGGACCAGGCCGAGCGCGTAGACGTCGGCGGGCGGGCCGATGTTCTCCCCGCGGACCTGTTCGGGCGCCATGTACGCCGCCGTGCCGACGACGCCGCCGGTCTCGGTCACCCTGGTCGCGTCGAAGGCGTGCGCGACACCGAAGTCGCCGATCAGCGGTCCGTCGTCGGACATCAGGATGTTCGCCGGTTTGAGATCGCGGTGGGTGATGCCGTGCGCGTGGACGTGCGCGAGCGCGTCCGCCAGCCGGGCGGCCAGCTCGACGACCGCGCCTTGGGAGAGCGGGCCGGAACGCAGGCGCTGGGCGAGGTTCGGCCCTTCGACCAGGCGCATCGTGAGGTAGCTGTAGCCGTCGTCGGAACCCGCGTCGTACATCGGGACGAGACCGGGATGCCGTACCGCGCTGAGGGTTTTGATCTCCTGCTCGCGCCGGCGTTCGTCGCGGGTCATCGTGTCGGCGTGGAAGAGCTTCAGCGCGACTTCGCGCTGTTCGAGCAGGTCACGGGCACGGAACACGCGGGCGGTCGCGCCGCGGCCCAGCAGGTCGCCGACCTCGTACCGGCCGGCGAGCTTGCGCGGCAGATGATCCGGATCGTGGACGTTCAGGCTGAAGCGGCGTTGCGTGGTCCCGGCATCGAGGTGTTCGTCCTCGTCACCGTCGTCCATCGGTGCTACCTCCGTCTCACCGGCCGAACGCCGTATACCCGGTCCGGCGCCGGGCGAAACAAGGCTTGCGAGCGTACCGGAGGTGAACAATGGGTTCACTTCGAATGGCGGGCAACCCCGGCGAGGGCCGGACGTCTCGTGGTCATGAAGCCGAACCGGTGGGCCGCGCTCGCCGCCACCGCACTGTCCGCACTGGCCGTCCTCACCCCGGCAGCCTCCGCCGATTCGTTGGTACCCAAGGGTTTCGCTCCCGCTTCGACGAGCTGGACCGGACCGAGACACGGCTTCGTCCTCGGGTTTTCGCCCTGCGGCAAGCCGGGATGGTGCGCGTCGTTGCTCTCGACCACCGACGGCGGGGAGCGGTGGCGGCAGGTCGGTACCCCGCCGATCTCGTTGCCGGACAACCACAACCAGGTCAAACTCACGGTGATCGGGGACCGTGACCTCTTCCTCTCCGACGGCACCCAGCTGCTCGCCAGCCGCGACGGCGGTGGCAAGTGGTCCCGCGTCCGGCTCGCCGGTGTCCGGGAGCCGTTCTATATTTCGAAAATCACCGAATCAGGGCCGCGGGTGTTCGCGATGGTCACCGGTTTCGGCAGCCCGTCGACGACGACGCTCTACTCCGGGCTCCCCGGCGCGCGGGTCCTGCTGCCGGTACCGGGGTTCACGGTCACCGGCTCCGCGACCTACGGCGATGTCGCCGTCAGCGGCGGGGTCCAGGTCTCCATGGGGGCCGACTACCGCGTCCAGAAGTACTGGACGTCGCCGGATGGGGTGAAGTTCGCGAGCGCTCCGCCGCCCTGCCCGCCGGACAGTTCGGCTTCGTTGAGCGGAATCCGGCGGGGTCAGGTGCTGGCGCTGTGCAGCGGGGGACCGGGCACGCCGCATCCGGGTGCGACCGTCCGGCGGCTGTGGCGGGCGCCGAAGCTCGGCGGGACGTTCACCGGGACGGCGCAAGCGCCCACGCTGGGGATCAACCAGAGTTTCAGCGCCGCCTCACCCTCGGCGGCGACCGTCGCGGCGGAGGGCGGCGGCACCGGCTTCCTGCACAGCACCACCGACGGCGGCGCGACCTGGACGACAACGGTGCTCAGCGGGCGCGGGGTGTGCCTCAACGACCTGGACTTCCCCGACGAGCGCGTCGGGGTGGTGGTCGACGGTTTGCCCGACGCCGATGGCGGATCGGCCCTCTACCGCACCGCCGACGGCGGCGTCACCTGGAGTGAACTCGCCTTCGCTTGACGCGACCCTGCCCGCATGAGTGATCACCGCAGGTAGGCAAGGCCCTCAGGGAGGTTCACACGCCCACACGCCATGTCGTAATCTGAGTACTGTCCGTCGATGTCGAGGGAGCCGTGGGACGCGTTCGCGCGCCCCGTGCGCGGCTGAAGGGTGGAACGTGTCCATGACTTCGGACGAGGTCCGGTCTGTGCCGAGGCGGCCTCTGCCTCTCGATTACAGCAAGCCCAATCTCGCCCGGATGAAGGACGCTCTTCTCGGCGGTCACGACCACTACGAGGTCGACAGGCAGGCCGTCGCGGATCTGCTCGCGTTCGCCCCCGACGCCGCCGCCATGGCCAAGGAGTTCCGGTCCTGGGCGAACCGGGTGGTCCGGTTCCTCGCCGGCGCCCGCGGAATCGACCAGTTCCTCGATCTGGGCTCAGGACTGCCCACGGCGGAGAACACCCACCAGTCGGCGCAGCGGTACAACCCCGACGCGCTGGTCGTCTACGTCGACCACGACCCGGTCGTCCAGGCGCACGGGCTGGCCCTGCTGGAGGATCACCTCGTCCACGTCAGCGGCGCGGATCTGACCGATCCCGCGCAGACCCTCGCCGATCCGGTGGTCGCCGAGCACCTCGAATTCGACCGGCCGGTCGCGGTGATCCTGAACTCGGTGCTGCACCACGTCGAAGACCTCGGCGAGGCACAGGGGATCGTGCGCGCCTACGCCGACGCGATCGCGCCGGGGTCGTACGTGCTGATCACCCACGACTTCAGCCCCGGCGACGGTCCCCGTAGCGCGCTCGCGTGGAAGATCGACGACCTGATGGCCGAAACCGGGTACCGCACGGTGCACCGCAGCCGCGAGGAGATCGAATCGCTCTTCGACGGGCTGGAGATCCTTGAGCCCGGCGTGGTCCACCTGCACGAATGGTGGCCGGAGGGGCCGCGCCTGGCGCCGCTGAGCGACTTGAACTACCTCAGTCTCGGCGGGGTCGGCTTCAAGGCCTAGCAGTGGATGTCGGTTAGAGCGAACGCGTGAAGGCCCCCTTCCCTCGGCTCAGCCGAGGGAAGGGGGCCTTCACGCGCAGCCGGTGTGACTGGTGGTGCTGGTGCGGCTCGCGATGGCCTTCCGCTACGGGACCCACCCACCGTAGGCACCTGAAACACCCTTGGCCAGAATCGTGATCACCGCTCACGCACCTAGCACGTTTCCGGCGCTCAGCGGTCTGCCTTCAGTGACCGGAAGTACGCCTTCAGCGCGTCGTGCGCGGTCCCGAAGTCCTCGGTGTTGCCGGTGATCGCCAGTTCCAGCGTCTCGCCGTCGGACAGTTCCATCGTCAGGTAGGCGGTGAGCTTCCGGCGAGGGAAACCGCCCGCGACGATGTCGGTGAACGGGATCCGCCGCGCCCCCGGTCCGGCGCGCAGATCGTCGAGTCCGCGGTCCCGTAGCCGCCGGATCCGCTTGCGGTCGGAGACCCCGCGCGCCCCGATCAGTCCGGCGACGCCGCGGCGGAGCAGCACCGAACGCGCCATCGGCAGCAGGATCACTTCGGTGTCGCAAACGATCAGGTCGTAGAGCTTCCGCTTGGCCTTGAGCGCGGTGAACATCCCGAGCAGCCGGGCCTCGGCGGGATCCGGCTCCCGTTCGGGCTCCTGCTTGCAGAAGTAGCCGGCGGGCACGTTGAGCAGTTGCAGGTTGTGGACCAGTTCGTCGACCGCGCGCGGGCTCGCCACTGCCGGGCCGACCAGTTCGGCGACGTCGAACGGCTCGCCGTCGCCGAGGCACAGTTCCCAGCCGCCGCCCCAGTTCAGCCGGTGCGCGGCGACGCCGTTGTCGATCATCGCGGCGGTGACGGTGTCGGCGATCAACCCGGTCAGCAGTTCGCGGCCCTCTTCGCGGGACGGGGCCCGCAGGGGTTTGGCGAGCGCGTCGGCGTCACCGTCGCGCAGCACCCGCACGATCTCGCCGACCGTGCCGCGAGGCGCCAGCCTGCTCTCGATCCCGGCAGCGGTCAGCAGTTTCGCGCCCTCCGCCACCGACGCCCGGCCGGCGCGTTTGACGACCTCGTCCCAGTCCGCCCGCGGCCCGACGTCGCGGATCAGCACGGCCGATTCCGCCTCGGGGACGTCGACCTTCGGTGCGCCCAGCAGCGACCAGCCCGGCCGCGCGTCCGGTCGCACCGGGTTGTCCGGCACCCCGGCCAGTGCGGCGATCCGCCGTTTCGTGGGCGGGTGGCTGTCGAACTTCGACAGCTCTTCGCCGTCGAGGATGTCGTCGGCGTACTCGGTCACCCAGTCCCGCTGGACCGGGTGGTTGAGGTACGAACGAAAGCCCAGCAGTACCGCGGGGGTCCGCCGAGCCCGCGCGCCGAGCGAGACGTAGCGCTCGAGGTAGTCCTCCCAGAGCGGGCCCAGCGTCGCGACCTTCCGCAGCGCCGCGGCCGCGGTCCGGCTTCCCGCCGCGAGTACGGACGCCTCGTCGGCCTGTAGTTCCTGCCGCCGGTTCGCCGACCGCGCGATGAGCAGGTACAGCTTCGAATAGGCCGAAAGCAAGGCCCTGGCGGGGCCGCCGTCGAGCCTGTCGACGGTGAACGCCAGCGTCTGGGTGCCGCGATAGGTGAGCGCGAGCAGCCGGGTGTGGCCGCCGCTGTAGTGACCGAGTTCGTGCGCGAGCACCGACCGGAGTTCGCTCACGCTCATCGCGGCCAGCAACGGCAGCCCGATCAGCATCGTGCGGCGGCCCGGCCGCAGGCCGAGGAACCGGGCGTCCTCGGTGACCGCCGCGTTGATCTCGCCGATCAGCACGATCTCGTCCGGCGGCCGTGTCTTCACCTGCGCGGCGAGGTCGTCGATCATCCGCCACAACGCGGGATGGGCGTCGCGCTCCAGCCGCGGCCCCTCGATCGGGGGACGCCGCGCCCGCAACGCGCTCACCAGTCCGAAGCCGAGCGCGATCATCATCGCGAGCCCGGCGAGCATGACGTAGGTGCCGATCTTGCCCTGGATCCGCAGGCCGGCCAGCACACTGGCGGCACCCACCGCGACGACCGCCAATGGGAACGCCACGAGCAGAAGTGTCGCGAGGACGGCTCGTCCTCGGGCCTGCATCGTCCGGTTACCTCTTTTCGCACAAGAGCCCTCTGTGCGGCCGAATAGTAACCGGCTACACAGAGGGCTCGTGCGAAAACGAAGAGCTACGGGACTCAGGCGACGTTGAAGGTGTCGGGATCCGGCCCGGTCCGCTCGCCGCGGTCCAGCGGGGACAGCGACGCGATGTCTTCATCCGACAGGGTGAACCCGAAGACGTCGAGGTTCTCCTTGATCCGCGACGGCGTCACGGATTTCGGGATCACGACGTTGCCCAGCTGCAGGTGCCACCGCAGGACGATCTGCGCGGGAGTGCGGCCGTGCTTGTCCGCCAGCGCCTTCACGGCGGCTTCGCCGAGCAGGTCGCCGCCCTTCGCCAGCGGGCTCCACGCCTCGGTCGCGATGCCGTGCTTCGCGTCGAACTCACGCACCTCGGACTGCTGCAGGTACGGGTGCACCTCGACCTGGTTCACCGCCGGGACGACCGAACCGCTGTCGAGGACGCGCTCCAGGTGGGCGGGCTGGAAGTTGGACACGCCGATCGCGCGCACCCGGCCGTCGGCGTAGAGCTTCTCGAAGGCCTTCCACGTGTCGAGGAAGAGATCGCGCTCCGGCGTCGGCCAGTGGATGAGGTAGAGGTCGAGCCGGTCCAGGCCCAGTTTGGCCATGCTGGCGTCGAACGCCTTCAGCGTGGAGTCGTAGCCCTGTTCGCTGTTCCACAGCTTGGTGGTGATGAACAGGTCGTCGCGGGCGATCCCGGACTCGGCGAGTGCCTTGCCGACACCGGCTTCGTTGCCGTAGATCTTGGCGGTGTCGATGCTGCGATACCCGGCGTCCAGCGCGGTCTTGACCGCGGAGGTGGTCTCCTCGTCGGGTACCTGGAAGACGCCGAATCCGAGCTGCGGCATCTCCACCCCGTTGTTCAGCTTGACGGTGGGAATGTCGGTCACTTGCTGTCCTTTCGATGGGTACTTCACGGATCAGGCGACGGGGGCCGGTTCGGCGCGACGAGCCTTCCGCCGCCCGTGATCGAGCATGCCTGAGATCACCGCGACCAGCAGTCCGGCGAGCGCGAGCGCGGCGCCGATCCAGTTGGGCGCGGTGTAGCCGAGACCGGCGTCGATGGCCTTGCCGCCGAGCCAGGCGCCCCCGGCGTTGCCGAGGTTGAACGCGGCGATGTTGGCGGCCGAAGCCAGTGCGGGGGCGCCTTCGGCCTTGTTCATGACGCGGGCCTGCAGCGGCGCGACGGTCGCGAAACCGGCGGCGCCGAAGAGCGCGATGGTGATCGCGGCGGGCAGCTGGGCGTGCGCGGTGAAGACGAACACGACCAGCACGGCCGCGAGCGCGGCGAGGATGACGTACAGGCTGGGCATCAGCGAGCGGTCCGCGGCCTTGCCGCCGAGCAGGTTGCCGACGAACAGGCCACCGCCGAACAGGACGAGCAGCCAGGTCACCGCGCCGGGGGAGAAACCGGCGACCTCGGTCATCATCGGGGCGATGTAGGTGAAGGACGCGAACACCCCGGCGAAGCCGAGCGCGGTCATCGCCAGCGCGAGCCACACCTGCGGCCGCCGGAACACGGCGAGCTCACTGCGCAGGCCCGCGGACCGCGTCGTCGCCTGCGCCGGAACCAGCGCGAGGATCCTGATCAGGCCGAGCACGCCGAGGACGCTCACCGCCCAGAACGTCGAGCGCCAGCCGAACGCCTGCCCGAGCGCGGTCCCGGCCGGTACGCCCAGGACGTTCGCGACGGTGAGCCCGGTGAACATCATCGCGATGGCGCCTGCCTGTTTGTTCGGCGCGACCAGCGAGGCGGCGACGACCGAGCCGACGCCGAAGAACGCCCCGTGCGCGAGCGCGGCGACCACGCGGCCGGTCATCAGCAGGCCGTAGGCCGGGGCCAGCGCGGACACGACGTTGCCGGCGATGAACAGGACCATCAGGCCGACCAGCACCGTCTTGCGCGGCACCCGCGACGCGAGCGCGGTCAACACCGGGGCGCCGATCACGACGCCGAGCGCGTAACCGGAGATCAAGAGCCCCGCGGAGGGGATCGAGACGCCGAAGTCGCCCGCGACCTCGGGCAACAGGCCCATGATCACGAACTCGGTGGTGCCGATACCGAAGGCACTGATCGCCAATGCGAGCAGAGCGGCAGGCATGAGAGGTCACTTCTTCCCGTAGAGTGGTGTTAACTGGCGTTAGCAACTACGAGCGCCTGAAATAGTTGCACACGCCGTATATTGCACACGCTTGATGATGCATGATGCAACGAAGTTCGGGCAACCGGGGAAGAGGTGAACCGTGTCACTGGCCGACGACGCCGTGGAGGCACGCGCGCAGGGCTGGCGGACCCTCGCCGCACTGCACGCGCGGATCGAGGACGCGCTGGAACGCGCGCTGGCGCGGAAGCACGAGCTGTCCGTCAGCGAGTACACCGTGCTGGACGTGCTCGCCCGGCAGGATGGTTTCCACCTGCGGATGAACCAGCTGTCGAACGCCGTCGTGCTCAGCCAGTCGGCGACGACGCGGCTGGTCTCGCGGCTGGAGGACCGGGGGCTGTTGCAGCGGTACCTGTGCCCGACCGACCGGCGGGGGATCTACACCGAGGTCACGACGACAGGGAAGGAACTGCTCGCGGCCGCGCGTCCGACGCACGACGCCGTCCTCACCGAGGCCCTCGCGGCCGCGGAGGAACTTCCCGAACTCGCGCCTCTGGTGGCCGCCCTCGGAAAGCTCACCTTCGCCCGCTCCTGATCGCCGCAAGTAGGTGACTACCCGCGAGGCGGGCTGGCAAGGTGTGGGCGTGGACGATCTTCTGTTGCGCCGGGTCCGGGTCGGTCTGGCGGGCTCCCTGTCGGACGTGCTGATCAAGGGTGGCCGGATCGCGGCCATCGAAGGGCCGGGGCACGCGGGTGAGGCGTCGGAAATCCTGGACGGGCACGGCGGCACGCTGCTGCCCGGCCTCGTCGACGCGCATGTGCACACCGCGCAGTGGTCCGCGGCGCGCCGCCGGATCCCGTTGGGGGAGGCGGCCTCCGCCGCGCACGCGGTCGATCTCGTACTCGCCCATCTGCTGGCGCACCCGGTGCCGCCCGGTGATCTCGTGCTGGGTACCGGCTTCCGCGACGGCCTCTGGCCCGACGCGCCGCACAAGGACCTGCTGCAGAAAGCGCTCCCCGGGCATCCCGTCGCCCTCTTCAGCGCCGACCTCCACACACTGTGGCTCAGCCCGGCCGCACTGAAGCTTCTCGGCCGCGAGCATCCGACCGGGGTGCTGCTGGAGAACGACTGCATGCGCGCGACGGCCGAACTCCCGGTCGCCCCCGGCGAAGTCATCGACGGGTGGGTCGCCGACGCGCTCGACGCGGCGGCCGCGCGCGGGATCACCAAGATCGTCGACTACGAATACACCGACACCGTCACCGACTGGCGGCGACGGCTGGCACGGAAACCTTTGCCGGTCCGGGTTTCCTGCGTGATCGCGCGGCATCTGCTCGACACCGCCGTCGAACGCGGCCACCGCACCGGTGACGTTCTCGAAGACACCGGAGGGCTGCTGACGGTCGGCCCGTTCAAGCTGTTCGTCGACGGCTCGCTGAACACACGCACCGCGTACTGCGTGGGACAGTACGCCGGAACCGAGTCCCACGGGCTGCTGGAGCTGCCGCCTGAAGAGCTGGAACCGTTGATGCGCAAGGCGTCCGAACACGGGCTCACCCCGGCGGTGCACGCGATCGGCGACCACGCCAACAAGATCGCGCTCGACGCCTTCGCGAACATCGGCTGCGCCGGCCGTATCGAGCACGCGCAACTGCTGCGTGCCGAGGACGTCGCGCGCTTCGCCGAACTGGGCGTCGTCGCGAGTGTGCAACCCGCCCATCAGCCCGACGACCGCGACGTCGCCGACCGGCACTGGCACGGCTGGACCGACCGGGCCTTCCCCTACGGCGCCTTGCACCGCGCCGGGGTACGCCTGGAGTTCGGCTCGGACGCGCCGGTGGCGCCGCTGGATCCGTGGGACGCGATCGCTTCCGCCGTCAGCCGGACCGACGACGACCGTCCGCCGTGGCATCCCGAACAGGCCATGCCACTGGAGGCCGCGCTCGCGGCGGCGTCCGGCGGCAGGACCACAGTGGCCGTCGGGGACGTCGCGGATCTGGTCATCACCGCCGTGGACCCGGTGAAGCTCTCGCCCGGCGGGCTCCGCGACATCCCCGTCACCGCCACCGTCATGAACGGCAGGGTCACCTTCGTGTCGTGACCCCTGTTCCGGTGACGGCGGCTGCGCACGGTGGCCGGGTGCGGCAGGGTGAGATGATCGTGGAAGGAGCGCCCATGACCACCGAGAAGCTGTTCCGGATCGCCATCGCCCTGAAGGGGCTCGACGGTGCTCTGCAGCTGGTCGGCGGACTCGTCCTGATGATCGTCCCGGCATCGGCCGTCACCGGTTTCGCGCACGCCGTGGTCACCCGCGATCTGCTCGGCGACCCCGAGGGGACACTTGCGCGGCATCTCGAACTCGCCGCCGGCCACTTCGTCGAAGGACGCACGTTCGCCGTCGTGTACCTCGTCGCGCACGGGCTCATCAAGCTCGGCCTGGTCTGGGCGCTCGCGCGCAAGGTGATGCGGGCCTACCCCGTCGCCGCCGTGGTGCTCTCGGCGTTCGTGGTCTACGAGGTCTTCCGCGCGATCCACACGCACTCACTCGCGCTGCCGTTCTTCGCCGCGCTCGACGTCGTGATCGTCGTGCTGGTGCTGCGCGAGTACCGGCAGCTCAAACGGGATCGCGTCGCGGCCTGACCGCCCGGTTCAGGCCGCGACGCGAAATTTCTCGGTGGTGCGATCCGCACCCGGCGGATCCACCACGATCGCGGTGGCGTTGTCGGAGCCACCGAGTGAGATCGCCGTCCGCACCAGCTCCGTGGCCGCCCTGTCCGGCATCGCGAGGATGTCGAGCATGGTCGGCCCGCTGAGCGTCTTGTGCACGCCGTCGCTGGTGAGCAGAAGCCCGCCGGTGGTGACGGTCGCGGTGCCGATCTCGTGATCACCGGCGGTGCGGACGCTGGTGGTGACGACGTGTTCCATCCGCGGTGTCACGGGTTGTCCGTGGTCGCGGAAGTACTGCGCGAGCGTATGGTCCTTTGTCACCTGCCGCACGCTGTAACCGTCCCAAGCGTACGCCCGCGCGTCCCCGACCCACGCGATGCCATACCCCTCGTCGGTCCGGACGGCCACGACGAGGACGCAGTCACCTGCCCCGCCGAACCCGAGCACAGCGCGCTGAGCAGCCAGAACGGCCGCGACCGCGCCCTGCCCGGCAGGCGTCCGGGTCGCCGCCGAGACCGCCGTCCGCGCCGCGTATGCCGCGTTCGGGTGATCCCCGACACCGTCGGCCAGCGCGAACACGATCCCCGACCCGTCCGCGGCCGCGTACGCCCCGACGGCGTCCGCGTTGTGCTCGCGCGGCCCCTGCGCGCTCGCCGTGTGCCAGTGTGGAAGCTCCCTCATGGCTTTCTCCTCACCGCCGGGTGATTCTTTCCCCGGTTCCAGAATCCGCTCGGTTCCTGTGTTCCGGCTGAGGGTTCGCTGTCGAAAGGCTGGTGAGTGTCGGAGCGTTGGGGCCGTCCCCGGTGGTGCGGGCGGTTGGGGAGGTCTTCAGGTCTTGGTTCTGTGGCTGTGGCGGGGTCGCATGGGCCGGTGGTGGAGCTTGATCAACGGAGGATCGGTGACGCTCAATGTCTCCGATCCTCCGTTGATCTTCCGTTGATCAAGGATGAGTCGAGGTGGGGCGAGCCTGATTGTGGGCGTCGACGGGGTTTCGGTGTCCACAAGGGACACTGGTGTCCAACTTGAGCAGTTTGCGTGGTTTCGGGATGGGGTCGTACTTCTAGGCGTCAATCGGACACCGAGCCGGTTGGTGACGGCGGGAGCCAGCCGCGGCAGGGTCGCGAGCGCCACGCTTGAGACGCTGATCGTCCCCGGCGAGGCGCATGAGACATCCGGGCTCCTCACTCCTCATGGTCACACCCGGAACCGCACCAGGGCGTGCCATATTTGCCTTCCCCGCCTATAGAACGCTCATTGACGCTCACGACCTCCTGGCGAAACCGCGCAGTTCGCCCAAGCCGGGCACGGTTGTGTCGTGAAGTGTCCCTTGTGGACAGTTAAGGCCGGGAGTGTGGTCCCTTTGGGTGAGCCCGTTCCCGCTGAGTCCATGACGGCAGGTTCGCTGTGTCCCGCTCTGGTTATGCGACTTTGCCGGGACCCCCGACGCAAAGGTAGGGAAGGAGGCCTTCATAGCTTTCTCCAGTCCGGTCTGCAGGCATGGTGAGGGGCCCGTCGCCGGTGTGGCTGGCGGGCTCCTCGGGTCGTGCGGGATCAGGCGGCGCGGTGGAGGGTGTTGCGCCGGGGTCTTCGTAACGGATCCAAATACTGCGGCGGTCTGAACTCCGGTAGCCCGTCGGCCGCCATCCGGACTTCCCAATCCCCATGGTGAATCAGCCGGTGATGAAAACCGCACAGCAGGGTCAGATTCCGCAGATCGGTGGGTCCACCATCAGCCCAGTGATCAATGTGGTGGGCGTGGCAGTGCTTCGGCTGCCGATGACAGCCGGGGAACGCACAGCCCCGGTCGCGGATGTTCAACGCCCGTCGTTGCCCGGGAGTGACGAACCGTCGCAGCCGCCCCATGTCCAACGGTTCCCCAGCGGCGCTCAGCACCACCGGCAACATCAAACAATCACAGGCGGCCAGTCGTGCCTCGCGGGCGGTCATCTCCCCGACGAAATCCAGACACGCCGTGCCGATCCCGGACTTCAACTCCTCAAGCCCGACGGTGACATGCACCAAGGTTCGGTAGCCGCTGGTGCCGGGCTGGTCCGGGCACGCGATCGCCAGATCCAAGACCTCCGCGAACGCGTCACCTTGCCGTTCCGCCTTGGTGCGCGGATCCGCTTGGCCGAACTCATCGACCGGCCGTGGTTTCGCGTACGCGTCGAGCACGGCCGCGGTGCGGGCGCCCAGCTCGTCATCCAGCAACCCCGAGAGTTTCCAGAAGCCGTCTTTGCGGCGTTCCAGGCTGACTTCCCGCGACGGTTGGGTGGGTTCGGGATCCTTCGGCTCCTTGCCGTCGGGGTCGAGCCAGCCCAGCAGGTTGGCTTCAGCCTTCGTCAGCTCTCGAGGTCCCGCCTCCCGGGCCAGATCAGCCAGGACCTTCTCCGCATACTCCCGGTCCTCTACGGCTGTATCCGCCGGGATCTTCTTCAAGATCTCGAGGATCTGATCGATCCGATGCTCCCCGATCACACCCTCCGCAGCCGCCGCCGCGGTCGCGGGAGCCAACGCCGGAATCTCCGTGCCATCAAGTGCGCGGGTCGGGTTCAGTGCGATTGCGCGACGCACGATCGCGCCCGCCTCGCCCCGGGTCAGCCCCGCCACATCAGCAAGCCACGACGCCGTCGAACCATAGCCATACAAATCTTTCGGACCCCGAGACTCGACCTCCGCCAGAAACTGCCCCAGTGCGGCGGAGGCGATCCGGATCACCTGCAGAGTGTGCTGCACGCCGTGGGCAAGCTCCAGCTTGCCGGCACGCCACAACTCCTGCGGGAGTTCAGGAAGAAAAGTCTCGGACACCTCTCAATAATACCAAACAATGCTCGAACAGGTGTTCGTAATTTTACGTAACCATGAATCGGCGCATTGACCACTGAAGGGTGATATCGCCAGCTAAACACGGCTACAGTGTGAGACACAAGCTCATGCCTCGTAAGGCATGAGCTTGCGTGGCCGATCGGTTGTCCTCCATGGCATCCACACGCTCGCCTTTGGTCCGCAGCGCTCTCGATGCGGCACGCGCCCCATCGCATTCAGCCGACTAAACGCGGAAGGGTGGTGGGGGGGGGGGGGGTGGGGTTGTTTAAACACACACCCCCCCCCCCCCCCCCCCCCCCCCCCCCCCCGCCCCCGCCCCCCCCCCCCCCCCCCCCCCCCCCCCCCCCCCCCCCCCCCCCCCCCCACACCAATGCCCCCCCATAACTGGCGGTGGGGGGTTGTTTTGGGGTTTTGGTGAAACAAACCCAACCCCCCACCACCGACCACCCGCACCGGAAGCGTCGCGAAACCGGCCCGCCCAAATCGCGTGAGAGCCCCAGTACGCGAGGCCCTACCGCAGCCGCGTGATCAGCGTCCGCAGCCAGCTCTCCGCCATCGCCGGTTCGCGCCGGAGGTGCCGCACCAATAGCTCCCGGGTGGACTTCGAGCGGCCCGCTTCGACGATCGCGACCGCCTCGGCCAGGCCCTGGAGCCGCTTTCCGGAATGTTCCGGCGCGCTCCCGTTCTCGTCCGACCAGCGTGGCCGGGGGAACGACGCCGTGAGTTTCGGCTGCACGTTTCCGAAATAGTGCCAGACCGGCCAGTCCAGCGAGATGTTCCGGACGGCGTTCGCGGGCAGTTCGGCTGGCCAGTCGAAGGTCTGCTGCCAGCGGAACGCCGATGGTGTCGTTTTTTCGCGAATGGTGATGCCGAGGAAACGCAGTCGCCCGCGGATGATGCTCCAGGCTTCGCGTTCGTCCTCGATCCACTCGCGCAGCAGCCGGTAGAGGCCGGTGAACGTGCCTCCGGTGTAGACGAGGTCGACGAACGCCTTCGGCCTGCCGCGGGCGAGATCGTACGGGCTGAGGCCCGCCGAAGCGAGATAGGCGCGCAGTCTGTCCACATCGGAATCCGCGAGGCCGTCGCGGGTGCCGGCGAACGACAACGGCAGCTGGTGGATCCGTTCCCGCCACGGGGTTCCGCTCAGCAGGTCGTGCACGCTGTCCGCCGAACGACCGACGAAATACAGCTCCGCGTCCCCGGCGCGGGCGATCACTTTCGCGGCGCATTCGATCAGTTCTTCCAGGAACCACAGCGACGGTTTTCCGGCGCGTTCCAGCAGCGTCCCGAGCTGGTCGGGGCGCACGAGATCCCAGCGGTACGGCCGTTTCACGCCGTCCAGGTTCCCGTGCGCCCCGACATCTGTCGACGCATTTTCAGGAGATCAGCTTGTACACCGTCTGTTCGCCGATCGTGGTGGCGGTGAAGTTCGCGGCGACCCATTCGGAGATCTCGTTCGATCCGCCGCCGGGACCGCCGCCTCGGCCGCCCTCGACGTAGTAGCCGATCTCACCGTTCGCCACGTATTGCTGGAATTCCGCCAGCGTCGGCGCCGGGTCCTGGCCGCTCCAGCCGCCGATGCCGATCACCGCTTTCCCGCTCGCGAGTTCCAGGCTCGCCGCCGATTGCGAACTCGCCGTCGCCGCCGCCCATTTCGTCGTGGTCGCGGCCAGTACGGTCCCGATCTCGGCCGAGGAGCCCTCTTCCATGCCCGGTCCGCCCATGCCGCGCTCACCACCGGTGTTCGGACCCGAGAGAGGGATCGAACCGGAATGCGCCTGCGAAGCGGTTTCGATGGCGTACGCGGTGGTGCCGAGGCCGACCGTCAGCACCGACACCGTCGCGACGACGGCGACGAGTTTGCGCATCGGCGGGACACCCACTCCCACGATGGTCGCGGTCACCAGGCCCAGCCCGGCGACGATCCAGCGCAGCGCGGGCAGCCAGTCGGCGTTGCGGTCCAGCAGGACGTAGGCCCAGACGGCGCTGGCCGCGATCATCAGCGACAGGAACACCCGCGGCGCGAGGTACGCGCGCCCGCGCCACAGCGAGGTCCCGGAGACCGCCACCACGGCGGCGATCGACGGCGCCAGCGCGACGGCGTAGTACGGGTGCACGATGCCGCTCATGTAGCTGAACACCAGTGACGTGACGAGCATCCAGCCGCCCCACACGACGAGCGCGGCCCGGGTCCGATCGGTACGCGAGGCCCGCCGGGTGAACCACAAGCCCGCGACCAGGCCGATCAGCGCGGCGGGCAGCAGCCACGACACTTCGCCGCCGAAGCTGGCGCCGAACATCCGGGTCAGGCCGCTTTCGCCACCGAAGCCGACGTTCCCGCCGCCCGTGCCGCTGCTCACCACACCGCCGGGGCCACCGACCATGACGGCGCCGCCGCCCCTGCCGAAGATCCGGCCGAGACCGTTGTAGCCCAATGCCAGTTCGAGCAGGCTGTCGTCGGTCGAACCACCGATGTAGGGCCGGGAATCGGTCGGCCACAGATCGACCAGCGCGATGAACCAGCCCGCGGAGACGATCACCGACACGACCGCCGCGAACAGGTGGAGCAACCGCTTGCCCAGCGAAACAGGCGCGGCGATCAGGTACGCGAGTCCGAACGCGGGCAGCACCAGGAACGCCTGCATCATCTTGGTCAGGAAGCCGAACCCGACGGCCGCGCCTGCGAAGGCCAGCCAGCGCGGGCTCGCCTTCTCGATCGCGCGGACCGTGCAGTAGCCACCGACGATCAGCAGCAGCGTCAGCAGCGCGTCGGGGTTGTTGAACTTGAACATGAGCGCGGCCACCGGGGTGACGGCGAGCGCCGCACCGGCGAACAGGCCGGCGACCGGCCCGGAGGTCCGCTTCACCGTCAGGTACAGCAGGCCGACCGAGGCGACGCCCATCAGTGCCTGCGGGGCAAGCACCGTGAAACTCGAGAAGCCGAAAAGCCGTGCGAACGCCGTCGTGACCCAGAGCGCGGCCGGGGGTTTGTCGACGGTCAGGACGTTGCCTGAGTCGAGGGAGCCGAACAGCCACGCCTTCCAGTCCTGGGTGCCGGACTGGACCGCGGCGGCGTAGAACGAGTTGCCGTAGCCGGAGGCCGTCAGATTCCAGAAGTAGAGCAGCGCGGTCGCGGCGAGCAGGCCGAAGACGGCGGGGCGGACCCAGCGGTCCGGCTGCTCGGTGGCGGTTTCCGGTACAGCGCCGGGTTCCGCCCGGGAAGCGAGTGCGGTGGTCATGGGTTCAGCTCTCCATCTCGGTGGCCGGCTGACGGCGGGAGCGGAACACCCAGCCGCGCAGCAAAAGGAAACGCAGCACGGTGGCCGCGAGGTTCGCGAGGACGAGCGCGGTGATCTCGAGCGGCAGTCCCGGCGCCGTCATCGCGTGCACCAGCGCCAGCGCGCCACTGGTGAGCCCGAGCCCGAGGCCGAACACGATGAGACCCTGGAACTGGTGCAGCCCGGCACCTTCCCGGCCGCGGATGCCGAAGGTCAGCCGCCGGTTCAGCGCGGTGTTGCCGATCGCCGTCACCAGCAGTGCGACGAGGTTCGCCGCCTGCGCGCCGGTGAAACTCCGCAACAGCAGGAAAAGCACGAGATACGCGACGGTGCTGGCGACGCCGACGGCCGCGAACCGCACCAGTTGCCGTACCAGGCTCGGCGCCACCCCCGGCGCCTGGACCTGGATCGGCGCGCGGCCGAGTTGCTCCCGCAGTCCGCTGATCGGGATCTCGCCGGTCAGCGTCGCCTTGGTCAGCCGCGCGATGCCTTTGAGATCGGCGGTCGCGGTGGCGACGATGTTCACCGACGAGTCCGGGTCGTCGATCCAGTCGACCGGGACCTCGTGGATCCGCAGCCCCGCTTTCTGTGCCAGCACGAGCAGTTCGGTGTCGAAGAACCAGCCGGTGTCCTGGACGTGGGGGAGCAGCCGCTCGGCGACGTCGGCGCGGATCGCCTTGAACCCGCACTGCGCGTCGCTGAACTTCGCGGCCAGCGTGCCGCGCAGGATCAGGTTGTAGCACCGGGAAATGAACTCCCGCTTCGGTCCGCGCACCACCCGCGCGCCGCGGGCGAGCCTGCTGCCGATGGCGAGGTCGGAATGCCCGGACAGCAGGGGCGCGATGAGGGGGCCGAGCGCGGCCAGATCGGTCGAGAGGTCGACGTCCATGTAGGCGAGCACCGGAGCGTCCGAAGTGGACCAAACGGCGCGAAGCGCGCGACCGCGGCCTTTTTCGTTCAGGTGGCGGACTTCCACGTCGGCGAACTCGCGGCTCAGCCTCATCGCGACGTGGAGGGTGCCGTCCGTGCTGGCGTTGTCCGCGACGGTGATCCGGAACGGGTACGGGAACTGCTCGACGAGATGGGCGCGCAGGCGGCGGATGCACGGTTCGAGGTCGGTTTCCTCGTTGTAGACCGGGATGACGACGTCGAGGACGGCGGAACCGGTCGGGGTGATGGCGGGGCGGCGGCCGGTGGCGGCGCCGGAAAGGATCGCGGCTGTCATGTCTTCAATCTCGGGGATCGCGCTGAGGCCGGGTTGTGTCCCGCCTGTGCCGTCGCTGTGTTCCGTCACGGGGTTCACCGGCTCAGGTCGTAGACGGTCACACCGTCCACAGTGGCCGGTGTGTAGTGCTCCGCGACCCAGTCGGCGATGCGCTCGGCGGCGTCGCTTCCGGTCTCGCCGCGCATCATCATGCCGTCACCGAGGAAGTAATGTATCTGTCCACTTCGGACATACTCCTGGAACTGTTCCAGGGTGGGAGCCGGATCCGTGCCGTTGAAGCCACCGACGGCCATCACGGGTGCCCCGCCGCCCAGCTGGTAGCCCGCGGCGTTGTTGGAGCCCACCGTCGCGGCCGTCCAGGTGTAGTTCGCGCTGTCCTTCCGAAGGAGCGCGGCGAGGTTCTCGCCGGGCAGGCTCGTCCCGAGCAGCCCGCCGCCCGCTCCACCGCGTCCGACGGGCCCGCCTTGCCCGCCGATGACGATCCCGCCGCCACCCGGCCCCATTCCGCGTCCCGTGTCCGGGCCAGCCGAGGGCAACGCGCCGGAATGCGGCGTGGCCGCGGTGGCGACCGTGTACGCGCCGGTGCCCGCCAGAACGGTGACCAATGCGCCGACGGCGACCAGGCGCCTCACGGCATCAGGCAACCGCGAAGCGACGAAGACCAGGATCGCGAACAGAAGCCCGGCCACGAGAATGGTGATCGCCAGTCCCGGTAGCCAGGTGGAGTGCCGTGACAGCAGGAGATACGCGGTCAGGGCGGTCAACCCGATCCCGGCGCTCAAGGCGCCCGCCGCGGCCGGATTGCCCCTGGCGCGCCACAACTGCGTGCCCGCGATTCCGACGAGCGCCGCGATCGCCGGGGCGAGCGCGATCGTGTAGTAGGCGTGGATGATGCCGCTCATGTAGCTGAACACCACGGCGGTCACCGAAAACCAGCCACCCCAAACGATCAGCGCCGCCCGCCCGCGGTCGGTGCGCGGAGCGTGGCGGGTGAACCACAACCCGGCGGCCAGCGCGACTACGGCGGCCGGGAGCAGCCACGCGATCCCGCCCGCCATCTCGGTGCCGAACAACCGGTCCCAGCCGGTGCCGCCCCAGCCGCCGTTCCCGCCACCGCCGACGCTGCCGACCTCGTCACCGGTGATGCGGCCGAACCCGTTGTAGCCGAAGGCGAGTTCCCACAGGCTGTTCCGCTGCGAGCCGCCGATGTACGGCCGGTCCGCGGCGGGCCACAACGCGACGACGGCGAGATACCAGCCCGACGAGACGATCGTCGCGGTCAAAGCACCGGACAGGTGCAGCAGGCGACGGCCTGCCGACGTCGGCGCGGCGACCAGGTAGGCGAGCCCGAACGCGGGCAACACCAGGAACGCCTGCAGCATCTTGGCGAGGAAGCCGAATCCGACGGCGACCCCGGCCAGCGCCAGCCAGCGCGGGCTCGCGTTCTCCAACGCGCGGACGACGCAGTAGGCGCCCGCGACCAGGAGCAGGACGAGCAGCGCGTCGGGATTGTTGAACCGGAACATCAGCGCGGCGGCCGGGGTGAGCGCGAGGACGGCGCCTGCCAGCAGCCCCGCGGCCGGACCGGACGTCCGCCGCACCGTGGCGTACAGCAGCGCGACCGAGCCGACGCCCATCAGCGCCTGTGGCACGAGGATGCTCCAGGCGTTGACGCCGAACAGGCGCGCGGAAAGGCTCATCACCCACAGCGCGGCCGGTGTCTTGTCGACCGTGATCGCGTTCGCGGCGTCGCTCGATCCGAAGAACAACGCCTTCCAGCTCAGCGATCCGGCCTGTGCCGCCGCCGAGTAGAAGGCGTTGGCCCAGCCGGATTCACCGAGATTCCAGAGGTAGAGGACGGCCGTGGCGACCAAGAGCGCGGCGACGGAGGGCCGGACCCAGCGTGGATCGGACGGCTTGTCCGCCGTCGCTGCGTCTTCGGTGTCTTCGTCGGCGGCGCCGCGGGAGGCGAGGAGGGTCATGGCCTCAGGGTCGGGTGCCGACCTGGGGGGTGGTTGTGCCGAAGCTGTGTACCCGCTGTGGGGATTCGATCACCGGCAGATACACGGCGAACTCGGTGCGCCCGGGACGGCTGTGCACCTCGATGGTGCCGTGATGGGCCACCACGATCGCCGACGCGATCGCCATCCCGAGTCCCGTGCCGCCCGCCGTGCGCGAGCGGCTGGAGTCCCCGCGCGCGAACCGTTCGAAGACGCTCGGCAGGAGCTCCGGCGCGATGCCGGGGCCGTCGTCGGTCACGGTCAGCACCGCGGTCCCGTCGTGGGAGCGGGTCAGTTCGGTGCGCACCGTGGTGCCTGGCGGGGTGTGCGTGCGCGCGTTGGACAGCAGGTTCGCCAGCACCTGATGCAGACGCTGGACGTCGCCTCGGACGGTCAGCGGTCCGTCCGGAAGCCGCAGTTCCCAGCGGTGGTCCGGGCCCGCGACGTGCGCGTCGCCGACGGCGTCCGCGGTCAGCCGGGCGAGGTCGACCACGCCCGCTTCGAGCGGTCTTCCGGCGTCGAGCCTCGCCAGCAACAGGAGGTCCTCGACCAGCGTCGTCATGCGGGCGGCCTCGGACTGGATACGGGACATCGAACGCGCCACCTCCCGCGGCACCAGCGCGCTGCCACGGCCGGCGAGTTCCGCGTAGCCGCGGATCGCCGCCAGCGGGGTGCGGAGCTCGTGGCTCGCGTCCGCGACGAACCGGCGGACGCGGGTTTCGCTGGCCTGCCTGGCTTCCAGGGCCTGTGAGATATGTCCGAGCATGAGATTCAGCGCCGAACCGACCTGGCCGACCTCGGTACCCGGATCGGTGTCGATTTCGGGCACCCGCACGGAAAGCGCGACCTGACCGCGGTCGAGCCGCATCGCCGACACCCGGCCCGCGGTCGCCGCGACACGTTCGAGCGGCCGCAGGGTGCGCCGGACCGCGACCGCGCCGAGGAACCCCGCGCCGACGACACCGGCCGCCGCCACCCCGAACAGGATCCATCCGACCGTGGTCAAGGTGTCCTGCACCGGTTCGAGCGGAAGGCCGGTGACGACGACGCCGCCGGGAATCGAGACGGCCTGCACCCGGTAGTCACCGAGGCCGCCGAGCGCCAGGGTCGTCGGCGGCCGGTCGGCGGGCAAGGAGAGCAGCCCGGCCTCCTGTTCGGCCGAGAGGCCCTGCGGAAATCCTTGTACCGACAGCACTCCGGCATAGATGACCCGGTCGCCGGTGAAGCGCACGCTCAGCGTCCCCGACGCCTGGCCGGGCGCGTCGAGCGGATCGGGGCCAGGGCCGGGCAGATCGTCCGGCGGCTGGTTCGCGTAGTCGTGGGCGCGGGCCGACGCGGCCGAGAGCTGGCCGTCGATCTGGCCGATGAGGAACGACCGCAGCGCGATCTCGCTGACCACGCCGATCACCAGGCAGACGAAGGTGAGCAGCAGCACCATCGAGCCGGTCAGCTTGGTGCGCAGCGAAAGCCGCCCGGGCCGGGACCACCGGCGGGGGCCGGTGGAGGAGACCGGACCGGATGCCATGGCCCGAGCGTGCGCCGCGGTCGTATGCGCGCGGTGTGTCCCACCTGTGAGCCCCCTGTGTGCCGTGAGCTGAAGGGGACTTTCCCCTCATCTCACGCGGCGAAGGACGCTTTCCCCGCATGCGATGCGGGGAAAGCGTCCTTCAGCTCACGACCCGGGCACCTCAGCGGTCGTAGTCCACCGAAAGCTCGTCCGAAGTCGCCACCGCCCGGCAGGTCAGGATCCGTCCCGCCGCGACCTCCTCGTCCCCGAGGGCGTAGTGCACGTCCATCCGCGCGCTGCCCCGCACCACCGACGCCCGGCACGTCCCGCAAGCCCCGCCGACGCACGCGTACGGCGCGTCGACGCCGTGCCGGAGTGCGGCGCTGAGCACGGTTTCGCCCACGGTCGCGGGGATTTCGACGGTCTTCCCGCCGGCGGTCACCGTCAGCGTCGGACCGGGCCGCCGCGAGGGACGGACGGGAAGCGCGCCCTGGAACAGTTCGAAGTGGACGTTCTCCTCGGGGACGTCCTTGTCGGCCAGCGTCCGGCGGGCCATGTCGACCAGTTCGCGCGGGCCGCACAGGAACCAGTCGTCCACCTTCGCCGGGTGCAGCCGCGCCTGCAGCAGCGCGCGGAGGCGGGTGCCGTCGAGACGGCCGCGCTGGTAGCGCTCGTGCGAGATCGCCAGTGCCTCGCCGACGGCGTCGAACGGTTTCTCGATCCGGTGCGTGCGCAGGTCCGGGTCGCGTTCGTCGGTGCGGTAGTGCACGACGTGCAGCCGTCCGCCCAGCCGGGCGGCGAGGTCGCCGAGTTCGGCGGCGAACATCGTGCTGGCGCCGGAGGTGTTGATGTAGAGCAGGGTCGCCCGGCTGTGCGGCTCGGTCAGCAGGGTCGCGGTCAGGATCGACAGGATCGGCGTGATCCCGCTGCCCGCGGCGAGCGCGACGTACCGGCCGGTCCGGCCCGGTTCCGGGGTTAGCGTGAACATGCCTTGAGGGGGCAGCACGTCCAGTACGTCACCCGCTTCCAGCTCGGTGGTGGCGAACGTCGAGAACGCGCCGCCGAGCTGGTGCTTGATCGCGATCCGCAGTATTCCGGACTCCGGTGTCGAGCAGATCGAGTACGCGCGCCGGACCTCTTCACCGTCGACCTCCGCGCGGATGACGAGATGCTGACCGGGGATGAACCGGAAGGTCTCTCGCAGCCGTTCGGGCACGTCGAACGTCACGGTGACGGCGCCCTCGCACAGCGGCCGCACCTCGGCGACCCGCAGCGAGTGGAACCGGCTCGGCTGCCGGGGTACCGGCTGGTCAATGGACGGCTCTTCGGCGAACGAGCCGGTCAGCTGACGCCACTCGCGGTACTCCGACGACGTCAGTTCGCGGCCCCAGGCCGTCGCGATCGGGACGTCCCTGGCGAGATAGGCGTCCCGGTTGTCCTTCCACGTCCGCAGGTACCGGTAGAACGGGATCGCCGGGTGGAGATGGTGCACCAGGTGGTAGTTCTGGCACAGCATGATCGGCGTCATCAGCCATTCGAGCCCGACGCGGACGCGGGTGGCGCCGAACCGGTTCTGCCGCTGCGCGCCGAGGTCGTGATGCGGGAGCCAGTCGAACCACCAGGCCAGCACGGCCAGGCCGACGCGCTGCGGGATCAGGTAGCCCACCAGCAGTTCCCAGCCGTGGCCGGTCGCGGTCAGCCAGGCGAACGCGGCGAGGCTCAGCGCGACGACGGCCGCGGTCTCGATCCGCTCCGACGGCGGCCGGGTGCGCTGCCGCGCCACGTAGAAGCGCGCGTACCAGAAGTCGATGGTCAGCCACCGCAGCGGCAACTGCCACCACGGGCCGTGCGCGGTCCACGCGTCGGGATCGGTGTGCGCGTCCTCGTTGGTGTTGCGGTGGTGCTCCAGATGGATGTAGCGCAGCAGTGGAAAGGAGCCGTAGCTCGCCACGAACGGCATCGCGAGCCTGCCGAGCAGTTCGTTGACCCAGGTGAGCTGCCCGGCCGCGTGATGCGTCGACTCGTGCAGCACGGTGAACATCGTGAAGGTGACGAGCGCGTGCAGGGGGATGGTCACCCACAGCGGCGCGGCCTCGTTCACCACCAGCCAGGTGGCGCCCGCCCAGACCATGGCCCCGCCGGTGAAGAGCAGGACGGTCGGCACCGAGACCATCGGAAGCGGGATCCGCGGCGTGGGCACGCCGTGCCGCGCGGGTCTCGCCGAGAGCTCCCCCGTGTCCTCGGACCGGGTAGCGGTGACGGTCATCGATCGGTCCCCTCGGTCGATGGCTACCGGGACAAGCTGTCACACCGTAGACAATTAGTACTGGTTTGTAAACTTCTACGACCTGCTGAAACACCTCGTGGAAGCGCCCGATGGTGAAGTGTGGCCCGCATCCGTGTCCAGGAAAGGGCCGCTTCGTAACAGAGAAGAACCGAAAACTGATCCGATCGGGTGGTCCGCGGCCGGTTCGGCGGACGGCGGCCGAAACCTGTGATGGGCCGGGGGCGAGGGGTCCGGAGGCGCTGGGGCGGCCCCGGACCCGGGCCGACGATCCGCGGGGCCTAGACTCGGACGGCCCGGTCTGCAAGGCGACCAGGGGACATCCGCTGTGCACCACATGCGGATGCTCAATCACATCGTTTACCGCTCGAGGAGAATACGTTGAAGAGCACCGTCGAGCAGCTCAGCCCGACGCGAGTCAAGATCAATGTCGAGGTGCCGTTCGACGAGCTCAAGCCGAACTTCGACCGCGCCTACCGCAAGATCGCCCAGCAGGTGCGCATCCCCGGCTTCCGTCCGGGCAAGGCGCCGGCTCGCGTGCTGGAAAGCCGGATCGGGCGAGCCCCGGTGCTCGACGAGGTCGTCAACGAGGTCATTCCGGCCAAGTACATGGAAGCCGTGCGCGCGGGCGAGGTCCGCACGCTGGGCCAGCCCGAGTTCGAGGTGACCAAGCTCGAGGACCGTGAGGTGCTCGAGTTCACCGCCGAGGTCGACGTCCGCCCGGAGATCTCGCTGCCCGACCTCGAAGGCTTCTCGGTCAGCGTCGACGACGTCGAACTGACCGACGCCGAGGTCGACGAGCAGCTCGACGAGCTGCGCGCCCGCTTCGGCACGCTGACCGGTGTCGACCGGCCTGCCGAGAACGGCGACTTCGTCTCGATCGACCTCGCGGCCACCGTCGACGGCCAGGAGGTCGAGGAGGCCTCGACCACCGGACTGTCCTACGAGATCGGCTCCGGCCAGCTCGTCGACGGCATCGACGACGCGATCATCGGCGCGAACGCGGGCGAGACCAAGACCTTCACCACGAAGCTGGTCGCCGGCGAGCACGCGGGCAAGGACGCCGAGGTCACCGTCACCGTGCAGACCATCAAGCAGCGCGAGCTGCCCGAGGCGGACGACGAGTTCGCCCAGATGGCGAGCGAGTTCGACACGATCGACGAGCTGAAGGCCGACCTTCGCGAGCGTCTCGGCCGCGTCAAGAAGATGCAGCAGGGCGTCCAGGCGCGTGACAAGGTCCTCGAGGAACTGCTCGAGCGCACCGAGGTCGCGATCCCGGAGAAGGTCCTCGAGGCCGAGATCGAGAACCGCAAGCACGACGCGATCCACCCGTTCGACCACGACGAGGCGCAGTTCGCCAAGGCTCTCGAAGCCGAAGGCCGCACCCTCGAAGAGTTCGACACCGAGGTTCGCGAGGAGTCGGAGAAGGCGGTCCGCACCCAGCTTCTGCTGGACAGCATCGCCGACGCCGAGCAGACGTCGGTCAACGACGGCGAGCTCACCGAGCGGATCATCTACCAGGCGCAGCGTTTCGGCGTCAGCCCGGACGAGTACGTCCAGCGGGCGCAGCAGTCCGGTCAGCTGACCGCGATCTACGCCGACGTCCGCCGTGGCAAGGCGCTGGCCTCGGTGGTCCGCAAGACCACCGTGACCGACGCTTCCGGCACCGCTGTCGACCTCGAAGAGCTCTTCGGCCCCGCAGCCGAGGAGACGCAGGTCACCGAAGAGACCGCGAAGACTGCGGCCGAGTAGGGAATACCCGGTCCGCGGAAAAAAGGACCGTAAAGCTGTAAGCGAACTTGGGCGGTGTCAGGCATTCTGCACCGCCCAAGTTCGTTAGGGTCGGTTGCAAGATCTTCAGCATCTGGAGACGGCAACAGCATCTGGACACGCAGCATCTGGACACAACAGCGGCGGCGAGGCACGGCCACGCCGCCGTCGGCGAAAAGGCAGGCAGACGTGACGCAGCACACGCCCGAGGCGCGGACCGGTACCGCAGGGCTCAACCTCACCGACTCGGTCTTCGAGCGGTTGCTCCAGGAACGCATCGTCGTCCTCGGCTCCGAGGTCAACGACGAGGTCGCGAACCGGATCACCGCCCAGTTGTTGCTGCTCGACGCAGACGACTCCGAGTCGGACATCCGCTTCTACATCAACTCGCCCGGTGGCTCGGTCACCGCGGGTTTCGCGATCTACGACACCATGCAGCTGATCCGCCCGGACGTCGCGACCTACGCGATGGGCCTGGCCGCGTCGATGGGGCAGTTCCTGCTGTCCTCCGGCACACCCGGCAAGCGGTACGCGCTGCAGCACGCGCGCATCCTCATGCACCAGCCCTCGGCCGGCGTCGGCGGTACCGCCTCCGACATCGCCATCCAGGCCGAGGTGTTCGGCAAGTGGAAGCAGGAGCTCGCCAAGATCACGGCCGAGCAGACCGGTCAGACGGTCGAGCAGATCGTCAAGGACGGCGACCGCGACCGCTGGTTCACCGCGCAGGAGGCGAAGGACTACGGCTTCGTCGACCAGGTCCTCACGCGCGAGAACCCGCTTCCCAACCGCTGATCCGCGCCGGCACACAGGAGAATTCCAATGAGCAACTTCCAGCTTCCGATCGGGTCGCAGGCCCAGGGACCGCAGTCGCGGCTCCAGCTGCCGCAGTCGCGGTACGTCCTGCCCTCCTACGTCGAGCGCACCAGCTACGGCATCAAGGAGTCGAACCCGTACAACAAGCTCTACGAAGAGCGTCAGATCATGCTCGGCGTGCAGATCGACGACGCGTCGGCGAACGACGTGATGGTCCAGCTGCTGCACCTCGAGCACGAGGACCCGGACCGCGACATCATGATCCTGATCAACTCGCCCGGTGGCTCGTTCACCGCGCTGATGGCGATCTACGACACGATGCAGTACGTCCGTCCCGACATCGTCACCATGTGCATCGGACAGGCCGCTTCGGCCGCCGCGGTGCTGCTGGCGGCCGGTACCCCCGGCAAGCGATTCACGCTGCCGAACTCGCGCGTGCTGATCCACCAGCCCGCCACCGAGGGCACCTACGGCCAGGTGTCGGACCTGGAGATCCAGGCCAACGAGATCCAGCGGGTGCGCCGCCAGATGGAGGTCATCCTGGCCAAGCACACGAACAAGGACGCCGACGACGTCAAGAAGGACATCGAGCGCGACAAGATCCTGACGGCCGACGAGGCCAAGGCGTACGGGATCGTCGACGAGGTGCTCGAGTACCGGAAGGCTTCGAGCAGCTGATCGCGGACGGGGCCGGTGCGTGTCGGGAGACGACACGCACCGGATCCCTGGTCTAAGGTCAGCTTCTGGCGTGCTCAGATGTGACGTTGGTTCTCCCGCCGGCGGCATCGGGCGGGTACCGTCAGTGGCAATGAGTGAGGCTCCGAGCGGTCATCCGTGACCGGGGCGGTACGAGAGTCAGGCGCAACAGTGCAGGCGCACCAGCGCAGGCGTGCAGTTCAGGCGTGAAGAGTGCGCCGGAGGGGACGAGGTCAACGGCCATGGCACGGATCGGTGACGGCGGCGACCTGCTGAAATGTTCTTTCTGCGGCAAGAGCCAAAAGCAGGTGAAGAAGCTCATTGCCGGCCCTGGGGTCTACATCTGCGATGAGTGCATCGATCTCTGCAACGAGATCATCGAGGAAGAACTGGCCGAGGCCGGTGAGGTCAAGCTCGACGAGCTGCCCAAACCCGCCGAGATCCACGAGTTCCTCGAGCAGTACATCATCGGCCAGGACGACGCGAAGCGTTCGCTCGCCGTGGCGGTGTACAACCACTACAAGCGCGTGCAGTCGGACGACAAGGCCGGGCCGAAGGATTCCAAGGACGAGACCGTCGAACTGGCGAAGTCCAACATCCTCATGCTCGGGCCGACAGGCTGTGGCAAGACCTACCTGGCCCAGACGCTGGCGAAGATGCTGAACGTCCCGTTCGCGATCGCGGACGCCACGGCGCTCACCGAAGCCGGTTACGTGGGCGAGGACGTCGAGAACATCCTGCTCAAGCTGATCCAGGCGGCGGATTACGACGTCAAGCGGGCCGAGACGGGCATCATCTACATCGACGAGGTCGACAAGATCGCCCGGAAGTCGGAGAACCCGTCGATCACCCGCGACGTGTCCGGTGAGGGTGTCCAGCAGGCGCTGCTGAAGATCCTCGAAGGCACCACCGCCTCGGTGCCGCCGCAGGGCGGCCGCAAGCATCCGCACCAGGAGTTCATCCAGATCGACACGACGAACGTGCTGTTCATCGTGGCCGGTGCGTTCGCCGGGCTGGAAAAGATCATCAACGAGCGGGTCGGCAAGCGCGGCCTCGGCTTCGGCGCGGAGATCCGCACCAAGGCCGAGATCGACGAGAGCGACATCTTCTCCGACACGATGCCGGAGGACCTGATCAAGTTCGGGTTGATCCCGGAGTTCATCGGTCGGCTCCCGGTCGTGGCCACGGTGACCCACCTGGACAAGGAATCGCTGGTCAGCATCTTGACCACGCCGCGCAACGCGCTGGTGAAGCAGTACAAGAAGCTCTTCGAGATGGACAACGTCGAGCTGGAGTTCACCAAGAACGCGCTCGAGGCCATCGCCGACCAGGCCGTGCTTCGCGGCACCGGCGCCCGCGGCCTGCGCGCGATCATGGAAGAGGTCCTGCAGCCGGTCATGTACGACATCCCCAGCCGCGACGACGTCGCGAAGGTCGTCATCACCGAGCAGACCGTCCGCGAGAACGTGAACCCGACGATCGTGGCGCGTCAGCCGTCACGCCGTCGCAGCAGCGAGCGCGGCGAGAAGTCCGCCTGAGCGGCGGCTTTCGCGCAGCGCGCTGTCGTCACCGATGCCCCGGCCGGATCCCTCCGGCCGGGGCATCGGTTTCTCCGGTCGCGTCCGGCCGGGGACCCGGCCGAGATAGGATGCGAAGGTGCCGCTGACTTCCACGAAGGACGAGAACGAGGCTCCAGAGCTGGCAGCCGCGAGTCCGCGCGAGGTCAGGGGACTCGTCGAGCTCACCGAACGCATCGTCATCGGGGCCTATCGCGGGCACCCGTGGATCCCGCGCGCGCTGACCATCACACTGGGTGTGCTGGTGGCGACCTGCCTGGTGGCAGGTGTCGTCCGGCTGTCGCCGCTGCCGCTGATCCCGCTGCCGTTGTTCGCCGTATCGGGCTACGCGCTCATCCGGATCAAGGCGGCGCGGAGCGCGGAGACGAACCGTGCGCTCGTCGCCTGGACGGGATTGTTCACCGCTGCGACGCTCGCCGGATTCTGGTTGATCTCGATGGCGGGACGCTGGCTCGGCTGATCGGCCCGGCCCGTTTTCGGATTTCCCTCCGTTAGCGGGGTTTCAGAAACCCTCCAACGGGGTAAGACGAGACCGTGACACTCACCGCGGGGCCCTTCTCGCATGTGGGTCTGCTCTACTCCGGTGACTCCGAGTACCTGGACGGAACGGTTCCGTACATCTTGGAGGGCCTGAAGCTCGACGAGCCCGTCGCCGTGGCCGTCCCGGGCCCCAACCTGACGCTCATCGAAGACGCTTTGGGCGATGCGGCCGCCGAAGTCGAACTCATCGACATGACCGAAGCGGGCCGCAACCCTGGCCGCATCCTTCCCGGCGTGCTCCTCGCGTTCGCGGACACCCGGCCGGGGCCGGTCCGGATCATCGGCGAGCCGATCTGGGCCGGGCGGTCGGCCGTGGAGTATCCGGCGTGCGCCCAGCACGAAGCGCTGATCAACTTCGCTTTCGGCGACCGCGACCTCAGCATCCTGTGCCCGTACGACCGGAACCGGCTCGACGACGACGTCCTGGCCGACGCCCAGCGGACCCATCCGATCCTCTCCGGTACCGAGGGGGATCGCCCGAGTGCGGACTACGCCCCGGACGCGGTCGTCGACAAGTACAACCTGCCGCTGCCCGAGCCGCGGCGGGCCGACGCTTTCCGTTTCGACCTCGCCAGGCTCTCCGCGGTCCGCCACTTCGCGCAGGCCCGCGCCGAGGAGAGCGGGCTCGGGCCGGACCGGGTGGAGGATCTCGTGCTCGCCGTCGCGGAACTGTCCGCCAACAGCGTGCTGCACGGTTCGGGCCACGGCGTCGTCCGCATCTGGAACGACGGGGAGCACGTGCTCTGCGAGGTCATCGACGAAGGCACGTTGAGCGACCCGCTGGCAGGCAGGCGGCCTGCCACCCCGGGGCAGATCGGCGGTCGTGGCCTGGTGCTGGTGAACCAGGTCGCCGATCTGGTCCGGCAGTACCGCAGGCCGGGTTCCACCGTCACGAGGATCTACTTCCGCGTCTGAACGCGGCCTGGCCGCCACCGCGGTCGCGATGGCGGCTGAGCGGGGCCGGCGCTCAGATGAACAGGCTGCGGCCCGCGAGCAGTTCGTCGACCTCGGGGTCAGTGGCCCGCAACTGGTCGAGCAGCGTGGAGTCGGTCTCGCTGCCGATGTGCTCGGTGTCGTCGTTGAGCCAGGTGGGCGCGTAGCCGAAGAGAACGAGCCGCCGCCGTCCGCAATCCGGGGCGGTGGGGGTCGTCTTGTGCCACAGGTTCCCGTGCATGAGTACACAGTCACCGGGGCTGAACTTCAGCTTGACCTCGTCCGGGTGCTCGTCATATGTGCCGTCGTATTCGCGGCGAGGATCGTTGTCGATGTGACTGCCCGGAATGACCGACAGCGGTCCTTCCTTGTCGCCGATCTCGTCGAGATAGATGAGTCCCTGAACGGTGTGCGGATAGCAGAAGAATGGCGGAAGCGGATCCGGGATCACCGCCATGTGGTAATGCCACGCGACGCCGGCGTCGGCCACATTCGCCAGCGCCACCCGTGACTCGACATAGAACGAAACCTGCGGTCCGAGCAGCGCGCGGGCGACCGACAGCGCGGGGTCGTACTTGATCAGCCGGTGGAAGGTCTCGTTCCGCTCGAGCAGACGGCGGAAGTAGAGCCCGTTTCCTTCGTACACCTCGGCTTTCGGCTTGCCTTTGTCCTCTTCGATGATCTCTTCGAGAGCGGCGCCGAAGTCTTCGACCCAGTCCTGCGGGATGAAGTTCCGGCGCACCAGGTAGCCGTCCCGCACGAAGGTTTCCATCTCGTCCGGGGAGGCGTGCACCTTGATCTTGTGCTGGGGGTAGTCCTTGAACCGGTTGTTCACGTCGTACGTGATTTCGTACGTGTCGAGCGCTTTGGTCATCAGAGAGCCCTTCGCTTTTCTCGGTACTCGCCGTCCGGCTCCGACTGTATCCGGGAAAAACGGGTGCACGGTTAATGTCGAGAAGCTGAAATGGGCGGGCTTCTGCGTTAGAATTGCGCGTCTCGCCGGCGAGACGCGCAATTCTAGGAGTTCTTCGGGACGTGTTTGCCGAGGAAGGCGATCAGGCTCGGCACGACCGTTCGGTTGAAGGCGTCGCCGTGCTTGCCGCGCGCGGTGTGCGCGACCACGGGCCGCGCTTCGGAGATGAACTTCCGCACCCCGCCGATGAACGGGTCTTCGGTACCGCACCAGATCCCGGTGGGCACCTTCTTGGTGATGTCGATATGGCGCAACGGGTCCAGCGCGTTCCAGTCGGCGGCGTCGCGGAACGCGCGCCGTTTGCTCATCTCCGCCCACGACGTGATCAGCGCGGGCGCGAGCGCCGCGACCGCGGCGGGCGGGCGACGGCGTTCCAGGCGGCGCCGGGTGTAGAGCAGCGCGCCGAAGCCGCCCATCGACAGCCCGGTGGCGGCGAACGGCAGACCGTCCCGGCCACCGAGGCCGCGGGCGGCCAGCCAGCGGGGGACCTCTTCGAGCAGCATCGCCATCGGGTTGTCGCCGGGCTGGTTCTCGTGCCAGTAGTGGTCGCCGCCGTCGACCGCGACGAACCCGAACGGGGGCACCGCCTTGCGGGCGACCTCGCTGCCGAGTTGTTTGAGCAGTCCGGTGGGGGCCGCGTGCCGGGCGGTGCCGTGGAGACCGTGCAGCATCAGCGACATCGGCAGGCCCTTGGGCGGGGCCTTGGTCGGCAGCATCAGCACGAGATCGACTTCACGTCCGCGGGCTTCGGAGTAGACGCGTTCGACGCGGGGGCTGCCCAGCTGGGTCGCCGGGGTCGGCGAAGCGACGCCGAGTGCTCGCTGGAGCGCTTCGCTGAACGGCAGGGCCCCGCTGGCCGTTCCGGCGGCGAGACCCGCGACGCCGAGACCGGAGGCACCGGCGATCAGGACGGAACGACGGCTCAGCCACCGTCGGGCGCCTTGCACCCCCGGCAGCGTGGTCTGCCCCTGCTCGTCGTCGTTCACCCGTCCCCGTTCCCCCGTTGTTCTTCTACCAGGTCAGACGTGCGCTTCCGCGCGAAGGTTGCACGTGTCACCGACCTGTGACCGGGGTATCGCCGGATCAGGTGCCGTCGTTTCCTTCCTTCGCGCGCCATGACTCGATCGAGACCTGAGCCGAGCGTGTCGCGGCCTCGAAAGTGTCGCCGAGGCCCACGCCGAGCGCGATGGCGAGGGGGATCAGGATGTGGTCCACACCATTCTCGCCGTCGCCGAAATGGCCGGCGACCTCCAGCGTGACGTACCCGTGCACGGCACTCCAGAGCTGGGCGGCGACGGCGAACGCCGGGGCGGGGCGGAACCGGCCGGCCTTGATCGTCCGCGCCGCGGCGCGGACGAGGTGGTCGAAGGCTTCGATGCCCTCTTCGCTGAGGTTCTGGTGGGTCGCCTCGTCGGTCAGGTCGCCGAGCGCCGCCTTGTGCCCGCTGGGCAGGCTCTGGCCGAAGGTCACCGCGTAGAGCTGGGGGTTCTCCACCACTGTCCGCCGGTACACCAGGGCCTGGGTGAGGACGTCGGCGACCGGGTCGTCGGTTTCGGCGACCTCGCCCAGGTTCGCCGAGAGCCGCAGGAATCCTTCGCGCGCGACCTCGTCCACGAGCGCGCCCATCCCGCCGAAGTGGGTGTAGACGGCCATGGTCGACGCACCGATCTCGGCGGCCACCTTGCGGGCTTGGAGCGCCTCGGGGCCGCCCGTCGAGAGCAGCCGGATCGCCGCGTCGATCAGCTTGGCCTTGACCTCGGTGGCTGCCGGCTTCGGGGACATGCTTGCCAGTATTCCATAACCCTGTTATAAATGTATCCATAACCGTGTTATATTCATCGCTAGGGGGCCTGTGATGGGCAACAAGTTCCTCCAGGGCAACTTCGCCCCGGTCAGCCGAGAGCACACGATCACCGAACTGAGCGTCACCGGCCACATCCCGGAGTACCTCGACGGGCGTTATCTGCGGAACGGGCCGAATCCGCTGTCCGAAGTGGATCCGGCGACCTATCACTGGTTCACGGGCGACGGGATGGTGCACGGCGTCCGGCTGCGCGACGGTCGCGCCGAGTGGTATCGCAACCGCTGGGTCCGCACCCCGGGGATGTCGGCGAGGCTCGGCGAGCGCTGGCCGGGCGGCCCGACCGCCGGGATCTCCTCCCTCGGCGCCAACACCAACGTGATCGGGCACGCGGGCAAGACCCTCGCGCTGATCGAGGGCGGACCCACGAACTTCGAACTGACCGACGAGCTCGACACCGTCGGCGCCTGCGACTTCGACGGCACCCTGCCCGGCGGCTACACCGCCCACCCCAAACGTGACCCGGAGACCGGCGAACTCCACGCCGTGTCCTACTTCTTCGGCTGGGGCAACAAGGTCCAGTACTCGGTGATCGACGCCAAGGGCCGCGCGCGGCGCAAGGTCGACATCGAGGTCACCGGTTCACCGATGATGCACGACTTCTCCCTGACCGAGAAACACGTCGTCTTCTACGACCTGCCGGTCACCTTCGAGGTCGAAGAGGCCGTCGCCGCGTCCGTCCCGTCGTTCCTGCGGACCCCGGCCCGGCTGGTGATGTCCGCGCTCTTGGGCAAGGTGAAGGTGCCGGATCCCGTCACCGCGAGGCTGCGCCAGCGCATCCAGGGGAACGCGGACTTCCCGTACCGGTGGAACCCGAAGTACCCGGCGCGGATCGGGGTCATGCCGAGGGAAGGCGGCAACGGCGACGTCCGCTGGTTCGAGGTCGAGCCATGCTATGTGTTCCATCCGATGAACGCCTACGACGACGGCGACAGCGTCGTGCTCGACGTCGTCCGGCATCCCAAGATGTTCGACAGCGAACTGCGCGGGCCCGCCGAGGGACCGCCGACCCTGGACCGCTGGACCGTCGACCTGAACGTGGGCAAGGTGATCGAGGAACGCCTCGACGACCAGGGGCAGGAGTTCCCGCGTGTCGACGAGCGGCTGGTCGGACGCCCGCACCGGTTCGGCTACTCGGTGTCCACAGGGGACGGATCGGCGTCCTCCGGCGCACTGCTCAAGCACGACCTGGGGAAGCGATCGGTCCAGCGCCGGGAATTCGGCGACGGCGCTCAGGTGGGGGAGTTCGTCTTCGTACCGTCCTCTGTGGACGCCGCCGAGGACGACGGCGTGCTGATGGGGTTCGTCTACGACGCCGCGACGGCCAAGAGCGACCTCACGATCCTGGACGCGGGGACGCTGGAGACCGTCGGCGCCGTCCATCTGCCGGACCGGGTGCCGAACGGCTTCCATGGGAACTGGGTGGGTGCCTGAAGTCAGTCGAGCCCGAGTACGCGGTGCTCGCCGGTGTAGAGGTTCATGCTGTCGTCCCGCAGGAAACCGATGAGGGTCATGCCGTTCTCCTCGGCCAGTTCCGCGGCCAGCGACGACGGCGCGGAAACGGCCGCGAGCAGGCCGATGCCGGCCATGGCCGCCTTCTGCACCAGTTCGAACGAGGCGCGGCCGGACACCAGCAGACCGGTGTCCGCCGCGGGGATGCGGCCTTCCTGCAACGCCCAGCCGAGCACCTTGTCGACGGCGTTGTGCCTGCCGACGTCCTCCCGGACGACGGCGAGGTTCCCCTCGGCGTCGAACAGGGCGGCCGCGTGGAGCCCGCCGGTGCTGGCGAAGACCTTCTGGTGCGTGCGCAACGTGTCCGGGAGCTTCGACAGGACGTCGGTGCTCACCGCGAACTCGGACTTCTCCGGCGAGAACCGGCTTCGCAGCTTGACGGCGTCGAGCGCGGCCTTGCCGCAGACGCCGCATGAGGACGTCGTGTAGAAGTTGCGCTCGATCCCGGTCTCCGGTGGGGCGACCCCTTCGGCCAGCGCGACGTCCAGCACGTTGTAGGTGTTGCGGCCCTGATCGTCGACGCCGTCGCAGTACCGGGCGACAGCCACGTCCTCGCGGGCGGCGAGCACCCCCTCGGACAAGAGGAACCCGTGCGCCAGTTCGACGTCGTTACCGGGTGTCCGCATGGTGACCGCGAGTGCCTTGCCACCGACCCGGATCTCCAGCGGTTCTTCGGCCGCCAGCGCGTCGGGCCGTCGCACGTCACGGTTCGCGGAGATCTTCCGCACCGGACGGCGCACCGTCACCCTGCCCACTTGTCCACCCTTCTGACCGGTCATTCGACACCTGGCTACTGCAACGTCGGGAATTAAGTAATACATTCCCACTGCACATCCCCAGAGTACGGAGGCGCCGGATGGCTGTCGGCTTCCTGGACCGTTCCCGCATCGTCGCGCCACCCGGCTGGAGCCGCTGGCTGGTGCCGCCCGCCGCGCTGGCGGTCCATCTGTCCATCGGGCAGGCGTACGCGTGGAGCGTCTTCAAACCACCGCTTGAGAAGACCCTCGGCCTCACCGGCACGCAGAGCGCGCTCCCGTTCCAGCTCGGCATCGTGATGCTCGGGCTCTCGGCGGCCTTCGGCGGGACGCTGGTCGAGCGCAACGGACCGCGCTGGGCGATGTTCGTCTCGATGGTCTGCTTCAGCTCGGGCTTCCTGCTCTCCGCGCTCGGCGTGGCGACTTCGCAGTACTGGCTCGTGGTCCTCGGCTGGGGCGGGATCGGCGGCATCGGACTCGGGATCGGCTACATCTCGCCGGTGTCGACGCTGATCAAATGGTTCCCGGACCGCCCGGGGATGGCCACCGGGATCGCGATCATGGGCTTCGGCGGCGGCGCGCTGATCGCCTCCCCGTGGTCGGCGCAGATGCTGGGCACGGCGCCGTGGTCGATCGGGACGGTCGCGACCGCGTTCCTCGTGCACGGCCTGGTCTACGCCGTCTTCATGAGTCTCGGCATCCTGCTGATCCGGGTGCCGGCCGACGACTGGAAGCCCCGAGGCTGGGAGCCGAAGACCGAGCACGGCAACGCGATGATCACCACCGCGAACGTGTCGGCGCGCAACGCCATCAGGACACCGCAGTTCTGGTGTCTCTGGGTGGTCCTGTGCTTCAACGTGACCGCGGGGATCGGCATCCTGGAGAAGGCGTCGCCGATGATCGCGGACTTCTTCCGTGAGACCTCGACACCGGTCGGCGCCGGGGCGGCGGCCGGGTTCGTCGCACTGCTCTCGCTGACCAACATGCTCGGCCGGTTCGTCTGGTCGTCCACTTCGGACCTGGTGGGGCGCAAGAACATCTACCGGCTCTACCTCGGCGCCGGTGCCCTGCTGTACCTCGTGATCGCGTTGACCACCAACGCCTCGAAGCTCGTGTTCGTCCTGTGCGCCATGCTGATCCTGTCCTTCTACGGCGGCGGCTTCGCGACCGTCCCGGCGTACCTGAAGGACCTCTTCGGCACCTACCAGGTGGGGGCGATCCACGGCAGGCTGCTGACCGCGTGGTCGATGGCGGGGGTGCTCGGGCCGCTCATCGTCAACGCCATCGCCGACAGCCAGAAGGCGGCGGGCAAGGTCGGCCCCGACCTCTACACGACGTCGTTGTTCATCATGATCGGCCTGCTGGTCGTCGGCTTCGTGGCCAACGAACTGGTGCGGCCGGTCAACCCGAAATTCCACGAGCCGGGTTCGACCGGCGCGGCCGTGAGGAGTGAGACCCGATGACCGAACAGGCTCCCGAGCGCCGCCGCACCGGTTTGATGGTGCTGGCCTGGCTGTGGGTGGCGCTCCCGTTCGCCTACGGCGTCTACGAACTGTTCCGGAAGGTGGTCCAACTCTTCGGAGGCTGACCCGCGTAGGGTTCGGCCCGTGGGTGTACTGGTGACCGGGGCGTCGCGTGGCATCGGCCGGGCGATCGCCCGTGCTTTCGCGGAACAGGGCGAGCGCGTCGTCGTCCATTACGCCGGCAACCGGGAGGACGCCGAGCGGACCTTCGGCGGGCTGCCGGGTGACGGCCACGGGCTCGTCCAGGGCGACCTCGCGGATCCCGAGGTGGCGCAACGGATCGCGGACGAGGCGGAGTCCCTTGTGGACGGAGTCGACGTGCTGGTGAACAACGCCGCCGTCGCGACGTCGCCCGAGACGGCCCATCCGGTCGCCGAGGTGTCCTATGCGGACTGGCAGCGGATCTGGCGGCGGACGGTCGAGGTCAACCTGCTCGGCACCGCGAACGTGACCTATTGCGTCACGCGGCACATGATCGCGCGCGGCGCCCCGGGCCGGGTCGTCAACATCGGGTCGCGAGGAGCCTTCAAGGGCGAGCCCGACCATCCGGCGTACGGGGCGAGCAAGGCCGCGCTCCACTCGCTCGGGCAGTCGCTCGCGGTCTCCCTCGCTCCGCACGGGATCGCCGTGACCTCGGTCGCGCCCGGGTTCACCGCCACCGACCGGGTCGCCGTCCGTCTCGAAGGCGAGAGCGGCGAGACACTGCGCGGGCAGAGCCCGTTCGGCCGGGTCGGCACGCCGGAGGAGGTCGCGGCCGCGGTGCGCTACCTCGCTTCCGCCGAGGCCACCTGGGCGTCGGGGACGATCCTCGACCTGAACGGGGCCTCGTATCTGCGGATGTGAAGTGGATCACTTCTGCAGCAGTGGTGGCCTCTCGCGCGTCTTAAGGAGGTGCACAAGCTGGGGAAGGTCCTCGTCGCCGCGCTCGCGGTGGGCGTTTTCGGTGGGACCGCTTACGGATACACGACGTTCACCTCGCTGGACGGCGTCACCCGCGAAGACGTGATCGACGCGCCGGAACCGGGGGAGCGGCCCGCCGACGGGTCGCTGGACATCCTCCTGGTCGGCCGCGATTCGCGGACCGACCAGCAGGGTAACCCGCTGTCGCCGGAGATCCTGCGCGAACTGCGGGCGGGCGCGAACGGCGACGACCTGACCGACACGCTGATCGTGCTGCGCATCCCCAACGGGCAGCAGGCGGTGAAGGCGTTCTCCATCCCGCGGGACTCCTGGGTCACGCAACCGGGCGGGAAGGACAAGAGCAAGATCAACGAGATCTTCGGCCGGACCAAATTCGCGGTGGCGAGCGAACTGCGCAAGCAGGGCAAAACCGACAAGGCCGAGATCGACAAACAGGCGATCACCGCCGCGCGGAAGGCGACCCTGAAGGCGGTCGAGGAGCTCGCCGGGATCAAGATCGACCACTTCGCCGAGGTCAACCTGCTGAGCTTCTACGAGATCAGCAAGGCCGTCGGCGGGGTCGAAGTATGCCTGAACAAGGCGACCAAGGACCGTGACTCCGGTGCGGACTTCCCCGCCGGACGGCAGACGATCCAGGGCGCGGACGCGCTCGCCTTCGTCCGCCAGCGCAAGAACCTGCCCCGCAGCGACCTCGATCGCGTGCGCCGTCAGCAGGTGTTCCTCGCCGGGCTGGCGAAACAGACCCTCTCCAGTGGAACACTGACCAATCCCGCCCGGGTCTCCGAACTGATCGGCGCGGTGAAGCGTTCGGTCATCCTCGACAGTTCGTGGGACCTGCTCGACTTCGTGCGCCAGATGCGTGGTGTCTCCGGCGGCGGTATCGCCTTCGAAACGGTTCCGGTGGTCAACCCCGACTACCGCTACGACCCGAAACACCCCACATGGACCGCCGTGCAGGTGGATCCCGCCCAGGTGCGCGCCTTCGCCGCCTCGCTGATCGGTGCCCCGCCCGCCGCCACCTCGCAGGCGCCCGCCGGGCCCACGGTCGACGTCGTCAACGCCAGCGGCAAGGACGGTCTCGCCGCCCGCGTCGCGGATGTGGTGGGAGAGAAGGGCTTCGCCAAGGGGGAAACCAAGGCCGAGGCCGGGCGCCGGACCTCCGTCGTCCGGTTCAGCGACGCCGCCGGGCCCGCCGCGGAGATCGCGAAGCTGCTCGGCGGACTGGACGTCCAGAAAGCCGATTCGGTCGCGGCAGGCCATGTCGAGGTCGTGCTCGGCCAGGTCTACAAAGGACCGGGAGTCTCGGCGGGCGGGGGAGCGGCCGGCGCGCAGGCCGACCAGCCGATCACCCCCGACACCGCGGGCTGCATCGACTGACTGCACGCGGCAGCGCGGGTGAGGCGTGGGTCGGGCTGGTCGTGGGTGGGGGGTTGGGGGTGTTAACCCCAAGGCGCCGAACAGCCACCCCGGCCCCCCCCAAACCCCACCGCCCCCCACACCCCCCGCCGCGCGCGGGGTGCCGCCTGCAGTCCGTCCTTGCAGACCACCCCGAACCCCGCCACCCCCGACCACCCGGACCCACGCGAAACCGCAGCGAGCCACTCACGACCCTGAAGGTCAGGAAATCGGCTCCAGCCGCACCACGATCGCCTTCGACACCGGGGTGTTCGACTTGTCCGCCACCGAATCCAGCGGCACCAAGGCGTTCGCCTCGGGGAAGTACGCCGCGGCGCAGCCCGGCGCGGTCGGATAGGAGACCACCCGGAACCGCGGCGCCCGGCGGTCGCCGTCGCGCCATTCCGAGACCAGATCGACCATCGCGCCGTCGGTCAGCCCGAGCGAGACCAGGTCGCCGGGGTTGACCAGCACCACGCGCCGGGCGTCCTCGATCCCGCGGTAGCGGTCGGAAAGGCCGTAGATCGTGGTGTTGTACTGGTCGTGGCTGCGCATCGTCTGCAGCAGCAGCCTGCCTTCGGGCACTCGCGGGTACTCGAGTTCGGAGACGGTGAAGTTCGCCTTGCCGTTGGCCGTCCCGTTGAACTGCCGGGAATCGCGCGGCGCGTGCGGGAGGACGAACCCGTCTGGCTCGCGGACGCGGGCGTTGTAGTCGTGGCAGCCGGGGACGACGCGGGCGATCCGGTCGCGGATGAGGTCGTAGTCGCGGTGGAAGTCCCGCCACGGCACGGCGTGCCCGGAACCGAGCAGGGCTTCCGCGAGGTGGCAGATGATCGCGACCTCGGAAAGCAGTTGCTCGCTGGCCGGGGCCAGCCGTCCGCGTGAGGTGTGCACCTGCGACATCGAGTCCTCGACGGTGACGAACTGATCGCCGCCCGCCTGCGTGTCGCGTTCGGTGCGGCCGAGGGTGGGCAGGATCAGCGCCGTCTTGCCGGGGACGACGTGCGAGCGGTTGAGCTTCGTCGACACGTGCGCGGTCAGCGAGCAGGACCTGAGCGCCTTCTCGGTCAGCTCGGTGTCCGGCGTGGCGGAGGCGAAGTTGCCGCCGACGGCGAAGAAGACCTTGCCCTTGCCGTCCCGCATCGCGCGGATCGCGGCCACGGTGTCGTAGCCGTGCTCGCGCGGGACCTTGATGCCGAACTCGTCGTCGAGCCTGTCCATGAACGACTCCGGCATCTTCTCCCAGATGCCCATCGTCCGGTCGCCCTGGACGTTGGAGTGCCCGCGCACCGGGCACAGTCCCGCGCCCGGTTCGCCGATCATGCCGCGCACCAGCGCCAGGTTGGAGATCTCGGAGATCGTCTGCACCGCGTGCTTGTGCTGGGTCAGGCCCATCGCCCAGCAGTAGATGGTCCGCTCCGAGGTCGCGATCATTCGCGCCAGCCGCTCGATCTGCTCACGCGGCAACCCGGTCGCGGCGCCGACCTCGGACCAGTCGATCTCCCGCAGGTGCTTCGCGTAGTCCTCGAAGCCCTCGGTGGACGACTCGACGAACGCCCGGTCGACGATCGTGCCAGGGGTCTCCTGCTCCCACTGCAGCAAAAGGTGCCCGATCGCCTGGAACAGCGCGAGGTCGCCACCGAGCCGGATCTGCGCGAATTCGTCGGCGAGCGGGGTGCCCTTGCCGATCACACCGCGGACGTTCTGCGGGTTCTTGAACCGCATCAGGCCGGCTTCGGGCAGCGGGTTGACCGCGATGATCTTGGCCCCGTTGCCCTTGGCCTCCTCCAGCGCCGACAGCATGCGCGGATGGTTGGTGCCCGGGTTCTGGCCGACCACCACGATCAGATCGGCCTTGTGGATGTCGGCGAGCGACACCGAGCCCTTGCCGATCCCGGTGGTGGCCGCGAGCGCGGCACCGGAGGACTCGTGGCACATGTTGGAGCAGTCCGGCAGGTTGTTGGTGCCGTAGGAGCGCACGAGCAGCTGGTAGAGGAACGCGGCCTCGTTGCTGGTGCGGCCGGAGGTGTAGAAGATCGCCTCGTTCGGGTCCGATAGCGCACGCAATTCGTCCGCGACCAGGGTGAACGCGTCGTCCCAGGAGATGGGCTCGTAATGCGACGCGCCCTCGCGCAACACGAACGGTTCGGTGATCCGGCCCTGCTGGCCGAGCCAGTAGTCGGTCTTCTCCGCCAGGTCGTGGATGGAGTGCTCGGCGAAGAACTCGCGGCCCACCCGGCGCTTCGTCGCCTCCTCGGCGACGGCCTTCGCGCCGTTCTCGCAGAACTCCGCGAGCTTGCGGTGCTCGCCGTCGACCTCACGCGGCTCCGGCCAGGCACAGCCGGGACAGTCGAAGCCCTCGCGCTGGTTGAGCAGCCGCAGCGTCTTCACCGTGCGCGCGGCGCCCATCTGCTCCATGCCGCGCATCAGGGAGACGGCGACCCCGGGGATCCCGGCCGCCCAGCCCTTCGGTTTCCCGACTTCGAGCTGGGTTTCGTCAACGTCGTTCGCGGGTGCTTCGCGGGTCATGGCTCCATCGTGCGCCTTGCCGTTCCCCGGCGCGACCGAGGGGTGGCACGCGTGAAGGGATCAGGAGTCGGTGACGAGCCGGGTGATCTGCGATTCGTCGTAGGGGAACCAAGGCGTCTCGTTGACCCCGCGTGTCTGCACCGCGTTCACCGTCACCGCGGCCGCGACCAGCACGATCAGGCCGACGATCGCGGCGATCCCCGGCCACCGGCTCGACCCCGGCTCGCGGTAACCGCCCGCCGCCGCGCCCGCCTTGCGCTGCTTGCGGCGCTTCTTCTTGAGTTCCTTCTTCGCGCCGAGCCAGGCGTCCAGCTCCGCGTGCTTCTGCCAGTCCGGGTCGACCAAGTCCGGATGGGTCTCGATCCGCCGGTCTTCTTCGTCCATGTGGCTCTGATCCCCCGGGTGATCGTGATTCGTCGCCGAATTCCACTGGCCACCTTACCCGGACCGCCGCGGCGTTACGGCCGGTGAGGAACGCGTGTGACGGGGTTCGTAGACTTGTCAACTGTGACCGAGAACGCCCAGCAGCAGCAGACCGACCTCCCGGGTGCCTGGAACCCGGCCGACGAAGAAGCCTCGCTCTACCAGTCTTGGGTAGACGCCGGGTACTTCACGGCCGACCCCACGTCGGACAAGCCGCCGTTCACGGTAGTCATCCCGCCGCCGAACGTGACCGGTTCGCTGCACATCGGGCACGCGTTCGAGCACACCCTGATCGACGCCATCACCCGCTACCACCGCATGCTCTGCGACGAGACGCTGTACCTGCCGGGGATGGACCACGCGAGCATCGCGGTCCACGCCCTGGTCGAGAAGCAGCTCCGCGCCGAAGGCACCAGCCGCCGCGAACTCGGCCGCGAGGCCTTCGTCGAGCGCGTCTGGCAGTGGAAGCAGGAGCACGGCGGCCGGATCCTCGCCCAGATGAAGCGTCTCGGCGAGGGCGTCGACTGGACCCGTGAGCGGTTCACCATGGACGACGGCCTGTCCAAGGCCGTCAACACGATCTTCAAGAAGCTCTTCGACGACGGCCTCATCTACCGCGCCGAGCGGCTGGTCAACTGGTCGCCGGAGCTGCGGTCGGTGCTGTCCGACGCCGAGGTGAAGCACGAGGAGGTCGAGGGCGAACTCGTCTCCATGCGGTACGGCGACGGCGAGAACGCGATCGTCGTGGCCACCACCCGGATGGAGACGATGCTCGGCGACACCGCCGTCGCGGTCCACCCGGACGACGAGCGCTACACGCACCTCATCGGCACCGAGGTCGAGCTGCCGCTGACCGGGCGCCGGATCCCGATCGTCGCGGACAAGCACGTCGACCCGGAGTTCGGCACCGGCGCGGTCAAGGTGACCCCCGCGCACGACCCGAACGACTTCGAGATCGGCCAGCGCCACGACCTGCCGATGATCACGATCATGGACGAGCAGGGCCGGATCGAGGGCACCGGAACCGAATTCGACGGCATGGACCGGTTCGAGGCCCGTGTCGCGGTGCGGGAGAAGCTGCGCGAGCAGGGCCGCATCGTCGCCGAGAAGCGGCCGTACCTGCACAGCGTCGGGCACTCCGAGCGCTCGAAGGAGCCGATCGAGCCGCGGCTTTCACTGCAGTGGTTCGTCAAGGTCGGCCCGCTCGCGAAGGCCGCCGGCGACGCGGTGCGCGACGGCCGGGTGAACGTCCACCCGCCGGAGATGGAGAAGCGCTACTTCGACTGGGTCGACAACCTGCACGACTGGTGCATCTCGCGCCAGCTGTGGTGGGGCCACCGCATCCCGGTCTGGTACGGCCCGGACGGCGAGGTCGTCTGCGTCGGACCGGACGAGGAGCCGCCCTCGGGCGAGGGCTGGACCCAGGACCCGGACGTCCTCGACACCTGGTTCTCCTCGGGCCTGTGGCCGTTCTCGACCCTCGGCTGGCCGGAGAAGACCCCGGATCTGAACAAGTTCTATCCGACGTCGGTGCTGGTCACCGGCTACGACATCCTGTTCTTCTGGGTCGTGCGGATGATGATGTTCGGTCTCTACGCCACCGGCGAGGCGCCGTTCAAGACCATCGCGCTGCACGGCATGGTCCGCGACCAGTACGGCAAGAAGATGTCGAAGACCGCGGGCAACGGCGTCGACCCCATCGAGTGGATGGACCGCTACGGCACCGACGCGCTGCGGTTCACCCTCACCCGTGGCGCCAACCCGGGCACCGACGTGCCGATCGGCGAGGAATGGGTCGCGGGCTCCCGGAACTTCACCACGAAGCTCTGGAACGCCACCAAGTTCGCCATGATGAACGGCGCGGACGCGAACGCCCCGCTGCCCGCCCCGGCGGAGCTCACCGAGGCCGATCGCTGGATCCTCGGCAGGCTCGGCGGCGTCGTGAAGGACGTGACCGAATACCTGGCGGACTACCAGTTCGCCAAGGCCACCGACACGCTCTACCAGTTCACCTGGACCGAGCTGTGCGACTGGTACCTGGAGCTGTCGAAGGTCCAGGTCTTCCAGGGTGACGAGGCCCGCGTGACCGCGACGCGCGCGGTGCTGGGGCACGTGTTCGACACGGTGCTGAAGCTGCTGCACCCGTTCATCCCGTTCATCACCGAGAAGCTGTGGACGGCGCTGACCGGCCGCGAGTCGCTGGTGATCGCCCCGTGGCCGGTGGCCGACGACTCGTACGCCGACCCGGTCGCCGACAAGCGGATCGCGGACGTGCAGAAGCTGGTCACCGAGGTCCGGCGGTTCCGTGCCGACCAGGGGCTCAAGCCCAGCCAGAAGGTGGCGGCGCGGCTGTCGGGCGACGGGTTCGCCGAGATCACCGGGCACGACGAGCCGATCCGCTCGCTGGTCCGGCTCACCCAGCCGGAAGACGGCTTCGCGCCGAGCGCGTCGATCGAGGTCGGGCTGTCGGCCGGGGTCGTCACCGTCGAGCTGGACCTGTCCGGCACGATCGACGTCGCCGCGGAACGCAAGCGCCTGCAGAAGGACCTCGCCGCGGCGGAGAAGGAACTGGCGCAGGCCGAGGCCAAACTCGGCAACCAGGCCTTCATCGACAAGGCACCGGAACCGGTGATCGGCAAGATCCGCGCCCGCAAGGAGACCGCGGTCGCCGACATCGAGCGCATCAACGCCCGGTTGGCGACGTTGCCCGCTTCCTGATCGCCTCGGCACCGGCGGCCCGTACCTCGCGAGGGGTGCGGGCCGTCGTCGTGTCAGGCGATCTCGCGCGTGTCCGCGGGTGAGGCGGCGACGGGCGCCGCGGTGAACCCGTCCGCGAACTCCCGCACCGGGGCCGACCGCAGCGCGCGGTGCAGGTCGAGCAGGTACCGCGTCTCGAGGCGCAAAGTCGAATCCGCGGTGAGCGGCCCGGGGAGCTGGGATTTGTCGAGGTTCTGGTGCAGCTTCGGCGCCGGGCCGAGCGCGGTCCGTCTCGCGACTTCGAGCCACCGGGCGACGGTGGCAGGCTCCGGTTCACCTGACGGTGCCTGAGCCCGTGCGTGGTCGAGCAGTTCGCCCCAGACCCGGGTGTCGTAGAGCTGGAAGATGCTGTCCCGGATCTCGATGACCCGGCGGTGCAGGCCTTCCCAGGCGTCGCCGGTGCCGAAGAGATCCCGGACGCGCGAAGGCACCGGCGACAAGGTGAGCTCAGGGGTCGAAGCCCGCAGCGAACGCCACAACGGATACAGCCGGACGCGCCGGTACCGGTACAGGATGGCCGTGCGGAACGGTTCCAGTGCCACGATGACGCAGCCGAGCGGGAACAGCACGAAGCGGATCGTGCTCAGTGCCACCGCGGCCGTCGGCAGCCAGGACGGGACGGGCGTCAGCCGTTCGACCGTGCGGATCACCATGAAGGGCACGATCACCAGATCGCCGACCAGGATCATGGTCAGCGCCGGCCGCAACGGTCCACTTCGGACAGCGGGAAGATGCCGCCACAGCAGCAAGGCCGCCGTACTCGCCGTGCCGATCATGTACGCCGCCGCGACGAGGGCGTAGGCGGCGAAAGGAAGGGATTCGCCTGTGGAGGTGAAGCGATCCTCCGGCGCAGTGGCGGCGAAGAGCGCGATCATCGCCACGCCGGTGACCGAAGCCCAGCCGCCCCACCACAACCGCCGTCGCTTCGGCAGCGGATGTGATCGGGTGAGGTGGACGACGAAGGTCAGCGTGGCGGTGATGTCGACGATGCCCCAGACACCCTGCAGCAGGTTGTTGAACCCGGCGACGCCGGTGATGCGGTTCACCCAGGCCGCGAACCACGGCTGCACGAGGATCGAACTGGCCGCGAACACCGCGAGCACCAGCAGGAGCGGACGCTGATCGCGGCCGCCACGAAGCAGCGAGGGCGCCCGGACGGCCAAGGTCGTCAGGACGACGATCAGCAGCACCAGCCGCGCGACGTCGTCGAACATCAGCCGAGGCCGAACGAAACCGCGGCTCGGCGTTCGATGAGGCTCCGCTGGGAAGGCCGTTGCTTCGCCAGCTTCAGTGTCTTGCAGGCGAAGGTTTCGGCGACCTCTTCCTGGAACGCGGTGTACCGGTCCCGGACGGCGTGCTCCGCCATCGCGGTGCCGAGGTCGGCGCCCGGCAGGGCGGGTCCGTGCCCGGCGAGCATATGGCAGATCTCGTGCAGGATCACGTGATCACGGTGGTAGCCGGTGATGCCGTGGCGGCAGATGATGTGGTCCGCCCTGCCGTCGTCGTACCAGAGACCGGACGGCAGCGCCGCCAGATCGAGCAGGTGCACGATCAGCCGTTTGCCGCGCCGTCGTTCGAGCCGGGCGCAGAGTTCGGTGACACTCCACGGCTTCGGGAGCGCGGGCAGGCCGTCGACCAGGAGAGCGGCCGCGGTACCCGTCGCCGTCGAGGCCATCAGCTGTCCTGACCCTTCCCCACAGAGGACATCGCCGGTCCATCTGATCATCTTGGGGCGGGGCTGAGAACCCGGCTGCGGGCAAACTCCCTCAAACGGGCTAGGCAGTCTCGTCGTCCGGCCGCGCGGACACGATTTCGATCGCTTGCTGGATGGCCGCGAGCTGAGCGCTGTCGAACGTGGCCAGCCTGGCGGCGAGGGCCTGCACCCGCTGAGGATCCGGCCGCCTGCGGCCCGTCGGCTGGAGGAAGTCGGCGGGATCCTTGCCGAAGAAGGTGGCCAGCAGGGTCCGCGTGCGGTCGGTCAGATTGCCCGCCGTCCCGTTCAGGAGGTTGCCGACATGGCCGTGGGAGATCGCCTCGCCGCCGTTCGCCGCGCCGATGTCGGCCGAGATCTTCCGCACCCCGGGGACCCGGCCCTGGCCGTACTTCTCTTCGAGCAGTGTCCTGATCGTCGACGCCAGCCATGACCGGCCGTCGTCTCCGGCTGGATCGCTGCTCATGCGGGCCCCTCTGTCTTCGGTGGTCCTCGGCCGCTCGTACCGTACGACAACGAGGCCGTCGCCGTCTCGGACCGAGGTGTCCACTGGCTGTCCACTGTACTTGACAGTTTCGTCGCGGTGCGGATACGCTCGATTACCGAATACTGGGCCGGAAAATACCGCTGGGGTGGAATCGCTTTTCGGACGCTGAGTGCCCTTCCGCTGCGCGGGTACGGCGTTCGCCGGGAAATCCTTGCCGGTGACACGCAGATCGGGGGATCCGTGCGAGTCGGTGCAGCCGAGGAGATCGGGGCGAACGAGCACGCCGGCCTGGTGTCCCGGATCGATCGCGCGACCGAGCGGGTGGACGTTTCCCTTTTGCTGCCCGCTGATTCCCCGAGATCGGGTGGGGTCAACGAGGATTATGTCCGGGAACTCGCGAGCTCGGCCGAGCCTTCGGCGCCGATCGTCGTCCAGCGGTCGACCCTGCGGGTCATCGACGGCATGCACCGGTTGCGGGCCGCGATCCTGTGCGGCCGCCACTGTGTCGACGTCCGGTTCTTCGACGGCACCGACGCGGAGGCGTTCGTGCTCGCCGTCAGGTTGAACGTCGAACAAGGACTTCCGCTGTCCCAGGCCGATCGCGCCGCCGCCGCGGCGCGGATCCTCCGCAGCAGTCCACAATGGTCGGATCAGCTGATCGCCACCATGGCCGGGATATCCGGAAAGACCGTGGCGTCGATCCGGCGGCGTTCAACCGTGGAGATTCCGAAGTCGAACACGCGCGTCGGCCGGGACGGGCGGCATCGGCCGCTCAATGCCGCGGAAGGCAGGCTTCGCGCCGGTGAACTGCTGGCGCGGGAACCCGGAACCCCCTTGCGCGAGGTCGCCGAGCGGGCGGGGATCGCCCTCGGTACGGCGCGGGACGTGAAGGAACGGCTGCGCACGGGGAGGCATCCCGTGCCGCCTCGGCAGCGCACCGGATCCCGGCGAGAGTCCTTACTGGACCACGCTTTCCCGGCTGAGGAAGCCGAGGAGCGAACGGCACGGGAGCTGCTCGCCGACCTGATGGCGAAACTCGGTGTGCTCAGCCGGGATCCGGCGGTGCGGCTCAACGAGGAAGGCCGGACCGTGCTCCGGCTGCTCGGTGCGCACGGGGTCGGCCTGCGGGACTGGGAGCGCATCGCCGACAACGTCCCCCCGCATTCCCGCGCCGCGATGATCGAGGCGGCCGTCAAATGCGCCGAGATGTGGCGGCAGTTCGCGCGGCGGCTGGAACATCGTGGCGAAGAGTGCGATTGATTCGTTTCCGTCGGATAGTCCGAATCGTGGACCGGGAACAACATTCCGTGGACGGAAATCATTTGTCTGGGTAAGTTGCAGTCATGTCGGAAACTCACCTCGATTACCCGAAATACGCTCAGCACAGGCAACGGAATAATCGGGAAGTCCTGACTTCGGCTTTGCCGGAACAGCGGTCGGCTTCCGAAAAGGGATTCCGCCCCGCGAAACGGATTTCGATCCACCCCGCCACCGTGGCCGAACCCGGTGGGCTGCGGTTCCCCGAGGAGATGACGCTGGAGGTGTGGCGTGCCGTCGGTGAACGGCTGGCCGATCTCGCGAACGCGTCGTGCTGGTGGATCGGCGACTGGCTCGTCTACGGCCAGGACAAATACCCCGACCGCTACAAGCGCGCGATCGCCAAGACCTCACTCGACTACCAGACCCTGCGCAACTACTCGTGGATCGCGCGGAAGTTCGAATTCTCCCGGCGCCGCCCGGCGCTCAGCTTCCAGCACCACGTCGAAGTCGCCGCGTTGCCGGTGGCCGAACAGGATCATTGGCTGCGCTTCGCCGAGAAGCTCTCGTGGTCCCGCAACGAGCTGCGCAAACAGATCAAGGACAGCGCGGACGCGGGCGGCGCCGCCCAGGACGGGCCTGCCACCAGCGTGCGCCTCGATCTGGACGACGACCGGATGCGCCAGTGGAAACGCGCGGCCGAACGCAGCAACCGCACGTTGCCCGGCTGGATCATGACGACGCTCGACGCCGTGGTGGAAAGCGAAGAGAAGGCTTGACTCGCGTGCTCGGCCACGGGACTCGCGAGTTCCGGCTCAGAGCACGCGAGACTCGGCTTTATTGAGGGGTAAGGCAATATGGCGTGATCGGCTCGCTGCCCGGCGGCAGGCGAGGAGCTCTCCGTTGAGGGGACACGACTGTCCACAAGGGACATCTTCCGGGGCCTCGGTGTTCGATTGATGACGCTATGCGCGGTTCCGCGTGGGGTCGTGAGTGGCGATTCGGGTTAGAAAAACCAAACCGACCCCACACCCAAACCCCGCCCGAGGCGCCC
>NZ_JBVIRO010000024.1:0-37477 GCF_055575975.1 Amycolatopsis sp. NPDC033938
CGCGGGGGTCGTGAGTGGCATTGAGGGTTCTAACCCTATTCGCCACTCACGACCCCACGCGGAACCGCGCACAGCGTCATCAACCGGACACCGAGCTCTCGAAAGGTGTCCCTTGTGGACAGTCGCGCGACGCGCCGCGTCTGCCTTACCCCTCAATGGTTCCCTGAACGCGCGTCAGTTCACGCAGCCTGCCATCTCGGGCGGCGCGGAAGACAGGGACGACGACGGCGGGGCGGCCGCGGACGAAGTCGCCGCCACCGGCTTGATCCCGATCCCGTTCGTCGGCTCCCCCACCGCGGCGACGGACGTCGACGTCAGCGTGGTCTCCACGAACGCCTTCACCTCGGCCGGGTCCACCTTCACCGCGACACCGTCGGAAGGCGTCGGCAGCGCGAGGCTCTGTACCGGGATCGTCTGGAACTTCAGCGCGCCCGAGCTCATCCCCCGCAGCTGCTGCGCGAAGCTCACCACATCCCAGCCGCGGTCGAGCACGACCGAACCCTGGATCGCGCCGACCAGAGCGCTCAGCCGCGTGGGATCGGTGAACGTCCCGGCGTCCAGCACGGTCTTGGCCATACTCGAAAGGAACGCCTGCTGTCGCGCGATGCGGTCGAGGTCGCTGGGCAGTCCGTGCCGCTGCCGCACGAAGGCGAGTGCCTGCGGCCCGGAAAGCAGCTGCTTCCCGGCCGGGAACGAAGCCCCGGAGAACTTGTCCTGCACCGGTTCCTTGAGGCAGACCTCGACACCGCCGACGGCCTCGCTCAGCGCGGAGAACCCGGCGAGGTTGACCGCGGCGTAGTGGTTGATGGACAGGCCGGTGAACTGCTCGATCGTCTGGATCGCGAGTTTGGCGCCCGCTTCGTTGGCCTTGACCTCGAGCTGCGGGCCGGTCAGCCCCTGTGCGCGCAGCGTGTTCATCGCGGCGTTCTTGCCGCGGCTGTACGCCGAATTGATCTTGTGCTTGCCGAATCCGCCCGCGATGTCCACATAGGAATCGCGGGGAATGGAGATGGCGGTCGCCGCGGCACCGCCCGCCGGGATGTGGACCACGATCATGGTGTCGGTGGTGTCGCCGCCGTCGTCGCCGCTTCCGGCGTGCAACGCGTCGAGGACGTTCTGCGGCAACGGGTTGCCGTTGCTGTCGGTGCGCGAGTCGATGCCGACGAGCAGGATGTTCTGCGCCACCTTCAGCGGTTCACCCGCCGGGCCGTCGGGGAGCTGGGCCGACGGCGCGATCACGTCCGCCGTGACGATCGCCCCGTCCAACCGGCTCAACTGGGCCCACGCGTATCCCGTGACCCCCAGCACGACCGTCGACACCAGGCCCAATGCGACGCGGCCGCCGATCCGCCGTCCTCGCGACGTGAGCAGCACGACCTTCTCCCCGCTTCCGTGAATGATCCCCCGGAATCGAGGATCACCGCGTTAGCTGGGAAATACCTGAGAAAGGTGTCATGAACAGGTCTTAAAGCCCGTTCGGACCAGCGAAAGTGATCAAGCGGACAACCGGTCGCGACACCGCGTACCGGAGCGACCGCGCTGCGCTCATCTAGCGGGGCATCCGGCGCCAGATCGCCCGTGGCACCACCCGCATCACCGCGAACACCAGCCTCAGCAATCCCGGCACCCACACCGTGCCCCGGCGTTTGCGGAGCGCGGCGACCGTCGCGTCGGCGACCTGATCAGGAGTGCTGGAGAACGGCGCGGGCGCCATGCCTTCGGTCATCCGGCCGATCACGAAGCCGGGCCGGACGAGCAGGAGATGCGCACCCGTGCCGTGCAGGGCGTCGGCCAAACCGCTCGCGAAACCGTCGAGACCCGCCTTGGCCGACCCATAGACGTAGTTCGCCCGCCGGACGCGCACCCCGGCGACCGACGAGAACACCACGAGGCTCCCGTTTCCTTGCTCACGAAGCACTTTGGCCACATGCGTCAGAACACTCACATGAGCCACATAGTCGGTGTGCACGATCGCGACGGCGTGCTCGACGTCCGCTTCGGCCCGCGCTTGATCGCCGAGGATCCCGAACGCGGTGACGACGACGTCCAGCGGCCCGTGCTCCGCGACGACCTTCTCCAGGAACGGACCGTGCCCGGCGAGGTCGTCCGCGTCGAACTCGACCGTGGCGACCTTCTCGGCCCCCGCGGCCAGCAGCCGCTCCGACTCCGCGCCGAGGTCCGCGCTGCGCCGCGCGGCCAGCACGATCTCCCGTGCCCCGCCCCTGGCGAGCCGCTCGGCGACCGCGAGGCCGATCTCGCTGCGTCCGCCCAGTACCAGCACCGTTCCGCTCACCCGCCGCAGTCTGCCAGGCGGCCGGCGCCCGGCCGCCAGTGGTGCGGTTCACAGACTGCAATTTTGCAGTATCTGCATTTTTAGGCGTATCATGGTGCTCATGCCCGAACCCGTCAAAGGTCTCCGCGAGCGCAAGCGGCTGGAAACCCACCGCGCGCTGGCGACCACCGCCGTCCGGCTCGTCGCCGAACGTGGTCTGGACCAGGTGACGGTCGAGGACATCAGCGCCGCGGCGGGGGTCTCGGCGCGGACGTTCTTCAACTACTTCGCGTCCAAAGAGGACGCGGTGGTGATCGCCCACGCCGATCACGCGGAGCGGTCGCAGCGCACCATCGAGAAGTTCCTCGCCGTGCCGAAAGAGATCAGCGCCGCGCGCGCCTTCGTCGACGCGATCAAAGAGGACTTCTCGCACGTCGACGAGAACCGCGAAGAGTGGCTCGGCCGGATGAAGGCCATCCAGGAGAACCCCACTCTGCATTCCCGCGCGGTGGCCATGAGCCACGACACCATCGCGCCGACGATCGAGGCGATCGCGCGCCGCACCGGCACCGATCCCAAGGCCGATCTCTATCCGGCCCTGCTGCTGACCACGCTCGGCGGCGCGATCAACGCCACGCTGATGCTCTGGTACCAGCACGACGGCAAGGTGTCCGCGCTCGATCTGCTGGACGAAGCCGTCGAAATTCTTCTCGCCGGGCTCCCCGAGCCCGGTCGCCGCGCGCACTGACCGCGTCCGGCAGCAAGCACACGAAGGGGGACGACCATGTCCGTATCCACCGCCGAACCACGAGAACCGGCGGCCGCGCCCGGTTCGATGAACCGAAAACAGGTTCTCGAAGCCATGTCCGGGCTGATGATGGGCATGTTCGTCGCCATCCTCGCCTCGACGGTGGTCGCGAACGCGTTGCCGCGGATCGTTTCCGAACTCGGCGGCTCGCAGTCCTCCTACACCTGGGTGGTCACCACCGAACTGCTCGCGATGACCGCGACGGTGCCGCTCTGGGGCAAACTTTCCGACCTGTACAACAAGAAGCTGCTCATCCAGCTGTCACTCGGGCTGTTCGTGGTCGGGTCGCTGGTCGCCGGTTTCGCGGGCAACATCGAACTCCTGATCGGCAGCCGGGTCGCGCAGGGCATCGGGGCCGGCGGGCTCACCGCGCTCGCGCAGGTGATCATGGCGGCCATCGTTTCGCCGCGTGAACTCGGGAAGTACTCGGGGATCTTCGGTGCCGTGTTCGCCGTCGGGACCATCGCGGGCCCGCTGATCGGCGGTGTCATGGTGGACACCTCGTGGCTCGGCTGGCGCTGGTGCTTCTTCCTCGGCGTCCCGTTCGCGATCGCGGCGATCCTGCTGCTGCAGCGCACACTGAACCTGCCGACGATCAGGCGTGAGGTGAAGGTCGACTACCTCGGCGCGTTCCTGATCATGGCCGGGGTCTCGACGCTGCTGGTCTGGTCGTCACTGGCCGGGCACCAGTTCGCCTGGGGCTCGTGGTGGACCGTCGGCCTGGTGACCGCCGGAGTGGTCATCCTCGCCCTCGCCGTCTACGTCGAGTCGAGGGTCGCGGAGCCGATCCTGCCGCTGAGCCTGTTCCGCAACCACACGGTCACCCTGACCACCCTCGCGAGCTTCCTGGTCGGTGTCGCGATGTTCGGCGGGACGGTGTTCCTGTCGCAGTACTTCCAGCTTTCGCTCGGCAAGTCGCCGACGGTGGCCGGGCTGCTGAGCCTGCCGATGATCTTCGGCCTCCTCGTCTCCTCGACGATCTCGGGACAGTTGATCAGCCGGACCGGCAAGTGGAAGAGCCACCTGCTGCTCGGCTCGGTACTGATGACCGCGGGCCTCGCCCTGCTGGGGACGCTCGACGCGCACACGAACCTCGTCGTGCTCAGCGCGTTCATGGTGGTGCTCGGGGTCGGCGTCGGCATGCTGATGCAGAACCTGGTGCTGGTGGCGCAGAACGACGTCGACGCGCACGACCTCGGCACGGCGACGTCCACGCTGTCGTTCTTCCGCAGTCTCGGCGGTTCGATCGGCGTGAGCGCGCTGGGCGCGGTGCTCGCGAACCGGGTCACGACGCTGATCACCGAGGGTATCGGCCCGCTGCCCGGCGGCGGGGAAGGCGGCGCGGTGCCGAACATCGCCACGCTGCCCGAACCGATCGCGACGGTGGTCCGCGAGGCGTACGGGGAAGCGACCAGCGAGTTGTTCCTGATCAGCGCGCCGATCGCGCTGCTGGTGATCGTCGCGGTCGCCTTCCTCAGGCACAAGCCGTTGAAGACCCAGTCCGGCAACGAGCGGCTGGCCGAAGAGACCGTCGCCTGATCCCCCGCACGAAGAGGTCCCCGGTTCGCCGAACCGGGGACCTCTTTTTGCGCGCGCGAAAAACCGCGAGAAAATACGATTGCGTTTCCAGTGGATTCAGGCCGCGCTGCGCACGCGAACCGGGCGACGTCGTTCGCTGCCGGTCAGCCCGCCGAAAACGCCATGGTCCAGTCCGTTGTCCAGGGCATACGCCAGGCAGGCCGAGGTCACCGGGCACCGCGCGCAGACGGCCTTGGCCTGCGCCACCTGCCGGGCGCCCGGCCCGATTTCGGTGACCGGAAAGAACAGTTCGGGATCCTCACCGCGGCAAGCGGCCTCTCGCAGCTCGCTCGCCATCCTCGTTTCCATTTTCCTATCACCTCCTTTTCTCGATTTTCTCTTCCTCGTCAAACGACTTCCGCTCGAACCCGGGTATCCACTGAGGTACACGACGTAAACTTCACCTTGACCGAATCGTTACACTCAGCGGCCCGCTCACTGCACCTGTCCTACGAGGGCATTCGCGTCCGGCGGCTGAGAGCGGTGAGTGCGGGTGATGGGCCACGACGAGTTCGACGAGTTCTTCCAGGCCGAATTTCCGCTGCTCACCGGCTTCCTGTGCAAGGCGGGATTCGCGCTCGATCCGGCGCGCGACGCGGCGGCGGAAGCGATGCTCAACGCCTACGAGGACTGGCGGACCATCACCCATCCGCGGTCCTGGGTCCGTCGCGTCGGATACCGGCGCGCGAAGGAGCAGACCGCGGCCAGGGCGGACTGGGCCTGTGCCGACATGGGCAGGGAAGACAAGCTCACCGCCCTCGCCGACGAGGCCTCGGCCGTACTGGCCATGCTGGGGCGGCTCCCGAAACGCCAGCAGCTGGGGATGGCCTGGGCACTGGACGGCTTCACGTCGCGGGAGATCGCCGGGATCCTCGGCATCGCGGAGGAGGCCGTCAGCGCGACGCTGCGCCACGCGCGCGACCGGCTGGCGGAGCACGACCCCGAGGTCGTCCGCCACCTGGACCACGCCAACATGGCCTTCGTCGACGCGCTGAGGATGGGGCTCGACGTCGAAGACACCCTGTCCCGGATCAAGAACCGCGCGATGATCCGTGAACTCGCTTTGGTGGAGCCCGGCTCCCCGGCGACGGCGGAACCGGAACAGGTGGCGCCGGCCCGCTGGTACTCCCTCGACGCCCCCGTCGCGGCCGCGGGCCGGGGTGATCAGCGGGCACTGGACCAGCTGCTGAGCACCGTCCGGCCGCTCGTGATCCGGTACTGCCGGGCGCGGATCGGCAGACAGGAACGGACCTACGCCTCGGCGGACGACGTCGCGCAGGAGGTCTGTGTGGCGATCCTCCGCGCGCTGCCCACCTATCGCGAACGAGGGCGGCCGTTCCTCGCGTTCGTCTACGGCATCGCCCAGCACAAGGTCGCCGACGCCCGCCGCGCCGCCGCCCGCAACCGTTCCGACCCCGTCGCCGAAGTCCCCGACGGCGTCTCAGATGCCGCCGGCCCGGAACAGCACGCGTTGCACAACGAATTGAGCGGCCGGATGGGCGAGTTGCTGCGGATCCTGCCGGACAGACAGCGGGAGATCGTCGTCCTGCGCATCGTCGTCGGCCTATCCGCGGAGGAGACCGCCGGCGTGGTCGGTTCGACCGCGGGCGCGGTACGGGTGGCTCAGCACCGCGCTTTGACCCGGCTCCGCAAGATCCTCACGGAAGACTCGTGAGTGGGCCCCGCATCTCGCGTGCTTGAAGTCGTAACTCGCGTGCTCAGCGCCGGAACCCCGAGTGCAGGATCCAGGCACGCGAGTTACGTGTCCGAGCATGCGAGTTCCGTCTTTGAGCACGCGTGTTACGCCGTTGCTCTGCCCACCCTCACGCCGCGTATGCCTTACCCCTCAAGAGAACCGTCATTGCTTCTCGCGAGTCAGGGGCGGCAGCGTTCGGCCGTCGCCGCGGCCGTCTTCAATTCCGGGGACCCCAGGATGGCCGCGACCGGATCGAGTGCGCTGTGCGTGTCCTTCTGGGCGGCCATGAGTCCCTCGACCGCACGGCCTTGGGCCGCGGTGTCGTCCTTTTTCGACGCGTCCAGGTCCGCCTTCGCCTTCACGGCCTTGTCGCGTGCCGCGGTGTACTTCGCGAGGAAGTCCTGCTTCGCCGTCTCGCCTGCCGGAACCGGCGCGGCGGGAAGGGCAGTGAGGCCGTCGACGGTCTTGGCCAGAATGGTCGCGTAATGCCCGAGCTGGGCGCTCGTGCTCTTCTTGATGGCCTCGATGGTCTCCCCGCCCGCCGACGGCATCTTGTTGTTGCCGTCGACGAAATCCTTGACCGCGCCGCAGAATCCGTTCATCCAGGTCACCGCCGCGGCCGGATCCGCGACGGACGACGAAGACGCCACCGGCGGGGGCGCCGGCGCGGCCTGCGGTGCCGGGTCCGGCGCGCAAGCGGCCAGGAGCATCACGATTCCCGCCGCGCCCAGGAGCCCGGCCGATGTCTTGTGGGCAGCGCACATGTCTGTTTCCCCTTTCCTCCGGTCGGGTGGTCCCCACCGGCGAGGAGGACCTTGACACGCCGGAGCCGGCGCGGTCTGCGTCATCTGACGCAGAACGGACGGCCCGCGCTCGAACTCGTAACGTTCGAAGCACCGGCGCCCGGATGGCGTAACAGGGTGCGGGCGGGCGGCGAGTACAGCATTACCCCTGTTCACTGCGAGGGCACCCAGCCGAAGAGGTAGCGCCATGGCCATCAAGATCATCGCATCGCGGCTCGAAGGTGGGAAATTCCACGAGAACATCACGAAGCTGCGCTGGATCAACCCAGGCAGCGGCGAAACCGGCGAGAGCCTGGTCTCGGCGATCGTGGCGTGGATCGAGGACGACGACGGGAAGGCCTACGTCGACGAGGGGATCCACCGGGTGGCCGTGGAGATCATCAAGCCGACCTTCGGCCCCAAGTTCCTCCGCACGCGGGCGGACGGGATCTGGAAGAACAACCTGCTGGAACTCGAGCACTTCTGAGCCGGTCCGTGTCCACAATGGACTGCTGTCCTGCCGAGTGATCGCAGGTGGTGGGCCGGGTCGGGCTCGAACCGACGGCCAAGGGATTATGAGTCCCCTGCTCTAACCAACTGAGCTACCGGCCCCAACGGTGTCCCAGGACCTCCACGGGAGCCGTCACCGGCCCGCCAGCGGGTTTGCTAACGCACAGAAGTCCCAGTTCGCTCCAAGTTATCACAGCGCTCACCAGCCGCGATCGTCCAGGCCGCGCCCTAGGCCAATCAGCTGGTTTCACCCGCGGTGGCGTGCTCACTCGTCTAGGTTGCAAGGACCAACGCCGAGTGCGGGCGGGACGGTGATATCCATGCCTGCCTTTCCAGCCGCACCACGAGTGCTTCGGATCTGGTGGCTCGCGCTCGGGGACACGCTGACCATCGGGATGGGCCTGGGGTATCTGGCCCATCGGTACAGGGAGGCGCTCGTGGCGAACTCCGTCGCCATCGGGCTCGGTGCCGTGGCCGCCCTCGGCGCCGCGTTGTCACTGAGGGCGAGCGTGCGAGTACTGCGGCGAGCCGGTTCGCGAGTCGACGCGATCTTCGCCGAGGAATTGCGCGACCGGCCGTCGCCGCGGCCCCGCTAGCGGGCTCAACCGGTCCCTTGTGGACAGTCGCGGCGAGTGTCAGACCACGCCGAGCCGCCGCAGCGCCGGACGCCACCGGTTACCGCCGGTCGCCAGCCCCAGCGCCACCAGGCCCGCGCAGTATTTGCTCACCGACTGCTCCCTGATCCGCAGTTTCGCGAGCGCCTCGGTGACACTGTTGCGCTCGGTCGCCGACTTCACCTCCAGCAGGACGAGGTCGCTTCCGGCGGCGAGGCTCCGCGACCCGGAACGCCAGACCAGCGACGTGTCGCAGGTGATCCGGGTGCGGCGGTCGGCGGTGACGAGGGTGGTCCGCCGGTAGTCCGTGCTCAGCGCCGGGTGCAGCGGCCGGGGCGCGGGGCGGCCGTAGGCGGCGCTGAGGGCGTCGTCGAGGAACGTCAGCGCGGGCGCCGTCAGACCGTGTGCCGACTCCGCCGGATACGGGCGGCGTACTTTCACCGTCTCGTCCCGGCGGCCGCTGACCTTGAGCTCGCAGTAGGTGTCGGCCGAGTCGGTGTAGGTGCGGGTGCGTATCTTGAACCGGCGCCGCCGGTCCTGCCGGTGCGCGCGGTAGATCGCCAGATCCGGGGTGTCGAAGTAGGTCGACGAGTAACCGAACACCCGTCGCCCGTCGATCTCCAGACAGTGCAACGACGGGCCGATGGCCTGAGCGACGGCCAGGAAATCGTTGAGCCGCACCACGTACTTGCGGTCCGTCCGGCTCATCAGCCCGCTCGTGGCGACGACTTCGGTGAGCGACAGCGGCGGAAGTCCGTTGGCGACCGCGGCGACGGTGGCCGTTCCCCGCGCGCTCATCGGGTACCCACTGGGGCGCCGTGGACGACCGGCGCGGCGTCCGGCCGGAACCGGACGTCGACGACGGTGACCTCGCGGACATAGTCCACTTCGGACACGGTGTGCCGCACCACGGTTCCGCCCAGCCGTGCCCGCAGCTCCATCAGCATGGTCTGCTCGTCGGGGTACACGGTGTCGAGCACGACCGTCCGCCGCTGCGGCCCGCGGGTACGGGACGGATGGTCCGCGACGTACATGACGGCGAGCAACAGGACGTTGAAGACGGCGACGATCCGCCAGTCCGCGGACGGCAGCCCGTTCACCAGCCCCAGTACCAGTGCCACGAAGTAGTACGCGACCTCCTGCTGGGTGATCGAGTCGGACCGCAGCCGGATGATCGACAGCACGCCGAACAGGCCGAGGCCGAGCGCGCTCGCGGTCGACACGGACAGCAGCACGGCGACCGAAACACAGACGCCGACGTTCAGCGCGAGGTAGGCGCAGGCGAGGTCACCGCGGTGGTGACGACGGGCGTAGATACCGTAGGCGAGGATCACGGCGGCGACGAGGTCGACGGCGAGATGAAGCAGTGTCGTGGTCATGGAAACCACTGTGCCGCCGGGAAAAGAGACCACCGTGAGAGCCGGATGAGAACAGTCTCATCAAGGCCCGGGGAGTCAGGACTCGCCGAGCCGGTACCCCATCCCCCGCACGGTTTCGATCCGCTCGGCGCCGATCTTTCCGCGCAGGTAACGAATGTAGACGTCCACGACGTTCGATCCCGGATCGAAGTCGAAGCCCCAGACACCACCGAGCAACTGTTCGCGCGAGAGCACCTGCCCGCGATTGCGCAGCAACGTCTCCAGCAGTGCGAACTCACGCGCGGTGAGGTCTTTTTCCGCTCCCGCCACCGAAACCTTCCGGGTGCGGAGGTCGAGCGTGAGATCTCCGGCGCGCAGCACCGCCGCTTCGGCCTCCGGGTTCCCGCGCAACCGCAGGCGGATCCGGGCCAGGAGTTCGTCGAAGGCGAACGGTTTGGCCAGGTAGTCGTCCGCGCCGCCGGAGAGCCCGGCGACCCGGTCGACGACGCTGTCGCGCGCGGTCAGGATGATCACCGGCACGGTCCGACCAGCCGCCCGCAGCGCCCGCAGCAGATCCGAACCGTCGAGGTCCGGCAGCCCGAGGTCGAGAACGACCAGATCATGCGCGCCGGTCAGCGCCTCGGTCAGCCCTTCCGAACCGGTCCGGACCCAGCGGGTTGCGAACCCCTGCGCGCGCAGGCCTTTCTCGACGAACGCGCCGATCCGGGCGGAATCCTCCACCACCAGCACACTGGTCACCGGTTCTCACCTGCTTCGACGGAGACGGGGATCTCGATGGTGAACCGCGCGCCTTCTCCGGGCACGGTGTCGAGCAGGACGCGGCCGCCGTGCGCTTCGGCGATCGCGGCGACGATGGGCAGACCGAGTCCGGCACCGTCGTCGCCGCTGGAATTGCTGCCACGTTTGAATCGTTCGAAGATCCGGCTCCGCGAATCGGCGGGGACGCCTTCCCCGGTGTCGCGGACCCACAGCCGCGCGGTCGACGCGGTGACCTCCGAGCCGAGGGCGATCTCCTGCCCCGGCCCGGTGTGCCGGACGGCGTTGGAGACCAGTTGCAGCAGGGCCTGGGTGAGCCGTTGCCCGTCCGCGCGGACGACCACCTCCGCGACCGCGTCGAGCCGCCAGGCGCGTTCGGCCAGCGGCCGGGCTTTGGCGAGTGTCTCGACGGTGAGGTCGGCGAGGTCGACGTCGCCGGGCGCGAGGAAGTCGGGGCTGCCGGATTTCGCGAGCACCAGCAGATCGTCCACGATCCGTTGCATCCGGCCGAGTTCGTCGAGGACCAGATGCCGGGTGGCCGCGTTCTCCCCGGGATCGTCCCCCATCAGTTCGAGATGGCCGCGGACGATGGTGATCGGCGTGCGCAGTTCGTGCCCGGCGTCGTCGATGAAGTCGCGCTGCCCGGCGAAGGCGCTTTCCAGCCGGTCCAGCATGGTGTTGAAGGTGCGGCCGAGCGCGGCGACGTCGTCGGAGCCGCGGACCTCGATGCGGCGCGACAGATCCGTCTCGCCGATCTGTTCGGCGGCCAGGCGTACTTCGCGGACCGGGGCGAGGATGCGACCGGCGACCAGCCAGCCGATCAGCCCGGCCAGCACCAGCGCGGCGCCGGACATCGCGGCCATGACGCCGATGACGTCGTTGATCTCGCCCGCGGCATGGTCGACGAACTCGACGATCACGAAGGCGCCGCGCCCCGGCGAGCCTTCGATGGTCACCGGGACCACGCCGTAGCGGGCGGAGCCGACGGCGGTGGTCACGGTGCCGTACGCGGGAGTCGTGGCTCGTGCCAGCTCGGCGACGAACTTCGGGTCGGTGTCGAGCCGGACCGGAGGCTCGATGGCACTGCGCCTCGACGCGGTGCCGTCGATGATCGAGAAGAAGGTCTCGTACTTCTCCGGCAGGTTCCGTTCGAGGTGACGGCCGAGGACCGCCTCCACGGTCGCCTGCCCGCCTGCCGGGCGGGCGTCCGGGGAAGCCAGGAAGGCACGGAGCTTGCCTGCTTCGTGCGCGATCTCGTTGTCGAGCCGCTGGTCGAGCTGGTTGTGCAGCACCGTGCGGGTCGCCAGCAGCGATCCGGCGAGCGCCAGCAGCACGACCAGCAGGACCCACGCGAGGATCCGGGCGCGGGCGCTCATCGACGGCGGCCCCGCTCAGTCGTCGAGGTCGAAGTCGGAATGGTCGTCCACGTCATCCGGGTCATCATCGGGGTCGTCGTCGTGCCCGGCCAGCCGGGGCGGCACCACCGCCGGCGGGGCACCGCCCTCGACGGGGCCGTTGACCGCCTGCCCCGCGGGGGCGACGACCGCCGGTCCGAGGTCGGGCGGCGAGGCGGCGGTGGCCGCGACCACGGCGACCGTGCCGGCGGCCGCCACCACGACGGTGGCGGCGCCGGCCAGCAGGAGAATTCGGGATCGCATGGGTTTCAGCGTGCCCGGTGCGGGTGAGCCGTCGATGAGGGCCGGATGAGAACTTTCTCATCCGGCGGGTTCACCGCCGGGCGTGCGGATACTCCGGCACCCGGTCCTGGAACGCCAGGATGTCGGTGTTGCGGATCGTGCCCTCGCTGATCTCCACGGCCCGGTCCAGCGTCGGATCGGCGGCCCAGGCCGGCGGGCCGTCGAGCACCTTCTCCAGATGCGGCAGCAGGGCGCCGCTGATCTCCCACGAGGCCGAATCCCAGAGATAGGACGGACTGTGGTCGACGGCGTAGTAGGTGGTGCCGCCGACCTCGAAGGTGGGCTCCGTGAACGTCGTCGGCTTCGCCCAGCTGAACCCCATGGCCTCGTCGCAGGAAACGTCGACGATGAGACTGCCGGGTTTGAACGCCGCGAGGTCCTCCTCGTTCAGGAACGTCAACGGCGCCTTCGGGTCCTGCAGGACACAGTTGACGACGATGTCGTGCCCGGCGAGGAAGTCCGCCAGCGGCACCCGGCCTTCCTCGGTGATGGCGTGGCTGCGGCGAAGATCGGCCGGGCCCTTCAGATCGTGGTCGAGATGCACGATGTTCGCCGAATGGATCGGCGAGCCGACCGCGGTGACGCCTCGGTGGGTGAGCACGTGCACGTCATGGATCCCGTGCGCGTTCAAGGCCGTCACCGAGCCACGCGCCGTCGCCCCGAAGCCGATCACGACGGCGCGGAGACGGCGGCCGTAGTCACCGGTCGAGCCGATCAGCTGGAGCGCGTGCAGCACCGAGCAATAACCGGCCAGCTCGTTGTTCTTGTGGAAAACGTGCAGCCCGAAAGAACCGTCGCTCCGCCAGTGGTTCATCGCTTCGAAGGCGATCAACGTCAGCTTCTTGTCGATGGCCAGCTGAGTGAGCTTTTCGTCCTGGACGCAATGCGGCCAGCCCCACAGGATCTGCCCGGACCGCAGGTCCGCCAGATCCTCCGCGAGCGGTTTGGCCAGCAGGATGACGTCACATTCGGCGATCAGTCGTTCACGGGACCACAGGCCGGCGACGAGCGGCATCAACTCCTCGTCCGAGATGCCGAATCGCTCTCCATAGCCGGTTTCGAGATGGATATTCCGCCGCAGGGCGGGGTCGATCCGTTCGAGGTGGCGTGGGTGGATGGGAATTCGTCGCTCGTTTTCTTTGCGCGAGCGGGAAATGACGCCGAGAGTGAGTTGGTCCACGTGGGGCCCCTTAAATAGACCTTGATTTAAACATACGCGCTTTTCGCGACGTCAGGTCAGGCCCAATTCATGCCCACCGCGCACCGGACTCCTTTCGTGACCGTGGTCACAGCTTCACCGGACCCTGGTTCCGGCTCGTCGCCGACCAGGACGTTCCCTGAACCGACCCCGGTGATCTTCCGCCGGGTACGCTCGCTCGCAGTAGTGAATCCGGCGTCAGACGCGCATTTGCCGGACACGCACTTTCCGGACATTGGAGGTTTTCGTGGCCAAGGGCTACTGGGTCAGCGCCTACCGCACCATTTCCGACCCCGAGAAGCTGGCTGCCTACAACAAGCTGGCCGGTCCGGCCGTCCAGGCCGGAGGCGGACGGCTGCTCGCCCGCGCCGGGCGAGTCGTCCCCCACGACGACGGCGTCGCCGAGCGCGTCGTCCTGATCGAGTTCGACAGCTTCGAACAGGCCGTCGCGGCTCACGCGAGTGAGGCCTACCAGCAGGCGCTGGCCGCCCTGTCCGACGGTGTCGAGCGCGACTTCCGCATCGTCGAGGGCCTTTAGGATCGGCCCATGCCCGCCACCGCACTCGGCCCGCTGCGCGTCCTCGATTTCTCCCGGGTGCTGGCCGGCCCGTTCGCCACCATGCTCCTCGCCGATTTCGGCGCGAAGGTGGTCAAGGTCGAGCGGCCGGGTACCGGCGATGACACCCGCAGCTGGGGGCCGCCCTACGACGCGGCGGGCCAGGCGACCTACTTCCAGTCGGTGAACCGCAACAAGACGAGTGTGGCGCTGGACCTCGGCGACCCGGACGATCTCGCCAAGGCGCGGGCGCTGGCGCTGGAGGCCGACGTCGTGGTCGAGAACTTCCGGCCCGGCGTGATGGACCGGCTCGGTCTCGGACCGGACACGCTCCGCGCCGCCAACCCCGGGCTGGTCTATTGCTCCATCACGGGATTCGGTTCCGGCGGCGGTGCCGCACTGCCCGGATACGACCTGCTGATCCAGGCCGTCGGCGGGCTGATGAGCATCACCGGCGACCCGGACGGCGAACCGCAGAAGGTCGGCGTCGCCCTGGTCGACGTGCTGGCCGGGCTGTTCGCGAGTGTCGGGATCCTCGCCGCCCTCCGCCACCGCGACCGGACCGGCGAGGGACAGCGTGTCGAGATCGACCTGCTGTCGAGCCTGCTCGCCGCGCTGGTCAACCAGGGCAGCGCGTACACCTCGGGTGGCGCGGTCCCGGCGCGGATGGGCAACCGGCATCCGAGCATCGCACCGTACGAGCTCCTCCCCTGCGCCGATCACGAGATCGCCCTCGCCGTCGGCAACGACCGCCAGTTCGCCGCGCTGTGCGAGGTCATCGGCCTGCCGGAGCTGGCGGGGCAGGCCAGGTTCGCGACCAATCCGGCCCGCGTCGAGCACCGCGCCGAACTCCGCACGCTGCTGGAGAAGCAGCTGAGCCGCCGCACGGCCGCCGGGTGGGCGGCGGAGCTGAGCGCGGCCGGGGTGCCCGCCGGGGAGGTCAACGACGTGGCGGGCGCGTTCGCTCTCGCGGAGCGGCTCGGCCTGAACCCGACGGTCGATCTCCCCCGGCCCGACGGCACGCCGGTGCGGCTGACCCGTAACCCGATCGGGCTGTCGGCGACCCCGCCTCGGTACGAGACGGCACCGCCGGACGATCCAGGACAGCTCACCCTCCCCCTGCCTGGCTGGAGCTGACGGACGGCGGTCAGCGGATCGTCAGCGCTTCGTCAACGAGTGCCGCGAAGCTCCCGGTCATGACGAACAAGACAGTCCTCATTTCCGGCGCGAGCGTCGCCGGGCCCTCACTCGCCTTCTGGCTTGCCCGCCAGGGCTACGCGGTCACCGTCGTGGAACGGTCGGCGGCACTGCGCACCGGCGGCCAGGCGGTCGACTTCAAGGGCGCCACGCATCGCACGGTGCTGGACCGGATGGGGATCCTCGACGAGGTCTACCGCCGCCAGACCGGCGGTCACGATCAGACCATCATCGACGCCGAGGAACGACCGCTCGCCGTCATGCCCGGCGAGTTCACCGGTGGCGACGTCGAGATCCGGCGCGGTGATCTGGCCGAGCTCCTTTACGAACGGACGGCTCAGGACTGCGAATACGTCTTCGGCGACTCGGTCACCTCGCTCACCGAGACCTCCGGCGGGGTCGACGTCACCTTCGAACACGGTGACCCGAGGCGGTTCGATCTCGTCTTCGGCGCGGACGGCATCCACTCGGCCGTGCGGCGACTGGCGTTCGGCCCCGAGGCGGACCATGTGCGCTACCTCGGCCACTACTACGCCCTGGTCGAAACCGGCGAGCAGGACGACTTCCGCGGTGCCGGTGGCGTTTCCCTGATGTACAACGAACCCGGCCGCATGGCGGCCACGGGCGGGCCCAAGGCTTCCGCGTTCTTCGTGTTCGCCTCCCCCGAACTCACCTACGACCGCTACGACCTGGCTCAGCAGAAGGAGATTCTCGTCGCCGCGTTCGAGGGCGGCGGCTGGCGGCTGCCCGAACTGATGGAGGCGGTGAAGCGGTCGGACGAGGTCTACCTGGATTCGCTCAGCCGGGTCACGATGGACGGCTACTCCTCCGGCCGGGTCGCGCTCGTCGGGGATTCGGCCTACGGCAACACTTTGGGCGGCTTCGGCACCGGGCTCGCCGTCGTGGGCGCATATGTCCTGGCGGGTGAACTCGCCGCGGCGAACGGGAATCACGAGGTGGCCTTCCGCCGCTACGAAGAGAAGCTCCACGATTACGCCAAGATCGCCCGCGGCGCCTCCGCCGGCCAGTTCCTCGCGCCACCGACGAACCTGCGGATCAGTCTGCGCAACCAGATGTTCCGCCGCCGGTCCCTCCTGCGCGGGATGCTGTGGCTGACCGACAAGTTCGCCACCGACATCGTCCTCGACGACTATCCCGCGCTCGCCAGGCAGAGCTGACTCACAACGGCGGCGCGGCCCCCAGGCCCGGGGTGCCCTCGTCGCCGTGCTCGGCGACCTGGAGCAGGAGCCCCGCCGCCACCCGCACGATCTCCCGTTCGGCAGGGGTCAGCGTCTCTTCCAAGGCGCGGGCCAGCCAGCGGTTGCCGTCGCGCACGTGGGCGCGCAACGCGGCGTGACCGGCGTCGGTGATCGCGATCCGCTGGGCCCGGCGATCGTGCTCGTCGGGCCGCCGCGCCACGTGTCCGTCGGCTTCGAGGGCGTTCAGCACGCGGGTCAGCGACTGTGGCTGGAGACCCTCGATGGCCGCCAGCGCGGTGACCGTCAGCGGTCCGCTGTGCCGCAGATTCGCCAGCACCGACGTGGCGAGCCTGGTCAGCCCGCGGCCCTCACCGGGCTGCTCGGCCCTCAGCCGGGACGACAGCCGCGACACCGCCCAGCGCACGGACTCGGCGGCCTGAGAAGCTTCACTCACACTGCCACGCTATCACTTAACATTCCGAACCGGGCACTCGTACTTTCCAATCATTTGGAAAGCGTAAGCTTGGTTTATGGCGACGACCGCGAGCCCGTCATCGTGGCGGGTCTTCTGGGGCCTGCTGGAACGCGACCAGCTCGTCACGCGGAGACAGCTCGCCGGTGTCCTGGCGCAGGTCCTCATGCAGCCCTTGCTGATGCTGCTGGTCTTCGGGAAGGTCCTCGGCGCCCTCGGCTACACCCCGCCGGGCTACGCGCGGCTGCTGCTGCCCGGACTCGTCGCGCTGAACGCGTTCTTCGCCGCCGCGCAGAACGCGTCCTTCCCGCTGGCCATGGAATTCGCGACCCGCACCATCGAAAACCGGCTGCGGGCACCCGTTCCGCTCGCCTGGATCGTGATCGAGCGGATCTTCGCGGCGGCGGCGCGCGGGCTGATCACCGCCGTCCTGATGGTCCCGGTCGGCGCTCTCGTCCTCGGCGACCTCTCCTGGCACGCGCCCGGCCTCCCGGCGGCGTTCGGCTTCACGGTGCTCGGCTCGCTCGCGGGCGGCGCGGCCGGGGTGACGATCGGCTCACTCGTGCACCCTGCCCGGATCGGGATCACCTTCTCCCTGGTGATGCCCCCGTTGCTGTTCACCGGTTCCGCCCAGTTCCCGTTCCCCGGGCTCGCCGCGGTCCCCTGGTTCCGGGCGCTGTGCGCGGTCAATCCGATGACCTACGTCAGCGAGGGCCTGCGTGGCGCGCTGACCCCGCAGGTCCCCCATCTGCCCGGTTGGCTCTGCGGGGCCGCGCTGGTCGTCGCGCTGCTCGTGTTCACCCCCGTCGGCCTATGGGCGTTCCGCCGCCGCGCCATCACCTGACTTCCGGGTGCGCGATCTCCTCCGCCGTGTTCGGCTGGTCACCGGGACATCCGGGTTTCCCGCGTGACGTTTCCGGGGAAGCCGTGTCTTACGGGTGTCACCGGACGTGGGTGGCGTGAAGGGAGCTTCGGCATGGCAGCACTGCACAGGTGTGCTGGATGACGACGTCGGCGAAAGAGGACGTGACCGCACCCGCCGCCGGTGAGACGGTGCTGGACGACGCGACGCTGGTCGCGCGGGCCCGCGACGGCGAGATCCGCGCGTACGAGCAGCTCGTCCTGCGGTTCCAAGGGAACATGTACCGGCTGGCGCTGCGGATGCTCGGGAACAAGGGGGACGCCGAGGACGTCGTCCAGGAGGTGTTCCTCGTCGCTTGGAGACGGCTCGACCAGCTGCAGGAGAACGCGGCGTTCGTCGGCTGGCTCTACCGGATGACGACCAACCGGTGCCTGAACGTCATCCGCGCCAGGAAACCGGTGGCCGACGTCGAACTCGACCAGCAGGAGTCCGCCGGTTCCGCCGGGCGGCCGGACCGCGCCGCGGAAACGAGCGCGCAGATGGCGGCCCTGACCGGGGCACTGGACCAGCTGACCGCCGAGCAACGGGCCTGTTGGTTGTTGCGGGAGGTCCACGGCCGCTCCTACGAGGAGATCGCGAAGGCGATCGGGGCGACCACCACCGCGGTGCGCGGACGCATCGCACGAGCACGAGCACAGTTGGCGGAGGTGATGGCGCCATGGCGATGAACCACGCGACTCAGGACTACCTTCTGCCGTGCGGCCGTGATGTGGAACAGGTCTGGGAACGGCTCGACGAGGTCGACGCCGGACGGGCGGACGCGCACGAACTCGACTGCCCGCATTGCCGGGCCACCCGCGAAAGTCTCCGGGTGCTGCGCGGGCTGACCCACGAACTCGCCGACGACGACGCCGAGCCGTCGCCCGATCTCGTCGGCCGGATCATGTCCGCGGTCCGCGCCGAGGTACGGCGCCGGGACCTGGTGCCGCTGGCCAGCCCCGAACCGGGCGAGGTCCAGGTGAGCGATCAGGCCGTGGCAGCGGTGCTGCGGTTCGCCGCGGACACCGTCGACGGCGTCCGTGCCCGGCACTGCCGGGTCCGGCGATCGGCCGAAGACCCCTCGGACGCGCCGGGGGTGGACGTGGAATTGAGCCTCGCGATCGCTCACGATTTCCACGGCGACTCGCTGGAGGTCGTCCGGGACCGGGTCACCGCGGCCGCGGGCGCCCGCGTCGGCATCCGGCTGACCCGGCTGGATCTGGTGGTGGAGGACATCTATGACGCGTGAACAGCCGACGGCCCCGGCGGGACAGCTGGCCGAAACGGTGATCACCCCGCCGGTGATCGCGGCGGTCGCCGCGCACGCCGCGGCGAAGGTCCCCGGGGTGGCCCGCCTGGAACCCGGGCTACGCGGACTGGCCGGTTCGCTGACCCGGATCGCACGGCAGCGGATCAAGGGACTCGACCCGGCACCGACCGAAGGGGTCCGCGCGTTCGTCGAACACGATCCGCCGGACGTGCGGGTGGAGATCGACCTCTCGGTCACCGGGCTCGACCAGACCGCCGCGACCGCGCAGGCGGTACAGCGCGCGGTCAGCCGCGCCGTGACCGAGGCGACGGGGCTCATCCCCTCCGCCGTCTCGGTGACCGTTCTGGACATCGAAATCCGTGGAGGACTGTTGTGACCGCACGTGCCGAACTGACCGCGTCGCTGCTGAGCGCGCTCCGCGACGTACCGGGACTGCGTGCGGCGACGCCGTCCACCACCGCCGTCGCGGCGAACCTGCCGTGGGACATCGACGTGATGGCCGTCGACATCTCCGAGAACGTCGTCGAGATCCGCGTTGTCGCACTGAGCGTGCCGATCCCGCCGCTGACGGAGACCGCGGGCGCCGTCCTGCGCGCTGTACTGGCCGGAACCCCGTGGGAGAACGCGAGCCTGCGGATCGTCGTGACCGATGTGGACGCCGCCGCGCTGACTCCCTGACCCCTTGCCACGAAGATCGCGGTGGCCGCGCCCGAGGGCGTGGCCACCGCGATCAGTGGGGGGGGGAGGGGTCAGTTCTTGTTGGTGCCGGGGGTGAGCACCTTGTCGATGACGAAGACGGTGGCGTTCTTGGTCGGGATGTTGCCGCACAGGATCTTCGCGCCGTTGACGGTCATGTTCTCGCCGGAGCCTTCGATCTTGACCGGGCCGCCCGCGGTGTTCAGGCTGTCCACCGACTTGGCGGACTCCAGGCCCTTGGCGTCGTAACGCTTGCCGACGACGTGGTACTGCAGGATCGGGGCCAGCTGGTCCGGCTTGCCGGCGAGCTCGGCGAACTTCGCGTCACCCAGTGCGGCGAAGGCCGGGTCGGCGGGGGCGAACACGGTGATGGCCTGCTGGCTGTTGAGGGTGTCGACCAGGTTGGTGGCCTTGACCGCGGCGACCAGCTTGGTCAGCAGCGGGTTGGTCGAGGCGGCACTGGCGACGGGCTGCGGGCCCATCGAGTCCAGCGAGCCGGGCTCGTTGCCCTGCGGCAGCTTCGAACAGGCCGGGCCGAACACGTCGGCGTTGGTGGTGACCCCGTCACCGGAAGCGGCGCTGGACATCGGGGCCGACATCGAAGAGGACGGGGCGGGCGCGGGGGCACTGCTGGAGCTGCCGGACGAAGCGCTGTCGTTGCTGCTGCAGGCGGCCAGGGCCAGCGCGGTGACCGCGGTGAAACCGATTCCTGCGACGCGAAGCTTGCTCACGGAAAATCACTCCATTTGTTTTTTCGGGTTCTTGCCGGGTATTCGGATCTGTCACGAGATCGGATTGCCACTCTTTCGAGTGACCCCGATCACCGGGTGGTGAAAGTGATGGTGTGCCAGCCCGTCGCCCCGTCCGGAACCGTTCCGGCGCGGGCGTCGGTCTGGGTGTAGCCGGATTTGTCGGTCGCGCGGACGATGGCCTGATGGCTGCCGGCCGGGAGATCGAATTCGGTCCACCACATCCGCCAGGTGTTGCGGCCCACTTCACGGGAAAGTGTTGCGGGCTGCCAGTTTCCGGAGCCGACGCGGACTTCGACCCGGTCGATGCCGGTGTGCTGCGCCCACGCCACACCCGAAATACGGACCTTGCCGGCGGATACCGTTTCGAATCCTTTCGGACTGTCGATCCTGGACTGCGTTTTGATCGGGGCCTGTTCGCCCCAGCCGCGGTCGAGCCAGTAGGCCCGGCGCGCTTTCCAGGTGGTGATCTCGAGGTCTTTGACCCATTTCGTCGCCGAGACGTAGCCGTAAAGACCGGGGATGACCAGGCGGGCGGGAAAACCGTGTTCGACCGGCAGCGGTTCCCCGTTCATCCCGATCGCCAGCATCGCTCCCCGCTCCGGATCGAGCGCGGCGGCGACCGGACTGCCGGAGGTCCAGCCGTCGACACTGGTGGAGAAGATCTGTTCGGCACCCGGGAGGATTTCGGCCTCCCGCAACAGATCCCCGAGATCGATGCCGATGAAGTTCGCCGTGGACACGTAGGAACCGCCGACTTCGTTGGACACGCACGTCATGGTGATCGTGCGTTCGATCAGCGGCCGGTCCCGGATGTCGGAATAGCTGTACCGCGTTTCGTTGGCCACCATGCCGTGCAGACGGAGACTCCAGTCCTCGGTCCGGACCTGCGGCACGGACAGGGCGGTGTCCACGCGATAGAAGTCGCGGTTCGAGGTGAGGAACGTCGGCGTGCCCAGTTTGGCGAAGTCCGCGTCGGCCGGGATCGACGGCGCCGCACGGACCGGCACGAGCCGCCCGACGGCCGCCCGCGAGGACTCGGCGTCACGGCTTCCGGCGAGGAGCTGTCCTCCAGCCCCCGCCGCACCCGCGGCGACGACGGCACCGGCCCCGGCCAGCAGCACCGACCGGCGTGACGGGGAGACTTCGCCATCCGGCGTCTCTTCTGCCGCGAGCACCCTCGCCATGGCCAGGCGGTGCAGCCAGAAGAACACGGCCACTCCGGCGATCAGGCTGGCCAGCGGCGCCAGCAGCGCGACCGCGGAAAGGTCGGGCCGCTGAGAGACGGCGAATCCGCCCAGCAGCCCGAACGCGGCGATCAGCACGAGCCCCGGAACGGGCGACCGCCGCGAGGCGACCCCCGCCGCCGCGGCAGCGAGCACCATCACCACGGCCATACCGCCGAGCAGCACGAGTTTGTCGTAGACGCCGAACGTGCGGACCGCGAAGTCCTTCAGCTCGACCGGCGTCAGGTCGATCGCCCCGTTGCCGACCGCCAGATACGGCGAGGCGTTGGCGTTGACGAAGCCGGCGACCAGATGCCCGGCCGCCAGCGCCGCGGCGAGGGCCACGACGCCGAGCGCCGCCGCCCCGGACAGCGGGAGGCGTCGATCCTGGCTCGCTCGCGAAGTCTTCATATGAGGTATTCGCGGCCGACTCGGTCGCGGACTGGTTTTTCTTGAAATACAAGGAAAACAGCTAATTCGCAGAAGGTCTCGTGGAGTATTCGAAGCGGGCGCGCCCTCGGACAGGTCACGAAACGGACACGGGCACGGCCTGCGGTGCGCGTTCCCGGCTCGTGCAGGGGGACCAGCCTCCCCGAACTTCCCCAGTACCTGAAGGCTCCCTTCCTTGCGCTCGAGGTCAGGGGTCCGGCGAAGTCGCATAACTGCCGGCCGGGTCCATGCCCGGCTCTTGGCTGTCCACAAGGGACACTTTCGAGAAACCGATGCCCGTTTTGGGTGATTTGCGCGATTTCACGAGGGGGTCGTGAGTGGCAATGAGGGTTCTAACCCTCATTAGCACTCACGACCCCACGTCGAACCGTACATAGCGACATCAATCGGACACGCAACCATCCGGCGGCACCCCTTTTTGGGTGGCGGAACCCGTCGCGATGGCCCCGGCGGGAGCGTGCTCACGCAAAGGGGCCACACCCGACCCTCGACCGTCCACAAGAGACACTTCGCGAGACAAATGTGCCCGACTTGTTCGACTTGCACGGTTTCGCGAGAAGGTCGTGAGTGGCAAAGAGGGTTCTAACCCTCATTGCCACTCACGACCCCCCGGAAGAACCGCGCATAGCGACATCAATCGGACACTTAGTCGTCCAGCCTGGCCCCTTGTGGACGTTGAAGCCCCGCTGACGTCCTACGCAAGGAAGGGGGCCTTCATGTACTTCATGCGAACCCAGGGCGGCGCTACTTTCGCAGCGTCGGCGGCCGGACGCCTGCCCGCTTGCCACCGCGCACCGGCGGCGGGCTCGCGACGACGCGGGTCGACGAGCCAGCCCTTCAGTCGACCGACGGGGACCCACGCCGGTCAGCCGCCACCCACCCGAGTTGCCCTGCTCACCCCGGCTTGCATGGTCATACACACCTATGCATATACTTCCATCATGTCCAAGGTACTCACCTCTCTGCCTGTCGGCGAACGCGTCGGGATCGCCTTCTCCGGCGGCCTCGACACCTCGGTAGCGGTCGCGTGGATGCGCGAGAAGGGTGCAGTGCCGTGCACCTACACCGCTGACATCGGCCAGTACGACGAGCCCGACATCGCCTCGGTCCCCGGCCGGGCGAAGGCCTACGGCGCCGAAATCGCGCGTGCCGTCGACTGCAAGGCCGCACTGGTCGAGGAAGGGCTCGCGGCGCTGGCCTGCGGCGCCTTCCACATCCGCAACGGCGGTCGCACCTACTTCAACACCACCCCGCTCGGCCGCGCGGTCACCGGCACCCTGCTGGTGCGCGCGATGCTCGAGGACGACGTCCAGATCTGGGGCGACGGCTCCACCTTCAAGGGCAACGACATCGAGCGGTTCTACCGCTACGGCCTGCTCGCGAACCCGTCCCTGCGGATCTACAAACCCTGGCTGGACGCCGCGTTCGTCAGCGAGCTCGGCGGCCGCAAGGAGATGTCCGAGTGGCTGCAGGCACACGGGCTGCCGTACCGGGACAGCACCGAGAAGGCCTACTCCACCGACGCGAACATCTGGGGCGCCACCCACGAGGCCAAGTCGCTGGAGCACCTCGACACCGGCATCGAGATCGTGAACCCGATCATGGGCGTCCGGTTCTGGGACCCTGAGGTCGAGATCGCGCCGGAGGACGTCACGATCGGCTTCGAGCAGGGCCGCCCGGTGACGATCAACGGCAAGGAGTTCGCCACCGCGGTCGATCTGGTCCTGGAGGCCAACGCCATCGGCGGGCGGCACGGTCTCGGCATGTCCGACCAGATCGAGAACCGGATCATCGAGGCCAAGAGCCGCGGCATCTACGAGGCGCCGGGGATGGCGCTGCTGCACGCGGCGTACGAGCGGCTCGTCAACGCGATCCACAACGAGGACACCCTCGCCAGCTACCACAACGAGGGACGGCGACTCGGCAGGCTCATGTACGAGGGCCGCTGGCTGGACCCGCAGGCGATGATGCTGCGCGAGTCGCTGCAGCGCTGGGTCGGCGCGGCCGTCACCGGCGAGGTCACCCTGCGGCTGCGGCGCGGCGAGGACTACTCGATCCTCGACACCACCGGCCCGTTCTTCAGCTACCACCCGGACAAGCTGTCGATGGAGCGCACCGAGGATTCGGCGTTCGGCCCGGTGGACCGGATCGGCCAGCTCACCATGCGCAACCTCGACATCGCCGACTCGCGCGCCAAGCTCGAGCAGTACGCCGAACTCGGCATGGTCGGGGGCGCGCACCCGACGCTGATCGGCGCCGCGCAGGCGGCGTCGACCGGCCTGATCGGGGCGATGGACGCGGGCGGCGCCCAGGCGATCGCCTCGCGCGGCAAGGCTTCGGGCGACGACGAGCTGCTCGACCACGCGGCCATCGAATTCGGCACGGACTGACCCGAAAGCAATAACGGGACGCGAAAGCGCCGGGCGCGCGGCATCGAAGCCGTTCGCCCGGCGCTGTTCTGTCTTCCGGCCGAGGACAGGGCGGCGATCACCGGCCGCCGATCTCGGCCCGCCTCCGCCCCAGTTCGTCGACGAGCCGGGTGATCTCGACCTCGCCGATCGCTTCGGCCAGCACGGAAACCGCCGCGATGCTCTGGATCTGATACTGGACCGGCACGCCGCCGGAGTCCCGTGATCGTGCCTCGGCGTCCGCCTTCTTCTCCGCTTCGACGGAGGCGAAGACACCGCCGGCGCCGCCGTTGACACAACTGATCGACCCGGAGGCGTTCAGCGGCAGGGTCGCGGTGTTCCGGCAGCTTCCCGCGCCGCGGCCCTCGATGGTCACGTTCGCGGTCATGGTGGCGTTGACCTGGCCGGTGACCTTCCCGCCGCTGTTCGCCGACGCGGAGTTCGACACGTTGGCGGTCACCGTGCATCCCGAGGTGCCGCAGGCGACCGTGGCGGCGCCGTCCATGTCGAACCGCACACCGGTGTCGACCGCGCCGGAGAGCTTCTTGGTGTTCGACACCAGATCTTCGTAGACGGCGTCGGTCTCCTGCGGCGACAGAGCGTCCACATCGGACTCGCCCATGCCCGCGCCCGAGGGGAGCTCAGGTCGCGACTCCGGCCCTGGCATCGTCGGCAGCCTCGGTACGGACGGCATCCCGCCGGGCACCTTCACCGAGTACCGGAGCAGACGATGTGGTGCCTCCTTCGAGACGTAGAGGTCTCCAGCGGGCGTGCTCGCCTTGATCGCCGGAACGTCCCGGACCGACTCGTTCTGGTCGCCGTCGATCTCCTCCGCCCGCTCCAGCGCCTCGCGCAACCGGGCGGCGAGTTTCTCCGGCGCTTCGAACTGCTGCAGCACCGGGCCGAACAACGCTTCCTCACCGGTGATCCAGCGATCCTTGAGGTCTTCGGCGGCCGAAGAGTCCGCTTGCGAGCCGGGCAGCATGCCGTCGGGCGCCTTGAAATAGACCTTGCCGCCGACGACGAGGATCTCGATGTTCCGGCCCTGGAAGGAGATCGTGCCGGACGTCTCGCCGAACGCCGTCGTCTTGACGTCGGTCTTGATCATCCCGCCGACCGCGGAGGTGCTGTTGCGGACCGCCGGCGCCGAAGCGAGTCCCGCGAGCGCCTGCTCGAAGGGCTCGCGGCCCGCTTTCGAAGGCCACAGCAGCCAGGTCGTCAATCCGGCGACGAGCACGACCACGAGTCCGGCGATGCCGCCGAACAGGAGCCACCGCCGGGATTTCCCGGCGGGCGGCGCCGGGGCCGGTTGGGGGACCCAGCCCTGCGGCGGCCACTGCGCGCCTTCGGGTGGGAATGTGTGCTCCACGTCGCCTCCATCGCTGAATACACCAGACGGCATCACGCTATGGAGGGATGATGAAAACTTGATGAAACGCCGGCCGGGCCCTCGGCCGCGCCGGGCGGACGCGGCCGAGGACCGGGTTCACCCCTTGCGGGCGAACGAGATCCGGTGCAGCCCACCGGGTTGCTCGTCGGCCAGGTACAGCTCGCCGTTCTGGTCGGTGCCGAACGTGGTGGCGTCGAGCGGGAACTCGCCGATCCGGGCGCTTTCGTGGCTACCGTCGGCCTTCTTGCGCACGGCCCAGGCGGTGCCCTGGCAGAAGTCGGTGGCGAGGTAGGTCCCGCCTGCCAGCGAAGCGTGTTTCCTGCCGCGATAGACGTACCCGCCGATCACCGCGCAGCCTTCGGCGCCGGAGACGTAGTGGAAGACCGGATCGGTGTAACTCACGCCGTCCTCGCACCGCTCCTGGTCGAACACGACCGGACCTTCCTTGCAGGACCAGCCGAAATTCACGCCGCCCTTGCCCGCTGCGATGTGGTCGACCTCCTCGAACCGGCCCTGGCCGACGTCACCGATCCACAGCGAGCCGTCTGCCGGATCGAAGGAGAACCGCCACGGATTCCGCAGCCCGTACGACCAGATCTCCGGCCGCGCACCGGCCACCCCGACGAACGGGTTGCCCGCCGGGACGCAGTACCGCAGCGGACGGCACGCGCGGTTGACGTCGATGCGCAGGATCTTGCCGAGCAGTGTGTCCAGCCGCTGCCCGCCGGCCAGCGGATCGGCCGCGCCGCCGCCGTCGCCGATCCCCCAGTACAGGTACCCGTCGGGGCCGAACGCCAGCTGACCGCCGTTGTGGTTGGGGAATTCCGAATGCGGTTGCGTCAGCAATTCGGTGAGTTCGCCGGTGTCCAGCCGGAGCCGTCCCAGCGTCACCGCGCTGTCGGATTTGCGGGTGTAGGCGACGTAGACCCGTTTGTCCTTGGCGACGGCCAGCCCGAGCAGCCCGCGTTCGACGTCCGCGCCGTTCACCTTGTCGCTGATGTCCACGACCGGTTTGGCGGCGAGCCCGGTCCTGGGATGGTAGGCCCGGACGACGCCTCTCTTCTCCACGACGAGGATCCGGCCGCTCCCGTCGTTGAGCGCCGTGATCGCGGTCGGATTCACCAGCCCGGACGCGACCTTGGTCGCCGTGGCGGTCAGTTCACCGAGTGGGATTCCCCCGGCTGCCTGGGGTTCCGCACTGCTCGCCGCCGGAAGGAGTGCTCCGGCCAAGGCGAGTCCTGCCACCAGGGACAACCCCCGGCGAAGGTGCCATCGCGTCATGTGGACTCCAATCACCGTTGAATGGTCTGGTCCAATTCAACAGCGACCGGAGCAGCGGTGGTACCTCCGGATGCGAGCTTCTTGTCGGTTTGTTTCCCCCGCCGGCCTTGCGACATGCACAGAGGCCGGCCATCTACTCGCCCCAGATCGTTTCCGTCGCGTTCATCCTTCTTTCGGGGCAATTCGGACATTGCCCATGCCCCGGAGTAGCCACTTGTGTGACCTCTGTATGCTCCGCTCTCGCTCGATGGGATTACTCATCCCCTATTCGGGCGAGCCGTTGCGGTCGGGGCCTGTGGTCGCACACGGCACTGGCATTCGTGGTCCGCGTTCGGATGGGAGACACATGCACGGCAGGTCAGTTCTGGTTCGCGGCGGGATCGCGGTGGCTTCCGCGGCCGTCGCGCTGACGATGGCCGCTCCGGCCGCCCTCGCCGACGACGGCGCGGCGCGTGGCCGCGTCATCGACGGTGTCGGCCAGAGGGGCTACAGCGTCAACTTCGGAGACCCCAAGCACTACGTCCCGCAGTTGTTCGAGCTCAAGCTTTCCGACGGCAGCAAGCTCAAGATGTACTGCGTCCAGGTCGAGGTCGGCATGCGCACCGACCAGGACATGGTCGAGCGCCCGTGGAACAAGTACCCGGACGCCGCCTCGCCGTTCAACAAGAACAACGCGAAGATCAACTGGGTCCTGCACCACGGCTACCCGGTGGTCGGCCTGAAAGCGCTCGAAGGCGTCCTGGGCAAGAACTCGGTCAAGGTCAACGATGGTCTGTCCGCCGGCGAAGCCGTCACCGCGACGCAGGCCGCCGTCTGGCACTTCAGCGACGGCAAGGACCTCGACCGCGAGAAGCCGCTGATGGACGCGGACGCCAAATCGTCGGCCGACGTGCTGGCCCTCTACGACTACCTCACCGGCAAGGACAACGCCGGTATCGGGCAGCAGCCGAAGCCGACCCTGGACATCGGCCCGGCCAAGGCCTCGGGCGCGACCGGCACCCGGATCGGCCCGTTCAGCGTCGCCACCACCGGTGACATCACCGAGCTGACGAGCAAGCTGCCCGAGGGCGTCAAGGTCACCGACGCCGACGGCAAGGAGATCAAGGCCGGTGCCATCAAGGACGGCACCAAGGTCTACGTCGACGTTCCCAAGGACGCCAAGGACGGCTCCGGTTCGTTCGCGCTGAAGGTCAGTGGTCACCTCGACACCGGCCGTCTGTTCGTGGGCGAGAACTACGCCAAGGTCCCCGCCCAGTCGCTGATCGTCGCGGAGTCCGAGAAGACCTCGGTCGTCGCGAACGCCACCGCGAGCTGGAAGCAGGGCGGCGCGCCCGCCACCGACACCCCGGCCCCCACCACCCCCGGTGGCGCCGAATCGGGCGGCGGCAACGAGCTGGCGAACACCGGCGCTTCCGCGACCCTGCCGCTGGTCATCGGCGGCTCGCTCCTCGGCGCGGGTGTGCTGATGGTGCTGCTGGTGCGTCGTCGCCGTAGCGAGGCGTAAGAAAGTCTGAACGAAGAAGGGGCCGGTCCACTGTGGACCGGCCCTTTCTTCGTTCACCGGTCGTAGTGCGTACCCGGCGTATGCCCGAAGGCACGGCGGAAGACGTCGATGAACGCGCTGGTGGACGCCCAGCCGCAGGCATGCGCCACCGCGGTCACCGGGGTGTTCTCGGCGAGGAGGACCAGCGCGCGATAGAGCCGCAGCTGGGTCCGCCATTGCGGGAACGTCATGCCGAGATCGGCCTTGAAGAGCCGGGTGAGGGTGCGATCGCTCGCCCCGACCCGGGCGCCCAGTACGGCCAGCGTCCGGTTGTCGGCCGGATCGGCGCTCAGGATCTCGCACAGCGCACGCAACCGCGGATCGCCGGGCGTCGGCAGGTGCAGCGGTCGCTGGGGTGAGGCACGAAGCTGGTCGAGCAGGACAGCGCGCAGCCGTCGCCGTTCCGGGGTGTCCGCGCGCGGTGGGCCGGTGTAGGCGCGGATCAGCTCGCGCAGGAGCGGGCCGACGGCCAGCACGCCCGGTTCGGTCAGCCCCAACGGGTTCTCGGTGGCCGGCAGGCCGACGAGGTGGAGTTCGAGGTCGCCGTGCGCCTGATGGGCGTGCACGGTTCCGGCCGGGATCCAGATGGCCCTTGTGGCCGGAGCGACCCAGGAGCCCCTGTCGGTGGTGACGGCCAGTACCCCGCGGGCGGCGTAGACGACCTGGTGCTCCTCGTGGCGATGCGCGTCGACCGTCGTGCCGGAGGCCAAGGACCGGACCTGGGTCGGCGCCGCGGGCAAGTGGCGGATTTCCGTCATCGTTTGTCATTTTATCGGAAGCGCGACACGGTCGCCCGCGACGAGCATGGCCGCATGTCGAAACACAGAGCGATCATCTTCCTGTCCGCCGGGCATGCCTGCGTTGACGTGTACCAGGGTTCGGTGGCCGCGCTGGTGCCGTTCTTCGCCGCCGAGCGCGCCTACGGATACGCCGCTGTTTCGGGCATCGTGCTGGCCGCGTCTCTGCTGTCTTCGGTGGCGCAACCCTTGTTCGGCGCGCTGACCGACCGATGGGCGATGCCGTGGCTGCTGCCGTCGAGCACGATCCTCGGCGGGGTCGGCATCGGACTCGGCGGGTTCGTCGGTTCCTACCCGCTGACGCTGGTTTTCGTGGCGCTGTCCGGCATCGGCGTGGCCGCCTACCATCCCGAAGCGGCCAGGGCCGCGAGGACCGCGAGCGGCGGCAGCCATACCGCGATGGGCTGGTTCTCTCTCGGCGGGAACATCGGATTCGCGGCCGCCCCCGTACTCGTCGCGGTGGTCATGGCGATCGGCGGGCTGCCGGCGTCTCCCCTGCTCGTCGTCCCGGCCCTGGCCGGCGCCGTGCTCTGCCTTCCCGTCCTGCGCGCGCTCGCCAAGCCCTCGCCGTCAGGCGGCCGCGGTGACAGCGAGGTGGCGGGATCCGACGACTGGAAGTCGTTCGGGAAGCTGTCGCTGGCCGTCGTCTTCCGCTCGATCGTCTTCATCGGACTGAGCACTTTCGTCTCGCTTTACGCCCAGGAACGGACCGGCGGCGGGACGACGACCGGCAGCGCCGCGCTGTTCCTGCTTTTCCTCGGCGGGGCCGTGGGCACCCTGCTGGGCAGCGGACTGGCGGACCGCTGGGGGCGGGTCGCCCTCGTGCGCTGGTCGTATCTGGGCACGATCGTCGCGGTCGCGGGGGTCGTGCTCGTCCCCGGCCCCGGCTTCTTCCTGTTCGTCCCGCTGGCCGCGGTGGGCCTGTACATCCCCTTCTCGCTGCAGATCACGCTGTCGCAGGACTACCTGCCCACCCGGGTCGGCACCGCCAGCGGCGTCACCCTCGGCCTGACGGTCAGCGTCGGCGGCCTCGCGAGTCCCGTCATCGGCACGATCGCCGATCACACGTCGCTTCAAACGGCGTTGCTGCCACTGATCGCCTTGCCCGCTTTGTGCTGGATCACAACCCGGACCTTGTCCGAGCCGGGCTCCGTCCAAACCGGAACGTCTCACGGAGAATCAATGTCAAAATTGCGTCGATAAATCATGTACGCATCTGTACATCATGAGTTACCGGCTGGTAGGTTCCGGATCATCCCACTGTGATCCACTTCATGATTCAAAGGGGAGTCATGATCCAAAAGCCCGCACGCCTGCTGGCCGTCGCGATCGCTCTCGTCCTCGCTTTCGTCGCCGCGCCCGCCGCCACCGCCGCTTCCGGAACCGATGCGTTCTACCGCTACGACGGCAACGAACCGCTGTCGTCGTACAGCCCCGGAACCGTGTTGAAGACCCGGACGCTGAATTACCACGTCATCGGCATTTCGACGCCGCTCAAGGTGACCCAGCTGCTCTACCGGACCACCGACGCGCTGGGGAAACCGTCCGCCAACGTCACCTCGGTGCTCCGCAGCCTCACCGGAGACAGCACCAAAGCCGTTTCGTACCAGTCGTTCTACGACTCGCTCAATCCCGAGCACGGTCCGTCGCGGGCGATCGCCGGTGACGTGTCGCTCGGCGGCCTGATCGCGAACGCGGAGTCACTGCTCATCGCACCCTCCCTGTTGCAGGGCTACAACGTCGTCATTCCCGACACCGAAGGACAGGACGCGAACTTCGCGGCCGGGCCGGAATACGGCACCAACACGCTGGATTCCATCCGCGCCGCCACCCGCGCCCCGGAAACGGGAATGAACGACAAAACGCGCTTCGGTCTCCTCGGGTATTCGGGAGGCGCCATCGCGACCGGTTGGGCGGCGGCACTCGCGCCCGGTTACGCGCCCGAGGTCAACAAGAATCTCGTCGGGTTCACCGAGGGCGGGGTGCTCGTCAAACCCTCGCACAATCTCAAGTACGTCAACGGAAGTGTCGCGTGGACCGGCGTGATCCCGATGGCGCTCATCGGCATCGCGCGGTCCTTCGAAATCGATCTCAAGCCGTACGCGAACTCTTATGGCCTCCAGGTGCTCAAGGACATGGAGAAGGCGTCGATCGTCGACGCGCTCGGCCGCTATCCCGGGCTGACGTGGGAAAAGTTCGTCAAACCCGAATACGCCAACCCGAATACCGTGCTGCCCTACGTCGAGGCCGTGAACAAGGTCAACATCGGTTCCGCGCCGACGCCCACCGTCCCGGCTTTCATCGCGCAGGGCAACAACGGCGTCCTGGAAGGCACTTTCGGCAGTCCGCCGGGTATCGGGACCGGCGACGGCGTGATGGTCGCGGGCGACGTGCGCTCACTCGCCCGGCAGTACTGCGAAACCGGCAACAAGTCGATCAAGTACGACCAGTACAACACGCTGAGCCACGTCGGGGCGGCCGTCGTCTGGGCGCCGCTGGCGCTCGGCTGGCTCAACGACCGGTTCGCGGGCAAAACCGCGCCGTCCAGCTGCGGGAAGATCGCACCCGGCAACTCCCTCGCGCCGGAAGTGCCGGTCGGCTGATCGCGCGCACGGATGTCCGTGAAGGCCTCCTTCCCTACTCTCAAAGTAGGGAAGGAGGCCTTCACGGGCCGGTACCGTGCTGCGGGTGACCGAGCGAGACCCCGCCGCCCTTCCGGCCCGCCGCAAGCTGCCGAAGGGGCCGCACCACCTCAGCCGCGACGAGGTCGCGGGCACTCAGCGCGCGCGGCTGATCGACGCGGTCCTGGAGAACACCGGGACCCGCGGCTACGTCGCCACCACCATCGGCCACATCACCGCCACCGCGGGCGTGTCGCGAACCTCGTTCTACGAGCAGTTCACCGGCAAGCAGGACGCGTTCCTCGCCGCCTACCGCCAGACCACCGCCGAGTTCATCGCGCAGGGCGTCGCCGTGGCCACCGAGGCCGCGACCCCGGTGGAAGCGGTCACCGCCTGCTGCGACTTCCTCGTCGACTACGTGCACCGCCGTCCGACGGCCGTCCGCGCCGTCCTGCTGGAGATCTACGCGCTGGGCGACGCCGGGCTCGAAGCGCGGGAAACCACCCTGCGCGCGGGGGAAGCCGTCTTCGACCGGACGGCGAAATGGCTGCGTGCCACCGATCCCGCGCTGCCGTCGCCGCCGCCGTTCACCGCGCGGGCGGTCGTCGCCGCGACGATCGAGCTGATCACCCAGGCCATCTGGAACGCCACCGAGGACGCCTACGGCCAGGCCAGGGAGGCCGTCCGCTACACCTGGCTGCTCGGCTTGTTCGGGCACCAGGGCATCGACGCCTCCCTGACTTGATCACGAGCGGGCGAAGCGCCGCCGTTCGAAGTCGACGATCAGCTTCGGGTAGAGCCTCGGGAGCAGCCGGACGAGCCTGTCGACCAGTTTGGCGTCGTTGCCGACGAGGACCCGCGGGTTTCCGGCTTCGACGCCGTCGACGATGATGCGCGCGGCCCGTTCGGCCGGCATCTTGAGCAGTTTTTCGTTGTACAGCCGGACCCGCTCCAGCTGCTCGGCGGTGGGCTCGATACCACGGGCCTGGGCTTCCTTCAGTGCCGACGAGGCGATGCCGGTCTTGACCCCGCCCGGGTGCACCACCGTCACCCGCACGGGGTGCCGGTCACGGATCATCTCGGTGCGCAACGCCTCGGTGAAGCCGCGGACACCGAACTTGCTGGCGCAGTAGGCGGTGAGCGTCGGCTGGGCCATGAAACCGTTGAGGCTGGAGACGTTGACGACGTGTCCGTCACCGGAATCGATCAGATGCGGCAGAAAGGCCTTGGTGCCGTTGATGACGCCGAAGAGATTTACGGCCAGCGTGCGGTCGTAGCTCTCCCAGTCGGTTTCGAGGATCGTCTGACCGCCGCCCGCGATTCCGGCGTTGTTGTAGATCTGGTGCACCACACCGAATTGGCCGGCGACCGTGGCCGCGTACTCCTCGACGGCCGGCCGGTCGCTGACGTCGAGCGCGGCACCTTGTACGTCCGCGCCGAGGGCCTTGACTTCGGCGACCGTCTCGGCGAGACCGGTTTCGTCCACATCGGACACCGCGAGCCGGGCACCGCGCCTCGCCAGTTCCAGCGCAAGCTGCCGTCCGATTCCGGAGCCCGCGCCGGTGACGACTGCGACCTTGCCACGAACGGCGTTCATCGGGATTCTCCTGCCGGGTTCAAAGCCAGTTCGGTGGTGAGTTCGACGAGCCGATCGACGAGGTCGGGGGCGATGTGGTGGCCCATCCCGGGGATTTCGACGTAATGGGCGCCGTTCACGGCCTCGGCGGTCGCGCGCCCGCCGCTGTGGTGGACCATCCGGTCGCTGTCGCCGTGGACGACGATCGTCGGGCACGTGATGCGGCCGAGTTCGGCGGTCCGGTCGCCGCTGGCCTGGATCGCGCCGATCTGGCGGGCGATGCCGCTGCGGGCCCGCCGCCCGCCCGCTCGTTCCCACAGGCCGGTGGCCCAGGCCGTTTCGACGTCCTTGTCCAGCGGGAACGTGGCCGAGCCGAGATGACCCATCATCGACAGGTGCCCGACCACCGATTCCTCGACCGTCCGGGCGGGCCGCCTCGCCATGCGCAGCAACGTCGACCGCGCCGGCTGCCCGACCTTGCGGTGCCCCGTGGTGGAGAAGATCGACGTCAGCGACAGAACACGGCCGGGGTTCCTGGCTGCGACGGTCTGCGCGATCATGCCGCCCATCGACATCCCGACCAGGTGTGTGCTCTCGACGCCCAGGTGGTCCAGCAGACCGACGGTGTCGGCGGCCATGTCGCCCAGGTCGTAGGCACCCGGAAGGGGTTTGGCCAGCAGCTGCCGGAGTTTGCCGGGATTCGGCGCCTTGATGCGATCCGAACAACCCGCGTCCCGGTTGTCGAACCGGATGACGCGGAAGCCCTGGCCGGTGAACCCGTCGATCATCCGCCGCGGCCAGGACGTGAGGTCGAGCCCGAGACCGGCGATGAGCACCAGCGGCGTGCCGTCGGCGGGCCCGTCCTGGCGGTAGCAGATCCGCGGGCCACCGGGAAGGTCGGCGAAGTGGTCGGTCACGAGCTCACCGATTCCCGGACCTCGGCGCGGGAGAAGTGCAGCTCGGGATCGGTGATGTCGTCCGCGCGCAGCAGCTTGATGTCGGAGTGGTAGCTCATCGAAGTCAGCCACGGCATGCGATCGCCCTGACGCGGGAGCTGGTCGAGGGCGCGCTGGACGTATCCCGCGGCGAAGTCCAGGAACGGCCGCGTCGGCATGTCCGGGTCGGCGAGGACGGGACGGCAGACGTCGTAGCCATGGGCGTCCATATGCGCGAGCAGGCGGCAGAAATGCTCGCACAGCAGGCCGATCTTGAGGGTCCACGACGAGTTCGTGTAGCCGATCGCGAACGCCAGGTTCGGCACGCCCGAGAGCATCATTCCCTTGTAGGCGACGGTTTCCGAGAGCACGACCGGTTCGCCGTCGACACTGAACGACGCACCGCCGAACACCTGGAGGTTCAGGCCGGTGGCGGTGACGATGACGTCCGCCTCCAGCTCCCGGCCGGATTCCAGCAGGATCCCCTTTTCGGTGAACGTGGCGATCTTGTCGGTGACCACGTCGGCGTCACCCTTGCGGATGGCCGCGAACAGGTCACCGCCGGGCACCGCGCACAACCGCTGGTCCCACGGGTCGTACGGCGGGTTGAAGTGCTCGTCGACCGGATAGCCCTCGGGAAGCTGCTTCTTGTTGACGTAGCGGATGAGCGAGCGGGCGAGCTTGGGGAACTTCTGGCAGAACTGCCAGACCGCGAGCCCCTTCCGGATGTTCTTGCGGCGGGTGAGCGCGTAGGCCCGCTCCTCACCGAGGATCTTGCGGAGGCCGTTGGCGATCTTGTCCTCGCGCGGTACCGGCATCACGTAGGTCGGGGTGCGCTGCAGCATCGTGACGTGCGCCGCCGTTCCGGCCATCGCCGGGATCAGGGTGACCGCGGTGGCGCCGCTGCCGATCACGACGACGCGCTTGCCGTCGTAATCGAGGTCTTCCGGCCAGTGCTGCGGATGCACGATCGTGCCCTGGAAGCGGTCCCGGCCTGGGAAGTCCGGGGTGAAGCCCTCGTCGTAGCGGTAGTAGCCGCCGGCGTTGAACAGCCAGCCCGCGCTCAGCCGGATGCGCTCGCCGGTGTCGGTCCGTTCGATCTCGAGCAGCCAGCGGGCCTCGTCACTCGACCAATCCGCCGAGACCACCTTGTGGTGGTACCGGATGCTGGGTTCGAGGCCGTTCTCGGTGACCGTCTCACGCAGGTACGACAGGATCCGCGGCGCGTCGGCGATGGACTGCTTGTCCCGCCACGGCTTGAACTCGTACCCGAACGTGTGCAGGTCGGAGTCCGAGCGGATGCCGGGGTACCGGAACAGGTCCCAGGTGCCGCCGGACGCGCCGCGGGCCTCCAGGATGGCGAACTTCTTGCCCGGGTTCTCGGTCTTCAGGTAGCGCGCGGCCCCGATCCCGGAAATCCCGGCACCGATGATGACCACGTCGAGGTGCTCGACGGGTGTGCTCGTCGTCATGCGGTACTCCAGCCTCGTCTCGGTTCCCTCCACGATGCGGGTTCGCCGAGGGATTGCGCTAGTGCTATCTGCATCACCATCATGGACCCATGGTGCAAAGTGCCGCAGCGCGATGGCCCACCCTGTCGTCGGAGGCGCGGGATCTCTTCCGGCGCGGGGCGGAGATCGTCCTGCATCCCCGCGCCGAATGGATCGAGGAGCTGCACGAGGCCTCGCTCGGCGGGGACAGTATGCGCGCGGTCGCCGAAGACCCGGTGCTCACCGAGGGGACCAAACGCGCGAACCTGGCGAACCTCCTGCACTGGGCGGCCGCCAACGTGCAGCATCCGGGCAGGCGGGTCCCCGCCAACCTGAACCAGGAAGTGCTCGACGGCGCCCGTGACATGGTGCGCCGGGGCTTCGACTCCGGCGGCCTCGACGCCTACCGGCGGGCCCAAGGCGTGGCCTGGCGGCGGTGGATCGAGATCTGCTTCGATCTCACCTCCGATCCCGTCCTGCTCCGTGAACTGCTGGACGTCTCGTCGCTGTCGATCACCACGTTCATCGAGGACACCGTGGCGGCGGTGTCCGAGCGGATGGCCGCCGAACGCACCGAACTGACCCGCGGCGCCCACGCCGAACGACGCGCCGCGGTCACCCTGCTGCTGGAAGGCGCGCCCATCAGCCGATCGCGGGCGGAAGCGCAGCTGGGTTATCCGCTCGCCGGGCCCCATACGGCCGCGATCGTCTGGAGCGGCTCGGCCACGCCGTCGTCCCAGCAGCTCGAAACCGCTGCGGAGACACTCATGCGGGCCAGCGGCGCTTCGCACCGGCTCACCGTCGTCGCCAGCGCCGCCGCTCTCTGGGTCTGGCTGCCCGGCCGGACCCCGCCGCGAGCGGACCGGCTCGCCGAAGAACTCGCGCCGCACCCCGACGTCCGGGTGGCGCTGGGGCGGCCCGGCAGCGGTATCGACGGCTTCCGGCGCAGCCATCTGGACGCCGCCGCCACGCAGCGGATGCTCGCCCGGCTCACCTCACCGCAGCAGATCGCGCGCTACCAGGACATCCAGCTGCTCGCCCTGCTCACCGGCGATCCGGCACAGGCCGGCGAATTCGTCGCCGACACCCTCGGCGAGCTCCGGCACGCCGACGAGGAAACGCGGGAGACCGTCCGGTCCTATGTGCGCGAACTGGGCAACACGACACGGACCGCCGAACGGCTCTACACCCACCGGAACACCGTCGTGCGGCGGCTGGCGCGGGCGGACGAGCTGCTGCCCCGGCCGTTGGCGGAGAACGCGGTGAACGTGGCCGTCGCGCTGGAGACGTTGCGGTGGCTGGGAAGCGGGGCTTGAGCGCTGCGGTGGCCGTTCGGTACCTGTGGTCGTGTTTGGGCCATTGGGTTAATAAACCAATAACGACAAAAAAACCGCCGGGTGTTCCGGGTGAGGGAAAAGTCAAGTTTCTAC
>NZ_JBVIRO010000024.1:37487-106957 GCF_055575975.1 Amycolatopsis sp. NPDC033938
TGTTCTGTGGGGGTGGGCGGGATCGGGGGGTCGCTCCGGGGGGGGGCCGTTCGGTCCGGTTGGGCTGGTTGGGCCTATTGGTTTCAAACCCCGAATCGCCACTCACGACCCGCGGGAGGTCCAGGTTCCGGAACATGGCAAGTTGCTCCTCCGTCAACTCACCCTCCACAGTGATCGTGAACGGCGGAGTTTCCGCGCGGAAGCGGAGAAAGTTGCCCCAAGCGAGGCCGAGGTTGGCCAGTCCGGTCAGCGAACCGATGGTCATGCAGATGACCTCGAAGGCCCCCATCTCCGCCGATCCCCGTGACGCCACGGTGTCGATCGTCGCGCACCGGACCACGTCCTCGTCCTCGCGAAGCCAGTCGTAGAACTCTTTCAGCGCTTGTTCGTCACCGCCGGCGTTGATGGTCAGCTCCACGGGGCCTCCACTCGAACATGACTTCCCTAAAGGTCGTGGTCCGGGCCCGAGGCGTAACAGGAATCCTGTCCTGAGATCTGACCGTTGACCGGCCGGTACCCTCGCGGCGGCGACGTGCGGGCTCGCGCTCTAGATTGAGGACATGGTTTCCACCGCCGACAAGGCCACCCGACTGCAGGAACTGCACGCCGCCCCCGAGCTGCTGCTCGTCGTCAACGTCTGGGACGCGATCACCGCGAAGGTCGTCGCCGAGACCCCCGGCACCCAGGCGCTCGCCACCCCGAGCCACGGGATCGCCGCCTCACGCGGTTACCCCGACGGCGAGAAGATCCCCCGCGACGAGATGATCGCCGAGGTCGCCCTCATCGTCCGGACGGCGGGCGATCTCCCGGTCACCGCCGACCTGGAGGCGGGCTACGGCGACCCGGGCGGCACGGTCGCCAGGGCGATCGAGGCCGGCGCGGTCGGCTGCAACCTCGAAGACCAGATGAAGCCGCTGGACGAGTCCGTCAAGGCCGTCGAGGCCGCTGTCGCCGCCGCCCAGTCCGCCGGGGTGGACTTCGTGCTCAACGCGCGCACGGACGCCTTCCTCAAGGCGGGTGACCGCGACCCCGAAGAGGTGCTGGCCGAGGCGATCACCCGTGGGCGGGCGTACTTGGACGCGGGCGCGTCGAACGTCTTCGTCCCCGGCAAGCTCGACGAAACCCAGGTCGGCAGGCTGGTCGAGGCGCTGGGCGAGCGCAAGGTGAACCTGATCGGCATCCCCGGCTCCATCCCGCTGGCGACCGCGCGGGAACTCGGCGTCTCCCGGGTTTCCTACGGTCCGTGGAGCCAGAACGTCGCCCTCACCGCGCTGGCCAAGCTCGCCGAGGACGTCTACGCCGGCGGCGGTCTGCCCGCCGACACCCGCAAGCTGAACTGACCGGCTCGTGAGGGGTACTGACGGTTATTGAGCGGTAAGGCAAAAGTGTCGGTTCGACGAGAGCGCGAGTTGCCCCGTCGGTGGACGGTGTCTTTCACTGTGTGGATTTTGTTGCGTTAGATGAAACAAAATCCACACAGTGCCGCACGACAGTCCCGGTGACGACCACATCCAGCCGAGATTCTCTATTTCCACACACCCCTGGGGGTGCGGTACAGCGCGTCGATCTCGGCGGCGTAGGTCTCCGCGATCGACGCGCGCTTGAGTTTCATGGTCGGCGTCAGCTCGGCCCCGCCCGGCTCCCACCGCACCGGGAGCACCCTGAAGTCCTTGACCTGTTCGACGCGGGACAGCCTGCCGTTCGCCCGTTCGACCACGGCGGCGATCTCTTGCCGGAGCGCCGGGTTCCCGGCCAGCACGACGGGGTCGGCCGGGAGCCGGTGCCGTTCGGCGAAGGCCGCCGCCGCGTCCGGGTCGAGGGTGATCAGGGCGACCACGCAGGGCCGCCGGTCACCGATCGCCACGGCCGAGCCGATCAGCGCACTCGCCGCTTTGAGCGCGTTCTCGATGTTGGCGGGCGACATGTTCTTGCCTGCCGCGTTGATGATCAGCTCCTTTTTGCGGTCCACAATGGACACGTAACCGTCCGCGTCGATGGTGGCGACGTCCCCGGTGTGGAGCCAGCCGTCTTCGTCGATCGCCTCGGCCGTCCGCTCGGGATCGTTCCGATAGCCGCGCATCAGGGCGGGGCTGCGCATCAGCAGCTCCCCATCGTCGGCGAGCCGCAGTTCGGCGCCGTACTGGGCTTTCCCGACCGTACCCGGCCGGATGGCGTGACGCGGGTTGATCGTGCCGTGGACCGCGGTCTCCGACATCGCCCAGCCCTCGCAGACCGGCAGGCCGGTGGCCAGCAGATAGTCCAGCGTTTCCACCGCGATCGGGGCGGCGCCGCTGATCGGGAGCACACAGGCGTCCAGCCCCATCCTGACGAGCAACCTGTCTAGGACGAGTAGCCGGGCCAGCCGATGCCGCAGCCGCGACCATCGCGGGGCACGCCCACCGGCCGCCTCGGAGTGCACTGTGGACAGTCCGACGCCGAGCGCCCATTCGGCGAGCGACCGCCGGACACCGGTTTGCGCCGCGACGGCCTCTTCGATCCCCGCCTTGATCTTGTACCAGAGCATGGGCACACCGAGGAACACCGTGGGCCGGACAGCGGGCAAGGTGGTCACCACGGTCTTCGGATCCGCCACACAGGTGACCGTCGAACCCGAGACGATCGGGAAATAGTGCGCGAAGTACCGGTTGGCCAGATGGGCGTCAGGCAGGAACGAGAGCACGCGTCCGTTGTCGACCGCGTCGGCGATGTCCGGCGATTCCAGCGCGGCGCCCATACTGTAGGTGAGGTTGCGATGCGTGAGTTCGACACCTTTCGGCGGTCCCGTTGTGCCGGAGGTGTAGATGAGCGTCAGCACGTCATGGGGGCCGACCGCCCGCCACCCGGCCTCGAAGTCGAAGTCCGGCGACTCGGTGTTTTCCAGTTCCGCCAGGGAGATCGCTCCCTTGGCGGCACCGTCCACGCAGACGACGCGCTCCACTTCGCTCACTCGCGGGAGGAACCGCTCCTCGCAGACCACGATCCGGTTGCCCGCGTTGGCGAACAGGTACTCGATCTGTTCGGCGGAGCTGGTGTTGTAGATCGAGAACGGGATCGCGCCAAGGTGGACCGCCGCGATGTCGACCAGGTGGAACTCGGGCCGGTTGGTCAGCATGAGCGCCACGGTGTCGCCACGGCGGACGCCGAGCGCGTGCAGCCCTTCGGCCAGCCGCCGCACCCGTTCGCCGTACCGCCGCCAGGTCAGCGACACCTCGTCGTCCGGCGTCCTCAGTGCGACGACGTCGCCGAACTCCGCGACGGTGCGCTGGAAAACGTGGCACAGGCTGGGAATCTCCCGCAGTTCGGCCGCGTCGACGCCCATCCGTCCTCCCGAGATTAATACAAACGTATCACTTAAGAGTGAGACGTTAGTATCGGTTCGACCGAAGGGGAAGTCAATGACCGGTAGCCGCGGCAAACAGCAGGCGCGCAGCCGAGAGCGCCGCGAACTGCTGCTCCGGGCGGCGATGCGGCTGATCTGCGACGGCGGCGTCAAGGCGGTGACCCATCGCGCGGTTTCCGCCAGCGCCGGGCTGCCGCAGGCCGCGGCGGGGTACTACTTCGCGACCAGCGAAGAGCTCATCGCGGAGGCCCTGCGCTTCCACATCCACGAACGGATCGAGATCGTGCGGGAGCTGCTCGCCGACGTGGTGCGCGACGCGGAATCCGTGCTGGAGGTCGGCGAACGGCTCACCCAGGCTTTGGTGGCAGGCAAGTTCGGCGTCACCGTCGCCCAGTACGAGCTGTACATGGAAGCCGCCAGGAATCCGGCGATGCGCGCCGTGGTCGACGAGGCGATGGGCGCCTTCGAAACGTCGGCCGCTCCCCTGCTCACCTCTCTCGGCATCGCCGATTCCCGGCGCGCGGCCAAGGCGTTCATGGCCCTGCTGGACGGTTTGGCCCTGCACCGGCTGGCCAATCCGCAGCCGGCCGAAGACGATCTCGAACTCACGAAGCGCTCTCTGCAAGGACTCTTCCTCGCGTTCGCCATGGACGCCGACGACCTGCGGCGCCAGACCAGTGTCCCGCTGGCCGATTGACACACGCCGAGCCCTGATCAATACTCCCGTATCAGAAAAACTGATACACATGTACTGGTTCAGTGGATGTGGAGGCTCGCATGACCGGGCGTATCCGCGGCGTCATCGCCGCGACGATCGTGATGGCGGCGGCCTTCACCGCACCAGGCGCGACGGCGGCGGCCACGCCGGGCTGCGCGCCATGGGAGGTCCGCACCGTCGCGACCGGACTCGGTCTCCCGCTGGAAAACCTCGCCTTCGACGGCCGAGGCGGTCTCCTGGTCTCCAAGACCTTGTTCGCGGGCAACGGATCCATCGAGCGCGTGTCCCCTGACGGCACTGTCAGCACCCTGCTGCCGGTCTACGGCCCTGGCGCACTTTCGGCGCGCGGCAGCGAGTTGTACGTCAACACGGGGCACGTGACGACCGACGGCCTGCTCGGACTGAAGACCGGCACCATCGACATCTACGACTTCGATACCGGGAAACGGCGGACTTGGGCCAGCGGCCTCACGATGCCCGACGGCGGCACCGTGCTGCCGAACGGCGACGCGGTGATCAGCACCCTGATCGGCCCGAAGCGGGGGCTTTGGCTGGTACGCAAGGAGAATCCCGCCGCACCGGAACGGTACGGACCCGATCTGTTCGGCCCCAACGGCATGGTCGTCAGCAACGACGGCCGCATCCTGTACGTGGCCGACACCGGTGACCCGGACTTCCAGATCGCCGCGATCGACCTCGCGAATCCTTCCGCGCCCGCGAAGAAGATCCGCCTTCAGGCGCCGTGGCCGCTGAACATCATCGACGATCTCACCATCGGCACCGACGGACGGCTCTACACGGCGGGCGAGCACGGCATCGTCCACCGCGTCGACCCGGACTCCGGCGAGACCTGCGCGATCGCCACCGGTGTCCACCTCGGATCGTCCGTGCGGTTCGGCGCCGGTACCGGCTGGGATCCGCGAAGCCTGTACAGCACCGGATTCGACGGCGCGATCCGGCGGCTCGTCCCGCCCGGCTGAGCCCCTTCCGGCCACTGGGGAATTCGACGAACCGGCGGCGATCTTCACGTCGCTGTAGGGTTTTTCCATGGTACGCGGAGTCGGCCGGGCCGAAGGGACACTGCTGGCCGGTGTGGTGGTCGCGGTACTCGCCGCCACCGGGCTCCAGGCCAAATCGACGGGCACCTGGTTCATGGAGGTCGTCTGGGTGCTGATCGGGCTGCCGCTGGTGGTGGCGCTGCGCCGCCGTTTCCCGTTGACGCGGCTGCTCTGCTGGCTGCTGGTGCTGCACGCGATCGTGCTGTGTTACGGCGGCCAGTACACCTACGCGGAAACCCCGGCCGGGGAATGGGTGCAGCACCTGCTGGGCACACAGCGGAACAACTACGACCGGTTCGCCCACGTCGTCCAGGGTTTCGTCCCCGCGATCGCCGTGCGCGAGGTGCTCCTGCGCCGCACTCCGCTGCGACCGGGCGGCTGGACCGGATTCCTGACCGTCTGCGTATGCCTGACGATCGCCGCCGGTTTCGAGTTCGTGGAATGGTTCAGCGCGTTGCTCGCCGGGTCGGGCGCGGACGATTTCCTCGGCACCCAAGGAGATGTCTGGGACACGCAGTGGGACATGTTCCTCTGCCTGTGCGGCGCGGTGCTTTCCCTGCTGGTCTGGCGCCGGATCCACGATCGGCAGCTCGCCGGACGGTGACACCGGCAAGCAGGCCGCCTGCGCCCGGGCCGCGTGAATGTTCGCGCTGGGACAGTTCACCGCCGGGCTCCTCGCCGTTTTCGGGATCAGTTCGGCGATCCGGCATCTCGACGAGCGGCTGCGCATCCGGGTCGTCGCGGCGTCGTCGGCGATGTGGATCCTGCCCGCGCTGGTGGATCCGGCCGCGACACTCGCCTTGGCACATCTCGTGGGATGGCGCTGGACGTTGCTGCTGCCGGTGCCCTTCGTCCTGTTCGGACGGTTGCTGGTCGTGCGTGCCATCCGGCGCAGTTCATCGCGGCGCGAGGGTTTCCCGTCGCCGGGTTGGGCTTGACCGCTTTGGCCACGGCCGTCCTCGCGATCGAACTCGCCGCAGGCGGATCATTCGCCGTGGCGCTCGTCGCGTGGGCCTTCGGCGGAATCGGCGTCGGACTCGCTTATCCCGGTTTGCACCTCCGGGCGACCACCGCGGGAGTGAGCGGCTTCACAGCCGCGGAACTGGCCACCGCCGTCATCACGGCCGAATGCCTCGGGCAGCTCTGGGGACGGGCGGTCGGGGGCTCCTTGAGCTCGGCGGCCGGCACCGGAGGACTCTTCGCCTCTTATGTCCTGTTCGCGGTCGCTCTGTTCGCTTCCGCCTGCGCGGCGAGCCGGAGCGGCGCTGGTCCAGGCTCCTGTGGTGGACGCGTCGCGCGACCACCACAGGAGACACGAACTCAGGCCGTGGCCTTCTTCTTCCTGGGCGCACGCTTGCGCGCCGGAGCGTCATCGACGGGCTTCGGCTTGGCGGCAGCCTGCTCCGCGGCGTCGAAGGCTTCGTAGATGTCGTTCGGGATCCGGCCGCGTTCGGCGATCGAGTAACCGTTTTCCCCCGCCCAGGCGCGCACCCGCTGGTTGCGTTCGCGGTCGGTCGGCTTCTTCACGCCGTCGAGGACGCCGGGCACGGTCGCCTGCCCCGCCGCGACCTTGACGCGACGTCCACCGACCCGCTTGCCGTTTTCGACATACCGCGCGAATTCCTCGCGCAACGCGTCGGCGTTCTCGTCCGAGAGATCGATCTCGTACGTGACACCATCGAGGGCGAAAGGAACCGTCTGCGTCGCGGTCCCGCCGTCGAGGTCGTCCACGATCTGGACAACGACTTTCTGAGCCATGAAGAGCCTTTCACCAGGTCCGCGGGAGTTCCTCCGCATCGACAATCATCGGTGAGCGTAGCGCGAGTTCACCGGATCTGCGGCATGACACCCGTTCGCCGCCACGAGGCGTGGCCCACAACCCGTTTTCCGCGACGTCAACGAGTTCTCATCCGACTACTGTTCGATGTGGACACAGCCCGGCCCGGCAGGACAAGACTGCCTGCTGGTTTCCTTGGGAAGGCGGGGAATCAGAATCCAGCCCCGAGGAAATCGGCGAGCGCGCGGCCGATCCGGTCCGGGGCGTTTTCGGTGGGGATATGGCTCGCGCCCGGGATGCGGACGAGGGTGCTTCGCGGGATCTCCAGCGCGAACTTCTCGGCGTACTCCACCTTCTCGAAGCGGTCGTCCTCACCCCAGATCAGTGATTTGGGTGTCGTGGATCGGCGCAGTGCGGGAACGAGATCCAGGGTGTAGCGGCTCGCGGCCGCGCTCGCCATGGCCAGCCAGGAGCGGCGGACCCGCGGATCCGTCCAGGGATCGAGGTATTCGGTGATGCGCGCTTCGGTGGCGGCACCGGCCAGATCCGCTGTCAAAGCCTTACGGCGAGCGGCGAGAAACTCGTCACCGCTCGCCGCCGCCGTGAGAAGCCGCGCCACGTGAGGCGCCGGCCATGAGTCGTACATCACCGAGTTGACCAAAGCCAGCCGGGAGATCGGCAACCGGTCGTGCGCAAGGAGATGCTGAGCGACCGCGCCGCCGATGTCATGCCCCGCCACGGCGATCGGACCGGAAACCCCGAGTGCGGACACGAAGCGCGTGGTCCACTCCGCCAGGGCCGGGACCGTGGCGGTCTCCGGGGTCAGTTCTCCGCCCGAACGCCCCATCCCGGGGAAATCGACCGCGAGTGGCCGCAGCCCCGCCCTCGCCAGGCTGTTCAGCACGGGAAGCCAGACGCGGCTCCAATACGTTCCGTGCAGCAGTACCACGACCGGGCCATCCTGCCGCGCGGTGAGATAGCTGACCGTCTCGCCCCCGACCCTGGTCTCGGCCCGCACGATGCCTGATTCCGTCTCGCCCATGAGAGCACTGTGCCGGGGACCGGATTCCGCGCCCAGTATCGGAAAAGACATCTCCCCGCAGATTCCTGCCATTCGGCCGGCCCGGTGCGACCGTACCCGCGGGCGCCCGGCTACTCTTTACTCAGATGATCCGAACATCTGTTATCAACATCTGGAGTAGCCGTGACCGACCCAGCCGTCTCGACCGTGGTCCGCTGACATGCGCGTGCTCTTCACCAGCCTGGCGGCCCCCGGCCATACCTATCCGCTGATCCCGCTCGCGATCGCCGTCAGGGAGGCCGGGCACGAGGTGCACTTCGCCGCCGGAGAGAACGTTCACGCGCCCCTGCGCAGGAACGGGCTCCGGCCCTTTCGCCCGGCCGATTCGTTCTACGAGATCTACGCCGAGGATCTCGAACCGGAACTGGCCCGGCTACGGCCCGACCTCGTCGTGCACGAATGGGGACAACCCGGGGCGGCCATCGCCGCGCAGCGCGCCGGGATTCCCGGCCTCTGGCACGGATTCGGCCGCATGTTTCCCGAGGGAATCGGCCTACAGCGCCCGACGACTCCCGCTCGGCCCCATCTCGACATCTGCCCACCGTCCTTACAGGACAAAGGCTTCCTCGCCACGGCCGAGCGCATCGCGTTACGCCCCATCCCCTACTCCGAACCGGCACCGCTGCCGTGGCGCTCCGGACGCGGTTCACGACCGTTGATCTACCTGACGCTCGGCACCGTGTTCGGCACGCCGGAACTGCTCACCACGGCCATCCACGGTTTGGCCGCGCTCGACGCGCACGTCGTGGTCGCCTCCGGACACATCCGCCCGGACCAGCTCGGCCCCGTTCCGGACAACGTCACGGTGCGGGCGTGGGTACCGCAAGCGGATCTGCTGCCACACGTCGACGCGGTCGTGCAGCACGGTGGCAGCGGCACGACCCTCGGAGCACTCGCCGTCGGCCTCCCGCAGCTCGTCCTTCCTCAGGGAGCCGACCAATTCGCCAACGCCGAAGCCCTCACTGCCGCGGGTGCCGCGCTACGCCTGTCGCCCACCGAAGTCACCGCGGACGCCATCGCCGACCAGGCCCGGAAGTTACTGCCACACCACGGAAACACCGCCCACCGCGACGCGGCCCGCGCGATCGCCGAGGAGATCGCGCGGATGCCCTCCCCCGCCGAGATCGCCCGCGATCTGCCGAGCTGAACGCGCGGCGGCCCGTCCGCGGCAGCCGGAAGGCGCTGCCGCGCCTTCCCGCTGCTTTCGAGATCGGCTGGAACGATCCCCCGCGGTGACCGGTCGCGGCCCCGTCACCGCACCTCGGCCGTCGTGCGCAGACGGCTCCGGAGGAACTCGGCGATCTCCGCCCGCGCCGCCTTGGCCTGCGGCACCACGCCCGGCATGCTGAGAAACGCGTGCGTGGCCCCGGGATGTTCGGTGAGCGCCGCGGGTGTCCCGGACTCCAGCAGCCGTTCGGCGTAACGGCGGCCGTGATCGGCGATGGGGTCAAGGGCCGGGACCACCAGCAACGCCGGGGGCAGCCCGCTCAGATCGTCGGCCTGCAGCGGCGACAGCGCACGTGGATCCGCTCCCGGCGGAACGGCCAACCGCTGAAGCAGCCGCATCTGCGCCACGTTCAGCGTCGGACTGTTCGCGTACTGGGCCATCGAGGCATGGTCGAAGCCCGCGTCGGTCACGTCGAGAACGGGGTTGACCAACACCTGCGCGCGCAGGCGCAGGCCGGACTCCTTGGCCCGGAACGTGTTCAGTGCGGCGATGGCGCCGCCGGTGCTCTCGCCGAAGACCGCGACCCGTGCCGGGTCGATCCCCCATCGCGTGGCGTGTCCCACCACGTGCCGCAGCACGTCCCGGCCGTCGTCGACAGCCGCGAGCAGCGGAGTCCCCGGACGGAGAAGCCGGTGCTCGACCGAGACGACGACCGACGGCAGCCGGGCGGCGAGGTGGCTGTTCACCCAGTCGCTCTGCACCGCCGTGCCGACGAATCCGCCGCCGTGGACGTGCAACACCAGCGGCAAGGCGGCGCTCTCGTCACCGCGCTTCGGTGAAGGCCGGTACACCCGGACCCGAAGCAGCCGGTCAGGCAACGCGATCTCTTCCCACCGGATCACGGCGCCGCGATCCGGGAACCCGGTGATCACCCGAGCCAGCGGGGAAGCCCGCTTGCGATTCACCGTCTCGCTCAAAGCGACCAGCTCCTCGGCCGTCATCGCCGTCCAATCAGGTTCCTTCCCCAGTGCGTGCAGCAACCGAATCCCCCGCGGTGGCCGTTGCCTGCCGACGACGTCGTCCATGTCTCCTCCATCACCCCAATTACGCTACCGGTAGTAGCGATACTGATGGTAGCGAAATTGCTAGGGTGGTGCCATGACTCCAGCGGCCGCCTCCGCCAAACCTCCCGGCAGGCCACGCGCGGGTATCGACGCCGCGGTCTTCGCCGCGACGTTGGACACGGTCCACGAACTGGGCTACGCGGGCGCGACGATGGACCGCATCGCCGCGGCGGCGGGTGTCGCGAAGACGACGCTCTACCGGCGCTGGCCGTCGAAAGGGGCGTTGATCACGGACTGTCTCGTCGACGCCTTCGGACCGGCGCCGCTGAAGGGCGTCAGCCGAGACGAGGACATGTCCTCGAGCATCCGCTGGATCGCGGCGAAGATCGGGGACCCCGGCGTGGGTGCGGCCTTCGCGGGCGTGTTCGTCGACGCCGTCCACGATCCGGCCCTGCGCGCGATCCTGTCCACGCGGCTGCAGGATCCCTACCGGATCGCACTCCAGGACGCGCTCGGTGAACCGGAGGACCGGGTCCTGCTCTTCATCGACATCGTCGTCGGGACCTTGCTCCACCGGCTGGGCATGACCGGCGCGCCGATGGTCGACGCCGACGTCACCGCACTGGTCGAGCTGGTTCTGCGTTACTTCGGCTGACCCACCAGCCTCAGTGACAGCACCAGTCACAACGGCTGCGCGTGAAGGCCCCCTTCCCTCGGCTGAGCCGAGGGAAGGGGGCCTTCACGCGTTCCTCCGACAGCGCAGGAACAGTCGGCCGACCTGCGAGCGCTTCGGTGAGAAGTGGGCCGGGCCGGTCGCGAATCGATCGGCAGGATTCAACGAATCGCCTGTAATCCAGGTAACCGAGCAACGATCTCCTGTTCTGCGTGTCCAGCGCGGCGGATACGGTCCTCGGCATGACTCTGCGAGCCGCGATGGTGCGGCGGAAACCGGTCGCCGATCTGATCGCCGACAGTGATCACGGCACGCTGAAGCGCTCTCTCGGGCTCGGGCAGCTGACCATGCTCAGCATCGGCGCGACGCTGGGCAGCGGGATCTTCGTCGTACTCGGCGAGGCGGTACCCGTGGCGGGGCCCGCGGTCGTGCTGTCGTTCGTGCTCGCCGGGATCACCGCGCTCTTCTCCGCGCTCTCCTACGCCGAACTCGCCGGAATGATCCCGGTGTCCGGGTCGTCCTATTCCTACGCTTACGCCACGCTCGGCGAACTGGTCGCCTGGGTCTGCGGCTGGTGCCTGGTGCTCGAGTACGGCGTCTCGGTGGCGTCGGTGGCCGTCGGCTGGGGGCAGTACCTCAACGAGCTGCTGCGGCTGGCGTTCGGTTTCGCCATTCCCGACGCGTTCAGCCAGCCACCGGGCTCAGGCGGGATCGTCAACGTCCCGGCCATCGTCGTCGTCCTGCTCGCCATGTTCCTGTTGCTGGCCGGCGCGAAGGAGAGCGCGCGGGCCAACGCGATCATGGTCGTGGTCAAGGTCGGCACGCTGGTGCTGTTCTGCGCGATCGCGTTCTCCGCGGTACGGGCGGCGAACTTCGCGCCGTTCCTGCCGCTCGGCATGGCAGGACTGAGCGCCGGCGCCGCGAAACTGTTCTTCTCCTACATCGGTTTCGACGCGGCCTCCACGGCGGGTGAGGAGGCGAAGAACCCGCAACGGGATCTGCCGAGGGCGATCCTGCTCTCGCTCGCGATCGTCACCGTGCTGTACTGCCTGGTCGCCGTGGCGGCCGTTGGCGCGCTGCCGTGGCAGGAGTTCGACGGCCAGGAAGCCGCGCTCTCGCATGTGCTCGGCGCCGTGTCCGACAACCCGCTGTGGGCCGGTCTGCTCGCCGTCGGCGCCATCGTGGCGATCTCCAGCGTGGTGCTGACCGTCCTGTATGGACAGACGCGCATCCTGTACTCGATGTCCCGTGACGGCCTCGTCCCCGCCTCGCTGTCCAAAGTGGACCCCAAAACCGGTACTCCCCGGGTGAACACCCTGGTGGTCTCCGGCTTCGTCGCGGCGCTGGCCGCGTTCATCCCGCTCGGGAAACTGGCCGACGCCACCAGCATCGGCACGCTGTTCGCCTTCGGGTTGGTGAACGTCGCCGTCCTGCTGCTGCGAAAGCGGCAACCGGAGGCCCCGCGCTCGTTCCGTGTGCCGTTCTCCCCGGTCACGCCGATCCTCGGGGTGCTGTGCTGCGGTTACATGATGCTCAGCCTCGACGGCGCGACCTGGATCGTCTTCGCCGGCTGGATGGCGCTCGGCCTGCTGATCTACTTCGGTTACAGCATGCGCCGGTCCAGGCTCGCCGGGACCGGCGAGCAGGCCATCGCCGATTCACCCGTTCGCCGCCATGCTCCCTAGCCGAGCGGCGGAGGCCGAAACCGTTGTCAACACTGCGTTCTCGCGGCCGTAACCCGGCCGCGCCGGTGAGACCGAGGTCAACTTGAGTCCGAGGGGTGGGTGTGGATAATTCGGCCCATGACGAACGCCGCCTCGGCGAAGGCAGCCCCGACTTTCAAGGCGATGCTGAAGGCGTACCGCGTTCGCGCGAACCTCACGCAAGAGGAACTCGCCGAGGGATCCGGGGTGAGTGTCCGGGCCATCAGCGACATGGAGCGCGGGATCGCCAAGAGCCCGCAACGCCGGACGATCGAAGCGCTGGCCGCGCCGCTGTCGTTGACCGACGACGAGCTGACCGGCCTGCAGAAGGTCGCGAGGCTGGGCCGGGCCCAGCCGATCGCCGCGCCCGCGCCCGCCGGGATCTACGAGGCACCGCTGGTCGGCCTGCTGCCGGCGGACGTCGACGACCTCACCGGACGCGAAGGCGTTCTCGACGCGTTGCGCTCCCTCTCCGCGGATCTTCGCGACGGCGGCCGCCGGTCGGGCCGGGTCGCCATCCTCAGCGGACCTCCCGGAACCGGCAAGACCACCCTCGCCGTCCGTGTGGCGCACAACCTCGCCGATGAGTTCCCCGACGGCAGGCTTTTCCTGAAACTGCGCGGCATGTCGGCCGAACCGGCGAATCCGGCGGACGCGCTGCACCTGATCCTGCGCTCGCTGGGCGTCGACGCCGTCCGCATCCCGGCCGAACCGGAGGACAGGGCGAGCCTGTGCCGCTCCCTCCTGCGGGACCGGGCCGCCCTGATCGTCCTCGACGACGCGGCAGACGAGGCCCAGGTCCGGCCGCTCCTGGTCGGCGGGCCGCGGTGTCTCACCCTGATCACCAGCCGTCAGATGCTGGTGGGCCTGGAAGGCACGAGCAGGCTCCCCCTCGATGTGTTCGGCGAGGACGACGCGGTCGCCTTGCTGTCGACCATCATCGGGGCGGGCCGGGTCACGCGGGAGCGGCAGGCGGCGCTCGAACTGGTCGAACTGTGCGGACGGCTGCCGCTGGCCTTGCGCATCGCGGGCAACCGGCTGGCGAGCCGCCCCACCTGGCCGCTGTCGCGTCTGGTTGAGCAGCTCCGGGACCGCAGCAGGCGGCTGACCACGCTGACCGCCGGGGATCTCGACGTGCGCAGTGTGTTCGAACTGTCGTATCGCCAGCTCAGCCCGAACGCCGCCGCGGTGTTCCGGCGGCTGTCGCTCGTCCCGGCGGCGGACTTCTCGGTGGGGGCCGCGATGACGCTCATCGAGGCGTCCGACGAGGACGACGCCGCCGTGTTCCTGGAGGAGCTGGCCGACGCGAGCCTGTTGCAGACGTCGCAGGAGAACGGCCGGTACCAGTTCCACGACCTCCTCCGGGTCTTCGCGACCGAACGACTCGCCAGGGAGGAGACCCCGGAAGCCGTCGAGGCCGCGGATCACCGGCTGGCCGACTGGCTGGTGCGCACCGCGACGGCGGCGGGCCGCTACTTCCATCCGACCGACGGGGTCAGCCCGCTTCCGGTCGCGACGCCGTCGTTCGACGATCATCCCGGGGCGGGCAGGTGGCTGGAGGTCGAGCTGAAGAACTGGCTCGCCGCGGTCAAAAGCATCGCCGCCCGCGGTGACCACCGGCCGGTACTCGACCTCGCCGAAGCCATGCACTGGTACTCGGAGATCGGCGGGAACGCGAGTACCTGGTACGACGTGTTCGGGCTCGCCGTGGACTCGGCCATCGCACTCGGCAGCAAACGGGACGAGGCGGCGCACCGGAACTATCTGTCCTGGGTGCAGGCTTCGTTGGGCGATCAGGCGGAAGAGGCCGCCCGGATGGCCCAGCTGGCCTGGGACGCCGCGGTGGAGGCGGGCGACCGCCGCGAACAGGGCTGGGCACGGGTGTACCTGACCAGTGCCCAAGCCCGCGAGGCCGGCGGCCCCACGTCGCCCAAACTGTTCGACGAAGCGACGCGCCTGTTCGAAGAGGCGGGCTATCCACTCGGGGTCCACGTGGCCAGGACGATGCGGGCTTCGTACTGGTACCGCAACGGCCGGTTCGACGACGCCGCCGAGGAGTTCGACGTCTGTGTCCGCTACTTCTCGCCGGAACACGGCGGCTCGCGCACCCCGGTGGACGACACCAACTACGCGTACATGCTGCTGCGTTCGGCCCAGAACCTGGCCGCGCTCGATGCGTTCGATCGGGCACTCGCCCAATGCGAGACGGCGCTCGGCCTGTTCCGCCTGCACGGCGCGGCCATGGGCCAGGCTCGCGCGCTCCAGCAGACCGGGCGGTTCCTGCGGCGCCGGGGCGACCACGCGAACGCGCGCCGCCGTCTGTCCGAGGCCGAGGGACTTTACGAGCGCATCGGGCTGACACAGGCTCAGATCGACACGCTCTGCGACAGGGCGGCGCTGTCGGAGGAGATGAGCGATCCGGCGGCGGCACGCGCCGACCGGGAACGGGCGATGGGTCTCTGCGATCGGCTCGGCCGGTCCGAAGGAAGCAGGCTCCGGGAGAAGCTGGCCGAACGCCTCAACGCCTCGTAGCCCGCCGGTCAGGCGGAGGCGCGGGTCAGTTCGTCCCAGGTGATGTGCCCGAGCAGGACGTCCTGGATGGTGTAGCGGGGCGTGGGTTCGAACTCGGCGATGGCCGCGGATCCGCCTGCCCTCGGCAGCCCGGCGGCCGCGGCGATCCGGCCGCCGAGTTCACCCGCGTCCAGGTCACGGATGTCGTCGCGGGAGACGTAGACGGCGACCATGTCCTCTTCGGACCGGGCCGGGCGACCGTGGAGACCTCGGATTCGTAGCGACACGTCAACTCCTTGGTGTCGAGCGGTTCTGCGACTCTGGATTCAGTAAACGGCACCCGTGTCCCGGTCACCATGAACAACCACCAGCAGAAGAACCGGAAGGAAGGTCCCGCCGGGGTCAGCCCGCGCTCCACACCGGCGCCCGCTCGGCCCCCGGTGGCTCCAGCACGAATCCGGCCGCGCGCCCGACGACGTCCGGAGGCACCGGCGCCGCTGTCCGCCCCCGCCCCCGGAGGTGACCGAGCAGGTCCGGCTCCGGGGCCAGCCCGTGGTGCTCCAGGTAGTAGGTGACGGTGTCGGTCCAGATCCACGTCCCGTCGGTGCGGAAGTTGGCGGGCACGACCGCGGTCCGGTCCGGGTCGACGACGTCGTCGAGCAACGACGGGGTGAGGAGCACCGGCGTGCCACCCTCCAGATACGCGACGAGGGCCCGCAGTTCCTCCGGGTCCTCGATCCGGGGATGGCCGGGCGCGAAGCCCGGTCCCGTTTCGGGGTCGACGAAGTCGAACACCCTGGCCAGCGTGAACTCTTCCGCTGTGGTCATCGGGTACCTCCTGGTGACGGGCGTGGGTTCACCTCAGCAGACCGCACCGAAACTTCCGGCACCAGGCAGGAGAGGCGGCAGAACCGCCCGGCGGTTCCGTCCCTGCGCGACCCCGGGAGTCCCGGCGAACTCGAGATCTTGCCGGAAGGAGGCTGTCCGGCTTGTGCGGTTTTGCGCGCGGGTCGTGAGTGGCGATGAGGGTTCTAACCCGAATCGCCACTCACGACCCCCTACGGAGCCGCACATAGCGTCCTCAACCGGACACCGAGTCCCCGGAAAGGTGTCCCTTGTGGACAGTCAAGAGCCGGGCGAGGCTATGTGACTTCGCCGGGGCCCTGAGGCGACCCCGGGGGCACCAAGGCCTCGAAGATGCTGTCCGCCGAGGACACGAGTGGTGCGGGCTCCGGCTCCACCCCCAGATATCGTGCGACGGTCTGTGACGAGTCCTTGATCTCGTTCCAGGCGTCGTGCCGGGCGGTCACCAGCTCGGTCAGGCGCTCCACCTGCTGCCGCGCGTCGAGGAACGGGGCGACCTTGATCCGGAACACCTCCCAGCCGCTCAGCTCGTACTTTTCGCGCCGGGCGGGGTCCAGCAGACTCCCGCCGAACAACTCTTCTTCGTCGGTGACCGGCTGACCACCGCTTTGGTACTCGGAGAGTATCGACGTCAGCCGCTCCGCCAATTCGGTCCGCGAAGACGAACGGCCGGCGTCGAGATTGTGCGCGAAGCTGTACCGGCCGACGTAGCTTTGATGGACGACCGCGCGATCGCCCCGCAACTCCAGATAGAAGGCGTGTGTCGACCCGGTGCTCACCCATACGCCGACGTCCTGGCCGCCGTTGATCACGTCCGTCAACTCGGACACGGTCGCTTTGGCAGGCTCGCCCACCGGGTCGTGTGCCACCTCGAACAGCAGATTGGCCGTCTGGCCGCACATACCCGTGAGGCCACCGTCCGCAAACGTGCGGTAGAGGTCCGACAGCCGGGCGTCCGGATCCGCGTCGCAAGCGGACCACAGCACCCCGAGCGGCTCCATCGTCCGCATCTCGAGTTCGAACAGATTCACCCCGAGACCGTTCGCCACGTCTTCGAAGACACGGGCGGTCACCGACGTGGTCACCTCGGCCCGCGAAAGCTCCAGCCTCTGCCGCAGAGCCGGAATCCCTCCGTCCGGTGACGAGGACACGGCGAGCGCCCAGAGTTCTTTCAGCGCTTCGTCGGGGGAATCGATGTCCATCCCCGCGCGGGCCGCGAGGTCGAGCATCTCGTCCCGGTTCGCGCGGCTGGAGAACGGCGTCGGTTTGGCCAGCCGGTCGAGCGCCGTCAGGATCTCCTTTTCCCCGGGGTCGAGCTCGTCGACGTCGAACAGGCCGAGTGCGCGCCGGTTCTCGGCGGCTTCCATCCCGCCGGGCTGACCGATCTCCCTGCCGGGAATCACCTCGAAGTCGTAACCGTGCGCGTTCTTGAACGCCTCGAGGTAGGTGACGAGGTCGTCCGCTTCGGCCTTGGTCGTGTTCTTCGCGCCCCGCCCGTAGAGGTCACCCCAGTTGACCACCACCTTGGACACGTCCTCCCACGAGAGTCCGCCGTGCACCTGCGCCTCGAAATAGTGCCCGACCGCCGCGAAGCCTTCCCTTTCGATATCCCTGCGGAGCTCGCGGTCGTATTTGAAGTCGGTGATGCCGCCCAAAGCGAGCCGCACGTTGTCCTCGTGGCCGTACGCCAGCAGCCCGAACAGATGCCGGCCGTCGGTGGCGGACTCGACGCCCATGAGTCCCTCGGCGGCACTGTCCCTCGGCGTGAACGTCGAACGTTCCCGTACGTCCTCTTTCAGGTACATCACGGTGGTGCCGTAGGGATAGGCACCACCCTTCTGGAGCGATGAGTTCAAGGCGGCGTAAAGCGGCATCTCGGCGGGGGCGGTCGGGTCGAAATCGGCGGTACGGTCACCGGACTTCGCCGGATCACCCTTGACCCGGTTCAGCACGTCCCCGTAGCCCAGTCGCTCCTCGACCCAGCCGCGACCGGCACGGAACGCGGTCCCCGTCGTGAGACCCGTCTCCCAGTACGTCGGGAACCGGTCACGAGCGGTCAGGAACTCCGCCCAGGTGGGCGCATACCCGTCAGGGTCCTTCGGCATACCCTCGGGCGCGCGTGCGAAGTCGACGTTGCGGGCGAGCGCCATCGACTGCAGATGCCAGTGCACGGCGTCCAGGAGCAGCTCCATGGCGTCCTGATCGTCAACCGGGTAGCGGGTGCGCGAAGTGGTGTTCAGCTCGCGGATACGGTCGAGCGCGGCCGCTCGGTGGGTCTCGTGGAGGCGTTCTCCCCGTTCGGCGGCGATGGCCAGCGCGTTCCGCTGCGCGGCCGTCAACGGATGTCGACCGGACGAGTCGCGCGGCGCGACCGGGGCGTCCTGTTCTTCGCCGTCGAGCCGCACCGCGCCGTCGAGGCCGCGGACGGATTTCCCGGCCGAGTATCCGGGCGGCAGTGCCGTCGTGCGCCAGGTTTTCCCTTCCTCCACCACGATATGCGCGCCGATCGGCCGCGCTCGTCCGGCGGAGCCGGACAGCCGCATCCAGTTCCCCTTCGGTGCGACGACCGGCCGTCTGTCCGCGTCGACACCCACGTTCCCGGTCACCACGAGGTGACCCGATCCGGCCGGATCGGTCACGTTGGGCACGAAGTACACCGGGCCGTCCGGCGCGACGGCGTCGACCTCGATACCCCGCTCCCGCAAGTGGGACAGCACCTGGGCCGCGAACGACTTGTCGCCCCCGCGACCGGCACCGCACGACGCGAACATCAACGGCTTCTCGCCGTCCCACCGGCCCTCGTCCTTGGCGGCCACCAGCATCGCGGCCACCTCGGACGGGCTCAGCGGCGTACTTCCCGCACCAGGGGCACTGTGGACGGGAGCGCCGTTCACGTCACCGTGCGCGAGAAAGGTGAAGAACCTGTCGTCCGCCGCGAAGCCGTCGGCGACCTCGGCCAGCCGCGGATCGTCCAGCCTGATCCCGCGGTTTCCGTCGAGCGGGACAGTGGCGACGACCGGGTCCGGCCGCACCGTGATGACCGCCCGGCGACGGCGTTCCTCCGGTGTCGAGCGCGGATCGTCCGGGGCGCCGGTGAGATCACGCCCCTTCGACTTCGCCGCCACCCGGATCGTCGGGGCGCCGTCGACGACGGCGTCCCCGTCGGAGGCGACCTTGACCAACTGGTCGTTTCCTTGGAGGCGGCGCAGTTCTTCGCCGATCTCCTCGACCAGCATGGCCGAGACCACGTCGGCGCGTTCCTTCCCCTTCTTGATCGCACCGCCCGGTACGGCGAAACTGCCGTTGCCGTACCCCGTGACGGTCACCGCCGGAATCGGCAGATCGTTGGCCTTACGCCAGATCGCCGCTCTCGCGACCCGGGTCGCGACGGAACGGAACGTCTGCACGTCGGACTCGCGGGGCCTGCTCGATCCGGAATCGAACGAAACCTGCGCGGACCACGGGTTCGCGGCACCCTGACCACCCGAGACCACGACGGTCATCAGGTTCGGCATCATGAACAGTTCCGGATCGTGGTAAGCCGCCCAATGCTCGTGGAACGAGTCACCGGGTTCCTTGCTGTAGGCCACGAAGTGCCAGTTGTCACGCTCTTTCGGCCACGTGGCGAGGTTGTAGACACCACCGGCCGCTTCGTTGTACGCGCGCTGTGTCACCGGATCGTCGGGACCGTGGGAAGCCCGTGCTTCCGCCAGCGCCCGAAGCTTTTTGACCACATAGATCTTCAACTCGATCTCCGCGACAGCGGGCGACGAGTCCTGTTTCGCCCTCCGCAGATCGGCGTCGAACCACGTTTCGAGGTCGTCCCACAAGCCGTCGTGGTCGCGCAGAGCCCGCTCGATCGCCTCGTCGACCAGGGGAGTGCGAAGTCTTCCCTGTGGCGTGTTCTCCAGGGTGAGGTTGAACCGGCCGTCCAGGCTCGTCGCGACGACGGCCGCGAAGTGGTATCCGAAGGGAGCGCCTTCGTTCTCGATCCCCTTGGCGAAGTCACGGCTCATCGACACGGTGCCGTCGGCGTCGTCGAAGGGAATGGAATTGGCGCAGTACGCTTCCCCGACCGACGGCCAGGCACGCTCGTTGACACCACTGTCCCGCGCCGCCTGATCCATCTTCGCCCGGCGCGCGGCGTTCGACAGCTGATAACTCATCGCGCTGCCATAGGCACGCCCGGGACGGGGCGCGCCGGTCCCGCCACCGGTCGGCCTGACGTCCTTGGCCACCTGCGCCACGGCCCAGCGCGGATCCACCGGATCCGTGCGGTCTTCGGCCTGTGCCGCCATCGCCTCGGCGAGTTCGCGGACCCCGGTCACTTCGACACCGTTGGTGGTACTGACGTTCCCGACCGCTGCGTCGCCGTTCTCGTTCCTGAAGATCGCGATGTCCGGCAGTGCGCCCAAGACCTCTTGCGCCATGTCACGGCAGATATGGGACGGCTTGTCCCAGAACTCGACGCTCACCTTGTTCAGCCGGTGTTCGATCCCGTCGCGTTCGACCACCAGGACCACGTCGTCGTGGACCACGAGGCCGATGTTGCTGTCGGCTCGCAGCAACGCGGCCCGGGAGGCGGCCACCACGTCGGGAACGGCGAAGAACTCCTTCGAGCTCTCCCCCGCGCCCACGGCGATCGAAAGGTCGCCGGCCACCCGCAGCGGGATGTGATCCGACTCGACGGTCTCCTGAAGCGGTACGACGAAAGGGGTCGAGCGGGAGGTCTCCGCCAGGGACACACCAGACGGATAGGTGAAGGCGGGCCCGGCCGCCGGATCGGTCCGCTCGATGCGGAACTTCGTCGTCACCTCGACCTGTTTCCGAGGCGCCCGAAGGTGTGCGACCGCGATGTCGGAGCCCTCGATCCGGACCTGGTGCCGATCCGCGTCACCGTCCGCTTCATCACGGACGGAAAGGTGAATGCTGCGCAGCAGCTGATAGCTCTGCACGTGGTCCAGCTCGGTTCGCGCGGAGACCAGGTCGTCGACCATCCGCCGCATCGTGTTCACGAGGACCTGGTTCTGGACGGCGTCGCCGCCCGACACCACGATCGAAGGCACCGGCCCGAACATCTGGGGAACCACGAGATAGACGTAGGCGACCTCGGTCATGTACCGGGCGACGCGATGCAGCTCATGCAGCTGCGCGCCGGTCAGCCGGCCCGAGCCTTCGGTGAAATCGATCGTCACCGGGGTCAGGAGATCGTCGTACTCCTGCCGGTCGTCCGGTTCCGAGTGCTCGCTGACGGGGTGGCTGTCCTGCTCGCCGGCACTGTCGTCGGGAGCGAGCATGAAGAACACGGACTCCCCTTGCGAGTCCTCGGTGCCCAGGTCGATCGAACCGTCCCAGAGCACGTCGTCCACCTGATGAGCGATCGCTTGCGCACGCAACGCTTCCCAGTCGAGCTCCGCATAGTCCACAAAGGACTCGACCGGGCTGTCGGCCGCCGCGTGGGGGTCGCCGTCGGCGATCACCCGCGGCGTGTTCCCGGGCGTGAAGCGGATCAGCGGTTCGTCGCCCTGCCTGCCGAGCCCGGCGGTATAGCCGAGCGGCAGGGTGTGCGCCACGAAATCGAGCAGTGGCGCGTCCAGCTCCACATCGTCGGTCAGCACCGAGGCGGTGCCGTCCGGGCGGCGGATGTGGTGCGAGTCGGTACCGATCACCGGGGCCCAGCCGTCGTCGGTCATCACGTGCACGACACCGCCGACCACCCGATGTCCGGCGGGAAGGGAGTCCGCCAGCGTGCTGTACTCGGTCATCCGTTGCCGGTAACGGTGCTCGATCCGTTCCCACACTCGGGGCGGCAGGGCGGTCAGGTCCGGGAGCCGGGGTTCGAAACGAGCGGCCAGTCCGATCGCCTGCTCCGGCATGCCGAGGTGGACGTCCCACGTCGTGACCGTGCCCGCCGCGAGGCCGGGAGACGCCTGCCGCCCGCCCCGGAGCAGCGCGCGGATCGACTCCGGGTTCACCGGCCGCAGGTCGAACGCCACGCCCGCGGCGTCCGCGGCCCGCTGGAGCCCTGCTTGGGACTCCGTGCCGATCCCGAAGTCCCGCTCGATCTCCGCCGAGACCGCCGACGGGCCGGGCCGGTGCGGCACCGGCCTCGAAGCCGTCCTGGCCTCCAGGTCGCGGGTGGCCAGGTATTCGCCGTCCGCGGTACGGACGATCCGGACCGGCCGCCGCCCCTCGGGGCCGTACCCGAGATCGTCCCCGTTCTCGGTCACGACGTGCAGCCGGACTCCGAAGGCTTCGGCGATCTTCGCCGCCGTGGCGCCCCCGAGCGCCGTGCCCAGCTCGCGCAGTTCCGCCTGCCGTAGCGACGATTCGGGGGCGACGGCGGCGGCGATCGCGGCGACCAGGTTCCCGGTGACCGGCTTTCCTCCCACCGGCACCGCCGTTTTGCCGAGCCGGGTGAGGGTGTCGTGCTGCGCGGTGGTGAGGCCTGGGTGCGCCGGAACCGGGACCGTGGCCAGGAAGTCGGCCGACGACGACAAGACCACCGTCACCGGTTCGCCGTGCTCCGGGCCGAGTTCGACGGTCGTTCCGTCCTCGGTCAGCACCCGCAACCGGACGTCCAGCGCGACCGCGATCTCCTCCGGGGTGGCGTGTTCCCGCGGTTCTGCCCGGTGCTCCGGGGAACCGGCCGCCCGCGTGCGGGCGATCGCCTCGACGAGGTTCGACGCCAAGGTGTCGCCCCCGACCCGGACCGCTTCCCGTCGTTCCTGACCGAGCGTGGCGCGCTGCGCGTCCGTCAGCCCGTCGTCCGCGGCGGGCCGGACACCCGGCAGCGCGTCCTGACCAGGGTCGGTGAGCCGGTATCCCGGGCCCAGCTGGCTGTGCAGGACGTGCTGGATCATCCAGGTGTGGCGCGGCAGCAGTTTCGGCGTCACACCGGGTGTGACCACGCCCTGGCCCATGATGCTTTCGTCACCGGTGACGACACCGGTCGTACCGTCGTCCTCACGGCTGAGGAACACCCGGTCCTCGTCGTGCTCCTCGTCGCCCGCGCCGAGGTAGTGCAGCAGCTCGTGCGCCAGTTCCTCCGGGGTGGCGTCGGTCCGCCAGGTGGTCTGGGTGGTGCGTTCGTCGTCACCGGCGACGACGTCGTACGCGCGGTACCGGGGGTCGCCGTCCCGGCCGGTCAGCCGGTCGTCGGTGAACTCGACCCGGACGTGCAGCTGGTCACCGTTCGGCAGGCCGTGGCGTTTGTTGAGCAGCTTCTCGACACCGGCCGCGGCGCGCTCCCGCAGGCGCGCGAGCTGCTCGTCGGTGACCCCGCGGCCCGGTACGAGGTTGATCGGCACGGTGAACTCGGTGACCCCGCGTCCGTCGACCACGAATCGGCTGACGCCGTACCGGATCACCCCGTCGTATCGTTTGTCCTTTTCGGACAACAGCGTGGTCAGCACGTCGGCGGTCTCGGTGGCCACCGACCGCCTCGGCGTGGTCGCCCGCAGCGGTTCCCACTGGGCCGGGTCGAGCGGTTTCGCCACCGAGAACCACGGCGCGTCGGTGGCCCGGCTGTGCCGCCACTTCTCGTCTTCGGGAGAGCCGGGCGGTGCCGTGAGCCGCGCGAATTCGGCGTCCAGCGCGCCTTTCGCCAGCCACCAGGCGTCCTGTTTGGCGTCCACGAAGTCCAGCCACGCGGCCTGCAACTCCGCCTGGGTGCGGACCAGTTGCTCGGCCGCGGCGACGAGCTGTTCCTTCGCCTCCGTCGCCGAGGCTTCGGCGACGGCCAGGGTTTCCCGTCGTTCCGCGAGTACCTCGCGGAACAGGTCACGCCGGATCTTCGCGTCGGCGCGCTTCCGGATCAGCCGCCGGACGTCGTCCAGCGCCGCGGCGAGATCCTCGTTCTCCTCGGCGAGATCCACCCGTCCGCGTGCCGCCGCCAGTTCGGAAGAGCGCACCCGGAAGAGGCGGTCCGCGTCGGCGGCGCCACGGGCGAGGTCGTCGAGATCGACGGACCCGGTCTTCAGCCCGGCCAGCACCGCGTCGGTCGCCGAGGACACCCGGTCGTGGTGGAGCCGAGCCGCTTCGGCGACGCTTTCGGCTTCCCGCAGGGCTTTCTCGGTCTCGCGGGCGTAACGGTGGTGCCGTTCCTCCAGCGTGCCGGGACGGCGGACCCTGGCCGCGTCGACCGTGGCCTTCCAGTCGACGCCGACGACGCCGAGCTCTTTGACCAGCTGTCCGGCCTGACGCCGGTGGCCCTCGGCCCCGACTTCGGCGTCCCGCCACGCCTTCGCGGTCCTGGCGACCCGTCCCTGCCGTGCCTTCAGCACGCGCGGCGTCTTCCGGCCGGTGACGTCGGCCAGCCCCTCGATCGGCATCCGCACATCCGCCGAGCCGGGCAGGGAGAGGTCCACGACCTCGGTCCGGCCGTCGACCTTGACCACGATCCGGTAGTCCACGTCGAAGCGCACCAGCGCGGTCCGCCCGACCGGTTTGAGGTTCGCGACGGCGGACACGGTCGTGCCGTCGACCGTGGCGTCGGCGGGCTCACTGGTCCACCGTGCGTCGACGCCGGTGACCAGGCCCCCGATGTTGTCCTTCTCGTCGACCGGTGTGACGGTGGGTCCGGTGACGCCCATCTCGCCCGCCTCGGCGACCTTCCGTTCGGCCGAGCGGGCCGTCGTCGAGTTCTTCGGGTTCTCCAGGTTGACGCCGTCGCTCAACGCGATCGTGCGCGGTTTGCCGAGCCGGGCGTGCACTTCGACGTCCGCCCGCTTGCCCCGGAGGACGGCCGCCTCGCGCAAGGCGGGCACGGGCAGGCTCTTCGCCGTCATGGTCGGCAGGAAGGCCTGCAGCACCTGAGGACTCAGGCTCGACCAGAGCGCGTTGACCGGCGCGGTGCCGTAGCCGGTGATCCCGCTGTCCGCCCCGGCCTTGGTGAGGGTGTCGCGTACGACGTCGCGCAGCCGCGCGGCGGCGCGCACGGATTCGACCGAAGCCATGTCCGGCAGTTCGGTGACGCTGCCCTGCCGCCATTCCGCCAGTGCGGTGGGGGTGACTTCCGCCGCGGACAGCGGATTCGGCCCGGTGTCCTCCTCCGCGTCCGGCTCCCGGCCGGTGCCGACGGTCAGGTTGTCGGCGGGCAGCCGGATGCCCAGCGTCCGCTCCCCCGTACCCGCCGACGCGACGGTTTCGCCGTCCCGCCGCACCTCCAGGGTGAACTCGATCGGCACGTCGAACAGCGCGGCCGGGCCGGTCGCGGTCCGCAGCCACGTTTCCTGTTCGGTGCGGACCTCCGTGGTGCCGGTGACCTTGACCGCACCGATCCCCCTGGTGACCGCGCCGCCGACCGACGTCGTCGTGTCGCCCTGGTACTTCTCCTGCCCGCCCGCGCGCAACGCCGCCGACCACGCTTTGGCCGTGCTGTCGCCGTGACTGGTCCGTACCGCGCGAACGGTGCTGTGTTCGACGGTCCGGCCGTCGTTGACCACCTCGCGGAAAGCCGGATCGCCCAGCGTTTTCGCGGTCAGCAGGAGCTGGTATCCGCTGCCGGTGAACAGTTTCGGGAGATGGGTGTGCAGCGGGACGCCGCCGTCCAGCGCGCTGTCCACCAGTCCCCGCACGCCGTCCGGTGAGACGAGGCCGGTGAGCCTCGCCCAGTTGTGCATCGCGTCGTCCAAGGACACACCCGGCAGCAGCGGGATCTTGGCCTTGGCCAGCTCGGCGGACAGCTTCGGCACGAGATCGGACAGCTCGGGCAGCCGCTCGACGGTGCCCAGTCCCAGCGCGCCGGGCTTGCCCTTCGGCAGTGTCGAAAGAGGCGCGAGCCGCTCGTCGCGGTCCCGTGGGCCCGCGGGACCGGCGGGCAGGAGACCGTGTGCCCTGGCCTGGTCCTCGGTGAGCCACACCAGCGCCGCACCGGGAAGGTGGACGGAGCGGGCGGCGATGCGGGCGTCCGGGCGGATCAGCGCGGTCTGTTGCCGTGCCTCGGCGAGCACGGTGAAGTCGATGTCGAAGCGGGCCAGTACCCGCGGTGTCCCGGCGGCCGTCGTCAGGTTGCGGTCGACGACCGCGGAGATGTCGAGGCCGTCGGCCTTCGTGGTCGTCTTCGCCCACGGTTTGCCGGACAGGCCGCCGGTCGCGGAGCCGGTGGGATCGTCGTTCACCGAGCCGCTGCCCGCCACCCCCGCGGTGACCACCGGACCCGTGCCCTTGCTCGTACCGCTCTCGAACCGGAAGCCGCCCGACGTGGATCGTTCGGCGGCCGCGTCGTCGGCCACCCGGACCAAAGTGGGCTCGCTCAGTTTCGCGTGGACGCCGATCCTGCCGACGCGGTCCGCCAGGCGACGGTGGTGGACGAGGTCGGCGCCGACCACACCGCGGGTGAACGACCGCAGCGCCGCCTTGATGGTGTCGGTGCTCAGCATCGCCTGCACCTCGGTCCAGGCGTCGCTGCCGGGCAGCGCCAGCGCCCGGTCGCCTTCCGAAGCCTCCACCAGCGCTTCCAGTGCCGCCGCGCCGACGTATCCGGTGTGGGCGATGCTTTCCACCCCGATCCAGTCGTCGACGTCGGAGGGCGGGAGCTCCTGGAAGTGGCCGGTGATCGACCGCGGCGGGTCGAGCTCGCGCACCTTCGGCTCGCCGGGCGCGACCTGGCCGGCTTCGGCGGGCAGGGTCAGGCTGTCCGACATCCACACGGTGAAGGCGGCCGGAAGCGGGACGGACCCGTCTTCGGCCTCGTCCGGCGTGGTCCAGATCCGCCGGAGGGCAGGCACCTGGATGCCCGGCAGTCCCGGCAGCATCTGCCGGGCGGTCGTGTTCAACCGGGAGAAACCGGTGATGGTGACGACGAACCGGCCCTCGTGCTCGAAGCCCTCCGAATCGGCGCTGCCGATGTTGAGCTCGGTCGAGTCGGTGACCGGCCCCGCGCCGGTCCGGGTGCCGCTGGTACTTCCGTACTTCGCCGAAGCCGTCACGGTCGCCCCGAAGGTCACCTTGCCTTCGGGTCCGGCCGTCCATCCCTTGTTCGTCGCGGAGGAGGCGCCGAGCGCCGGACCGGTACTCGTGGCGTTGCGGACCATCCGTCCGGTCGCGCGCCCGATGTGCTTGGGACGCTTCGACTCCAGCCGCACCGTGATGGTGACGTTGTCCTGCCACAGGACACCCTGGCGTTTGAGCGTCACCGACACCCCGGCACCCAGCAGCGCGTCCAGCCGGTTGCGCAGTGCCGCCGGGGACAACGTGGCCTGAAGCCGGTGCTCGTTGGCCAGCATCTCCAGTGTCCGCGCCGCACCCGCGCGTTTCGCCCGCGTACCCGTCCAGCCGGGCAGCAGATCCCGGTAGTGGCCGGCTTCCTGGAGCTTGCCGCGGATTTCCGTCAGCACGGCCTCGGCGCCGGTGAAGGCACCGACGCGTACGTTGCCCGCCGCGAGCCCCGCGGCCAGCTGCGCGGGCGGGAACTTCTCGGCCGACGGGGGTGTGATCCCGTCGCCGGTGCCCTCCGGGACCGGCAGGCCCCGCGCCGCGGCTTCGGCCATCCCCAGCCGGGCGTAGACCGTCGCCGTGGTCGTGGTCTCCCGGCCGTCCAGTGCCTGCACCACGATCGTGGTCTCGAGCCGGTAGAGACCGATGTCGCCGTTGAGCTGGACACCCGATTTCACCGTCGCGGTCCGGCCGGACACGACGGTGTCCACCGTTCGCGCGGAATAGCCACCGCCGACCCCGGCGGCGATCTTCGTCCCCCCGACACCGCCACCGCCGCCGAACGAGACGGACGCGTCGAATCCTCGTTTGGTGAAGGCGGAAACGGTGGAGGCGGTGGTCGTGGACTCGTGCAGCCGAAGCTGCGTCCCGGTGGTGGCGCCGACGAATTCGGCCCTGGTCGGCACGGCCTTCATCCGCACCGCCGCCACTTCGCCGCCGTCCGCGCTGAGCAGGGCGGGCGAGCTGACCCAGCCCTCCAGCATGGCGCCGAAGTTCTCCCGGATACCGGCGGTCCCGAGGAAGGCGCGCAGCGCGTCCCGGCCGGGGGCGCCGAACGCGGTGACCGTCCGGTGCAGCAGCCTCGCCGTCGGGGTGAACACGTCACCGAGATCGGTGACCGCCTCCGGGACCGGATTCTGGAGTTCGCGCCCGACGTCGGCGTCCAGCTCCTTAGCGGTCAGCCCGGCAGGTGGCGTGAGCCCGACCAGATCGTCCGGTAGCCGCACGGTGACCTGCCCGGGAACGGGCCTCGGCCGGTCTTCACCAAGGGCCTCGACGCCGTTCTCGTCGAGGACGCCGACGGTGAACTCGACCTTCAGGTCCACCCGGCGGGAGCCCGCTCCGGACCGGATCGCCCGCTGGTCCGAAGTGGACGTCGAGACGGTCTGCGTCGTCCCGGGCGCCGCCAGCGCGACCTTGCCGCCGACGGTGAGATACGGGCCGGTCGGCGCCTGCACGGTCACCGCCGTCCCGAGGTCACCGGCCTGGAGGCCGGCGAGGTTCTCCGCGTTCGCGGTGCCGCCCTGGACGGTGAGATCCGCCTTGGTCTTCTCCCTCGGCCCGCTCACCACGTCACCGACGATCGTGGCCCGGATCCGGACCTCCCGCCTGACCTTGTCCATGCGCAGCGGGAAATGCAGGCCGCTCAGGGCGGACTCGAAGTCGTCGCGGACGGCGTTCCTGATCGCGTCGAGCTGATCCGGCTCGGCACCGGGCAGCAACCGGGTCAGTTCGTCGCGGAGTCCGTCCGTCCCCGAGACCTCGAGCACCGGCGCGGAACCGAGGGCCTGACCGGAGGCGAGGAACGGCGGCAGATCCGCGCGGGTCAGGTCCCGCTCGCCCGGTTCGGTTTCGGCGGTGGTGGCTTCAGTGGCTTCAGTGGTTTCGGCCGTCGTTTCGGCCGGCGCCTGGGGACGAGCAGGCAACGGGTCGGCGAAGACGAGCCGGGGCGGCTGTCCCGGATCGAAGCGGATGAGCGGCTCGGCGTCCGGTACGCCTTCCTGATGGCGCTCGACGATGTCACTGAAGATCTTTTCCTGGAACTCACCTTGCGGGGACCAGTACATATGCGCGCCGTGCTGCACGCCCATGTTCCGCTTGGTCAGCAGCTCGACGACGTCCTCGTAATCGGAGGTCGTGAGCGACGAACCGTCGTCGACACACCGAATGTGGTACACGTCGTGGTCGCCGGTGATCGGGCGGAAGTCACCGCTTTCGGTCTTGGCCTGGACGATTCCGTCCACGACGCGATAGCGGCCCTGTTCCGCCAGCCCGGCCATTTCTTCCGAAAGCGCTTGGAATTCTTTTTCCCGGTTGGCGAATCTGGCCTCGATCTTCTTCCGCGTCTCCGGCGGAAGATCGGCCAGGTTCTTCGGCAGCTCCGGCTTGAAAAAGCCGACCAGCCCGACAGAGTCCCGCACGTCGGCCAGATACGTATCGAGCTCGCCGATCGTCTTGGCCTTGATGTCCTTCGGCTTCGGCACCGCGCCCTGTTCGAGCCAGCGGACCGAATCCGGGTTCGTCGGCCGGACGTCGAACACCACGTTCGACCAGTCCGCGAGCCATTGGAACCGCTGCTGGTTCACCAGCGGGAAGCCGAATTCGTCGACCAGCCGCCGCGGTGTCAGCGGTTCGCCACCGCCGGGATGCGGCGACGTCCATTCCTCTTCCCGCAGCTCCATCGGCCGCGGCGCGGGGGTGACCTCCGATTCCAGGCCGTCGAAAAGGTCTTCCACGAACGGTTTGCCGAGATCCGGCTCGATCGAAGGCGCCGGCGCGCTTTCGGTCTCGATGACCGCCGGTTCGACCTGGGCGGCCGCGGCCGAAGTCGAGCCGACGGCCGGTTCGTCCGAAGTGGTGCGCAACGGACTGGGACGGGTGCGCGGCCGTTCCTCGTCCTCCTCCTCGACGGTCCCGGCGTCGGACGAGGTCCGCACGGCGGTGGGCGCGGCCTCGGCCACTTCGGTTTCGGCGTTCGTCTTGCCGGACGAGCTCGTCTTGACTTCCGACGGCGGCTTGGTGTCCGAAGTGGACTTCGAACCGGAAGGTGCTTTGGTGTCGGAAGTCGCTTTCGTATCGGAGGAAGTCTTGGTGTCAGAGGAAGCCTTGGTGTCGGCGGGGCTTCTCGTGTCCGAAGTGGACTTCGCATCGGAGTTGGAAGACCTGCTCGACACGACCGTCGGCGACGGGGCCGATTCGCTCTTGGTCTCGGGTGAAGGAGCCGCCGAAAGATCGCCGAGTGAACCCGCCCCGCCGAAACCCCCCTTCATCGACGTGATCGCCGAGTCGAGGGCGCGTTCCCCGATCCCCTCGAGTTTGTGACTGACCGCGCCGCCGACCACACCGCCGGCGAACCCCATCCCGTATTCCGCGGCGGACACGGACTCACCGTTGAGCGCGGCCATCGCCGCCTGGCTCATCACCCCGGAGACACCCTCGAAGAGGAAGACCGTGCTGTACTCGAAGGCCTTGGCTGCGAGGTTGCCGCCGAGCCGGTCGGCCGCGTTGCGGGTCAGGACGTCCGGCACGTGCTCGGTGAGCAGGCCGACCGCGTCCTTGCCCAGTTTGTCATTGTGCGGCGCGAGAACCTTGCTCAGGCTGTCGTTGAAGGCCCCGCTGCCGCCGAGGCCGTGTTTGCTCCAGCTGTCCACGAAGGTGCGCGCGTAGTCGCGGCCGAGTTGCCGGGCCGCGTCGTCACCGAGGGTCTTGCCGAACGCGGTGACGAACCGGTCGGCGACCTCGTCGCTGAAGCCCTCGATCGCCCGCTTCGTGAACGCGGTCGCCGGATCGGTGAGCTGTCTGCCCGCCCGGTCGGTCAGCGTCCGGCCGAGGTCACGCACCCAGTCGTCGGCGAGGGCGCCCCCGTTCGGGAGCTTGAGATCCTTGACCAGCTTCAGCAGATCGTCGGTGGCGATCTTGCCGAAGTCCTTGCCCAGCAGGCCGCCGATCTTGCGGCCCAGCTTCTCCCCGAGCTCACCGACGGCGCCGCCGAGCAGCCCGCCGATCGCTCCCGAGATCGCCGTCTGCTTGGTGGTTTCGTCATCCCATTCGGTACGTTCGCGTTGCAGGCGCTGCACGGCGGCGTCGATGATCAGCCCGCCGGTGATGCCGATGAACATCTCGAACACGATCGCCCGCACGAGCATCTTGAACAGGACGAGCAGATAGCCACGGGTGAGGGCGTAATGCCAGGTGAGGTTCGCGAGCGACGCGCCCGCGGTGACGGCGGAGAGGGCGTACTCCATCGCGATCTCGTACGCCAGCAGGAAAAGCTGGCCGATCGCGGAGAATTTCGTGTACTCGACGTCCAGCGCGATCTTGCGGCAGCCGTCGGCGATACCCTTCGTGCCCTCGGCGAGTTCCCCCAACAGGTTCGGTGACCCGCCGGTGAGCGGCTTCATGCTCTTGTCGAACGCCTCACCCGCCTCGGGCATCGACAGCTTCTCGTCGATCGCCCGCTTGACCCTGGCGATGTCGTCCGGAAGCTCGTTCAGCAGTCCCGTGACGGTGTCGTATTCCTGCGCCGCCCGCCGGAACTTGTGCTGGTTCGCGGCAGGCCAGTCGACCCCGAGGATCTGGAGAAGTGTCCGCGCCCACTCCGGCACGTCGCCGAAATCACCGCGATCGACCTTGATGGGCATGGACCACCTCCTGACCGGTTCACCGGAGCCAACGCGGCCCGGGGGCCGAACGGTTCACCGCGCCGAGATCCCGGTCGGCTCTTGACTGTCCATAAGCGACACTTTGCGGGACAAATATGCCCAGCTTGGGCGGCTTGCACAGCTTCGCGAGGGCTCGTGAGCGACTTGGGCTGTTCTCTTCGAGGGCACCCCAAGGTGGCGCGCCCGGGAGGGCCGGACATGTCCCCAATGCGGTATTGGAGACTCGTATTTGTCCACCTACTGGTGTGGAGCTTGTGCGGGTTGCCGACGCGGTCCGAGTGGGGAAGATTCCGGACGTTGAGCGTCCGGAATCTTCCCCGCTCGGTCGCCGGTCCACCGGTCGTGAGCGGACACGAGCTTGATCAACGGAAGATCCGGGACGTTGAGTGTCCCGGATCTTCCGTTGATCAAGGTGCGAGACCGGGCGACGACCGCCACCCTCGTGCAGGTCAGGCGTAGGTACACAAATGCGGGTCCTCCTTCGGGACACGAGATGTCCCGAAAGTGGCTTTCGCGACATGAGGTACCACCCACGACCCCGGCTCACGCCTGGCATTTCGCCTTCACCGTCGCCGCGGCGTGATGCGCGTAGGTCTTGGTGGAACCCGACCAGTCACGGCCCCGGTTGAGCAGCTGGACGGCCAGTTTCGCGCCGTTGATGCGGAACGTGCCGACGTTCACCCACCGGCCGCGGTTGCCGATCTGGTCGACCTGGAACGTCCCGACCGGGGTCCCCTTGTCGACCGCGAACCGGTCGTACACGCGATAGACCGACGGGCTGCCGCCCACCGCGGTCACGTCGCCGTTCGGGACGAACACCGAGACCGCGCAGGAGCCGGCGGTCACCGGGCCGGTGTTGAACGTCCACAGCCCGTACGCGCTCGGGTCGTCCTTGTTCGCGTCGCCGGACATGGGGATCGAGACAAAGGACGCGCCGCAACCGCCGTCGCCGTGGTTCACCCAGCCCGACTTCCCGTCGCTGTACGCGCCGACGCCGGTGAATCCGGTGCCACTGCCGCATCCTCGTCCGGCCATGCCTTCGTAGGTCACCGCCTTGGCACCCGGGGCGGGCGGTCCCTGGGGCTGCTGGGCGGGCGGCGGGGCCTGGTGCTGTTGCGGTGCCTGAGCCGGACCGCCGCCCGCCGCCGGGGGCGGTCCGCCGGGAAGGCCCGCGGTTCCGGGATCGGCGGGAGCCCCCGCCTGGCCGGCCGGTATCCCGTCGGCCACCTGTCCCGGAAGCTGGTTCCCGGGTTGACCGGCGGGGACGCCGCCCGCGTCGGCGGGCGGCGCGGCGAGCCCCGGCACGAACCCGCCGTCCGGCGGAAGGTCCTTCGCGTAGCCAGCCGATCCGGGTCCTTCGCCGGGTTCGGCGTCGCCGAGCAGTCCGCTGAGGGCCATCGGGAGGGCGACCAGCACGACACCGGCGACCGCCGCCGCCACGATCACCGGTTTCGACATCCGGCCCGACGGCGGCGATCCGGCGTCGGCGCCCGCGTCCACGACCGGCGGCACGGCACCGGCCGCGACCGTTTCGGCCGCCGGGGACGGCGTGGTTTCGGTGTCCGCCTTGGTTTCGGGGGCGGCCGGGGCCGCCGCTTCCGCCGTGGCGACCGCGACGCCGGTGGACTCTTCTGCGTCCGAGGGCATGGTGTTCCCGCTTCCTTTACTGGCTGAGGTCGATCAGCGGCCGCCGACACGGCCGCCGGAAGTTCGCTAGCGTTTTAGTCCTCTGTGGACGTTCTCGATGTTCTGGCTCTCCGCCACGGCGAGTTTCGCGGCCATCCCCTTGGTCACGTTGGTCTGGTTGTCGACGACTTCACCGATCGAGACGAAGGCGCCTTCGATCTTCGTGACCGGGTCACCGAGGTTGGTTTTGATCTCCTCGCCCATCTCGTCGTCACCGGCGGCCTCGAAGATCAGGTCCCGGCGATCGCCGCCGAGTTCACTGATCCGGCGCATCTTGGCGCCGATGTCCCGGTATGCCTCGGCAAGGGCTTGCATGGCCCGCGGGTCCGCCCTGAAATCCGTCATGATCCCGCCCTCATCCCGTCGTGGTACCGGTGCTCTGACCGGCGCCTTCACCGAATCCGAAAGTGTGGTCGCGCTGGGTGTCCGCACTCAGCCGGGTGCTTCCGCGGCCGCGAGACCGGCGCCGGCGCCCGCCGAGTACGCCCGGAGCGACGGTCGGGTCGGTGCCCCAGGTCTCCTCGTCCTCGGCGATCCAGGTCGTCCGGTCGCGTTCGGACTTTCCCTGTCCGGCACCGCCCGCCCCACCCGCCGAGGGCGGATGGAACGGCACCCCGCTCCCGTTTCCGGTCCCCGGCGCCGTTTTGGGACCGCCGAGTGTCGGCGGGCTCGCGGGCTTCCCTCCCTGCGATGAGACAGAAGGCGAAGGGAGGTCCGGCGACACCCCGATCCGGCCGCCACCGAGTGCGCCCGGTCCACTGTGGAAACCCGACCGGGGGTCGAACTTCGACATGGTCATGGGCAGCGTGTCAGGAGCACGTAACGGTGGGATCGACGGCGGGTTACGCCGCAACGACTTGAGATACCGCTCCATCGCCGACTCTCCGGGATCGCCGGAGATCTTCGTACCCGGCAGCGGGTATGCCTTGCGCAGCCGGTCTTTCTGCTCCAGGTTCCCGGTTCCCCTCGGTCCGACGATCTCGCCGTTGCCGTTCACCCTGGATCCCGGCGGGACGATGATCGGCCTGCCGTCGGGCCCCAGTACGGGTTTGCCGTCCGGCCCGATGACGGTGCCGTCCCGGCCGACATGGGAACCGGTGGGCACCTTCAGGAAGTTGTTCGGCCCACCCACCTTGGTGATCGGCGGCGGGAACGATCCGCCGGGACCGTTGACACCGACGTGGGTGACCGGCGGTGGTGGCGGCGGCGTGGTGGTGGTGGTGGTGGTGTGCGGGCCGCCGTCCCCGGTCGATCCGTCCCCGCCACCGGGTCCGGCGCCGTCGCCCCCGGACCCCGCCCCGCCGTCCCCGGCACCGCCGGAGCCTCCCGAGAGATTCAGATGGACGGGGGTCCGCAGCGTCGGCAAGTACGGCAGGGACTGGCGGTAGGTCAGGTCGAGCAACCAGGCCACCGCCGTCCCGTTGGCGTCCGCGACCTTCAGGTGTTCCTGCCACACATGTCGCGCGGCGGCCTCCAGCTTCTCGCGCGGAGCGGTGTTGCCTTCGTCCAGCACCCCGCCGAGATAGGTGCTCTTCGGCCAGCCGTCCTTCTCTCTGTCGTACTTGGGGGGAGGATGGGCGGCGAAATCCGCCGCCAGCTCGGGTGCCTGCCAGATCGCGCGCACGACGCCGCTCGGGGTGAACAGCGCCGACCCCGGCGCGGTGACCGAGAACCCCAGTCCGGTGTCATAGGTGAAGCTTTCGCCGCCCTGCCACCGCGCGCGGCCCTCGTCGAGCACTTCCCCGGCCCGTTTCAGCAAGTCACCCGCCACGTGCAGCATCTCCCACGTGGTGAGGTCCTTGGTCAGCTGGGCGACGAGGCCCCGGCATTTCCCGGCGAGCTCGTCCAGCACGTTCCAGAACGCGCCCGCGCCGGTGCCCTGGAAGGCGTCACCGCGGTGGCCGGTCTTGTCCCGCCAGGTTTCCAGCGGGGCGACCTGTGCGGTCAGCCAGTTCGCCACCCCGCCCACGGTGACCGACGCCCGCTCGAAGGTGGCGTGTTTCGCGACCGGGTTCGTTTCGTCCCGCAGGGAGTCGACGACCTTGTTCCCGGTGGTGAAGTAGGTCCCGGCCGCGCTCTCCAGTTCCTTGGTGGGGTCGGCGACGGCGTACCAGGAGGTGAAGAACGTCATGCCTTCCGCGTGGATCAGATTCGTCGGCACCTTGTTGCTGGGGCCGCGAAGATGGGTGTAGACGCGCCACGACAACCACGGCACCCCGAGGATGGTCGACCGCGGCGGCACCATGGGAACCTCGGGATCGCGGGTGAAGATGTTGAGCGCTTCTTCCCACACCCATTTCGTCGTGTCCGGCCCACCCAGCGCCACCGGGGATCAGTCCCTTCCCCTGCCGAAGACGTCCGAAGGCGCCTCTTTCCACAGAGCCGAGAACACCTTGTCGACGTCGGTGCCGCCCGTCATGGCCGCACGGAGGTCGTCGCGCTGGTCCATGAGCGGGCCGAAGACCTCCACGACGGTGTCCGCCATCTCCCGGCGGGCACGTTCCAGCACGTCGAGCAGCGTGCCGGCGAGCTGCTCCGGCGGCATGGTCCGGTACTTCGTGGTGTTGAACTTGAGGCCCACCACGGAGTTCTGCGCGTCCATGGTCACCGTGACCATCCGGTCCGGTGAAGTCGCGGAAGTGGTACGGGACGCGAGTTCGGCCTTCGCCGATTCGATCCGGTCACGCTGATCCCTGAGCGTGACCATGGTCTGGTGAAGTTGCTCCTCCAGCCAGTCGGCCATCGTTTCCTCCCTGTCCGTAGTCGCGTGAGCCGCCGGCACCCCGGACGGCCGTCCTGCCTCGTCGCCTGCGGCCGCCGAGTACCGAAGGCGGCAGCTTCGGATCGGTGCCCCAGGTCTCCTCGTCCTCGGTCAGCCAGGTGGTGCGGTCGCGTTCGCCCTTGTTCTGGTCGCCGCCCGCGCCGGCACCGGCACCGCCCGCGGTCGGCGGATAGAACGGGACACCGCCCATGCCGTTCTGCTGGTTTCCCGTGCCCTGCTGGTTCTTGATCAGCGACGGGCCGCCCTCGGTGGTCACCGGCTTCACCGGCGGCGCGGGCGTCTCATGCCCGCCGGCCGCGCCGAGGCCGCCAGGTGCGCCGATCGGCCCCACGCCGGTCTTCGACACCGACGGTCCACTGTGGAGCGTCGGTGCACCGCCTGCGGAGGTCGACAGCGCCGGGGATCCGAGCAACGTCGGCATCGAGGGGGCGTTGCCGCCGCGCAGGGACTTCAGGTACCGGTCCAGGTCCGACTCTCGCGACTCGTCCTTCTTGACCGGGTCCGGCCGCGCCATCCGGTCCTTCTCGGCGAGCTTGTCCCCCTTGGGCCCGATGATCTCGCCGTTGGGCCCGACCCGGGAGCCCGGCGGCACGACGATCTGCCGTCCGAGCGGGTCGAGCAGTGGCTTCTTGTCCGGCCCGAGCACGACGCCGTCGGGTCCGACGGACGAACCGGACGGCACCTTGAGCGGCTCGTCGGGCTTCGGCGGGGCCGGTGGCGGTTTGGGGCCACCCTTCGGCGGAGGCGGAATCGGCGGGGGCGGCGGGGGCCCGCCGTTGGGTCCCTTCTTGTCCTTGTCGCCCGGAGCGCCCTTGGTGTCCTTGGTGGGATCCGGAATCTTCGGTGGCGCCTTCGAACCGGGCGGCGGCTTGGGCCCGCCACCCGTCCCGGGCGGAGGAGGTGGCGGGGGCGGTCCCTGCGATCCGGGCGGCGGCTTCGGCGGTGCTTTGTGCAGGTTGAGCCGCAGCGGTTCCCTGATCTGCGGCAGGAGCAGCTTCGCGGCGTTGTAGCTCGTCGGGAGGCTCGTCAAAACCGTGGTGGCGGCGGGGTCCAGGACGTTCACGATGTGGTCGATCCACAGTTTCTGCGCCGCGGAAGCGATCCCGTCCCAGAAGGCGGGATTCCTGGCGTCCGCGCCGAGCAGGGTGCTCCTCGGATACCGCTCCCCTCCGGTACCGCTGTAGTCATTTTTCCTGGCCCCTTTCAGGTCCTCCGTGAACTTCGCGGAGGTCCAGATGGCCCTCAGGCAGCCGCCCGGCCAGGCCAGCTGACTACCCGGCAGGTCCAGCGGGCCGAACACACCGGTGTCCCTGGTGAACACCTCGGAGGACATCCACCTCGCGTGGGCTTCCTGGAGTTTCGCGAAGGCCCACTCGAGGCCGCTCTTGCCCTCGTTCGCGGCCGTCGCGGGATCGTCCTTGTGTCCCAACGCGTTCTTGAGCGCGTCCGGCCGGGCACCCAGCTGCCTGACCAGATCGTTGCTCTTGAAGATCAGGCCGTCGAGGACGTCCCGGAAGGCGCCGGCGCCGGTGCCCTGGAAGTCGTCGCCCTTCTTCCCGACCTTGTCCTTCCAGACGGTCAGGTCCGCGGCATGCCGGGTGAGCAGGGCCTTCGTGCCGTTCAACGCGTCGAAGGCCCTGGTGAACGTCCACGGCTGGGCCACCGGGTTGGTGTTGTAGTAGCCCTGCATGGACTCGAGGATGTCGTCCATGTTGCCGTAGAACTTGGTCATCACCGGCGTGAACGCCTCGTAGTTCGCGCTGCCCACCGCCCAGTACTCCATCCACCAGGTCTCGGTGGAAGCGAAGAAGTCCCAGCCTTTGGGGTCGGGGAGGCCGCGGCTTTTGGCGTAGACGTCCCATTTGAGCCACTGGATCCCGGTGATGGTCTCGCGGTCCGGTACGTGGGTGTCCGGCGCGTCGGGATCGACGAAGATCTTGAGGGCTTCTTCCCAAGGCGTCTTCCCTACCTTGGGCTCAGTGGAGGTCATCGCGGATCAGGGGGCCGTACCGCCGCCGCCGGGGGCGGGAGCGGGAGCGGGGGTGGTCGCGAGGATCTCCCCGAGCTGACTCATGTTCAGTTCGGTGGACAGCTTGATGTTCTCGTCCTCACCGCTCATCGCGATCCCCACCACGTAGGTGATGCTCGCGTTCAACTTGATGAGCTGGTTCTTGATCGCGTCGACTTGCGTGTGCAGCGTCGGGCCGGTGCCCGTGGGCGCCTCGTACTTCTCGATCAGCAACCTGGCGGGCTCCCACGACTCGGAACCGGCCAGCAGCCGTCGTCCTCCTTTGGCGCTGCCCACGGTCAGAGCCAGCTCCGCGACGTGCGGATCGGTCTCCAGCTCGTCGACCATCTTCTGCAGTACGTTGCTCTGGAAGTCCCGCAGAAAGCTCACCGTGATCTTGATGTCGCCGCTGTCCGGCTTGTCCGCCACGCCCCTACTCCCTTTCCCGAAAACGGCCCGGAATCAGATCTGGAACTTCGCCCCGATGTTCTTGTCGGTGCGCTGGTAGTTCTCGAAGGACATGGCCAGCGTCTGGTGTCCCTTGGTGAACCGGCCTTCCATGGCCTTGGTCGTGGCGTGCCAGCGGCGCTGCAGGTCCTCGTAGGACGTGGCGCCCTGACCGATCCAGCTGCTGGTCATCGGTTTGATGGCCTGCTCCAGATCGACCAGTGCGGTGTCGATCTGCTTGCTCAGCTGGACCATCCGCTCGGCGAGGTGCGGGACGTTGCCGCTGACCGCGAAACCGTCATAGGGAGCGCTCATGATCGTTTCCTCTCTGAATCAGGGTGGAAGTGGTCAGGTCAGCGCGTCGAAGACGCGGTTGCCCTCGTTGCCGCCGAACGAGTTCAGCGCGGTGAGGTTGATGTCCTCTTCGGCGGTGTTCATGTTCCGGTCGCTCTCGCTGACCAGGTTCTTGATCTCCGTGAGCATGTTGAGCACCTGGATGTAGTCCTGCTCCCACAGTTCGAGCTGGTTGAGGAAGGTCTGGGACGCCGCGCCCTGCCAGTCCGCCCTCAGGTCGCTGCGGACCGTGGTCACTCCCGTGTGGATGGTCTTGCACGAGGACTCGCACTCCTCGATGGCGGCGATGCCGCCCTTCATCCCCGTGTCGGTCTTCTGGAACTGCATGGTCATCTTCTCGCTCGTCCTTCCTCAGGATTTCGCGGACTTTCACCGGTCCACAACAAGGACACCAAGTCCGGCACCGGCAGACCATGCGGAACGACCGGCAGAAGTCGGCGGCGCGGATTCCTCCGGTCAGGAACCGCAGGCCGTCGCCGACGGCAGGACCGTCCCGCCGTCGGCCAAGGTCGCCGGATCCAGCGAAGGCCCGGTCGGCAGCAGGTTCAACAGCGTGGTGGGCAGGCCGTTCGACGCGGCCCCCTCGAAGCCGAGCGCTTTCGCGCCTTCGGCCGGGACCGGGTACTTCACCCCGGTGTCGGTCACCAGGAAGAGAGCGTCACCGGCCCGCCCCGACGCGGCCGAAGCCCGCACGAGGGCGCCCGCGCCGGGCCGCACCGCGATCCGGTCGACCCGGGAGCAGGGCTCCGCGATACCGGGCTGCCCCGACGGCACCTGTCCCGACGGGGTGAACTTCTCGGCCACCGCCACCTGGGTGCGCGGCGCGTCGCCGTCCGGAGTGACGAGGGCACACAGGCCCTGACCACTGTGGAGCGACGCGGCCTTGGGTGGGTTCACGGGCGGCGGCTGTTCGACCGAAGCCAGCCGCTCGCTGACCACCCGTCCCGGCAACGCGGCCACCGCGACGTCCCCGCCGCCGTAAGCGGCCCGGCGGACCTCCGGATCGGCGGCCAGCAACCGGGTGTCCAATTCGGACAGTGGGGTGAGACCGGCCTTCGTCAGCACATAACGCCGCGCGGGTTCCCCGGAGACGGTGTAGAGCCTGCCGATCCGCGATTCCGTCCCGCCGAGCGCCGGTCCGGCGTCGCCGAGCCCGTCGATGGCGGGCGGCGCGAAATCCGGTCCCGCTGGCAGCGCGTCCAGCAACGACGCCGGGACCTTGACCGGCTGGAGCACCCCGTCCACCGCGTCGAGCGCGCCGCGATCGGTCGCGACCCGATGCCGTTTCCCCTTCCACAGCAAGAACGTCGACCCGTCCGGGGTGACCGCGACGACCGCGGCTTCGTCGCCGAGGGGGTCCGCGGTCGCGCCGTCGACGCGCAGCGCGGTCGGCCCGGCCTGATCGCGGTCCACGGAGGTGCACACCTCCCACGGATCACCGGCGAGCACGGGCAGCGAGTCCGGCGCGCCGATGATCCCCAGCGGTTCACCGCGCGGGACGTCCTTCAGTGACGCTTCGGAGGCGTGCTTGACCGCGAGTTGCTTCCCGGCGACCAGTTTCGCCGAGGTGAAGTTCAGCACCGGCAACAGCTTCCCGCCCGCGTAGAGGAACCGTGCCCCCGACGAGTCGGCCACGACGAGCGCGCCCTCCACTCGCCACGACTTGTTACCGCCGGGTGAGACCAGCCCGAACACCAGCAGGCCGAGGCAGGCGAGAACGGCGATCAGCATGCCGATCACGCTGCCGCGGTAGGTCCGGTGCAACGGGCTCTCCGGTGCGTCGGGATCGACCCGCAGCAGCGCCGAAGTCAGTCGGCCGAGCATGAACCGGTGTGCCTGGACCTGATCGGTTTTGGCGTTCATCCTCAGCCCCCGAAACCGCGGACGAAGGCGAACACGCCGATCAGCCACAACGCGAGCGGCAGCAGCGATACCGCGGCGAGGGTCTCCGCGAGGTCCGCGAGCCTCCCCCACTGCGGCAGCATCCGGCGTCCTGGCAGGGTCCAGCGCGCCACCAGCACCAGCGCGGCCAGCGCGAACACCCCCGCCACCATCGGCAGCGGGGAGGCCGCGTCCAGCTGGGTGGCCAGCAGCAGGCGCAACACGCCGTACACACCGGGGACGATCACCGAGAGCCGCTGCCAGACGCTGCCCAGCGCCCGGCCGTGTACCAGCAGCAACATGCTGAGCAGGGCGGCGAACGTGACGGCCTGCCACGACCGGTCGCGGACCACGAATTCGAGCGTGACCAGGCAGGCGAACCCGATCGCGGTGAACAACGCGGTCACGAAGGCGTCCGCGATCAGGCCCTTGCCGACGACCTCGTCACCGGGATGCGGATCGAGTTCCTCCTGCAGTTCCCGTGCCGTGGTCGGCAGGCCCGGCAGCCGCAGCCCGGACAGCCGGAAGGCGATCCTCGGCACGAAGGCACCGAGCAGGACGGCGATCACCGCGATGATCGTCGCCGAGGCGGCCGCGGATCCGCCGCCGAGCATCAGCACCAGGCCACCGGTCGCGCACAGCAGCCCGAACGTCGCGACCGAGACGAACACCGGCGCGAATCCCGCCACCGCCGCCATCCCGAGCGCGGCGGCTCCCGCTCCCGCGACGCAGGCGGCCAGCAGCCGCGCGCCGGTCAGCACCGGGCCTTCGGGACCGTGCGGCACGAGCGAACCGGCCAGGCCGACGAACGGGACCGCCGCCAGCGCCAAGGCCAGTGCCGCGGGGTTGTCACCGAGCGCGCGGGCCGCCGTCGCGGCGCACACCAGCAGGAAGAACGCCGCCACCCCGGCGGACAGCAACGTCGGCCAGGCCGGGGGCGCGGTCACCAGCGACCAGAACGCGAGCGCCACCGCCGCCAGCACGCCGCCGAGCATCGTCCACCGGGTGGCCTGCGCGCTCCAGGAATCCGGCCGCGCACGGGCCTCGGTGGACAGGCCGTCGATGATGTCGTCGAAATGCACCGCCGGCAGTTGTTCCCGCCGCGGCCGCAGGTGCACGGTCTCACCGTCACGCAGTTCGAGAACGTCGACAGTGGACTCCTGGTCCAGTGGTGGATCGCCGAGCCGCTGGAGGATCCAGCCGTCGTGATCCACCCCGTCCTCCGCCAGCTCCCTGCCCGCGTGGGCGAGGATCGTCGGCATCAGGTCGATCAACGGGATGTCCACCGGGACGGCCAGTGCGAAACTGGTCGCCGGGGCACGGACACGGAGCTTGCACAGCCCTGAAGTGGTCGCCATGGCACACGCCTTCGATCGGGCGACCGACGCGCGGAATCGTGAGTGAACCGTCGCGTGGTCGGATTTCGTCACCTCTAGTGGAGCTGCCACCACAGCGCGTCCGAGAGGGAAGGAATCCGGGCTTGAGTGTAATCACATTCCGCAAGGGGCCGCGACGGCCAGGACCGGAAATGCCCGAGGGCGAGCTGAGTATCCAGGAACCGCCCACGCTGCCCGAAGTCCAGCGCAGCGCCGGCGCGGTGATGATGTACCTGCCGATGGCGCTGTCGTCGACGGCGACGGTGCTGCTGTTCGTCCGGCCGGGCGAGAACGGCGCGTTCAGCTACCTGGCCGCCGGGCTGATGACGGTGTCGTCGATGGCCATGCTGGTCGGCCAGCTCGGCCGCAGCGCGGGCGAACGCAAACAGAAACTCAACGACGCCAGGCGCGACTACCTGCGCTACCTGGCCCAATCGCGGCGCAAGGTCAGGGAGGTGGTGACCAGCCAGCGACAGGCGCTGGCCTGGCGGCATCCCGACCCGACCGCGCTGTGGTCGTTGCCCGGCACGACCCGCATGTGGGAACGGGACGCGCAGGACGACGACTTCGGCGAGATCCGCGTCGCGCGGGGACCGCAACGCCTCGCGTGGCGGCTGAACCCGTTGTCCACCAAGCCTGTCGACGACCTCGAACCACTGTCCGCGCACGCGTTGCGCCGGTTCATCCACGCCTACGGCACGGTGCCCGATCAACCGGTGGCGGTGTTCCTGCCGTCGTTCGCCCGGATCCTGGTGCAGGCCGCCGACGAGGAGGGCGAACGGATCCGCGCGCTCGCCCGGTCGATGATCGCGCATCTCGCGGTCTTCCACTCCCCCGCGGAACTGCGGATCGTCGTGCTCACCGCACCGGACCGCCGCGAGGCCTGGGAATGGGTGAAATGGCTGCCGCACAACCTGCATCCCAGCGAGACCGACGGGGCGGGGGAAGCGCGGCTGGTGGTGGAATCCATCGCGGAACTGGAGACCGCGATGGGGGACGAATTCGCCGTCCGGCCCGGCTTCGATCCGGACGCCCTGCCCGACCTCCACGAGCCCTGCGTGATGCTGTTCGTGGACGGGGTCACCCTGCCGGCCACCTCCCGGCTCGCCGGTGAGGGTTACCGCAACACCACCCTCGTCGACCTGTCCTCCGCACTGTCCATTCAGGACGATCCGCTGACGCTGCGGCTACGGCTGGAAGACCGGACGCTGAAGCTGATCACGGTCGACCAGCACAACAAGGAGGTCGCCGGCGATCTCGGCCGCCCGGACGGGATCGGCCTCAACACGGCGACGGCGCTGGCGATGCGGCTCGCGCCGTACCGGGTCGGCGCGCGGCGGAAATCGGCCGAACCGATGGCCGTGAACTTCGACCTGACGGCCATGCTGGGCATCAACGACATCCAGACCTACGACGTCGCCGCCGGCTGGGCGGCGAAACGGCCGGGCGGCAGGCTCCGCGTGCCGCTCGGTATCGGTCCGGGCGGACAGAAGGTCGACCTGGACATCAAGGAATCCGCCCAGGCGGGCATGGGCCCGCACGGCATGCTGATCGGGGCGACCGGTTCCGGTAAGTCGGAGCTGCTGCGCACCCTCGTGCTCGCGCTCGCGCTCACGCATTCGTCGGAGATCCTGAACTTCGTCCTGGTGGACTTCAAGGGTGGCGCGACGTTCCTCGGCCTCGACGCGCTGCCGCACACCTCGGCGGTGATCACGAACCTCGCCGACGAGGCCGCGCTGGTCGGCCGGATGCGGGAGGCGCTCAACGGGGAACTGGTGCGGCGCCAGGAACTTCTGCGCAAGGCGGGTAACTACAGTTCCGCGCTGGACTACGAACGGGCGCGGGCGAACGGAGCCCGGCTCGATCCACTGCCGACGCTGTTCCTGGTCGTGGACGAGTTCAGCGAGCTGCTGTCGGCGCATCGCGACTTCATGGACCTGTTCATCATGATCGGGCGGCTCGGCCGCTCGCTCGGCGTCCATCTGCTGCTCGCCTCCCAGCGGCTCGACGAAAGCCGGATCCACCAGCTGGAATCCCATCTGTCCTACCGGATCGGCCTGCGTACGTTCTCGGCGATGGAAAGCCGCGGCGTGCTCGGCGTGCCGGACGCCTATCAGCTGCCGTCGGATCCGGGGAACGGGTTCCTCAAGAGCGGCACCGCCGCGCTGGACCGGTTCAAGGCGGCCTACGTCTCCGGTCCGCACCGGGTGGTCCGCCGGAACGTCGAACAGGCGGTGGTGGCGCAGCAGATCGTGCCGTTCACCTCGAAGTTCGCCGCCCGCGCCGAACCGGTGCCCGAACCGGAGCCGGTGCTCGCCGAACCCGAGCCGGAAGGTTCGGTGCCGAGCCTGCTGGAACTGGCCGTCGACCGGCTCCGCGACGCCGGTCCGCCCGCCCACCAGGTCTGGCTGCCGCCGCTGGACGCGCCCAGTTCGCTCGGTGAACTGCTGCCGCCGCTGGTGGAAACCGCCGACGGCCTCACCGCGCCGGAATGGTCCGGTCGCGGCGCGCTGACCGTCCCGATCGGACTGATCGACCGGCCCTTCGAGCAGGCACGGGATCCGCTGCTCGTCGATCTGTCGGGCGCGGACGGGCATGTCGCGATCGTCGGCGGCCCGCAGAGCGGCAAGAGCACGGCCCTGCGGACCCTCATCACCGCGCTCGCGCTCACCCACACCCCGGCCGAGGTCCAGTTCTACTGCCTCGACTTCGGCGGCGGAACGCTGACCAGCCTGCGGAAACTCCCGCATGTCGGCGGCGTGACCGGCAGGCTCGACGTCGAACGCATCCAGCGCACCATCGGCGAGATCACCGCACTGCTCACCCGCCGGGAGCGGTTCTTCACCGACAACGACATCGACTCGATGGCCACCTACCGGCGGAAACGGGCGGCCGGGGACTTCGCCGACCAGCGGCACGGCGACGTCTTCCTGGTGGTGGACGGCTGGTCCACGATCCGGCAGGACTTCATGGAGCTGCTGCCGACGTTCGTCGAACTGGCCTCACGCGGCCTCAACTACGGCATCCACCTGATGATGGCGTCGAGCCGGTGGAGCGAGATCATCAGCGCCGTCCGCGACCTCGTCGGCACCCAGCTCGAACTCCGGCTCGGCGACCCGGTCGATTCGGTGATCAACATGCGCGCGGCGGCGACCGTGCCGAAAATCCCCGGTCGTGGCCTCACCGACAAGGAACTGCACTTCCTCACCGCGCTGCCGTCGATCGACGGGGTGGACCGCGACGTCGCCGAACACGTCGAGACCCTGGTGGACCGGATCGTCGCGGCCTGGCCCGGCCCGTCCGCTCCCCCGGTGCGGATGCTGCCGCCGGTACTGGACCGGGCCGAACTCCCCGGCCCGGACGCGGACCTGCGGCTCGCGCTCGGCCTCGACGACCAGCGTCTCGAGCCGCTGTGGCACGACTTCGAGGACAACCCGCACCTGCTGGTGGTCGGTGACGTGGAAGCCGGGAAGACGAACCTGCTGCGGCTGGTGATCGACGGCATCACCCAGCGGTACACGCCGCAAGAGGCCCGGATCATCACCGTCGACTACCGCCGCGGCCTGTACGACGCCGTGCCCAAGGAATACCAGCTGGGCTACGCGGTTTCCGCGGATTCGGTGCACGACATGATCGACGGTGTCGCGCGGGCGGTGCAGACCCGGCTGCCCGGCCCGGACATCACGCCTGCCCGCCTGCGGTTGCGCGACTGGTGGACCGGCCCGCAGGTGTTCGTCGTGATCGACGACTACGACATGGTGGCGTCGTCGTCGAATTCCCTTTTCCAGCAACTGTTCGACCCGCTGGCCCAGGGCAACGCGCTGGGCCTGCACCTGATCGTGGCCCGGGGCGCGAACGGGATCGGGCGCGGGGCGAACGATCCGCTGCTGCGGCGGCTCACCGAGGTCAACACCCCGATGATGCTGCTCTCGTGCCCGCTTTCGGAAGGCATCGTGTTCGGCGAGGTACGGCCGCGCGTCCTGGTCCCCGGGCGGGCGCAGTACGCCACGCGGCGCGGTACGACCATCGTGCAGACGGCCCTCTCGGCCCACGAGGCGGCGCTCGTCGCGAAGTGACCGGACCCGCCCTTCCGCCGCCGCCCCCCATCAGCGGCGGAAGGGCTTCCCGGCGGCTCGCCCGGCCGCCGCGGAGCCCCGGACCCGCTGTGTGGTCCGGGGCTCCGTCTTTTCAGGACGGGCCTCAATCCCTGCTGCCGCGCGCTCGGGCGTCCAGCGCTCGTGTCGCGAAAGCGACTCTCGGGACATTGAAGGTTGCGATCCCCACACCTCTTCCCTGCCAGGAGAGTGGAGACCGGGTTGGTGCCCGCCGGGCCTGGTGAGTTTCGTGGCCGGGTGTCCTGAAGGCTCCCTTTCGGACGTTGAACGTCTCGAAAGTTCCCTTCAGAACGGGGATCCGGGCCCCGGATCTTCCATTGATCAAGCTCGCGCCCGATCACGACCGCCCCGGCAACCCGCACAAGCTCCACACCAGTAGGTAGACAAATACGAGTTCCCCAAAGCCACATTGGGGACACCGAACGCGCCAGAGTTTGCGCACATTCGCCTTACCCCTCACCAGAAGCCTCAGGCCGGAAAGTCCGTGAAGGCCTCCTTCCCTACCTTGAGAGTAGGGAAGGAGGCCTTCACGGACACACCACCGGCACCGGCACCGGCACCATTGAAGTCCCAAGGACACTCACGATCCGGCGCGCCACCGCCGCCGCCGTCCCCGCGGCACCACCACGGCCGCCGCGCCCAGCGAGGCGACGGCGACCACGACGATCGCGACCACCGTCCAAGCCGCCTGCTTCGCGGGCGCCAGGTCGGGTCCGGGCGTCACCACCACCGGTTCGCGGCGCGCGGTGGCGGCGCCCGCCGTGGTCGAGACCGACGTCAGCGCCGCGAGCGGGTCGAGCACGGTGACCCCGGCCTGCGGGGCCGCGGTTTCCCGCAACCGCCGGGCGAGGTCGGCCGCGGTCGTCTCCGGCCGGTACGACCGGATCAGCGCCGCCGCGGCCGCCACGTGCGCGGCGGCGAACGCGGGACCCGCCCCGATCACGGCACCGCCGCCCGGCCCCTTGCCCACCACGAGATTTCCCGGTGCGGCAAGGGATCCGGGGGCGGCTTTGGCGGCCGGTTTCCCGTCCGGCCCGATGGCGGACACCGCGAGCACGCCCGGGAAAGCGGCCGGGTAGTACGGACCCGGTGGGACGTCGCGCGCTTTGGTCGCGTCCAAGCCCGCCGCCGCGACGATCAGCGCGCCCGCCGCGACGGCCCGGTCGACAGCTTGTTTCAGCGCCGGATCCGCTTCGGTGACCGCCGTGGCGACGCAGATGATCCGCGCGCCCGCCGCGACCGCGCCGTCGAGGGCGCCCGCGATACTCGCCGCGGTCGTCACACCGGACTTGTCCGTCCCGCGCACCGCGAGCACCCGCGCCCCGGGCGCGAGCCCGGAAACCCCGGCACCGTCCGACACGGGCGCGGCGATCAGGCTCGCGACGACGGTGCCGTGCCCGACACAGTCCGTTCCGGCGTCACCGACCTGCTGGATCGGCAGGACCGCTTTGTCGACCCCGGTGTCCACGACGGCGACGGTGACGCCTTCACCGGTCGACAACGCCCGAAGCCGGTCCGCGCCGAGATAAGGCAGCTGCCACGGCACCGAAGGGATCTTCTTGCCCGAGGAGGAAGTGCACGCCTGCCCGGCTTTCAGCGTCTGCGGGATCTGCGGGAGTTCGGTGTCCTGCGCGGCCGCGAGGCCGCCGTTCGCCAGCAGAAGGAGCGTCGCGCACGCCACGGTCAGGTGTCGCCTCATCGTTCCAGTCCAGCATGGGCCGCGCGGCGCGCCCAGGAAGAACGACCGGCAGGATCGCCGGGCCGATGAACCCAATGAGCCCTCCGCCGCGTTGTCCAGTGTGGAGCCCGACGGCAGGTTCCGATCGGAGAACGACGAGGGGAGCGCTCGTGTCACGGCACGTGCTCACGGTGGACCGCGACCAGGGCTATCGCACCATTTCGGCCGCGTTGCAGGACGCGCGCAACGGCACGGTGATCTCCGTGCTTCCCGGCCGCTACGACGAATCCCTGGTCGTGACCAAGGTGGTCACCATCGCGGCGAGCGACGCGCGCGGAACCGTGGAGGTCGTGGCACGCCAGGGCAGCGCGGTCCAGCTCGCCGCCGAAGCCGTCAAGCTCACCGGTCTGGTGCTGCGCGGGCAGCACGAGAACCTGCCCGCGGTCGACATCGCCCGCGGGCAGGCCGCGGTGGAGGACTGCGAGATCATCGGCGCGGCCTGGACGGCGGTACTGGCCCGGAATTCGGGTTCGCTGGCGATGCGGGGCTGCCGGGTGACCAACCCCGGCGGCGCGGGCATCGTGGTCACCTCGCCCGCCCCCAGCACGATCGAGGACTGCGTGATCGAACACGTGGAGACCTCGGCCGTCGTGATCGCCGAACGCGGCAACCCGATGGTGCGGGACTGCACCCTGAGGCACGCCAAAGGAAACGGTGTCTGCGCGAACGGGCAGGCGCAGGGCATCATCCAGCATTGCGACATCTCCTCGACCGGCAGGCCGGGGATCGCGCTCGAAGAGGACAGCGCGACGAAGGTGCTCGACACCACCGTCCGTGACACCGCGAGCGGCGTCTTCATCAGCACGCACTCCTCCCCCGTGCTCGAAGAGTGCCGTACCACCAACACCACCGGTGACGGGATCACCGTGGCCGACGGTGCCGACCCGGTGCTGCGCCGCTGCCGTACGGCGAAGACCGGCGGCGTGGGGATCCGGGTCACCGGACGCTCCCGCGGCACTTTCGAGGACTGCGAGATCTCCGACGCGACCGGCGCGGGAATCCACGTCGACGAGGCGAGCGGCCCGGCGTTCAGCCGGACGACGGTGCGCGGCGGCTCGGCGGAAGGGCTGGTGGTCGTCGACGGCGCGACGGCCGAATTCGACCGGCTGGAGATCCGGGACGTGGCGGGCCACGGTGTGCTGGTGCGGGCCGCCGCGAATCCGTTGTTGCGCCGGGCGGCGCTGAACGCCTGCCGGGGCAACGGTATCGAGGTCACCGGTAACGGCCGCGGCCGGATCGAAGACTGCGAAATACGCGATGCCGGGAAAGCCGGGCTCAGTGTCTCCGAAGGCGGAAGTCCTTACGTCAGCGCACTTCGGGTGCATCAGCCGAAACTCTCCGCCGTCCTCGTCGGCCCTGGCGGCGTCGGTTCCCTGCGGGACTGCGAAATCGCCGAAGCCGGGGAACACGGCGTGCTGGTACAGGACGGCGGAGAGCTGATGCTGTCCCGTTCCTCGGTGCGGCGTTCCCGCGGCCACGGCGTGCTCGTGGAAGCGGGCGCACGGGCGAAACTGACCGCCGACGAGGTCAGCGGGAACCGCCGCGACGGCGTCCGGATCGAGTCGGGCGAGACGGTGAGCGTGGTGGACTGCACGGTTTCCGACAACACCGGCGGCGGTCTCCGCACGACCGTGCCCGGCGCACGGTTGTCGGTGGAGAACCTGACCAGCGAGGCCAACGGCGCCCCGGACACCGACGGCACCGCGGCCACCGCCGAGATCGCGGCGGTCGCCGATCCCGGTCAAGCACCCCAGAACGCCGAAAGCGACAGCGGGCCGCTGGCCAGGCTGGAGGAGCTCGTCGGCCTCAGCGGCGTCAAGCATCAGGTGAAGACACTGGTGAACCTGAACAAAATGGCGCGGCGGCGGGAACAGGCGGGCATGGTCGCGCCGCCGACCAGCAGGCATCTGATCTTCGCCGGCCCTCCCGGCACCGGCAAGACCACCGTCGCCCGGCTCTACGGCAGCATCCTCGCCGAACTCGGCGTGCTGCGCGAAGGTCATCTGGTCGAGGTCGCCAGGGCCGATCTGGTCGCGCAGATCGTCGGCGGCACCGCGATCAAGACCACCGAGACGTTCACCAAGGCCCTCGGCGGCGTGCTGTTCATCGACGAGGCGTACACCCTAAGCGCGCAGAGCAAGGGCAGCGGAGCGGACTTCGGCCGCGAGGCCATCGACACCCTGGTCAAGCTGATGGAAGACCACCGCGACGAACTCGTGGTGGTGGCGGCGGGCTACTCGCAGGAGATGTCCTCGTTCCTGCAGTCCAACCCCGGGCTGGCGTCGCGGTTCACCCGGACCATCGACTTCGAGAACTACAGCACCGACGAACTGGTCACCATCGTCGAGAAGATGTGCACCGCCCACCAGTACCAGGTGCCAGAGGACACCCGGACCGCGCTGGCCGTCCACTTCGGACAGATGGAACGCGGCACGGACTTCGGCAACGGCCGCACGGCCCGCAAGGTGTTCGAGGAAATGGTGGACCGGCAGGCTTTCCGCCTCGCGAGCGATCCGGACGCCGACGACCAGAGCCTCTCGCTCCTGCTGGCCGCCGACGTCCCCGGGGACGCGGGAAAGGCAGTTCAGGGCGGCGACGACGACGAACTGACGGTCCTGCGGACGAAGCTCGACTCGATGATCGGCCTCACCGGGGTGAAAGACGCGATCAACGACCTGGTGAACCTGATCTCCACCGCACGGGCCCGTCGCCAAGCCGGGCTGCCCGTCCCCGCGATCAGCAACCATCTCGTCTTCGCCGGCGCGCCCGGTACCGGCAAGACCACGGTGGCCCGGCTCTACGGCGCACTGCTCGCCGCGCTCGGCGTACTGCGCAAGGGACACCTGGTCGAGGTCGCGCGGGCCGATCTGGTCGGCCGCTACGTCGGGCACACCGCGCATCTGACCAGGGAGGCCTTCGACTCCGCCCGCGGCGGCGTGCTGTTCATCGACGAGGCGTACGCGCTGACCCCGGAAGGCGCCACGGGCGGCGACTTCGGCCAGGAAGCCGTCGACACCCTGGTGAAACTGATGGAGGACCACCGTGACGACACCGTCGTGATCGTCGCCGGGTACTCCGCCCAGATGCGCTCGTTCCTCGCCTCCAACGCCGGTCTCGCCTCGCGGTTTTCCCGGCACATCGAGTTCGAGAACTACTCCACCGACGACCTGGTCACGATCGTGCACCGGATGGCCTCGTCGAACGGCTACGAATGCGCCCCGGAGACGGTCATCGCGCTGCGCCGTCACTTCGCGGGCGTCGAACGCGACGAGACCTTCGGCAACGCCCGCTACGCGCGGCAGGTGCTGGAGACCATGATGACCCGCCAAGCGGGCAGGCTCAGCACGAGCGGCGCGCCCACCATCGCGGACCTGCGCCTGCTGTCACCCGCCGACCTCCCCTGAGCTCCCCTCACGACGAGCCGTGACGTTCCGCCGCCGGACGTTCACCCGCGCCATGGCAGGATTGCCCCGGCACGGCCGTCGTTGAGAGGAGTTCCACGCAGCGTGGACAAGACCGCGTTCGGAGACTTCCTCCGCTTCTACCGGCTGCGTGCCCCGATGACGCAGGAGGAACTGGCCGAGCGCACGGGGATCAGCGTGCGCAGCATCAGCGACATGGAGCGCGGCCGGGTCCGCACCCCGCAACGCCGTACCGCGGAACTGCTGGTCGAGGGGCTGGGGCTGGACGGCGAGGAGGCAGGCGATTTCGCCGAGCTCGCCCGTTCCGGACGCCGTCCGGCGCTCGTCCCGGAAGAACCCGCACCGGTCGAGGCCCCCCATCCCGTCGTCATCGCCGCCCTGCCGCCCCACCTCACCGAACTGACCGGCCGGAAGGCCGAACAGCGGCTGCTGGACGAGGTCGCGGAGTCCGCCGCTTCCTCGTCCCGGCTCCAGACCGTGGTGCTGCACGGACTTCCGGGCGCGGGCAAGACCGCGCTGGCCGTGGACGCCGGGCATCGCCACGCCCACCGCTTCGCACAGGGCTGCCTGTTCCTCGATCTGCGCGGCATGGATCCCGAACCCCTCACCCCGGATAGGGCCGTGCACCGGCTGCTGCGCGGGCTGGGGCTCGACGAACGCCAATTCCCCCACGATGCCGAGGACCGGCTCGCGCTCTACCGGTCACTGATGCACGACCGCGAAATCCTGCTGATCCTGGACAACGCCGCCAACGAACCCCAAGTGCGCCCGCTGCTCGCCACCAGCCCCGGCTCGATGGTGCTGGTGACCAGCCGGAGCACGTTGACGGGGTTGAACGCCCGGCACCGCGTCGCCCTCGACGTCCTGCCCGGCGACGAAGCGGTGAACCTGCTCGGGGTGGTCGCCGGAGAGCCGCGGCTGAAGGCGGAACCGGCGGCGGCGCGCCGGGTGGCGGAACTCTGCGGCGGGGTGCCGCTCGCCCTGCTCATCGCGGGCAACCGGCTGGCCAGCCGTCCTCAGTGGACGATCGCGCATCTCGCCGACCAGCTCGAGAACGAGCGGCGACGGTTGTCCGTGCTGACCGCGGGCGATCTGCAGATCCGCACCGCCTTCGCCCTCTCCTACCACCATCTGGCCCCCGAAACCGCACGGGTGTTCCGGCGGCTGGCGCTGGTCGACGGCCCGGACGTCTCCGTCGAACTGGTCGCGGTCGCCGCCGGGAGTCCCGCCGACGAGGTCGAAGCGGAACTGGAAAAACTGGCCGAAGCCAGTCTGCTCGGCTTCGGCGGCGCTTCGGGGCGGTTCACCACACTCGATCTGCTGAGGGTGTTCGCCAAGGAGAAGCTCGAAACCACCGAAACCGCCGAGGACGTCCAGGAAGCGACCGAGCGGGTGCGGAACTGGCTGCTCGCGGTGGCGACGAAAGCGGCGCAGTATTTCGATCACGACCGGACCGAAGTGACCTGCACGGTCGACGGGCCCGACCCGGTGCACGACCGGGAGTCCTCGGCCCGGTGGCTGGCCGAGGAGCAGCACCATTGGCGCGGGGCGCTGCGGGCGGCGTCGGCACTCGGCGAGCACCGGCCGGTCCTCGAACTGGCACGGTCCATGCACTGGTACTCGGATCTGCGCGGCACCGGCCCGCTCTGGCGCGAGGTGTTCGGCGCGGGCGCGGCGGCGGCCGAGGCACTGGGTGACGTCCGTGCCGCGGGTGAACAGCTGAATTACGTGTCCTGGGCGCTCTACGCGCTTTGCGGCGATCCGCACGCCGCGAGCGAAGTCCATGAACGCGCGCTGGCCGCGGCGACCGAGGCGGGTGACCTGGTCACCCAAGCCTGGGCCTGGTACTACGGGGCCGCCATCACCCGGCGGCTCGGCTCGCCCCACGAGGCCGTGCTGCGATGCCGCAAGGCCGTGGACCTGTTCGAGCGGGCGGAGTATCCGAACGGCCACAATCTGGCTCGCTCCCTGCTGGGCTTCATGCTGCACAACGTCGGCGAATTCGACGAAGCCGTTGCCGTGCAACGACAAAGCGAGGCCTACTACCGGGGTTCGGCCACCGCGCCGGGTAACGACGAGCTGCTCTCGATGGTGCTGACCCAGCTCGCCGACAGTGTCGCGGCGACCGGAGCCGTCGCGGACGCGTTGGACCTGCTGGACGAGGCCGAGTCGCTGTTCCGCAAGCACGGCGCGAAGTTCGCGGTGGCGAGGGCGCAGCACTCGCGCGGCCAGATCCTGTTCAAGGCGAACCGGCTCGCCGAGGCCGAGGAACAACTGCTGTCCGCCTTCGCCGGAGCACGCTGGTCCGAACCCAAGATCAAGATCATGATCCAGCTGGCGGAACTGGCCGAAGCGGCGGGAAAACCGGCCGAGGCCGAGGCCCGCCGGGTACACGCCCTCGCCGAATGCGCCCGGTACGACACGCCGCTCGCCAGGAAGATGGGTCGCGAGCTCGCCGCCGAACTCGGCGTCGCGGTGCCCTGATCGGCCCGGGTCGCCGGTCACCAGCCCGCGGCGGTGACCCCGCTGCACGCCAGCACCTCGGTCATGGCGATCGTCGCGTGATGCACCCGGGATTTGACCGTCCCCACCGGCACGCCGATGCTCGCGGCGGCCCGCTGCCGGGTGCGGTCGCGCCGATAGACCTCGTCGAGTGCTTCGCGCTGGATGGGCGTCAGCTGAGCCAGCCCCTCTTCGACGAGGCACCGCTCGACGACCTCGTCGGCGAAGTCGGTGTCCCCCGGCAGCAGGTCGAAGTCGTCGTCCCCGAACACCACCGGGCGGGCCTTGTCGCGGCGGGCCCAGTCGACGATGAGGTTGCGGGCGACCCTGAACAACCACGGGCGCGGCGGGATACGCTTCTCGATCAGCGTTTCGCTGTTGCGCCACGCGCGGAACAGGCACTCCTGCACGACGTCCTCGGCCCGATGCGGGTCGGCGGGCAGCAGGCTGCGGGTGAACCGCAGCAGATGGTCCCGGTGCTCGGCGTGCAACGCCGCCACGAAAGCGTTTCCCTCGGCCGAGGGCGCCCTGTCCGCCAGTGAAGTCACCTGAGTATCGCGGTGGCCTGTCACGCCGACCTCCCTGACTAGTTGGCGTCCTTGAGCTCAATTCCACCGGCCGGGGCGGCCCGCGACCATGAGGAAGGACCGGCAGAACTGGAGTGACGGCGGGTTCTTCCGGTTCGTCTTCCTGTCGGGACGCGCGCGTAGTTTCTCCCTGTGGGTTCTGGAACGAAACCAGCGCGCCGGGTGGTGATCGTCGCGTTCGACGACGCGCAGATCCTTGATGTGGCCTGTCCCAGCGGGGCGCTGGAGATCGCGAGCTCGCACGGCGCCACCCCGCCCTATGTCGTCGAGCTGGCCACGGTCGACGGGCGGACGACACGGAGTTCGTCGGGGATCATGCTCGCCGGTGCCCGGCGGCTGGCCGAGGTGTCCGGGCGGATCGACACGATGCTCGTCGTCGGCGGGGCGGGAACGGGGACGGCCGCGGCGGACGAGCGCCTGCTGACGCAGGTGCGGCGGCTGGCCGGCCGAAGCAGGCGAATCGCCTCGGTGTGTACGGGCACGTTCGTGCTGGCGGCCGCCGGACTGCTCGACGACCGGCGGGTCACCACGCATTGGGGATACGGCGAGTTGCTCGCCGCGACTTTTCCCGCGGTGACGGTGGATCCGGCGCCGCTCTACATCCGTGACGGCAACGTCTTCACCTCGGCCGGGGTGATCAGCGCGCTGGATCTCACCCTCGCGCTGATCGAGGACGACCACGGTCCGACACTGGCCCGCGAGGTCGCCCGTGAGCTGGTGACCTATCTGCACCGCCCGGCCGACCAGGCCCAGATCAGCACGTTCCTGGCCGCCCCGCCGCCCGGCAACCGGGTCGTACGGGATCTGCTCGGCTACATCGCCGCGCATCTCGCCGAAGATCTCAGCCCGCCGGCGCTGGCCGCGCGAGCCGGCGTCACCACCCGGCACCTCAACCGCTTGTTCGGCACCCACCTTGGCAAGACCCCGGCGCGCACGGTGCGAGCGGCCCGGACCGAAGCCGCCGCGCACCTGGTGCGGTCCACCGCCTTGCCGCTCTCCGCGGTCGCGCGGCGGTGCGGGTTCGCCTCGGCGGAAACCCTGCGAACGGCGTTCCGCGATCACTACGGGCTCACCGGGGACACGCTTCGCAGGATGACGGACATGCCACGCCCGGTCGGGACTTGAGCGCCCCAGAATCCGTGGCATGAACAGTGCGGAGACCACGCGCAGAACAGTTTTGACCGGAGTCGCGGCGGCCGCGGCGTTCGGCCTCGCCACCGGTACTGCTCAGGCGGAGACCAAAGGCCCGAGGATCGGCATCCTGCTCTACGACGGCTTCAGCCTGCTGGATCCGACCGGCCCGGCCGAGGTGCTGTCCCGGCTTCCCGGCGCGACGGTGACGATGATCGCCGAGCACCGCGGTCCGGTGCGCACGGACACTCGGGATGTCGCCGTGCTGGCGGAGCGTTCGGTAGCCGAGGTGAACCGGCTGGACGTCCTGCTGGTTCCAGGCGCCGGCAACCGCGGCACGGTCGCCGCCATGGAGAACCAGGTGCTGCTCGACTGGATCCGCCGCGTGCACCGGCATACGACCTGGACCACGTCGGTGTGCACCGGGTCATTGATCCTCGGCGCGGCCGGGTTGCTCCGCGACCGGGCCACCACGTACTGGGCCTCGGCGCCCTATCTGGAGAAGACCTTCGGCGTGCGTTACGTGCCAGAGCGGTATGTCCGGGTCGGCAAGGTCGTCACCGCCGCCGGAGTTTCCGCCGGCATCGATCTCGCGCTCCATCTCGCGTCCCTGCTGGCGGGTGAGGAGATCGCCCGCGGTATCCAGCTCGCTGTCGAATACGACCCGCGACCGCCCTTCGACTCCGGCGACGCGGCGACGGCGAGTCCGGAACTCAAGGCGCTCGCGCTGAAACTGCTCGCCGATTCGCAGGAATAGCACGCGGCCGATCTTCACCGAACGCCCCCCGAGGCGCCTCGCCCCCGCATAGGATCGCCACCGCGTGACGGGGCGTCTCGATCCCCGGCGGAGAGCGGTGAAAGGCAAGGCATGTCAGACCTCGTGTACACGATCATCGAGGCCATTCCACGGGTTTTGCTGCTCGTGGTGGGGCTTCTCGGCCTGATCTTCTCGATCAAAGGACGCGCCAGGGGCGTCTCCGGCCTGATGGTGGGCGCTTTCGTCGTCATGCTCGTCGCCACGGCCGCGAGCATCGTCTGGCAGTTCGTGGTGTTGAACCTGTCGTCCTGGGTCGCGTCCCAGCAGCTCACCGGTGACGAAGTCCGCTTGATCTTCATGGGCGTCGGCGTCCCGCTCGACGCCGCCGCGCTGCTCTCCTGGTTCCTGGTCGCGATCGCGGTCCTCAAGAACGGCCGTGCGTCCCGGAAACCCGGCGTCGCGCCGTACCCGGCACCGGGCAACTACCCGATGCCGCCCCAGTAGCCGTCGATTCTCACCCCTTGATCAACGACCGGCGGGCCGGAGGCCGAGCGGGGAAGATTCCGGACGTCCAACGACCGGAATCTTCCCCGCCCGCACGGTAAGGCGAATATGGCGCGGTCGGCGCCCGCTGCCGGTGTCGCGAACACCGCAGCCCCACCGTCGAAGCGTGATGTCCTGATGCGCGACGAACAACCGGAGCCCGTGCACCTTCCGCCCGGGTTTCTCGGCGCGCAACGCCTCCAGCGACCGGCCACAGCGGAAATCGGGTGCTCGACGGCGTGGAGTGGTGTGATGATCTCGCCATGGTCCATGTCATACAGCTGACCTTCAAGAAGGTGGGCGTGCCGGCCGTCGCGGACGAGGACGCCGTGGCCGGCGCGATCAGCGGGCTGCTGGGCGCGCTGCGGCAGAACGGTCAGCTCCTCGGACGGGACTGGCCGGTCTTCGATACCGGCCCGGAGTACCGCGCCGTGGTGATGGTGCCCGAGCCGGTCAGCCTCGACCCGCGACTGCACAACCAGTGGGTCCGTCGCGGCCTGGACGGACTCTCGCCGGCCGGGCTGGACACACCGCTGGTCGAGGTTCTGGGTCCGGATCCCGCAGGCGCGCAGCCGTGCGCCTGCCCGGAACCCGGCGGATACCTGCTCTGGACCACCTACCTGCACGTGGAGTCGCCGCTGCGGTGCCTGGACTGCTTCGGCCCGGTCCCGCTGTACCGGATCCCTCCGACCGACCCGTCCGGCTACCACCTGGTCATGTCCTGGCAGTCCGACTACCAGGCGTGCGACACGCTGCAAATGAACTGCTCGACCTTGGAATACCCCGGCCTGACCGAGATGAGCGGTCTACGCAGCAGCCTGACCCGACGCGGCCGTGACCTCTGCGACCGGATCACCGAGTCCACCGGACACCCCACCTACTACTACCTGTTCCGATACCGCGGCCGCCGCCGCGGCGAGGAACAACTCAGTTGCCCTTCCTGCCACGGCGGGTGGCGGCTGGCCGGGCGCTTGCTCGATCATTTCGACTTCCGATGTGACCACTGCCGGCTGCTGTCCAACCTCGCCTGCGACTGACCTCGCCGTACCGGCACATCGCTGTCACGTATCCGATGGCTCTCTCGTCCTCCTTCAGACACGTCCACTCGAAGGAGTTCACATGCCGACCCCGTTGCGCGTCGCGATCGCCGTACAGACCCTGGCCGTCTTCCTCACCCCGATCACCGCCGGCCTCCTGCTGACCATGCCGAACGGCCACACACTGCACAGCGCCACGGCCTACACCCTGTTCGTCGTCGCGACCCTGCACGTCCTCACCGCGATCCTCGTATGGCGGCCAGGCGGCGGCTCCGCGAAGCCGATCCTGCCCGCGGCCGCGTTCCTCGGACTCACCCTTGTGCAAGTGTTCCTCGGAATCGCGCAGATGACCGCGGTCCACGTCCCACTCGGCGTCCTGCTGTTCGGCTTCAGCCTCCTGCACCTGAGCCGGATCCGCCCGGCGCGGGAAGCGGCCGCTGTGAGCTGAGTACCGCGCCGGCTCGCAAGGTGGCTCCAGTGAGGGCATAGAGCCGTTCGAACTCATAGGGCGCGAGCCGGTCCGCGATCCGCCGGACCAGTCCGGCGGAGAGCGGGATCTCGTTGGGATAGCTGCGCATGAAGGTCACCCAGCCCGCCTCGACGAGGGTGACCCCGGGAAGGACCCGCTCGGCACCCTGCCACTCCCGGATCACGGGATCCTCCCGCCGCACCCATCGCCGGTCGGCGGAATGCACCAGGACCGGGACGTTTCCGAGGTGGTGGCTCAGGCTCACCTGTGAGCCGTACATGTGCGGATGGCTCGCCACGATCGCGGCCGGTCGAGAGCGTTGGGCGGATCCCACAGGAGATTGCCCTGATCGGTCTGGACCAGATAGGTCCACTGGCCGATCGCGAACTCCGGTTCACGGTGCAGGCGGTGGATGCCCGGCTCCGGTTGTTCGTGCACCAGCTCGTGCGGATCCGCGGCGAGTTCGTCCACTGTGGTCCAAGACTGTCCGGAGCCGCGGACGTACTGTCGCTCGTCCGCGCAGATCAAGCAGACCCCCGCCGGAGGTTCAGCGGCATCGAACCTTCAGCGAACTCGAGGTCAAGCCTGCCGGGCATCAGCACCGCAGCCGCCCCGTGCCACGAAGGCGCGAGCCGGCGGGCCGTGTTAAAGTGAAATGTCCGAATACGACATGGTGCGAGAGAACGGGAGGTGGGTTGATGATCGCGGTGAAGACCGCTGCCTTGTGCAGCGCCCGGATCATCCTCACGTCCCGGGCTCCGGTCTGATCGATTCCCATCGCCGATAGCGGCGCGCACCACATCGGTTCGCGGCCTCGATGGTTTCGGTGTCCGAGCGGGGCCCCTTTCCCAAGGGTCTCTTCATGTATTCATCTCGATCTTCCTCGTCCTCGTTCGCTCTGTCCGCACTCGGCTGGGACGACTCGTTCGCGGCACTGTTCGTAGAACATGCGGCCGCCGGTCTGGTTCCCGCCCGCGTCGTGCGGGTCGACCGCGGCCGCTGTGACACGCTCACCGCGTCGGGTCCCGTCCGCGCGGACAGCGTGGCGGTGACCTCCCTCGACCCCGCCGATTCCGTGTGCACCGGCGACTGGGCGGCACTGCGCCCGGGCCCGGAGCCGGAACTGGTGGCGCTGCTGCCACGACACAGCGCGATCACCCGGGCCTCGTCGGATCGGACCTCCCACCGGCAGGTCTTGGCGGCGAACGTCGACTCCGTCGTCATCGCGGTCTCGCTCGCGGCACCGCTGAACGCGGGCCGGGTCGAACGCCTGCTCGCGCTGGCCTGGGACAGCGGCGCGAAACCGGTCGTCGTGCTCACCAAAGCCGACCTCGCCGACGACCCCGGTGCGGCCCTGACCGTCATCGCCGCCCTGGCACCCGGTGTGGACATCGTCACCACCAGTTCCACGACCGGGGCGGGGCTGGACGTCCTGTCGAAGGTGGTGACCGGGACCGCTGTCCTGCTCGGCCCGTCGGGGGCGGGAAAATCCACGCTTGCCAACGCTTTGCTCGGGCGAGAACACATGGGCACCGGCGAAGTCCGGGCCGTCGACGGCAAGGGCAGGCACACCACTGCGCACCGCGAGTTGTTACCGCTGCCCGGCGGCGGGGTGCTCATCGACACCCCGGGGTTGCGAGGGATCGGCTTGCAGGACGCCGCGGACGGGGTCGAGCGGGTGTTCTCCGAGATCGAGGCCTACGCCCGGGACTGCGCCTTCCGCGATTGCGAACATCGCAGCGAACCCGGCTGCGCCGTACAGGAAGCCGTGATCGACGGCAGGTTGGCTGTGGGCCGGCTCGATCGGTACCGAAAGCTGTTGCGCGAGAGCGAGCGGGCGGCGGCCCGTGGGGACGCCCGCGAGTCGAGCAAGCGAAGCAAGACCAAGAAGGCGATCACGCGGGATCTGCGCGCGACCTACCGATTCCGCGACCGCCGGCGCTGACGCCGGGTGTGGCATCACGCATCCGAGGACCTCCCGGCCGCGCGTGTCCGCCTACCGACGTCCTCACCGAGAAAACTCACCTTCACGAAACGGAGAAAACTGTTTTGGGCACTCGTACCGACTGGATCACTCGCGCCGAGACCGACGCTGACATCCCCGCGATCCGCGAGATCAACCTCGCCGCGTTCGAGACCGCCGAGGAGGCCGACCTCGTCGATGCGCTACGCACCGATCCGGCGTGGATCGACGGCTTGTCCATCTTCAGCGCCGAACCGGACGGCAAGCCCGTCGGGTACGCGCTCCTGACGCGTTGTCACGTCGACGACACCCCCGCACTATGCCTGGGACCGTGCGCGGTCCTGCCCGCGTATCAGAAGACCGGGGCAGGCTCCGCCGCCATCCGTGCCGCTCTCGAGGCCGCCGAGCGGGCGGGCGAGCACTTCGTGATCGTTCTCGGGCATCCGGCCTACTATCCGCGGTTCGGCTTCACCCGCGCATCCGAGCACGGCATCCGGCTCAGTATCGATGTCCCCGACGAGGCATTGATGGCACTGAGCCTCGACTCGGAACAGCTGCCCAGCGGCACCGTGCGCTACGCACCGCCGTTCGGCATCTGACCGAACCGAAACACTCCGCTCCGCCCTGATCCCCGTTGTCCTGGGCCGGCCCGCACGTGAAGGCCGGCCCAGGACGCGGGCCGGTCTCGCCTGCCTCCGAAAGAAGAGAATCTGTTGCGGGGCCGACCTTCCCTCAACTCGACCTCTCCGGCTACCGGGAGGTCTGTGGGGTATCACGGAGGATTCGCCAGCACAGGTAGACGCAAACACCGGTCGCGGGCGCGCCACCCACCAGCGTGGCGGCGATCCCGAGCGGGACGACCGCTCCGGCCGCGTACAGCGGCACCAGCGCCGCCGTGGCGATGATGAACTTGGCCAGGAACACCGCCGTGCACAGGTGATAACGCCGCCGCCGCAGCCGATCGCGACGCCAGGCGAGGCTTTCACCGCGCAGCTTGCCCATCGCCAACCCGATCACCGGCCAGCCCACCAGCATGGACACCAGGAACAGCACACCTCCGCCTGCCTGCCAGAGGACGGCGACGAGATAGAAGTCGGCCGCCTGTCCCGTGCTCCCGGCCAGCAGCGCGGACGCGCCGACCACGATCAGACCGATCGCCGGCTGCCAGACCTTGCCACCGGTGCACAGCCGGACCACGGCCAGCACGACCACGCCACCGACCGCGACCAGCGCGGCCGTCAGCACCTGCTCGGTCACCAGATACGCGACGAGGAACAGTGCTCGCGACGCGACGCCTTCGGCGACCGTGCGCCAACCACCGATCGCTTTGAACAACGACAGCGATTTCCGCGACAACATGCCGAGGCTCATGCGCCGGCCTTCGCCGCGGCAGGCGTGAAACCGGTGTGGCGCAGCGTGTCCTCGAAGGCGCCGATCGCGTCGAGCAGCTCGAGCCGGCCGCGGTACGCCTCGACCAGCGCGTCACAAAGGCGGTGCGCGTCCTGCATCGCCAGATTGCCGCCGAAACCCGGGGCCAGGTGGATCGCGTCGCCGATGAGCGTCACCGGGCCGGCGAGCCAGGCAGGCGGCGGCGGGATCATTCCGCCGCGCAGTGCGACCGTCGCGTCAGGCCACGCCTCGGCGACGACCGACCTCAGAGCCGAAGGCAGCTCAACGGTCATTTCCTGGGCCCGGTGCCACACGGGAGCCGGACCGAGCTGTTCCCGCGTGGTGGGCAACGCCCACATCACGTAATCCTCGATCTCGGCGACCGCGCTGGAGGGCAAGGCGGGCAGCCACCGCCGCCGCGCGGCCGGGGGAGATTCGGTGAACCGCAGCACCCCGACCACCATCGTCATGCCGGGTAAGTGCGCGCTGGCCGGGCTGTCGCCGACCAGCGCCGGCAGCCCGGTCCCGGCGACGGCACGAAGCGGCGTCGCGCCCATGATCACGCGTCGTCCCGTATCCACCACCCGCACGTGGGGCAGGTACCGGCGGCGAACCGCCGATCCGATCCCGTCCGCACCGACCAGGACATCCGCGGTGTCCGTGCGACCGTCGGCGAACCACACCCGGACCGTGCCGTCGGCGCGCTGCTCGAACCGCGTGAATTCCGCGCCGAAGCGGACCACGTCGTCCAGTCCCGTCAGCAACACCGCCCGCAGCAGTGGCCGGTGGACCTGACGGCCCGGCCGCGCCCGGCCCGCGACCCCGTCGCACGGCCGAGCACCCGCGACGGTGAGTTCTCCGTCCGAGCCGGCCAGTGTCAAGGCCCGCTCACGTTGCCCTCCCATGGTGGCCTCCACCATCGCGGCATGCGCGGGAGGCAGGCACGCGCGCAGCGCCGACGCGCCGCGGTCGTCGACGTGCAGGCTGATGCCCTGCCGGCGCCCCGACGGGCCATCCCGCTCGTACACCACCACCTCCATCCCTGCCCGGCGTAACCCGTGAGCGAGCGTCAACCCGCCAAGACCGGCACCGACCACGACCACCCTCATCCCGCACCCCATTCTTCATCGCCCGATGAAGAACACTCTAGGGCGGGTCGCACCAAAACTCCACCAGGCGATGAAGAAAGGGTGTTAGGCTGCGGGAGCCATGACAGAACACGACAATCACCGTCGCTCCGGACGCTGGCGGTCCGGCGCGGAGAGCAAGCAGCGAGTCCTGCGGGTCGCCCGCGAACTGTTCGACAAGAACGGTTACAGCGGCACGACCGTGCGCGCGATCGCGACCGCGGCCGGAGTCGACCCGGCGATGGTGTTCTACTTCTTCGGCACCAAACAAGGCCTCTTCGGTGCCGTGCTCGACATGTCCGAGAATGTCCCACCGGCCATCGAGTCGATCTTCGACGGCAGCCTCGACACCATCGGCGAGCGCATCGTCCGGACACTCGTGGAGAACCTCGACAAGTCCGACCGCGCACCGCTGGTCATGCTGACCAGGTCGGCACCCACCGACCCGAAGTCCGAAGCACTGCTGCGCGAATTCATCGACCGGGAGATCACCGACCGGCTCGCGGCACTGCTCGACACCCCGGACGCCGCACTACGGGCGGGAATGGTCAACGTCCAGATCCTCGGCATCGCGGTGGCCCGGCACATCGTCCGCGTCGAACCGATCGCCTCGGCGTCCGTCGATGAGCTGGCCACCGCCTTCGGTCCGCTCGTGCAGCAGTGCCTGACCGGACGAACACCGCCAGCGGCCCGCTCTACGTGATGCGGGGAAACACTTGGTTCGACACGAGCCCGAAAAACGAAGAAGCCCAGGCCGCGTGGCCTGGGCTTGTGCTCCCCCGCTTGGACTCGAACCAAGAACCCTCCGGTTAACAGCCGAATGCTCTGCCAGTTGAGCTACAGGGGATCGTGCTCCGTACCGGCCGGATCGCTCCGACCGATGAGAGAACTTTAGCCCATGCCCTCCGGCGGCCGCACACCCACCCCCACTTTCGCGCGCGACCTCGTCAAGCTCGCGTTTTGAGGGACAATGGCAGCCGAAGCAAGATCGAACGGAGGCGTTGACTCGGATGAAGATGTTCCTGCTGGGTGCGGCCGCGGGCTATGTACTGGGCGCGAAGGCCGGCCGGGGACGGTACGAGCAGATCGTGCGGACCTACCGCAAGATCGCCGACCACCCCATGGTGCAGGGCGCCGCCGGGATCGCCCGCGCCAAGGTCGGTGAGCGGTTCGGGCGGCCCCAGCGCTGACCCGTGCCCTGAGACAAGAGCTGAAGGGGCCCTTCGCCGCATGTGACGCGGCGAAGGGCCCTTTCACTGCGTCACATGCGGTGAAGGGCCCCTTCAGCCCCCGGTCAGGGGACGACGGCCACCACGAAGACGCGCCGGAACTCGAACCATGTGGTCCCGTCGGGGCGCGGCGGGTAGGCCTCGTCCAGTTCGCGGGCGAGCTGTGCCCGGAAGTGGTCCCAGTCGGCGCCCGGGAGCGCCTCCTTGACCGGGCGGAGCGAGGTGCCGGTGATCCATTCGAGCACGGCGTTCTCCCCGGAAAGCCGCTGCAGATAGGTCGTCTCCCAGGCGTCGACGGCGCATCCGGCGTCGGCGAGCAGGTTCCCGTAGCCGAGCGGGCTGTCGACGGCCTCGTTCTCCCGCAGGACGACGTCGGCGAGACGCGGTGCCCATTCCTCGGTGCGCGCGAGCGCGCGGACCAGGGCGTGCGAGGGGGCGTCGAAGTTGCCGGGAACCTGGAACGCGAGCGTCGCCCCGGACGGCAGGAGGTCGACCCAGCGCCGGAGCAGGACGCGATGCTGCGGCACCCACTGGAGGACGGCGTTCGAGATGACGACGTCGGTGTCCGGCTCGGGCACCCAGTCGTCGACGTCCAGCACCCGGGCGTCGACCCCTCGCGAGCGCGCGGCTTCGACCATCTCAGGTGAACTGTCACTCGCCTCGATGATCGCGTCCGGCCAGCGTTCGACGAGACCGGCGGTCAGGTTTCCGGGCCCGCAGCCGAGGTCGGCGACCCGGCGGGGCTTCGCGGCCGGTATCCGCCCGACGAGGTCGTGGAACGGCCGCGCCCGCAGGTCGGCGTAGTCGAGGTACTTGACCGGATCCCACATGGCGCCTCCCAGCGATACAGTACGAGCGTACTGCTAGCCGTGCGGCTTGACCAGTTTCCGGGCCAGTTTCTCCGCCGCTTCCTCGGCGATCGCCTTGACCACGTCGATGTCGGTGCCGGGATCGGGCCGCACCTGCAGCACCGTGCCGTCCTGGCCGGGGATCTTGCGTTCGACGAACCACGCTCCCCCGGTCCCGAAATCCTTGCGGTGCCGTTCCCGGACCGAGCCGTCGACCCGCTGCCGCAGCAGGAGCGGCACCTTGCCCGGCCGGGGGAGGTTGAACCGCACCGGCGCCTTGTCCGCCAGCAGCACGGCCTTCCCGGCGGTGCCGGTCTCCTGGGACTCGGTCAGCGTGAGCACGCCGTCGGACCACGCGGCCTTGCCGACGAGATGCCAGCCGACCCGGCGGGGTCCGGGAATCCAGAGTCCCAGTGGCGTGACGAGCAGGTAGCCGCCGCCTTCGACGGCCGCGCTCCCGACGACGTGTTCGCCGTCGTCCAGCGAGCCGTCGAAATCCGCCGGGACACGGTCACCGAGCAGGTGACGCAGCCAGCCCATGAGCACTCAGTCCAATCCGCCGATGGCCTGTTCCTTCAGCGCTTTCCGGTACTGCTCGAGCGCGACGAGGTCGCCGAACAGCGCGCGGTAGTCATCCGGTGCCTCGACCGGGGAAAGCCGCTGGAGCTTCGACTTGATCTCGTTGATCTGGCGGCCGACCAGTGCTTCCTGCACCGCCGCGAGCTGCGCGGAGATGTAGCGTGAGTCGACCTCGCCCTTGGCGCGCAACGGTTCCACCGAAAGCTCGCTGAGCACCCGCCGCACCGTCCCCTGTGGACAGTGCGGGGCGGCGGCGTCGAGCAGGGCAGGCCCGGTCAGCCCGGAACCCGCTCCCCCGGCGGCCAGCAGTGCCTTGTGGATGGCGACGTACACCGGATGAGTGAACGCGTCCTCGGGGAGCGCGTCGTACTCGGCGCCGGCGAGCATCGGCTGCTGCAGCGCCGCTTTGAGGGCCTCGCGCTGCGCGATGAACCGCGGGTCGCCGGGCGCGGGCCTCGGCAGGTCCTCCTCCATGGTGGCGGTGGCCGCCTGCGCGGGCCGCCGGACCTCGATGGTGTTCGAACGTTTCGCCGTGGCGCCCGCGCTGCCGCGGACCCGGTTCACCACCTGCGCCGCGTCCTGCCAGCCGACCCACCAGGCGAGCTTCGACGCGTAGCCGTCGCGGCTGGCGCGGTCCTTGATGCCCGCGACCATCGGGACGGTCTTCTGCAACGCCGCGACCTGGCCGTCGACCGAGTCGAGGTCGAAGCCCTTGAGCATGCTCTTGATCGCGAATTCGAACAGCGGGATCCGCCGCGCGACCAGATCGCGCACGGCGCTGTCGCCCTTGGCGAGCCGCAGTTCGCAGGGATCCATGCCGTCGGGAGCGACGGCGATGTAGGTCTGCCCCGCGAAGGTCTGGTCACCCTCGAAGGCCTTCAGCGCCGCCTTCTGGCCCGCTTCGTCACCGTCGAAGGTGAAGATCACTTCGCCGCGGAAGGCGTCGTCATCCATCATCAGCCGTCGAAGGACCTTCATGTGGTCTTCGCCGAACGCCGTCCCCGACGACGCGACGGCCGTCGGTACTCCGGCGGCGTGCATCGCCATCACGTCGGTGTAGCCCTCGACCACGACGACCTGGTGCCGCTTCGCGATCTCGCGTTTGGCCAGATCGAGGCCGAACATCACCTGCGACTTCTTGTAGATCGGCGATTCCGAGGTGTTCAGGTACTTCGCCGAAACCCGGTCGTCGTCGTACAGGCGCCGCGCGCCGAACCCGACGACCTCGTTGCCGACGTCGCGGATGGGCCAGAGCAGCCGCCGGTTGAACCGGTCCATCGGGCCGCGCTGCCCTTCCTTGGCCAGTCCGGCCGTGAGCAGTTCCTTGACCTCGAACCCGCGGTTGAGCAGGTGTTTGGTGAGCTTGTCCCAGCCGGCGGGCGCGTAACCACAGCCGAACGTCTGCGCGGCGGCGGCGTCGAAGCCCCGCTCGGACAGGAAGTCCCGCGCCGCGCGCGCGTCCGGGGTGAGCAGCTGCTCGGCGTAGAACTCCTGGGCCGCGCGGTGTGCCTCGATCAGCCGGGAGCGGGTGCCGCGATCACGCTGGACGCTTCCGCCGCCACCTTCGTAGGTCAGCCGGAAGCCCGCGCGGTCCGCGAGCCGCTCGACGGCCTCGACGAACGAGATCAAATCCATCTTCTGGACGAACTTGATCACGTCACCACCTTCGCCACAGCCGAAGCAGTGGAAGGTGCCGTGGGAGGGGCGCACGTTGAACGACGGGGTCTTCTCGTTGTGGAACGGGCAAAGCCCCTTCAGACTGCCGCCACCGGCGCTGCGAAGGGCGACGTAATCACCGATGACCTCGTCGATCCGGTTGCGCTCGCGCACCTCCGCGATGTCGCTGTCCCGAATCCGTCCTGCCACGCTCACCACTCTAGTTCTTCGTCGCGGAAGGCTGTGCGGCACACTCGGGGAATGAGTACCGCCCTGGATGAACTCGCCGGAAAGTTCGCCGAGCTGCGCCCTCACCTGGTGTCCGTCGCCTACCGGCTCACCGGCACGCTGTCCGACGCGGAGGACGCGGTCCAGGAGTCCTGGCTGCGGCTGAGCGGCCTGGACTCCGAGCGCCGCGCGGCGATCGAGGATCACCAGGGCTGGCTGACCACCGTCGTCAGCCGGATCTGCCTTGACCGGCTGCGGTCGGCGGTGGTGCGCCGCGAGCGGTACGTCGGTGAATGGCTGCCCGAGCCGGTACTCGGCCCGCTGGGCACGCCGCCGTCGGAGGACCCGCTCGCCGTCGCGGTCCGCGACGACGGGATGCGGATGGCCGCGATGGTGGTCCTCGACCGGCTGACGCCCGAACAGCGCGTCGCGTTCGTCCTGCACGACGCGTTTTCGGTGCCGTTCGGCGAGATCGCCGAGATCCTGGGCTGCACCACCGAAGCCGCCCGCCAGCACGGTTCCCGCGGCCGCCGCGCCCTCGCCGACGCCGAACCGCCGCCACGGACCGCGCTCGCCGAGCAGCAGCGGATCATCGAGAAGTTCATGACCGCGATGCTCACCGGCGACATCCAGGCGGTGGCCGAGGTGCTGCATCCGGACGTCGTCCTCGTCGGCGACGGTGGCGGCAAGGCGCGCACGGCGGCGCGCACGGTCGCCGGATTCGACAAGGTCACCCGGCTGTTCCAGGGCCTCATGCGGATGTACGACCCGGCCGGGATCGAGAAGGCCAGGTTCGCGCTGGTCAACGGCGACCTCGGGCTCTACATCCCGCCGCAGGAGGCCTCCGGGGAGTACCGGGCGCTCGACGAGCACGTCGAGGCGTTCGTCATCCGCGACGGGAAGATCGTGACGATCTACGACATGGCGAACCCGGACAAGCTCACCACCGCACGGGCCCGCGCCGGCGCCTGACCGCGTGGTCAGGGAAGCGGGATCCGGCAGGCGTCGCCCGAAGTGAAGCCCTGGGCGGTGATGTCGAGCGCGCTGTTCATCCGGGCACGCATGTTCTCGAGCCCGATCTGGTACGTCAGCTCGATGACACCCTTGCGGCCGAACTCGCGTTCCAGTTCGGCGACCTGCTCGTCGGTGACGGTCACCGGGCTCGCGGTCATCGCGTCGGCGTAGGCGAGCGCGAGCCGTTCCTGAGTGGTGAAGGCGGGCGACTTCGCGTAGTCGTCGATGTTCTTCAGCCGTTCGATGTCGAGTCCCTCGTGCAGCTGCAGCATGGTTCCGAAGTCGATGCACCACGAGCAGCCGAGCCGCGTCGCGACGCGGTACACAGCCAGCTCGCGCACGTTCGCGGGCAGCGTTTTGCTGGCCTTCTCCGCCAGCATTTCGTGCATGCCGTTGGCCCGGAGCAGCGCCGGGTGGTGCGCGTAGACGGCCATCGGCTCGGGCACGGCGCCGAACCGTTTCCCGGCGAACTTGTAGATCAGCTTCAGCAGGAAGCCGGCGTCGGCGGTCTTGACAACGGGAATGCGCGGCATGGTGTCCTCCTCGTGCGGGTCCGATCAGAAGGTGGACGAGGCGGCGGGCGAGGACGTGACAGATACGGGGTCCTCCGTTGATCAAGCTCCTGCCGATCATGATCGGTGGGCCGGAAGCCGAGCGGGGAAGATTCCGGACGCCCAACGACCGGAATCTTCCCCACCCGCACGGACGGCACTTATCGGAGTCAGCCACCCCACCTGGGCGAGCATGTCCGGCACCCGACGGCCCACCGGCCTTGAGTTCCTGGCATTGACGCTCAAGGTAGTGAAGGAGGCCTTCACGGCCTTACGCCTGACCTGCGGGTCGTGAGTGATAAAGAGCGCTAGAGCGAACCCTCTCTTAGGTACCTACGCGTGGCCTGCGGCCTGGCTCGCGGCGCTGAGCCACAATGCCAGGAACTCAAGGGCAGCGGCTTGGCTTGTTTCTGGTGCGTTTGCCCAGCTCGGGAAGCTTCCCCGGTCGTAACGGCCCGATGCGAGCGACAGCCGGCCGCCGACGAGGTGCGGGAA
>NZ_JBVIRO010000025.1:0-10049 GCF_055575975.1 Amycolatopsis sp. NPDC033938
ACCTCAATACGAGGTTCAAATACATAAGCTCTACTGGCTTAGTTCACTAGCACACTGTTGAGTTCTCAAGCAACACACCCCAGATCGCACCACACAACGCGGCCTTATCCGAAGCAGTCATTCCTAGCAGTTTTTGGTGGGACACCCACTCAATCGCACTGAGCGAGAGCTTGGTTCGTGTCCCGGTCGGCCACCCGGTTTCCCTGGCGACTTGGAGAACTTTACATGGCCGGAAACCCCCGAAAACAGGGGGGTACCTTAACGACATTTCCGCAGGTCAAGGGCTCAAAACAGGGCCAACCCCGGTGATCCACCCGGAGCCGCCCCGGTGAACACCCGGACAAGAACATTGCTCCGAGTACATTGCACCGTATTGATCTCAAAGATTGCTCCGATTAGCTTCGGTCCCATGAGCACTGCGGAACTCGACGGCATCTCCGTCGCCTACGACGACCTCGGCACCGGGCTGCCCGTCGTCCTCGTCCACGGCCACCCCTTCAACCGCACGATGTGGCGTCCGCAGGCGGAACGCTTCAGTCGCGAGGGCTATCGGGTCATCACCGCGGACCTCCGCGGCTACGGCGAGACCACGGTGGTCCCGGGCAAGACCGGGCTCGACGTCTTCGCCAAGGACATCGCCCGTCTCGCGGATCGACTCGGCCTCGGGCGCTTCGTGCTCGGCGGCCTCTCCATGGGCGGGCAGATCGTCATGGAGTTCCACCGCACCTACCCCGAGCGCGTCGCCGGGCTCCTGCTCGCCGACACCTCCCCGCAGGCAGAGACCGAAGAGGGCAAGCGCGTCCGCAACGCGATGGCGGATCGCGTCCTCGCCGAAGGACTGAACCCCTACGCGGACGAGGTGCTGACGAAGATGGTCTCGCCGGAGAACGTCCGCACGATGCCGGACGTGGCGGCGCACGTCCTCGGCATGATGCGCACGACGCCCAAGGAAGGGGCCGCGGCGGCACTGAGGGGACGTGCCGAGCGGCCCGACTACCGGGAGACCCTCGCGAAGGTCGCGGTGCCGAGCCTGATCGTCGTCGGCACCGAGGACGAGTACACGCCCGTCTCGGACGCCGAGTTGATGCACGAACTCATCCCCGGCTCCACCCTGGCGGTGATCGAGGGGGCCGCCCACATGCCTAACCTGGAGCGCGAGGCCGAGTTCAACGCCGTGTTCGCACGGTTCTTGAAAGAGATTGGGTGATCGTCTCCATGTCCCACAAGACCGTCTTCGTGACCGGAGCCAGCGCGGGGTTCGGCGTCGAGATCGTCCGCCGGTTCGCCGCGGACGGTGCCAAGGTCGTCGCGGCCGCGCGCAGTAAGGACCGGCTGGCCAAGCTGGCCGACGAGCTGGGCGAGAACGTCCTCCCCTACGAACTGGACGTCCGTGACGCCGACGCGGTGGCCGCGCTGCCGGAATCCCTGCCCAAGGAGTTCGCCGACGTCGACCTGCTGGTCAACAATGCCGGCCTCGCCAAGGGGCTCGAGCCCGCCCACCGGGCGAAGCTCGACGACTGGGACCAGATGATCGACACCAACATCACCGGTCTGGTGCACCTCACCCGCGCGCTGCTGCCCGGGATGGTCGAGCGCGGCCGCGGGCACGTGATCAACATCGGTTCGATCGCGGGCACCTACCCCTACCCCGGTGGCAACACCTACGGCGCGACCAAGGCGTTCGTGCACCAGTTCAGCCTGAACCTGCGCGCGGACCTGCACGGCACCGGTGTCCGGGTGACCAACGTCGAACCCGGCATGGTCGGCGGCACGGAGTTCTCCGTCGTCCGGTTCGAGGGTGACCAGAGCAAGGCCGACGACGTCTACAAGGGCACGACGCCGCTGACGGCCGCCGACGTGGCCGAGTCCGTCTTCTGGGCGGCTTCGCAGCCCGAGCACGTGAACATCAACGTCATCGAGCTGATGCCGGTGGTGCAGAGCTTCTCCGCGCTGCGGATCCACCGAGAGAACTGAGGCCGAAGAGGTCGAAGAGCGCCTGCTGTTCCGGGCTCCGCTCGGTCAGCAGGCGCCGCGTCCGGGGACGGCCGCCGGTCGACGGGTAGCGCAACACCGTCTCCCCGATCCCGGCCAGGCTGTCCATCAGTTCGCGGACCGACAGGTTCATCCCGGCGCGGTCGGCCTCGCGGCGCATGAGGTGCGTGACCGTCGACGCGAGCACCGTGACCAGGGTGTGCACGGCGATCCGGTGCGGCGTCCAGTCCCAGCGCGGTGACGGCCCGGTGACGGCGGTGCCGGTCAGCCAGCGGAACGTCGAGTCGAGGTGGGTCCGCGCCCGGTAGGCGGTGACGACCTCCGCGACCGGCCAGTCGTGGTCGGTGACCAGCACCTGTTTGCCGAAGAACTCCTCGCGCAGCCGGGAGACGGCGGCGTCGTCGACCTTCCAGGTCAGCCGGATCTCCCCCGGCCTGGTTCCGGTCAGCGAAGGTGAGAGCACGCGCTCGACCCGGCGGCCGCGCGTGATCCTGGCGATCTCGGCGTTCACCTGGCTCCGGTCGCCCCGGTAGATACCGGCGGCCAGCGCCGCGTCGAGGCCGGCGAGTTCGCGGGTCGCGGTGCCGAGTTCGTCGCCGAACGCGCGGGCCTGCGCGTTGTGCAGGGTCTCCGAATGGGTCAGGATCACGCGTCGCCGCACGCCGGCGACCACCGCCCTGGTGTCGAGGGCGGTCAACCCGGCGAAGCGCTCCGGATCGACGGGTTTGCGCGCGGACGACGGTTTCGCCAGCAGGTCCGGATGGTCCGACAAGGGCAGTGCGCCGACGAAGTGCCGTCCGAGATCCACCTGAGCGGCCTGCCCGGCGGTGAAGACCAGCGTGACGTCGCCGTCGGTATGCCGTCCGCGAAGGTCTTCGGCCAGCGCGGCGAACGGTGGGGCCCCTTCGCGCGGGTACATGTGCGAGGCCAGCGGGATCGCGCCGTCCTTGGTCACCACCAGCCCGAGTCCGGCGAGTTCGCAGCGGCAGGGGTCGGCCGTGGTGAAGGTGGCGAACTGCGGCACGTCGACGGCGAGTGCGGCGCCGCCCGTCCCCAGCCAGGCGAGGACGGCGTCGGCGACCGTGGCCTCGATCCGCGCGATCCGGTCCGGGGTGAGCCGGTGCAGTGCCCGCCAGTGGTTCGCCAGGTCGGCCTTGACGAATTCCCGCGCGACACCGTCCTCCCACCAGGCGGCGAGCTCCGTCTCCGGCGCGGTCGCCCGGTGCAGGACGGCGAGGGCGAGATGTGTCCCCAGGGTGGTCGCGGCGCGTTGCGCGCCGACGGCTTCGTCGACCCGCTCGACGAAGCCGAGCCGGTTCAGCGTCGCCCAGACCGCCGCGACGTCGCCGAAGGTCCGGTGCCGCGCTTCGCCGGGTGCGGAGACCTCGCCGTCCATCGCGCGCCCGATCTCCTCGGCCGTGCCGAGGTAGCGCTGGGACACCACGCGGGGCTCGCCGTCGACCCGCGCGGAGGTGACGAGGTAGTAGTACGTCCGCCCGCCGACCTTCTTGCCGATCACCGAAGCCACCTTTAGGTAATACACTCCGGCCCGCCGATCGGCAACCAAGATCCGCCGCTGACCTGGGCGAACAGTGAGCACACCCACGTGAGTGAGGTGGTGGCCGGATGCACACTGGCAGCTGGAGCGAGTCCGGCCATAGCGTGCGGGAATGGCATCCGACGCTGACGCGACCGCCCCCACCACCTCGGCGATGCGCCGGGCGCTCGCCAGGGCGCGCGACGGGAAGACCCTCGACCTCACCGAGGCCGCGATCCTGCTCCAGGCGCGCGGCGACGACCTCAAGACGCTGTCCGACCACGCTTCCCGGGTCCGTGACGCCGGCCTCGTCGCGGCGGGCCGTCCCGGCGTGGTCACCTACAGCCGCTCGGTGTTCATTCCGCTGACCCGCCTGTGCCGGGATCGGTGCGGCTACTGCACTTTCGCGACCGTCCCCGGCCGGGTCGAGTCGCCGTTCCTCTCCCCTGACGAGGTCCTCGACATCGCGCGCAAGGGCGCCGCGATGGGCGTCAAGGAGGCGCTGTTCACCCTCGGCGACCGTCCCGAAGACCGCTGGAAGGCGGCGAAGGACTGGCTCGACGCGCACGGGTACGACGACACGCTCTCCTACGTCCGCGCGATGGCGATCCGGGTGCTGGAGGAGACCGGCGTCCTGCCGCACCTCAACCCCGGCGTGCTGACCTGGCAGGACTTCCAGCGGCTGAAGCCGGTCTCGGCGTCGATGGGCATGATGCTGGAGACGACCGCGAAGCGGCTCTACACCGAGAAGGGCGGCCCTCACTACGGCTCGCCCGACAAGGACCCCGACGTCCGCCTGCGGGTGCTGGAGGACGCCGGCCGCAGTTCGGTGCCGTTCACCACGGGCATCCTGATCGGCATCGGCGAGAACTTCGAGGAACGAGCCGACTCGCTGTTCGCGATCCGCAAGGTCGCCAAGACCTACGGCGGGATCCAAGAGGTCATCGTCCAGAACTTCCGCGCGAAGCCGGACACCAAGATGCGCGCGACCCCGGACGCCGACCTCGAGGAACTCGCCGCGACCATCGCCGTCGCGCGGCTCGTGCTCGGGCCGAAGATGCGCATCCAGGCGCCGCCGAACCTCATCGGGCAGCAGTACGAACTGATGCTGAACGCGGGGATCGACGACTGGGGCGGCGTCTCGCCGCTGACCCCCGACCACGTGAACCCCGAGCGCGCGTGGCCGCAGATCGACGAGCTCAAGCGCCGCACCGAAGCGCTCGGGTTCACCGTGCGCGAGCGGCTGCCGATCTACCCGGAGTACGTCAAGACCGGGGAGCCGTGGCTGGACCCGCGGATGAACGCGCATCTCGCGCCGCTCACCGACGCCGAGACCGGGCTGGCGATCGAGGAAGCGATCCCGGTGGGCATCCCGTGGCAGGAGCCGGACGGCGGCTGGAAGGAGGCCGGGCGGACCGATCTGCACGTCGAGGTCGACACCATCGGCCGCACGGAAGACCGGCGCAGCGACTTCGATTCGGTCTACGGCGACTGGGCGGAGATCAAGGGCAACATCAAGACCGCGCCGCAGCGGTTCGACCTCGACATCCGGGATGCCTTGCGCAGCGCGGAAAAGAACCCCGCCGGGCTGTCCGACGACGAGGCTTTGGCGCTGTTGCACGCCGACGGCCCGGAACTCGACGCGTTCACCGGAATCGCCGACGACCTGCGGCGTGAGGTCAACGGCGACGACGTCACCTTCGTGGTCACGCGGAACATCAACTTCACCAACGTCTGTTACACCGGCTGCCGGTTCTGCGCGTTCGCCCAGCGGCGCACCGACGCCGACGCGTACACGCTTTCGCTGGAGCAGGTCGGCGACCGGGTCGACGAGGCGTGGGCCGCGGGCGCGACCGAGATCTGCATGCAGGGCGGCATCCACCCGGATCTGCCGGGGACCGCGTACTTCGATCTCGCGGCCGAGGTGAAGCGCCGCCAGCCGGACATCCACCTGCACTCGTACTCGCCGATGGAGGTCGTCAACGGCGCTTCGCGGACGAACCTGTCGATCGAGGACTGGCTGGCCCGCGCGAAGGAGGCCGGTGTCGACTCGCTGCCGGGTACGGCGGCGGAGATCCTCGACGACGACGTCCGCTGGGTGCTGACGAAGGGCAAGCTGCCGACGTCTGAATGGATCAACGTCGTCACCACCGCGCACAAACTCGGCATCACGACGACGTCGACGATGATGTACGGCCACGTCGACACCCCGGCGCACTGGGTGGGGCATCTGAAGTTGCTGGCGAAGCTGCAGCGGGAAGGCCTGGAACGCAACGGGCGGCGCGGGTTCAGCGAGTTCGTGCTGTTGCCGTTCATCCACCAGAGTTCGCCGATCTACCTCGCCGGGCTCGCCAGGGCCGGGACGACGCTGCGGGAGAACCGCGCGGTGCACGCGCTGGCCCGGCTGCTGCTGCACGGGATGATCGACAACATCCAGAGTTCGTGGGTGAAACTCGGTGAGGAAGGCAGCCGCGCCGTGCTCCAGGGTGGGGTCAACGACATCGGCGGGACGCTGATGGAGGAGACGATCAGCCGGATGGCGGGTGCGGCCAACGGGTCGTACAAGACGATCAGCGACATGCGCGCGATGGTCGAGCCGCTCGGCCGTCCGCTGCGGCAGCGGACCACCGAGTACGGCACGCCGACGCCCGAGCGGATCGCCGCGGCCGAGGCGTCGGACGGCGTCGCGACCGCGGTCCGGCGGCCGCTGCTGCCGCTTGTCACCTCCTGACGAATCGCGCGTGAAGGACTCCTTCCCTCGGCTGAGCCGAGGGAAGGAGTCCTTCACGTTCCGTGTGTCACCGCTCACAAGGCGCGGGGGCACCCGGCGTTTTCTGTGCTAAACCCGAGAATCACTTCCGGGCAGGCGAGAGGACGTCGATGACCGCGAGCGCAGTCCAAGTGGCCGATACCGCCCGCTATCCGTTGTCCGAGCCCGGAAGCCCGGCCTGGCGCGAAATCGTTTCCCGGACCCGCGCCGAACTGCGGGAAACGGGATGCAGTGTCTTGGCCGACTTCGTCCGCCCGGAGTTGCACGACGTCCTTCGCCGCGAAGGCGCGGAGATCGCTCCGGAGGCGTACGCGAAGGTCGAACGCGTCAATGCCTACAACATCGCCGTCGACACTCCGCTTCCCGAAGGCCATCCCGGCCGCATGATCATGGAACGCGGCAACGCCTTCGTGGCCCGCGACCGGATCCCGCCGACCGCGATCATCCAGCAGCTGTACGCGAGCCGCGAGTTCCAGCGGTTCGTCGCCGACTGTTTCGAACTCCCGGCGCTCCACGAACTCGCCGATCCGCTGTCCGGCTTGGTGCTCAACGTGATCGAACCGGGCCGCTCGCATCCGTGGCATTTCGACACCAACGAGTTCACCGTCAGCATGCTCACGCAGGAGGCCGCCGACGGCGGTGTCTTCGAATACTGTCCGAACATCCGCTCGGAGAAGACGGAGAACTTCGACGACGTCCGTGCCGTCCTGACCGGCGAAGGCGATCACCTGATCCGGCGACTCACTCTGCGTCCCGGTGATCTTCAGCTGTTTCGCGGACGCTTCGCCCTTCACCGCGTGAGTAGTGTTCAAGGGGCAATCGCCCGCCATTCCGCGATCTTCGCGTACAGCGAGCGCCCCGGGGTCATCGGCAGTCCGGAACGGACGCGACAGTTGTTCGGCAGGGTCCTGCCCGAACACGTCGCCTCGGCCGCCGTCCGGGGCGACGAGCTGCTCGACTAAGTCAGGAGTTTGGCCCGTGCCTTGGGATTCGACCGGCAAGATCTCCTTCGACCACATCTACACCGAGCCCGATCCGCGTGCCTTCTTCGGCACCTTGCGCAGGCTGGACTACGCCATCCCCCAGCAGGCCAAGGCCTACTTCGCGCAGCTGATCGACGAGTACCGCGCGGATCAGGACGTCAAGAAGCCGACCGTGCTCGACCTCGGGTGTTCCTACGGCGTCAACGCGGCGCTGCACCGCTGTGACACCTCGATGGAGCGGCTGTACGACCACTACGCGAACGGCGAGTCGCTGAGCAGGGACGACCTGATCGCGCACGACCGGCGAATGGCCGAGAGGCTCGACGGTGGCGACGGGGTCCGCTTCATCGGCCTCGACACCTCCGCGCCGGCACTGGACTACGCGCTCTCGGCGGGCTTCATCGACGAAGCGATCCACGCGGACCTGGAGAGTGGGGACCCGACGGAGGAACAGCGCGCGCTGCTGGCCGAAGTCGACATCGTCATCTCGACAGGCTGCGTCGGTTACGTCACGGAGAAGACCCTCGTGCGGATCGCGCGGGAAAGCCGGCCGTGGATGGCGCATTTCGTGCTGAGGATGTTCTCCTACGAACCGGTCGCCGCGAGCCTCGCCGAACTGGGGTACGAAACGGCCGCGGTCGACGGTGTCTTCCGGCAGCGGAAATTCGCTTCGGAAGAGGAACGGACCCAGATCCTGGACAACCTGTCCGTCGCGGGCGTCGACCCGCGTGGGCTGGAAGCCGACGGCCGGCTGTACGCGCGGCTGTACGTCTCCCGCCCGAACGGTTCGGCGGACGGGCTCGCCGCCGTGCTGAACGCCCTGCCCCTTCTAGATCAAGGATGATCGTGAGCAGTCCGGAACTGTCCACCCGCACGTTCGGCAACGAGGACCTCCTGCCGAGGGTCCCCGTCCCCAACCTGGAGGACACCTGCCGCCGGTTCCTCGAATGGTGCTCGCCGCTGCTCACCCCGGGTGAGCTGGCGGAGACCGAAGGCGCCGTCGCCGAGTTTCTCGCGGAAGGAAGCCCGGCGCACGAACTCCAGAGCGCGCTCGAGGCCTACGACAGCAGCGCAGGTGTGCGTAGCTGGCTCGACACCTTCTGGCCGTACCGCTACCTCGGCCGCCGCGACCGGATCGCGCTCAACGCCAACTTCTTCTTCCTCTTCTCCGAATCCCCGCTGGGACAGCTGGAGCGGGCGGCGGAACTGGCGGCGTCGGCGGTGGACTACAAGCTGAAGCTGGACGAGGAACTGGTGCCGCCGATCGTGGTCCGCGGGCAGCCGCAGTCGATGGTGCAGCACAAGTACCTGTTCTCGGCGACGCGGATCCCCGGCGCCGTCCAGGACACCGCGCGGACGCCGTACCGCGAGGACTGGCCGGGGCCGTCGAGGGCCAGGCACATCGTGGTCTTCCACCGCGACACCCCGTTCCGGATGGACGTCATCGCACCGGACGGGCGACCGTACTCCCCCGAACAGCTGGTCGCGGGGCTGCAGACGATCGTCAAGTCGGGGACCTTCGTCGAGGATCCGGAGAGCGCCGTCGGGCATTTCACCACCAAGGCGAGGGCCGAGTGGGCGGCGACGCGCGAGGCGTTGCTCGCCGCCGGGAACGCGTCCGCGCTCGACGACATCGAGACGGCGTTGTTCTGCCTGTGCCTGGAGGACTTCACGCCGTCCGACACGCAGGAGGCGTGCGACAAGCTGCTGCACGGCGACAGCGGCAACCGCTGGTTCGACAAGGCCGTCTCGCTGATCGTGTTCGAGGACGGGACGGCGGGGATCAACGTCGAGCACTGCGAACTGGACGGGACCACGATCCTCGGGTTCACCGACGAGCTGCTGAGCGGTTCGCGGCTGGACCGCCCGCCCGCCGACGGAGTCCCGGCGTCCGAGGTCATCGAGTTCGTCCTGGGTGACGCGCTCCGCGAAGACGCCCGCGCCGCGGCCGCGTCCTTCGCCGCGTACGCCGACGCGACAGCGACGAAGACGGTGTCCTTCACCGACTTCGGCGCGAAGCGGGCGAAGGAGCTGGGGATGTCCCCCGACGGCTTCGCGCAGATGGCGTACCAGCTCGCGCACAAGCGCGCGAAGGGGATCACCGGCGCGACGTACGAGTCGATCGCGACGCGGCAGTACCAGAACGGGCGCACCGAAGCGATGCGGGTGGTGACGCCCGAGGTGCAGTGGTTCGTCCAGGTGATGGACGACCCGGCAGCGGACCGGCAGACGCGTCAGGCGGCTTTCCGCGCGGCGGCGGCGAAGCACGTCACGCGGGCGAAGGAGTGCCAGGCGGGCGACGCGCCGGAGCAGCACCTGTGGGAGCTGCAGCTGATCCAGAAGCGTCGCGGCGTCGACGAGTCCCCGGCGCTGTACTCGTCGCCGGGCTGGCTGAAGATGCGCAACGACTACCTGAGCACCAGCTCGGCGCCGTCGGTGAACATCCAGTACTTCGGCTTCGGATCGACCAGCCCGCAATGCATCGGCGTCGCGTACGTGCTGCTGCCGGACAGGCTGAACATCTACCTGTGCACGCCGAAGCACGTCGCGCACGAGATGGAGCTGTTCGCGGCGGAACTCGCCACGGCCATCCGGGAACTGGAGGAATTGCTGGCTTAGCGGCCCGTGAAGGGGGGTCGTGAGTGAGGCTTCAGGTGATCGTTCGGTACAGGTGGTCGTGAGTGGCGGTTAGGGGTGTAAACCCCATAGCCCCACAAGCCAAAGGGCATCGAAAGGGGTGGGGGGGGCTGGGGGAACAGGGGGTGGT
>NZ_JBVIRO010000025.1:10059-44001 GCF_055575975.1 Amycolatopsis sp. NPDC033938
CTGGTGTCGGTTGGCAACTGGTGGTGGTGTGTGCCTCTGCGGTTAAACCCCCCAACCCCCACTCACGACACTGGACTTCGATAGGGTTCGGCGGTGCTGGGGAAACTGGGGTTGCTGGGCGGAATGCTGCTCATGGTGGCGGGCTGCACGTCGCCACCACCACCGCCTGTCCCGCCGACGGTGTACACGCCGGAGCCCGGCACGGTGGAACCGGCGGGCTGTCTCGACACCGGTGTCACGGTGAAGTCCGGACCGGTCGACGCGGCGCTGGGCCACCGCGCGTTCGTGCTCACCCTCACCAACTGCGGCACCGCACCGCGCACGCTCACCGGCTATCCCGAAGTCCGCTTGCTGGACAAGGAAAAGCAGCCGATGAACGTCCAGGTCGAGCACGGCTCGTCGTATATGGCGATCGACCCGGGCGTGGCACCGCAGACGATTCAGCCCGGCGGCACGCTGCTGTCGGTCGTCTCGTGGTCGAACACCGTCACGGTGGGTTCACCGGAAGCGGGCGCGTACGTGACCGTCGCGGCCGCGAAGGGCGACCCGGAGCAGCGGATCGCCGTCGACACCGACCTCGGCACCACCGGCAAGCTCACGCTGACCGCCTGGAACCCGAAGCTCAAGAACTGACCTTTGTGACGAGACCGCACGGGACTGCCACGGTTCCGCACGAACCACCCGGAAGTGTCCACGGACGCCCTTACGATCGGTGACGAACTCGATCTTGAGGGGACCTCCATGCCGCGCATCCTGCTCGTCGAAGACGACGAAGCCCTGGCAGAAGCGCTCACGCTGGCGCTGAAGACGCTCGGGCACGACGTCGTCGTCGCACCGACCGGGGAGCGGGCGCTGGAGGCGCTGTTCACCGACCGGCTCGACCTGGACTTCGTGCTGCTCGACGTCATGCTGCCCGGGATGGACGGCTTCGAGGTCTGCCGCCGGATCCGTGCGCGAAGCAGGCTGCCGCTGGTGCTGCTGACCGCGCGCGGCGACCCGATCGACATCGTCGCCGGGCTGGAATGCGGCGCCGACGACTACGTGGTCAAACCCGCCGAACCCAGGGTGATCGACGCGCGGATCAAGGCGATCGGCCGTCGTGCCGTCACCGCTTCCGGGTTCGCGGAGGGGCGGCTGCGGGCGGGACGCCTGGAGATCGACGCCGCCGCGATGAGCGTGACCCGCGACGGCGTCGAACTGGCGCTCACCGCGACCGAGATCCGGCTGCTCGTGGAGTTCGCCGAGCATCCGAACCAGGTGCTGAGCAGGCAGTCGCTGCTGAAACGGGTGTGGGACTACGGCTACGTCGGTGACTCGCGGATCGTCGACGCGGCTGTCGCGCGGCTGCGCGCGAAGATCGAGGACGATCCGGCGAATCCCGTGGTGCTGAAGACGGTACGCGGACTCGGTTATCGGCTGGTGGTCGAATGAGGTTCGGACTCCGCGCCCGGGTGACCGCGGCGGTCGTGGTGGTGACCACCACGGCGACGGCCGTCATGGCCTTCTCCGCGGCCAAGATCCAGGGGGACGACGCGCTCGACCGGTTCACCGCCGCGGCCAAGACCTCGTTCGGGGCGATGTTCGGGCAGGCCTGGCCCCACCTCGAACAGTTCATGGCGGGCAACCCCGCCGCCTTGGAGCTCTTCTCGCAGGGGATGGACACGGCAGCGGCGGACTGGATGCTGGTCACGAGCTATCCCCAGTTGACCAACGACGACTTCAAAGCGCCCGAAGGACCTCCCGAAGTCGTCAAGTCCTCGTCGAAAAGCTTCGACTGGACGACCGGCGCCAGGAACGCGAACCCACCTGACCGGCGTGCCGCGCTGGAAAGCGTGAAGGACGTGGTCCTTCTGCGGACCTCAGGTCCGGGAAAGCTACTGTCGGCGATCACCGTCGATCCGGCGAGTGGCCGCAAGCTCCTCGTGGTGAGCGCGAACTTCGTCGCGTATTGGGTCGTGCAGTTCTTCGACCTCACCCTGTTCGAGCAGGACCTGGCGGCCCAGCGGTGGAAGCTGGTGTACATCGCGCTCGGCGTCACCGCACTCGGCGTGGCGGCCGCCGTCTTCGCGGCCGGCCGGATCCGGCGGCCGGTCCTGCGGGTCGCGTCCGCCGCCCGGGACCTGGGCGGCGGCGCTTTCGACGTGCGTGTCCCGGTGAAGGGCCGCGACGAACTCGCCGACCTCGCCAGGTCGTTCAACACCATGGCGCACCGGGTCAGCGAGGCCATCGGGGAACTACGCGCCAAGGACCGCCAGCAGCAACGGTTCGTCGCCGACGTCGCCCACGATCTGCGGACGCCGCTCGCCTCGATGGTCGCCACGGTCGACAGCCTCGACAGCGCCACCCCCGAGACCCGGACCCGCGCGACCGCGCTGCTCGGCGCGCAGGCCCGGCGGCTGGCGAAGCTCGTCGAAGACCTGATGGAGATTTCCCGGTTCGACGCCGGTTCCGCGGACTTCCGTCCCGAGCCGGTCGATCTTCCCGCGCTGGTCGAGGACGCGATCGAGACCAGCGTGCCCGAGACGGCCGTCGAGGTCACGAGCACCGGTGACACCACCGTCATCGCCGATCCGCGCCGCGTCCACACCATCGTGTGCAACCTGCTGGCGAACGCCGCCCGGCACGGCCGTACCCCGATCACGGTGGCGCTGGACGGCAGCATCGACAGCGTGACGATCCGGGTCGCCGACTCCGGTCCGGGAGTTCCCGAGGATCTGCTCCCGATCCTGTTCGACCGGTTCATCCGGGGTGATCACGCCCGTCAGGCGACCGAAGGCAGCGGGCTGGGGCTGTCCATCGCGCGGGAGAACGCGCGGGTCCACGGCGGCGACATCACCGTCGGCAACGATCACGGCGCCGTCTTCACCGTGCGGCTTCCACGGGAGTCACCAGCGTGAGGCCGCGGGGCGCGTAGCCGTCGAAATACGGCATCGGGACATGCGTGAGGATCAACAGGATCGCGGCCAGGGCACCGAGCTGAGGCGGCTTCAGTTCCCGATCGCCGAGCCACAGCCACAGCACGATCGCGAAATTGCTCACCAGCAGGAAGCCCCAGCGTGCGTCGTCCCAGCCGCCGAACGCGAGCAGCACCGGTGCGGCGATCGCGGCCGCGGGCAGGGCGGCCCCGAGCGAAGGCCGGTGCAGGAGCAGGAAACCACCGAGCACCACGACCGCGATCGGCACCAGGTAGAGGAACACGTTCGTGATCGAGTACAGCTGCCAGCTCTGGGCCTGCGTGCGCTCGAACAACTCGAGTGCGTCAGCGCGGTACGCGAAGTCCGCTGTGGACAGTGACTGCCGGAGCCTTTCGACCGCGCCGGGCGCGGCGGGTGGCAGCGCGAGGATCAGCAAGCCGAGCGACGCGGGTGGGGTGAGTACCGCGCACGCGCGGCCGAACGAGTACTTCCGGAACACCGCGAAGCCGAACACCGGCAAGACGGTGAGCAGCGCGATTTCGTGTGTGGTCAGCGAAAGCGCCATCACCGCGCTCGCGAGCGCCGCCCGGTTCCGGTGCAGCGCCCACAACGCCCCGAACAACAGGAGATACAGCGCCTGGTCGAAGTAGCCGACCTCGTGGAAGAGGTACCCGCCCGCCGGGATCAGGAGCCAGCCGACGATCACCAGCCGCCGGCTCTCGGTGTGGCAGCGGAAGAACGCGATCGTCACGACCGTGAGCACTGCGCCGAGGATCGCGAAACTCGCGACCGCTAAGACCGCGTAGTCATGGCCGAACGGGTACAGCAGCGTGCCGACGAGGAAGCGCCGGTGGAATCCGTCGATCAGCGACACCGACTGCAGCGTCGCCGCCCACTCCCCCGGCATCCGGAGCCCGGTGTACCCCGCGACGAGGACGGCGATCACGAACAGGGCCGTGATACTCCGCCGCGGGGTCTTCTCCGGAACGGCCACGACGACCGGGGGCCGTTCGAGCAAGGTGGTCATGACGTCAAGCTAGAAACGGATCATGCGGCCCCGGTGACCGTGGATCACCGGTTCCGCACGGCTTTGTCACATGGTCTGAGCGATCAAGACGGCCTCCGCGGAACCGGGTACCACGTAGACGGTCCTGGATCTGGTGGTCCTGGGCAGGTCGCAGGAGAGCCAGGAAACCTTGGCGGGGATGAGCGGTTTCAGTCGTTCCGGCGTCTTCGGCAACTGCCCCACCTGCGAGCATTTGTAGCTGCTCAGTACCTTCGGGACGGCTTCGGGACCGAGCTTCACCAGTGCGGTGAGCCGGAAGTCGCTGGGCCCGGGCGCCGCGAACCGGCCCTCGGGGGCGCCCATCTTCTCCTCGACCCAAGAGGCCTCGGCGATCTCGCCGACTTCCGGGAAGGTCTCGGCGACCGGCGCCGGATCGGTGGACACGGGCGGTGCTTCGGGCGGTGCTTCGGGCGGAGGCGGAGTACAGGCCGCGATCAGGACGACCGCGGCCGTGCTCCCCAGTATTTTCCCCATGGTGCGCATGGGGACATCTTGGCTCAGGCGGTGAGCTTCAGGATGTCGATTCCGCGAGTGTTGTCGGCGACATAGACGTAACCCTTGTGCCAGTAGGGCGCCCACGCGCTGGCGTCCGCCGGGCGGAAGTAGGCGATCTGCTTCGGGTCGGTCGGGTCGCTGACGTCGAGGAACCGCGTGCCCTGCGTGTAGAACGACTGCACGAGGACCTTGCCGCGAACGTCGAAGTAGTGCGCGGAGCAGTCACCCGTCGTCGGGTCGCTGCCTTCCTGCCCGGCGACGCTCCAGGTGCCGACGGACTTGAGACGGAACGGCTTCTCCGGCGTCGAACGCCAGCCCTCGCCGTTGTAGGAGTTCTGCAGCGACGAGATCGTCAGCACGCCGTCACCGGCACAGCCGTCGAGGAAGCTCTCCTCGGTGGCGTAGATAAGGTCGCGGCCGTGCCAGCGGCTCGAGTCGGCACCGTCGGCCGAGCGGTGCCCGGCCGGGTGGAAGCTGTTGTGCATGAACTTCGACGGCGCCGCCGTCTCCTCGATCCCGCCACCGGCATAGGGGACCGGGTCGAACGCGGTCGCGCGGCGGACCTTCCCCTGCACGGGATCGCGGTGATAGCCGTTGGTCCAGTAACCGCGGACACCGCCGCGACCGGAAACCCACGCCACTCCCTCGTCGTCGACCTGGACGTCGTGCACGTAGTCGGTCTTGCCGTCGTTGCGCGCGAGTTCGATCGGGTTCGGGAAGGTCTTGGGGTTGCGCGGATCGCGGATGTCGGTCACCCAGATCGGGCGGCCACCCCAGTCGGCGGGCTGGTTCGCGGCCTTCGCCGGGCCGCCGGTCCAGAGGTACCGGCAGTTGTCGACACAGCTGGTCGTATGCCCGGCAGGCACCTTGGTGTAGCTCAGGATGGCCGGTTTGTCCGGGTTCTTCAGATCGATGATGTAGATCCCGGATTCACCGGTCTGGGTAGTGCCGCCGTAAGCGCGCGGGTCGCGCGCGAGGAAGACGAGCTTGCGTTCGGCGTCGACCTCGGTGTCCTCGGTCTCCCACAGACCGGGCAGGCTGACCTCGCCGATCAGCTTCGGCGCCGTGGGGTTCTTCGTGAGGTCGTAGACCTTCAGGCCGAACTCGCCGGAGACCGCCATGACGTCGCGGTGTCCGTACTGCAGGAAGCCCATGGCGATGGCGCCTTGCGCGTCGGGCAGGTTGCCGACGGCCTTGACGTTCTTCACCGCGCCGGGCTCGCCCGAGACCCGGACCTTCTCACTCGACGGCTTGTCCTCCTCGCCGCAGGCGGCGGCGGGCAGGCCGGTGGCGATCAGGGTCGTGGTGACCGTGGCGATCGCCAGGCATGAACGAAGCAACCAGTTTCCGCGCACAGATTCCTCCCAGGCTGGTCTCCGCACCCTATGACCACCACTTTGCCCGCACAACCGCCGTTGGTCGGTGCGGGACTGCTATGACATGACCATGCGCTTGCGTCTTCTGGCCCCGCTCCTCGCCGCCGCCCTGGTCGCGGCGGGCTGCACGGAATCCGGCGAACCGCCCGCACCGGACGTTCTTCGCGTCGGGCTGGCCACCCCGGCGACCTTGCTGCCCGCCGACGTCCGCGACCAATCCGGACGGCTCGTCACGGGCGCGCTGTGGACGCCGCTGGGCGATTACGACCCCGCGACGGGAAAAATGACGCCGCGGGCGGCGGAATCGGTCACCAGCACCGACCGGACCACGTGGACGGTCAAGCTCAAGGACGGCGGGAAGTTCCACGACGGCACCCCGGTCACCGCTCAGTCCTATGTGGACACCTGGGCGGCCGTCGGCAAGGAGAACTGGCAGGCGTCGCGGGTGGTGAAAGATCTCTTGCGGGCCAAGGAGATCACCGCGCCGGACCCGCTGACCATCCGGCTCGTCCTCGACCGGCCGTCCGGACAGGTGCCGGCGCTGCTCTCCTCGCCCGCACTGGTCCCGCTGCCCGCTTCGGCGCTGGCTTCGCGGGATTGGGCGGGGTTCGCACTGCACCCGGTCGGCAACGGACCGTTCCGCCTGGACGGGGACTGGCAGCCGTCGGGCGGCAAACTGGTCCGGGTCGCGGACGCGCCGGGCAAGGCTCGCGTGGTCGAACTGAAGACCGGGGACGCGGCGGCACAGTACGACGAGGTCAAGGCCGGGAAACTCGATCTCGCCACCGTGGTTCCCGGTGACCGGCACGAGGCCATGCACGCCGATTTCGCGCAGCGGCACGTGATGTGGGCGCTGCCCAGTGTCTCCTACCTCGGTTTTCCTTTGACGGCGCAACATTTCTCCGACGCCACGGTCCGGCACGGCTTCGCGCTTGGAATCGACCGCGCCACGTTGGAGGCGGGCGTCCTCGGCAAGCAGGTGGACCCGGCGAAGTCGCTCTTGCCGCCCGCTGTCGCCCCCGGCGAGCGCAGCAGCACCTGCCGCCCCTGCACCTTCGACGCCGGGGCCGGTAAATCCCTGCTGACCCAGGCGGAGTTCCCCACCGGTCCGGCTGTCCACTTCGGACAGACGGGGGCGAACTGGCTGCGCCCGCTGGCCGAACAGGTGGGCGCCGCGCTCGGCGTGCCGATCGCCTCGGATCCCGGCAAGGGACCGTTCGCGCTCGACCTGAACCTCATGACACCGAGTCCGCAAGAGGTCTTGAGCGAGATCGTGAAGGCCACCGGCTATCAGAGCGACGGATTCGCCGACCTGCTGAAATCGGCCGAGGAGACCGAAGCGGGCGACAGCGGTGAGGTCTACCGGCTGGTGGAGAACCAGTTGCTGCGCGATCTGCCGGTCGCTCCGCTGTGGTCCGGGCACGGGCACGCCGTCTGGGCCGAGCGGGTCGGCGACGTGAAGGCGACGCCGTTCGGGAGTGTGGACCTGTCAGCGGCTTCCGTGCGCTGACCCGAGGGTGCACTCCCCCGCCACGACGTCGATGAAGGCCGAGGTCAGCGGATCGGGCGTGCTCCGGCAGTAGGCGGCGAGCGTGCGGCGGATCGACGGCTCGGGCCGGAGGACGCGGCCGGGGAAGCCTTCGGGCAGCACGTTGGCGGGGACCAGCGCCGGGCCGAGACCGGCGGCCGCGAGGACCGGCGCGGCCGCGGTCTGCTCGGTCCGGACCGCCGCCCTCGGCTGGAATCCCGCCGCGGCGCAGGCCTGGTCGACAAGGTCCGCGAGGCCGTTGCCCGGCGCGTAATGGACCCAAGCGCAGTCGGCGAGGGTCGCGAGGTCGACGACGCCGGTGCCGTCGTCCTCGCGCGGACCGTCGATGGGCAGGACGACGACGAACTCCTCGGTGCCGAGTTCGCGCACCGGGCCGTCCCAGCCCGGCGGGACCGGGCCGACCGCGACGTCGGCCTCCCCCGCCGCCATCGCGTCGCGCAGTTCGTCCGCGTGCCGGAACTCCACCAGCGTGACGTCGATGTCCGGCCGCTCCCTGCGCCACACCCGCAACGCCGGCGGCAGCACCCCGAGACCGACCGAGTACACCGTGGCGATCTGCAGTTCGCCAGCCTCCAGCCCGGACGCCTGGCGGGCCGCGCACCGCGCGCGTTCGGCGTCGGCGAGGGTGGCACGGGCGTGGGGCAACATGGCGCGTCCCATCGGGGTGAGCCGGACACTGCGCGGCAGACGTTCGAGCAGCGGGCCGCCGACGCCCTTTTCCAGCGCCCGCACCTGATGCGACAGGGCGGGCTGCGTCACGTGCAGCAACTCCGCCGCTCGCGTGAAGGAACCGGTGTCGACGACGGTCACCAGGTACTCGAGCTGCCGCAAACTGGTCATGCAGAGAGTTTATCGGAGTGGTGACTTCTATGCCTTGGACTTATCGCCGTGAGCGGGCCAGGCTCGGTGACATGCACGAAGAACGCAAGGTCGCCCTGGTCGCCGGGGCCAACGGGGTCATCGGCAAGAACCTGATCGAACATCTGGAGAATCAGCCCGGCTGGCGAGTCATCGGCCTGTCACGACGTGGCGGCCCCGGTCAGATCGCCGTCGATCTGCTCGACGCCGGCGACACCCGCGCGAAGCTGAGCGGCCTGGACGACGTCACGCACGTGTTCTACGCGGCTTATGTCGACAAACCGACCTGGGCCGAACTGGTCGCGCCGAACCTGGCGATGCTGACCAACCTCGTCGACGCGATCGAGCCCACCGCGCCCGGGCTCCGCCACATCAGCCTCATGCAGGGCTACAAGGTATACGGCGCCCACCTCGGCCCGTTCAAGACACCGGCGCGCGAGGACGACGCCGGGCATATGCCGCCCGAGTTCAACGTGGACCAGCAGTCCTTTTTGGAGCGACGTCAGGAGGGGAAAGCCTGGACGTGGTCGGCGATCCGGCCGTCGGTGGTCGGCGGCACCGCGCTCGGCAACCCAATGAACCTCGCGCTGGCCATCGCCGTCTACGCGTCGATCTCGAAGGAGCTCGGGCTGCCGCTGCGCTTCCCCGGCAAACCCGGCGCCTACGACAGCCTGCTGGAGATGACCGACGCCGGACTGCTGGCGAAGGCCACCGTCTGGGCCACCGGCTTGGAGAACGAGGCGTTCAACATCGCGAACGGCGATCTGTTCCGGTGGAGCGACCTCTGGCCGCGAATCGCTCGCTACTTCGACCTGGAGGTGGCGCCGCCGCTGCCGATGTCGCTGGACGTCGTCATGGCGGACAAGGAAGAACTCTGGACGTCGATCGCCGAGAAGTACGGCCTGGAGGTGCCGTACAGCGCCGTCTCGTCGTCGTGGGCGTTCGCCGACTTCGTGTTCGGCTGGGACTACGACATGTTCGCGGACGGTTCGAAGGCCCGGCGCGCCGGCTTCCACGAATACGCGGAGACGTCGGCGATGTTCTTCCGGCTGTTCGACGAGTTCCGGAAGGCGAAGGTGATCCCCTAGCCTCGCCCGATGTAGGGCATCGTGGTCGCCGTGATGGTCAGGAACTGGACGTTCGCGTCCAGCGGCAGCCCGGCCATGTACAGCACGGCGTCCGCGACGTGCCGGGCGTCGAAGGTCGGTTCGGCCTTGACGCTGCCGTCGGCCTGCGGGATACCGTCGGCCATCCGCAGGGTCATCTCGGTGGCGGCGTTGCCGATGTCGATCTGTCCACAAGCGACATTCCAGGCCCGGCCGTCGAGGGAGATCGACTTCGTCAGCCCGGTGATCGCGTGTTTCGTCGCCGTGTAGGCGACGCTCGCGGGACGCGGGGCGTACGCGGAGATCGAGCCGTTGTTCACGATCCGGCCGCCGCGCGGGTCCTGCGCCTTCATCAGCCGTACCGCCTGCTGCGCGCACAGGAACATACCGGTCAGGTTGGTGTCGACGGCACGTTTCCAGTCCGCGAAGGACAGTTCGTCGACAGTCCCGCCCACCGACACGCCCGCGTTGTTCACCAGGAGGTCCAGCCGCCCCCACTCGGCGCGGACCGACTCGAACAGGGCGGCGACGGAATCGGGATCGGCGACATCGGTGGGCACGGCGAGCGCGTTCGCGTCGCCGCCCGCGGTTTCGGCCAGCGCGTCCGCGCGACGCCCGGCGAGGGCGACCCGGTAACCCGCGCCGAGCAACGCGCGGGAGATCTCCCGGCCGAGCCCGGAGCCCGCCCCGGTGACGACCGCGGTCTTGCCGTTGCCCATCGAACCTCCTCGCCGACCGCGCCGGACCGATCCGGTGCGGGGATTGTCAGCCGCGTCCGGTCAGCCTAGCTGGCCGCCCGCGAAGGGATTTCCTCCGGCGCGAGGAATAACGCCGAGAAAACCGTTCATACGGGATCCGCCGAGGGTCGATGCGTCCGATTCTCACACCTTGATCAAGACCTGTGCGCCGGCGGCCGCTTTCGCTCTGCCCGCCACCCCGGCGAACGGGCCGCCCGCAATCACGGCACGCTCGCCTCACCCTCAATGAAGCCCCACTTAGCGCGTGAAGGCCCCCTTCCCTCGGCTGAGCCGAGGGAAGGGGGCCTTCACGCGCGATAAAGGGTTACTGCTTCGGAGCGACGCCCAGCGCGGCCAGAGCCGGGCCCGCCATGATCACCCCGGCCCCGGTGACCGGGTCGTAACCCGGGGCGCCGAGGTCGATCGCGGTCGACGTCAGCGCCGAGCGGATCTGCGCCGGGGTCGCGGTCGGCTTGCCCTGCAGCAGCAGCGCGGCGATGGCGGCGGCACTCGGCGCCGCGGCGGAGGTCCCGAAGAACGGCTGGAAGCCGCTCACCGAGGTCGCCACGCCGTCCGCCGCGGTGATGTCCGGCTTGTTCCGCGTCGCACCACCGGTGGAGGACACGTTGCCGGGGGTGATCACCGAACCGTCCGGGTTGTAGAACTGGTGACGCAGACCGTCCGAAGTGAACCGTTCCCACTTGCTGGCGCTGGTGAACAGGCCCGGGTACGGACCGGCCGGGTTCGCCGGGTCACCGGTCTCGAGCGCACGGCCGAAGGCACCGGCGGCCGGGGTCGCCGCGACGCTGAAGGCGTTGACCGCCGCCGAGTGACCGGAGGTGACACCGTTGGTGCTGAAGGCTTTCAGCGAACCCGAGGCGACGAAACGGCCGCGGATCACGTTGAGCGCGATGAACCGGTCGGAGCCGCTGTACTTGACGACGGCGACCTTGTAGCCCGAGCCGGAGGCCGGGACCTGGGCGATCTCGTACGGGTTCTGGGTGCCGTTCTGCGACCCTTCGCTGGAGGCGACGACCGAACCGGACGAGTTCAGGATGAACAGGTCGTAGTCGCTGGTGGCCTTGCCCCACGGGTCGGACCAGAAGAGCGTGACGTAGCGGCCGAGCGAGCCGGGCGAAAGCGCGTTGTACAGCTGGGTCGTGCCGCTCGGGTCGAAGTCGTGCGGGGTACCGGTGATCCCGGAGATCTTGCTGCTGGAACCGCGGAAGTCACCCTCGTAGTAGCCGCTGGTGCCGTCGGTCAGGTTGCCCGAGTTGCCCGCGGAGGAGAAGTAGAGCACGCCCGCCGCGGTGACGTCGTTGACGGCCTGCGCGACCGGGCCGTCCTGGAACGGCGACTCGTCGAAGTAGGAGACGTCGTCGACGATGATCGTGCACTTGCCGGTGGTGCGCAGGGCGCGGATGTTGTCGGCGAAGCTCTGCTCGCTGGTGAACGCGGTGGCGAAACCGAGCGCGGCGCCGGGCGCCATGTCGTGGATGATCTCCAGCATCGCCGTGCCCTCGTCACCGCTGCCCGCCTGACCGGCGAGAACGTCGACGGCGGGGAGTTCACCGGCGGTCTGCGAGGCCTTGAGCGATTTGACGCCGTCCGAGAGCACGCAGACCTTCTGGCCGGCACCGGTGACGCCGTACTTGGTGCGGGCGGTGTCGGCACCGTGCGCCTTGTCGCCCTCGGCGACCTGCAGTGCGGCGACGGCCTGCTTGGCGGCGACCTGCCCGCGGTTCTGCGGCGCGGACTCGTTCCAGGTCATCGCCTGCGAGGCGGCCTTGACCTCGGCGACGTCTCCGCGTCCGGCGATCGCGTCGACGGCGTTCAGCGGGAGGTCGGCGCGGAGCGCGCCGGCGGGCGAGGCGTAACGGACGGTTCCGCCCGCCGCCTTGACGGCGTCCACGAGGGACTGACCCGTGCCCTTGATGTCCACCGCGACGGTGCCGGCGTCGCTGACGCCCAGCCCGGTCCGGTACTCGGACAGCTTCCCGGCCAGACCCTTGTCCGCGCGGAGACGCTTCTCGATGACGAGCTGGCTCGACTGCTTGCGCTCAGCCGGGGTAAGGCTCTTCTTGATGCTCTGCAGTGCGGTGATCCCGGCCTGCGTGCGTGCCTCCTCCGACGGCTGGGCGCCGGAAACGGCGGTCGACAGCAGCAAAGCGCCGACCGCGACCGGAACCGAGCATGTGACCACCCGGCTGAATCTGCTCATCGAATTCTCCCTGTTTTCAACCCAGCGCTCCGGCTAAGCGCGCTGACGGCGTGACACCCCGTCGCAGGAATCTCTTCGGTTGCCCGAATTAATTACCCCTGACCGGGTGTAATGGGGAGAATCTAAAGAGCTATCGGTGACGAGTCCACCGACCAAAGTCGGGAAGGAGCGGGGATCCACATCGTGGGAGCGCATTCAGTCCGAAAAGACCGAAATTTTGGTTTAAACCATTCGACGCACCGTGGCCGAGGTTTTGCCGAGCCCCGCGTAACTTCCGCAATTAGCCGATTAGTCGCGTTCGCCCGCCGTCCAGTCGCGGATCGCGGCGACGAACTCCTCGGGCGCGTCGGACTCCGTGTAGAGGCCTGCGCCCTCGACGACCACCGTCTTGTGGTCGGTGAAGGTCGCTTCCAGGCGTTCGCGCTCCTGGGGACGGAAGGCGATGTCTCTGTCACCCCAGACGATCAGTGCCGGCAGGTGAGCGACGTCGGCGAGACCGGCCTCGACCTCGGCGAAGAAGGCCCGGCTGGCGAGGACCCGGCCGGGGAACATGGCGGAGGCTTGACGCCGCTCGGGGGTGTCCAGCGCCCGGCGATAGTGGGTCATCTCGGCCGCGGTCAACTTCCGCCTTCGGTGGCCGGCGGGCATGAACCAGGTGACGAGGACGTTGAACCGCCGGACCAGGAAGCGGAACGGGGGTCCGCCGATGATGCGACCGAACCATTCGAAGTGGAATACCCCGTTGACCGGCCAGGCCCAGGTGTTGGCCAGCACCAGCCGATCGAAAACGCCTGAGCGCCGCTGCGCGGTGGCCAGGCCGATCATGCCGCCCCAGTCCTGCCCGACCAGCGTGACCCCATCGAGCCCGAGGGCGTCGACGAACGCGGTGACCACGTCCGCGTGCTCCTCGGGCAGGAAGCGGTAACCGGGCTTCGGCGTCGACAGCCCGAAACCCGGGTAGTCGAGGGCGACGCACCGGAAGTCGTCGCGCAGCGCGCGGATCACGTCGCGCCAGAGGAACGACCAGGTCGGGTTGCCGTGCAGGAACAGGAGCGTCGGCCCGGACCCCTCGTCGAGGTAATGCACGGTGTGCCCGTCGATGTCGACGAAGCGGCTCTCGAACGGGAACAGGTCGTCGTCGACCCAAGCGGGCCGGGCGCTCCTGGTGGTATCGGCCATGGAGAGGCCCCTCTCGATTGGCGGTAGACTTGAGTTTCTCAAGTGCGCTTGAAACCGTCAAGCAGAGGAGAGGGATGCGTAGCTACGGCCAGTACTGCGGGCTCGCCCGGTCTCTCGAAGTCGTCGGCGACCGCTGGAACCTGCTCATCGTCCGCCAGCTCCTCATCGCCCCCGCCCGCTACCGGGATCTGCTCGACGGCCTCCCCGGCATCGCGACCAACCTCCTCGCGGACCGGCTCCGCGACCTCGAGGCGTCGGGCGTGGTCGAGCGGCGGCTGGCGGCCGAGGGCAACGTGGTCGAGTACGCCCTCACCCGATGGGGTGCCGAGCTGCGTCAGCCGATCGAGAGCCTGATCCGCTGGTCCGCCCCGCTGATGACCCGCGGCCCCGAGGGCGACTCGTTCCGCCCCGAGTGGCTCGCCCTCGCCGTCCCCGCTTTGCTCGGCACCCGGGTCACGCTCCGCGAATCGGCGACGGTCGGCCTGGAAATCGGCGGCCCGTCCTTACTTCTCCGTGCGACACGCTCGGGCTTCGAAGTCGGCCCGCACGACGGCGGCGACCATGACGCCACCGTCCGCGCCGATCCCGCCTACGTCCTCGCCCTCGCCGCCGGCGCACTCACCCTCGACGACGCCCGCGCCCTCGGCGCGGTCGAGATCGACGGCGACGAGTCCGTCGTTCGCGGCGTCTTCGCCGCCTGACGGGGCGCGACGGCTTCCTCCCGCACCGCCGCGCCCCGCCCGCACCCCCGTCACGGGAAGGTCAGCACGACCTTTCCCCGCCCGTGCCCGGTCTCGATCTCCCGATGCGCCGCCGCGGCCTCACCGAACGGGTAGGTCCGCCGCACCAGGAACCGCAATTCCCCCTTGACGTACAGCGACGCGAGCATCCCCAGCCGCTCGGCCGACCGCGTCCCGGTGACCACTCGCGCGCCGGCTCCGGCCGCGCGTCCGTGCTCGACGAGGGTGAGCACCCGATCCGGGTCGGCGACCAGCTCCAGCGACAGGTCGAACGCGACCCCGCCCGCCCCGTCCAGCGCCGCGTCGATCCCGGACGGCGCGAGGGCGCGCACTCGTTCGGCGAGCCCCTCGCCGTAGACGACCGGATCGGCGCCGAGCGAACGGACGTAGTCCTGGTTCGCCTCACTCGCCGTACCGATGACCTTCGCCCCGCGCAGGACGGCGAGCTGGACGGCGGCGGCGCCCACCGCCCCGGCCGCGCCATGGATCAGCAGCGTCTCGCCACGGGTGATCCGGAGCGCGTCCAGCGCCAAGTACGCCGTCTGGGTTCCCGCCGTGAAGCCGCCCGCGACCTCCCATGGCATCTCCGGCGGCTTCGGCGTGACGTTCTCCGCGGGCACCACGATGTACTCGGCGTAGGCCTGGACGGCGGTGAAACCGAGCACCTCGGTGCCCGTGACCAGGCCGGTGACCCCGGAACCGACCTCGTCGACGATCCCGGCGAACTCGTTCCCCGGAACCCGCGGCCAGCGCGGCTCGAACCCCGCGGGTTCCCAGCCCGCCCGCACGGCCGCGTCGTACGGCTGCACCCCCGCCGCCTTCACCCGCACCCGGACCTCGCCCGTCCCGGCGTGCGGCTCCTCCAGCTCCAGCACCCGGAGTACCTCCGGGCCACCGGCTTCCGTGAACGCGGCCGCTTTCATCTCGTTCCTCCAGTTCGTTCCCCCGCTGTCGGACCCACTCTGATACCTCCAGTTATCTGGAGGTCAAGAGTTGTCGGTGTGAGGTTCTAAGCTGCGGGCGTGACGAGCTATCGCATCTCCAGGGCAAGCGCATCCGACGCGGGCAAAGTGACCGAGCTGATGCAGGAATCGGCCGCCTATCAAGGGGAGTACGCGTCGATTCTCGAGGGCTACCGGGTCACCGAGGACTACCTCGCCACCCATCCCGCGTTCGTCGCCCACGCTCAGCGGGAGGTGGTCGGCTTCTACAGCTTGATCGAGTATCCGGCCGAGCTGGACCTGCTGTTCGTCGCCGATTCCGCACAGGGCACCGGCATCGGCGCTTGGCTGATCGAGCATATGCTCGGCCAGGCCGCGGAACTCGGCATGACCGAAATCCGCGTCGTCTCCCATCCACCGGCCACCGGGTTCTATGAGCGGATGGGCGCGCGCCGCGTCGGTGTCGTACCGCCACAGCCACCGAAAATCACTTGGGAGCGCCCGGAACTGGTCTTCGACGTCAAGCGTCCACCGCGCGACTGAACCGGTCGATCAGTTTGCGCAGCTGCCCGGCGAACTCCGGTGAGTCGACGACCTCGAAATCGGTGTCGAGCAGGCCGAGGTAGAGCGCCAGGTGCTCCAGCGTGTCCGCACCGGCCTTGAGCAGACAGGTCCGCTCGTCGACGGCCTCGATCACGACGGCGGGCGGCACCTTGGCCGCGGCTTCGGTGGCCGGGGCGTGCAGGCGGATCGTCGCGTGGTGCCGCCACAACGCCGCGCCCACGCCACGCTGCAGATAGGCGACCACCCCGCCTTCGGGTGGTTCGCGCGGCTCGAACCGGCGTCCGTTGGGGCTACGCGGTCGCATCCGATCCGCGCGGAAGGTACGCCAGTCCTGTCTGTCGGCGTCCCAGCCGACGAGGTACCACCGGCGGCTCATCTGCACGACGCGATGCGGTTCGACCTGCCGTCGCGACTCGGATCCGTTGTGCCCCAAGTAATCGAACCGCAGGGTCTCGCGGTCACGGCAAGCGTTGGCGATGACCGTGAGCACCTCGGCGTCGACCGTGGGGCCGCCGCCTTGCACCGCGAGCGTCGCGGAATTCAGCGCCTCGACGCGGCGCCGCAGCCGTGAGGGCAGCACCTGTTCGAGTTTCGCCAGCGCGCGGACCGACGTCTCCTCGATCCCCGCGATCGTCCCGCCCGCGGCCGTGCGCAACCCCATCGCCACCGCGACGGCCTCCTCGTCGTCGAGCAGAAGCGGCGGCATGGCCGCGCCCGCTCCCAGGGTGTAGCCACCCGAAACGCCAGGAGTGGCGTCGACCGGATAGCCCAGTCCGCGCAGCCGTTCGACGTCGTTGCGGATGGTCCGCGTCGTGACGTCGAGCCGGTCCGCCAGTTCCGGACCCGTCCAGACGCGCCGCGCCTGCAGCAGGGAGAGGAGGCGCAGCAGCCTTGCCGAAGTTTCCGCCATGAAACCCACCTTGTCCGCGATCGCGGAACGAACCTTTCCGCAATTGTTCTTAACGTAGTCCCCATGACCGAGATCAAGCCTTTCCGCATCGACATCGACCAGGCCGAACTGGACGACCTCACCGACAGGCTGGGCCGGACGCGCTGGCCGCGCGAAGTCACCACCGACTGGAGCCGAGGCGTTCCGGTCGCCTATCTCAAGGGACTGGCCGAGTACTGGGCCGACGGCTTCGACTGGCGGGCGCAGGAGGCGGAACTGAACGAGATCCCGCAGTTCACCACCGAGATCGACGGCCAGACCATTCACTTCCTGCACGTCCGCTCCACCCGGCCGGACGCGCTGCCGCTGATCCTCACCCACGGCTGGCCGAGTTCGCCGTTCGAATTCCGGAAGGTCATCGACCTGCTGGCCGACGAGTTCCACCTCGTCATCCCGGCTCTGCCCGGTTACGGCTTCTCGACCCCGGTGGGTAGCCCCGGCTGGGGCAACCTGTTCCGCGTCGCGCAAGCGTGGACGACGTTGATGGACCGCCTCGGCTACGAGCGTTTCGGCGTCCACGGGACGGATGCCGGTGCCGGGGTCGCGGGCATCCTGTCGATGATCGCCGCGCACCGCACGGTGGGCGTGTACCTGACCGGCACCAGCGCGGGCATGCCATTCGGCCCCGCCGTCGAGCTGGACGGTCTCGCCGAGAAGGACCGCGAACGCGGCGAGCGCTTCAACCGGTTCCAGTCCGACGGCCTCGGTTACCTGCACCTTCAGGCGACCCGGCCGCAGACACTCGCCTACTCGCTCAACGACTCCCCCACCGGCCAGCTCGCGTGGATCGTGGAGAAGTTCGCCGAATGGACGGATCCGGCCAAGGCGCTGCCGGACGACGCCGTCGATCGCGATCACGTCCTGGCCACGGTCAGCCTGTTCTGGTTCACCGGCGCGGGCGCGTCCTCGGCACACGCCACGTACGAGGGCATGGAGGTCTACCGGCAGCTGTCCCAAGGCGCCTGGGACGGCGAAGCACCCGCCGGACCTCCTCGCGGCATCGCCGTCTTCGCCGGGGACACCACGATCCGGAGCCTCCAGGACGGCCCGGTGGACCACTGGTCCGAATACGACACCGGTGGCCATTTTCCGGCGATGGAGGTCCCCGAGCTGCTCGCTGAAGATCTTCGTACCTTCTTTCGGAGGTACCACTGATGAGGCCGGAAATCCTGAGCCCGCGTGCGCTCAACCGCGCGACCCTGGCCAGGCAGTACCTGCTGGAACGTGCCGATCTCCCCGCCGTCACCGCGATCGAGCGGCTGGCAGGCCTCCAGGCGCAGGCACCCGACTCGTCCTACGTCGGCCTGTGGTCACGGCTGCGGGATTTCCAGGTGGACGGACTGGCGAAACCGCTGGCCGCCCGCGAGGTCGTCCGGTCGACGCTGATGCGCGGCACCGTGCATCTGGTGACGGCCGATGACAGCCTCGCGCTGTGGCCCACGATCAGCCCGGTGATCGAACGCGGTTTCCTCGGCCATTACTCGCGGGAGATCGCCGGCCTCGACCTCGCCGCGATCACCGAAGCGGGACGGGAACTGCTGGCCGAACGGCCCCGCACCCGCGCCGAGATCCGGACCGCGCTGGCGCAGCGGTGGCCTGACGCCGATCCGGCCACCCTCGCCTACGCGGTCAACAGCCGCCTCCCCCTCGCGCACGTGACACCCCGGGGACTGTGGGGCCAGTCTGGGCCGGTCGCTTTCTCCCTGCTCGACGAATGGGTCGGCAAACCGATCACGGACGGGATCTCGCTCGACGATCTGGTGCTGCGCTACCTCGGCGCGTTCGGCCCGGCCACCGTCCGCGACGCGCAGGTCTGGTCTGGGCTCACCAAGCTCAAGGAGGTCTTCGAGCGCCTCCGGCCACGGCTGCGGACCTTCACCGACACCGAGGGAAAAGAGCTGTTCGACCTCCCCGACGCGCCACGACCCGACCCGGACGCCCCGGCGCCCCCGCGGTTCCTGCCCGAATACGACAACGTCCTGCTCTCCCACGCCGACCGCGCGCGCGTGATCCCGGACGGCCGCCGAGTACCGCTGCCGCCCGGTAACGGCGGCCGCCGGGGCACACTGCTCGTCGACGGTGAATTCCTGGCCATTTGGGCGATCAAAGGGGCAACATTGACGATCGAATCACGGAAACCGTTGCGGGATAAGGATCCGATAGCCGAAGAGGGCATCCGGTTGCTGGAATTCGTAGTGCCTGGGCAGAGCCACGACCTACGTTTCGGCATCGGCGGGTAACGGTCCGGCCTTTTGCCGTAACGACGGGCGCCGTTCGGGCGAAGCAGTGACGCAAGGAGCCTGAAGGGAGCGGGCGATGGGCAAGAACTACGGATTCATGACGGTGCTCGCGGGACTGAGCGCACTCGCGGTCATCGCGGTGGCGGCGGTCATGCGATACCCGAACACGTCGGACGTCACGGCGGTGATCACCGCGGCGGGAACGGTGATCGGCACGGTGGTGGGCGCCTTCTTCGGCGTGAACGCCGCGTCGGCGGGACGCGTGAAGGCCGAGGAGAGCCGGGACCAGGCGACGGCGGCGCTGGTAAAGGTCGCCGGTGAGGCGGAGAGAGGCAGCGACGTCGCGAAGGCGGCCATGGAAGGCGTCAACTGATCGTCCTTTATGGACTCGTCGCCGTCACGCGGAAGTCCGTACTGTGGAGAGCATGATTGACTTCTCCAAGGACACCGTCTTCAAGCTCACGCCGTGTAAACCGGGGGACATCGCGCCGACGGTGCAGCCGATCATCATCCCGGGCGAGCAGATCCTGTCCTCGTTCAAGGCGATGCGGGACTTCGTCGTGTTCACGAACAAGCGGCTCATCGCGGTGAACGTCCAGGGCATGACAGGCAAGAAGAAGGACTTCACTTCGCTGCCGTACAGCAAGATCCAGGCGTTCTCCATCGAGACCGCCGGAACCTTCGACATGGATGCCGAACTGGACCTGTGGTTCAGCGGCCTGGGAAACGTGCGGCTGGAGTTCCGGGGCTCGTCGGACATCCGGGCTATCGGGCAGCTGATCGCCACGCACACGCTCTAGAGCTCCGCGGTTAGCTTGACTACTTGCGACTGGTCCCGGGCGTGATGATGTAGGAATCCGGACGTTCAGCGATTCCTGCATCGTCACGAGGTCGTCTGCGTCCGGGACGCAGCCGAGTGGGGAAGATTCCGGACGTTGGACGTCCGGAATCTTCCCCAGCCGAGTCGTTACATGTTGATCTTTTGATGCCGGGGTTTCGCTGACGTGGGCATGATCGCTTGAGTGGTCGCTGACCTGCGCGGATAGGGCTGGACACTTCTCTCGTGTTCTCACCCCTGCCCGACGTCTGACGGCCTGGAGACGGCCTGGCGCTCGCCCACTACTCCCCCATCTCCCCGATACGAAGCCATCCACGCGGCCGTCGCGTCGGGTCAAGGCACGCTTTCCCGCCTTGACGCGGCGTGACGGCCGTTGTGACGATCTGGCATCGGGGCAGTGGCTCCGCGTAACAGCCGTTGGTCCGTCTGCGACATCGGTGGCACGAATGTCTCAGCGAGGAGGCCGACGTGCTCATTGGCGTACCTGCGCGCCGCTGGCGACGGCGACACCTGTCCACGGCTTCAGCGGGCGCACCGCCCGGCCGGTGGGCGGAGCGGAGCGGCAGCCCGCCGTGTCGGGCAAGGTGCGCCCGCAGGCGAGACGCGGACGCAAGGTGACCAGCGCGCCGCCGACGGCGGCGCGCCTTGATCCCATAGAGCCAAATTCGGCAACCGCCCTCAACTCAACGCAGACCATTGAAGGACTTTCGATGCCCCAAACCGACTTCGACCAGGGCGCTGTCGCGATGAGCGAACTTGCCGTCGAGCAGGAGAATACGACCGTCGACAGAAACGAAGCTACAACGCGGTTTCACATAATTGATCGAATTCTATTCGATGCCCTTGGCTGGCAGAAGCAAGACTGCGTCCTTGAGGAACCATTAGACGGCACCTATACCGACTACTCACTAGGCAACCCCGGGACTAGACTAATAGTTGAAGCAAAGAAGGAGGGAGTCTACTTTTCCGTTCCCTTATCCTCCGGCCCTCAGATCGTCAGACTTGCAAGCCTCCTCCGAGGAAACCCTAATCTAAGTGCAGCAGTCAAACAGGCCGCTTCCTACTGTTCAACTAGAGGCGTCGAACTGGGCGCAGTCACTAACGGCCACCAGCTTGTAGCGTTTATCGGAAGTCGAACAGATGGCACAGCACCCCTAAGTGGTAGAGCCATCGTATTTCGCAGCCTTCGCGAGATGGAAGAAAAGTTCATCGACCTCTGGAACTGGCTAAGTCCCGAGGGCATTACCTCTGGCTCACTAAAGGAACTCTTAACCAAAGAGTCGCGCCCACTTCCTCCCGAAAAGCTCTCTCAGCGTTTATTTCAATATCCAGGTCTAAAATCGCGCAACGAGATCGAGATTGAACTGGACATCCTCGGCGAACTTTTCCTGCAGGACATTGTTAAGGCCAAAGAGCTTGAGGAAGACTTTCTTCGAGAGTGCTACTGCACTAGCGGCGCCCTTTCACAGTACGCCTTGGTCAGCAAAGAGATTCTAAAGAGTAGATACCACGAACTGTCGAAGAACCAAGGAAAAGTTGCGTCAGTAACCAGCAAGGAAGGAATCTCGCCTGACCTATTCGAAGCTGTCATCTCAAAAGGCGTAAGTCGACGCCCCGTGGTACTCCTGGGAGACGTTGGCGTCGGCAAGACAACATTCGTACGACGTCTAGTTCGAATAGACGCAAAGGAAGAGCTTGAGCGCTCAATAGTTCTATATGTTGATTTTGGTTCTCAACCTGCACTCCGCAGAGACCTAGAGACATTTGTCAGCGAGAACTTCGCCAAGCAGTTACTGGAAAACTATAACATCGATCTTCATTCTAATGAATTTGTTCGCGCAGTGTACAATGGCGAACTGAACAGGTTCTCCAAGGGAATATACGGACAACTCAAAGATGTTGACCCTGCGAAGTACCTAGAACAAGAGCTGTCACTTCTCGCCAACTTAACCGAGAAACTAGAAAGCCATCTTAAAGCGTCATTTGATCATCTCCGAGCTTCCCAAAAACGCAACGCCGTCGTCTTCTTTGACAACATTGACCAAAGGGATGCCGAATTTCAAGACGCGGTATACTTAATCGCCCAGGGGTTATCGGAAACCTGGAATCTTACAACCTTTATCAGCCTCCGGCCTGACACCTTCAACTCGTCGCGAAAGACAGGCTCTCTAGCGGCATACCAGCCGCGTGTATTTACAATATCTCCACCACGCATCGATCAAGTTGTAACGAGGCGACTGAAGTTCGCACAACAGGTCATAAATGCCGGAAGATTCTCACTGGGAGCAGAGGGTATAACTCTCGATAGCTCGCTACTGCGAGATTACATCGACGTCCTAATCACTTCACTTTCTTTCAACCACCAACTGAGTGAATGCCTGGACAATGTCAGCCAAGGGAACGTACGAGAAGCCCTCAACCTTCTTACATCTTTTGTCGGCAGCGGACACGTAGACACACGGAAGATCCTTGACATCTACCGCAGAAGTGGCTCCTACACTGTCCCGTTGCATGAATTCCTGCGCGCAATTCTTTATGGCGGGACGGTACACTATGATCCAAGCTCCTCGCCCATTGCGAATATATTTGACATATCCTCACGCAGTCCGCGAGAACATTTCTGCCTTCCAGTCATCATGAACTTCCTAGAACGACAAGCTCAGCATTCATCCGCCGAGCTTGGATTCATCCCTTCTTCACGCATATACGATCACTGCCAATCCCTTGGCCTTCGACCCGACGAGATAGATATAGCACTATCTCGCGGCACAGAGACCGGGATTATTGACGTCACAGCGGAAGAAAGCAAGTCTGACGACAGAACTGAACGCTTTAGGATCACCCAGAATGGCGCTTACTTGCTACACAGACTATCCCGACTATTCGTCTACTATGACGCCGTGGTGGTAGACACACCGATCCTCTCGGACGAAATGCGCCCGAAGCTTTCTGACGCACGTACGATCCAAGAACGACTCGACCGAGCAGACGACTTTCTAACTTATCTTGACGAGCAATACGAGAGCTTTGGAGAACTAGAGACTGGCCTCGACTGGGAGTCGATTTCATCGGCAGCCAGGCAAGATATCACCAACGTATGGGAAGCGCTTGAAAGAGCAGCGGCCCGCCGAGATGGTCAATCTCAATACAACGGGACACAAAACTAAGAAAAGTAGGGATTCTGCAATTCTCCGAGGCCGTGTTCGACTCGCATTTTGATCGAAGGATGGACGTTCATTTCAGCGACCATTTCTGCCGAAACCCAGCAAACTTCCTTACTCTCATCGCTAGTCCGCGCTGTGCCCCCGATAGAATCGGCCCTGAAGCAGATAGAAAATTCTTGCCGCACTTCGCCGTCGTCGTAAGCGATGACGTGGTTGGGGTTCGAGTACAGCCCGATGACCCCAGTCACCTCGCACTCAATCCCGGTCTCTTCGCGTACCTCCCGCACGGCGGCCTGCGACAGGGTCTCGCCGAGTTCGAGCTGCCCACCAGGGATCGAGTACAGGTCATTATCGGTGCGCCGAATCATGAGAATCCGGCCTTCGTCGTCCTGGATGAACGCGGACACCGCTACCGCGATGCTGTTCGCCTTGGGGGCGTTCGGGTCGTTGTAGTAGTCGACGCGTGCCATGGGTGGCCTCCTAGAAGGTGGCGGGCTTGGCGAGGTTCCAGACGGCTTCGAAGCTCTCCGAGTAGGTCTCGAAGAGGTCCCCGGCGGATAGCCGGCGGAGGTGCAGGGAGGGGGCGTGCGCTCCCTGGAAGCCGTAGACGTGCGTGTTGATGATCATCTCGTCGTCGAAGCGGAAGATCGAGTTGTAGAGCGTGGTGTTGTGGAAGCGCATCTCCACCCCGTCTACCCCGATCAGCGGCCGGTAGAACGCCAGCGCGTTGCGGATGCGCGCGGCAAGCGTCCCGTCGCCTAGCTGCTCCTCGTCGCCGCGTAGAGCGACGCTCTCCCCTTCGGGATCTCCGAAAATCAGCCGAATCTTCGCCCCGGCCTGGGCTTTTGCTGTCAGGTCCTTGATGAACCGCGGGCGCTCCACCAGGAACAGCGCGGCGTGGACCAGGACCTCAACGGTGTCCGACGCCTCCTTGATCAGCCGGTCCCACAGTTCGACAGGGATGGCGTTGCGGTGCGGGAACACGCGCACGACCTCGGCGGCGGCCGTCTCGGCCTTGCGCTCCGGGGCCACCGAGTCCGGCCACAGGTAGATTTCGGACTCGCGCGCCATCGCGGCGATTTTGTGCCGGTGCTTCGGGTACGGCGTCCGCCCCTTGGTGATCCACCGTTCCACGGTCTTCTGATCGACACCGGTGGCGTCGGCGACTTGTTCCAGCGTGAGGCCGTTGCGCAGCAGGGCGTCCCGCAGGCGTTCGTTCGGCATCCGCCCTCCTAGGGACTTTTAGGGACGTCTTCGACCGTACCAGGGACGTCCCTAGATGTCCCGCCAGATGGTGATCACGTCCCGCGTTTTGGCGGAGATTAGGTGTCAGGTTGCCGGGGACTCGCCCCAGCACCTCGACACCAAGAGGGAGGCAGGCATGACGACTCCAACCGCCGGTCGGGCAGCGTCCGCGCGCGGCTCGGGATCGTGGACAGCTCGCCGGTTCGCGATCTGAGCGCGCGATGCGTGACACGGTCCAGATCCACGTCACGGCAGACCTGCCGATCCGCGTCCGGGCGCTTACCTACGCCAACCGGGCGGAGATCCGTTTCGGCAAGGCGTTCCCCGTGGTCCTGCTCGTCGATTCCGACGCGATAGCGGTGCTGGGGAGAGAACTCGCAGAGGTACAGGCCGCACTGAACGCGGCTGCCGCAAGGGGCAAAGACGGCGTCGAAGTGCCGACAGACACAGACAAGCAAGGGAACTAACGACATGGCTATCTACAAAGGACACCGCTTCACCATCGACTTCGACGAAGCGTTCGCGCAGGGCCTCGTGATGGTCGGCGAGGTCTCGCCGGACAACGAGTACCAGTCGCGGGAAGACCGTGCTGCGGGTCGCCCGGCGCGTCAGCGGGTCGACGAACCGACCACGGTCCGTCTGCTCATGGTGACCGGATACGGGAAGGTGCTCATAGCTGAGCGGTTCCGGGTGAACTTCTGGCTCCCCGCGCTCAAGGACGCTGGGGTGGAGAAGCCAACGAGGGCGGACGGCGTGCACGCGCTGCGGCACCTCTACGCCTCGGTGCTACTCGACGCTGGCGAGTCGATCAAGGCGCTGTCGCAGTACCTCGGTCACACCGACCCCGGCTTCACGCTCCGGGTGTACACGCATCTCCTGCCGAGTAGCCACGCCCGGACCCGGAAGGCCGTTGACGACTTCTTCGATGCCACCGTTGACGAGCCGTGAGTACTCAACGCGCTGACGTCCAAGCAGCGCCGACTGTAACGCCAGTCACTTCTCGTGCGACCCCTGGAGACGCGATGTCTCGAACAGAAGGGTCGTCACAGTGAATGGCGGAAGGCTGCACCCACTTGGCCGCTACTGGCATCGATTGATCTGCGGCGACGCTTGCCAGATGCAGTGGGACCGCAAGAAGAAATAATAACTACCCCCGGCATTCACAGACCATAGGGAATCATCATGGATCCGGAAACATGCCCATCCTTAGACCTAAAGAAAATTGATCTTGGCGCGCCCGCCGCAGAACGAGATATCCATCGCGGCCTTGAACATTATTTCGTAGAATCGGAAGCTTTTAAGCGAGTAGAGCAAGGTACAAAGACCATCATTCTCGGCAATCGCGGCGTCGGCAAGAGCGCAATCTTTCAGATGACAGCAAAGCGAGGCCGAGATGACGGCGCACACATTATTGAGCTCGCACCAGAGGACTACTCCTACGAATTACTAAAATCGACACTTGCAACAGAACAAGCAGGAGCATGGGCGAAGTACGGTGCATATGCCGCTGGCTGGAAGTACTTAATCTATGTACAAGTAATGAAAACAATCTGCGATAAGACTACCAAGCCAAAGCGCGGCGCAATGGGCGATATACACCGATACATTCGCGATCACCATTACGACCCAAACATGAGCAAGCTGTCATCTTTGATCTCGTACATAAAGAGACTTGAAGGCATCAAGCTAGGAAGCCTGGAAGGATCCCTAAAGACCAGAGCACTTGAAAAGCTATACAAGCTAGAGGAGATTAACCACCTACTCCCAAAGTTAGCCGAAGTACTTAACGAGCGGAAAGTAATTGTACTTGTCGATGAACTCGATAAAGGCTGGGACTCCTCGGAGGACGCCCAGTCCTTCGTGGCCGGACTTTTCCAGGCCTGCGTACAGATAAACCAATTCTCCCCCAACTTGCGCGTCTACATGTCCCTTCGGCAGGAACTATACGACAACATCCCGGCAATTTACGATGACGCCCAGAAGTACCGTGATCTTATTGAAACAATTACATGGACCGAGTCTGGCCTACTAAGCTTGATGGCAAAGAGAATAAGGAACTCCATCCCAGGCCTCCACGGAAACTCAGACACGGAAGTCTGGTCTTCAATATTTTCGGAAACCCTCGATTACCGGCAGAGCAAGTCCTTCAACTACCTAGTTGACAGGACCCTGTACCGCCCCCGGGAGATAATTCAATTTTCCACACAGGTAATCGAGAGTGCAATCGAAGAAGACTCAGACCCACCGCTAAAATATTCAACAGTAACAACCGCCGAGAAGTCATACTCAGAGGATCGAACTAAAGATATCGCGTCCGAGTACAGGTTTCAGTACCCCGGCCTCCTAGGTGTACTCGACGCCTTCAGAGGGCGTACATACACCTTCTCTCGGGGGGATCTGGAATATTTCTGCCTTGAACTTATCTGCGACGAAGTACCAACTGGAGAGGCCGCGCGAGATTGGCTGTCGCCCCTTGACCCGGAAGCACTAATCGAGATCCTCTGGCGGGTAGGGTTTCTAAGAGCACGCGCCGTAGGCGGAATCAAGGGCAGAAGGCGCAGTGGAAGTGCATACTTGGGCCCATATCAAGTAGTCAGTTTGAGCCTGGCAAGCATCCAAACCTTCCAGGTGCATCCGATGTTTAGAACCTACCTTGGGATGCGGGAACCCAAACGCAACCCACAAGCTTAGCCGTTAGGTCACTCGCGGGAGGTAGTTTTCCAGAAACAGCCTCCAGGAAACCTGCTAGAACAGCCGGGTTTATGTGACGGCCTGGCCACGGCCTGACACCTGCCCTGACCCGCAAACCCGCAGGTCAGGGCAGGTTCACGCTCACATGTTAATCATGTGTCCCGCGAGGCCGTGCACGGCTTCCTTGACCGCTTCCCCGAGGGTCGGGTGAGCGTGCACGTTCCGCGAGATCTCGTGCACCGTCAGGTCCCACTGCTGCGCCAAAGTCAGTTCCGGCAGCAGTTCGGTCACCTCGGGGCCGATCAGGTGCGCGCCCAGCAGTTCGCCGTGTTCACCGTCGCTCAGGATCTTCACGAAGCCGACGGCCTCGCCGAGGCCGTGCGCTTTTCCGTTGGCGGTGAAGGGGAATTTCGCCACCTGGACGTCGAAGCCCTTTTCGCGGGCCTGTTCCTCGGTCCAGCCGAAGCTGGCGATCTGCGGCTGGCAGTAGGTCGCGCGCGGGATCATCACGAAGTCGAGTTCCATGGTCTCGGCGCCCGCGATGGTCTCGGCGGCGACGACGCCCATGGACTCCGACGCGTGCGCGAGCATCAGTTTCGCGGTGACGTCGCCGATGGCGAAGATGTGCGGGACATTCGTACGGCCGCGCGAGTCGATGGCGATCGCGCCGCGGTCGGTCAGTTCGACGCCGGTCTTGTCGAGGCCGTATCCCTCGACGCGCGGCTGGAAACCGATGGCCTGCAACACCTTGTCCGCTTCGAGGACGCGTTGCTCACCGTTCTTCGACACGGTCACGAGCACCTGCTCGCCGGTGTCGTCGATCGTCTCGACCTTGGTGGAGGTCAGCACCTCGATGCCGAGTTTCCGGTAGCGGCGGGCGAGTTCGGCGGAGACCTCGGCGTCTTCGAGCGGGACCATCCGGTCGAGGTATTCGACGATGGTCACCTTCACGCCGTAGTTGTGCAGCACGTAGGCGAATTCGACGCCGATGGCACCCGCGCCGGCGATGACGATGCTCTCCGGCAGCTCGTTTTCCATGATCTGCTGTTCGTAGGTGACCACGCGGTCGCTGCGCGTGGTGCCCGGGAGCAGGCGCGCGGTCGCGCCGGTGGCGATCACGCAGTTGTCGAAGGTGATCCGCTCGCCGTTGACCTCGATGGTGTTGGCGTCGAGGAAAGTGCCGTGCCCGTCGTATTCGGTGATCTTGTTCTTCTTCATCAGGAAGTGCACGCCCTTGACGCGACCGTCGGCGACCTTGCGGCTGCGGTCGAAGGCGGCCTGATAGTCGAAGGTGACCTCGCCGTCGACCTTGATCCCGAAGGATTTCGCCTCTTTGGTCACGATGTGCGCGAGTTCGGCGTTACGCAGCAGTGCCTTCGAAGGAATACAGCCGACGTTGAGGCAGACCCCGCCCCAGTATTTCTCCTCCACGACCGCCGCGCTCAGCCCCAGTTGCGACGCCCGGATGGCGGCCACGTAACCGCCGACCCCGGCGCCCAGAACAACGACGTCATAGTGTGCGCTCATACCTCGAAACCTACCCCTCACCGGGACGCTCCGAAGGGTGAGACTGCCTACTCACCGCAGGCGGCCGGGAGCCCCGGATCTCGACCAGCAGGTCGGTCACCGCGGTCATGATCCGCTTGGTGGCCTCTTCCAGCACTTCACGTGACGGCGAAGGGGTCATGAGGTCCGAAAGGTCGACGGGCGACCCCGCGACCAGGTTCACCGTCTTGCGCGGGAAGCCGCGCGGGAGCACGGCGTCGGACGGCAGCAGGTGGTGCGTGCCCCAGTTCGCCAGCGGGATCACCGGGACACCGGTCTCCAGCGCGATCCGCGCGATTCCGGTCTTGCCCCGCATCGGCCACCCGTCCGGGTGATCCGTGAACGTCGCCTCGGGGAAGATGACGACGCACTCGCCCTCACGCACGGCTTTGACGGCGTCGCGGTACGCGCCCGCCGCGGTCGGCGCCCCGCGGTGGACCGGGATGTGCTTGCCCGAACGCATCACCGAGCCGACGACCGGCGCGTCCCACAGACTCGCCTTCGCCAGGTAGCGCGGCACGCGCCCGTGCGCGAGGCAGTACGCCGTGACCGTCGTCGGGTCGGCGAACGAGAGGTGGTTCGACGCCACCAGGAAGCCACCCGAAGCAGGAAGGTGCTCACCACCACGCACCCGGAACCGGGTGAACAGCACCAGGAACGGCCAGACGACGTTGATCGCGAGGCTGAACCAGGCGCCCCGGCCGACGCGGTTGAAGCGCCGGCCGAAGGCGATCATCTGGCGGAAGGTCAGCAAGTCACCCGATACGGGCCTCAGTGTGGTCCAGCGTTCGCGGGGTATCGGCGCCATGGAGGTAATTCGTAGCCGAATTCGCTCCGGTTCGGCCGAAACCAGCCGTGAACGCGGCGCGGATCACACGCGTTCGAGGACCACCACGGGGATCTCACGGTCGGTCTTCTTCGCGTACTCGTTGTAGTCCGGCCAGACCGCGGCCAGCTTCTCCCACAGCTTCGAGCGCTCTTCGCCCTCCACCGTCCTGGCCCGCGCGGTGAACTTGTCCGCCTTGACCTGCACCTTCACCTCAGGGTTCGCGAGGAGGTTCTTGTACCAGCCCGGGTGCTCCGGCGCGCCGCCCTTCGACGCCACGATGACCGGGTTGTTCTCGCCGTCGAACTGGTAGATCAGCGCGAACTTGCGGTCCTCGCCGGTCTTGCGGCCCTTGGTGGTGAGGACGAGGCAGGGCGCGCCCTTCTCCCAGTCGTGTCCCACCTCGCCGTCGGTCTCCTCGTAGCGGCGGACGTGCTCGTCACCGAAAAGCATGTGTGCGTTCCTCTCCTCGTCCTGACGTGTAGCGGCGCCCTGCCAGTTTGACGCGAACCGGTCGGTCGCGCTGATCAACTCGTGCAGGGTGCCGGGTTCATCGAACGCGTGACCCGAGTCGCCGACCATCACCAGTTCCGCACCGGGAAGCACCTGGCTGAGCTCCCAGGCGGTGATGGCCGGAGTGACCACGTCGTAGCGTCCCTGCACCAGAACGCAGGGAATACCCTCAAGCTTCCCGGCGTCGCGGAGCAGCTGATCTTCCGCGAGCCAGCCGCCGTGCCGGAAGTAGTGGTTTTCGATTCTCGCGATCGCGAGCGCGAACTCCGGCTCGGAGAAGGCGTCGATCACTTCCTCCTGCGGACGCAGTTTGACCGTTTCACCCTCCCACCGGCTCCACGCGACCGCGGCGGGCCCGTGCACCGCGGGATCCGGATGGTGCAGCAGTTCGTGGTAGACCTCGATCAGGTTCTCCTGGCGGCGCGAATACGGCACCGGGTCCAGGAAACGGGACCACGCCTCGGGGAAGAGGAAGGCCGCTCCCCCGCCGAAAAGCCATTGCAGTTCCTTCACCCGCAACGTGGCCACACCGCGCAGGACGAGTTCCGTGACCCGATCGGGATGCGTCTGGGCGTAGGCCAGCCCGAGCACGCTTCCCCACGAGCCGCCGAAGACCATCCAGCGTTCGATGCCGAGATGCTCGCGCAGCCGCTCGATGTCCTTGACGAGATGCCAGGTCGTGTTGACCGAAAGATCCGCCTCTGGTGTGGCACAGTTCGGGGTGCTGCGCCCGCAGCCGCGCTGGTCGAAAAGGACGATCCGGTAGCGCTCGGGATCGAACAGCCTGCGGTGCCTCGGGCTCGAACCACCTCCCGGGCCACCATGCAGGAAGATCACCGGTTTGCCCTCGGGATCGCCGCATTCCTCCCAATAGATCTCGTTGCCATCACCGACAGGCAACATCCCTTGGACGTAAGGTTCGATTTCCGGGTAAAGGCCGAGCATGTCCGCCACTATGCCCGAAACGCCAGCTTGGAGGATCGATGAAGGCCCGCCCCCACGTGACGCTGGAAGATGTGGCGCGCACCGCGGAAGTGTCGCTCGCGACGGCGTCCCGCGTACTCAACGGCACCGCCACCGTTCGGGGGGATCTCCGCGAACGGGTGATCGCCGCGGCCGCCGACCTCTCCTATACCCCCAATGCTCACGCTCAGGCATTGGCCGGTGGCTCACAGGCATGCGTCGGGGTGATCTGCCACGACGTCGGTGATCCCTACTTCGCCGCGATCGCGGGCGGGATCATGCGTGTCGCGAGTGAGAACGACCTCTTGGTGATGCTCGCGAGCACGTTCCGCGACCCGGCCAAGGAGGTCGCCTACGTTTCCACGCTGCGCGCTCAGCGCGCGTCGGCCATCCTGCTGATCGGCTCCGCCTTCGAGGACAAGGGGTGGGAGAAGGCGATGGCCGCCGAACTCGAGCCGTACCGGCGCGGCGGCGGGCATGTCGCCGCGGTGAGCAGGCATCGCGGGCTCAAAGTGGACACCGTCCAGCCCGACAACCGGGGCGGCGGCGCCGCTTTGGCGAAAAACCTCCTGGAGCTGGGGCACCGGCGGTTCGCCGTCCTCGTCGGCCCGAGGAGTCTGACCACCGTCGTCGACCGCCTCGACGGCTTCGCCGCGGAACTGCTGGAAAACGGCGTCGAACTGCGTGAGAACGACGTCGCCGAGGCGGCGTTCACCCGCGACGGCGGTTATCAGGCGATGGAGAAGATCCTCGCCCGGCCGCGGAAGCAGTGGCCGACGTGCGTGTTCGCGGTGACCGACGTGATGGCGATCGGAGCGATGGCGGCCTTGCGCGACGCCGGCGTCTCCGTGCCCGGCGAGATGTCGATCGCCGGTTTCGACGACATCCCGGTAGTGCGCGATCTCACGCCGTCGTTGACCACCGTCGCGCTTCCGCTGGAGAAACTGGGCGAACGGGCCATGGACCTGGCACTCAAGGCCGCTCCCGGCACCAGGGCGCGGGTGGTGCGGATGTCCGGCGAGGTCGTCCAGCGCAGCAGTACCGCCGCCCCCGCTCGCTGAAGCCCTTGTGTGCGGCCCGCGAGGTGACTTACCGTGGCGTGAGAAAGCGCTTTCTCACGCTCGCGCCACGGAGACCCGATGACCTTGATCGCCCTGCCCACCGCCGATGGCGGACTGGTGGAGTGGACGCCGCGCGGGGCGGAAACGCCCGCGAAACCGGCGTCGCCACCGACCTCCCGGATCGCCTACGCGGCCGCGCACGTGGTCGCCGACCCGCTCGCCGCCGCCGACCCCGAAGAAGGTGCGGTACTGGACTGGGAGACGACACTCGCCTTCCGCGAGCACCTGTGGTCCTGCGGGCTCGGCGTCGCCGAAGCGATGGACACCGCGCAGCGCGGGATGGGTCTGGACTGGGCCACCACCAAGGACCTCATCCGGCGTACCGGCGCGCTCGCCGCCGGGCGCCCCTGGGTCGCGGGGGTCGGGACCGATCAGCTTCCCGCCGGTGACGCGACCGCGGAGTCCATTGTGGACGCCTGGCGGGAGCAGCTGGATCTGGTCGGCGAAGCCGGGGCCATCCCGGTCGTGATGGCCAGCCGCGCGCTGGCCGCGTCGGCGTCCGGCCCCGAGGATTACCACGCCGCGTACGGGAAACTGCTCTCCGGTGCCGACCGACCGGTCCTGTTGCACTGGCTGGGCGAGCAGTTCGACCCGGCGCTGGCCGGATACTGGGGACACGCCGACGTCCGCGCCGCCGCCCGCGAACTGGGCAGGCTCTGCGCCGACCACGCCGGGGTGATCGCGGGGGTCAAGGTTTCGGTGCTCGACGCCGCGATCGAGACCGAGTTCCGCCGCGCGCTGCCCGAAGGCGTCGCGTGTTACACCGGCGACGACTTCAACTACCCGGAATTGATCGCCGGGGACGATCAGGGCCACAGCGAAGCACTTCTCGGCATTTTCGACGCCGTCGCGCAGGTCGCCGGCGCCGCGCTCGTCCGGCTCGACGAGGGTGACACGGCCGGATTCCGCGACCTGCTGGACCCGACGGTGGCGCTCAGCCGCGCGATCTTCCGCGCCCCCACCAGGAACTACAAGACCGGCGTCGTGTTCCTTGCCTACCTCAACGGTCACCAGAACCACTTCCGGATGGTCGCGGGCCGCGAATCGGCCCGGTCCATCACGCATCTGGCCGAACTGCTGCGCCTGGCGGACGCGGCCGGGGTACTCGCCGACCCCGACCTCGCCGTCGCGCGGATGCGGCCGCTGCTGGCCGCGGCGGGGGTGTCCTGATGGACCGGCTGAGCCTGAACCAGATCACCACCAAGGCGTGGTCGCTGCCGGAGGCCGTGGCGGGCTGCGCCGAGGCGGGCGTCCGCTGGATCGGCCTGTGGCGGGACAAGGTCGCCGAGACCGGCGTCGAGGAGGCGGCCCGGCTGCTCAAGGAGTACGACGTCGGCGTGTCGTCGTTGTGCCGCGGCGGTTTCTTCACCGGGATCACCCCGGAAGGGTCCCCTGTGGACGGTGTCGCGCAGACCCGCGAGGCGATCGACGAAGCGGCCGCGCTGGGCGCGGACGTGCTCGTCCTGGTCGTCGGCGGGGTGCACGGCGAGCTCACGACGTCCAGGCAGCGCGTCGCCGACGCGGTCGGTGAGCTGGCGCCCTACGCCGGTGAGCGCGGGGTCCGGTTGGGGCTGGAGCCCCTGCATCCCATGCAGTGCGCCGAACGGTCTGTTCTGTCCACAGTGGAGCAAGCGCTGGCGATCGCGCTGGAGCATCCGGCCGACCAGGTCGGCGTGATCGTCGACGAGTTCCACGTGTGGTGGGATCCGCGGATCGAGGAGTCGATCGCCGCGGCGGCCGGGCGGATCGCCGGATTCCACGTGTGCGACCAGAAGGTGCCGTTGACCGACACCCTGCTCGGTCGCGCGCTGCCCGGTGACGGCCCGATCGACCACCGCCACCTGAAGGCGTGTGTCGAGGCCGCCGGGTACACCGGGCCTATCGAGGTCGAGGTGTTCGACGCGGACCTCTGGCGCCGTCCCGGCGGCGAGGTGCTCGCGGAGACCATCGAGGCCTATCGCGACCACGTCGCCTGACACCCGTCGAAAAGTGGCCGCGCGGGTTGGTCGTGAGTGGCGATTCGGGTTAGAACCCCCCTCGCGGCGCCCCCCCCGCCCACCCCCCACCCCCCCCCCCCCCACCGAGGGGCGCCGAGGCTGG
>NZ_JBVIRO010000025.1:44011-67490 GCF_055575975.1 Amycolatopsis sp. NPDC033938
GGCGGGGATCCCCTCCGCCCACTACCCCCCCCCGGGCCCGCCCCCCCGTCCAAATGGGGCCCGGGGGGTTTGGGGTTGTGTGGCGATTCGGGTTAGACCCCGAATCGCCACTCACGACCAACCAGACCCCACCCCTCACCGCACCCTCTTCGACAAGACCTGACGAAAGTAAGGGCCGCGCCTTCCCTTGGTGCGATGTCCTGGCAGCCGTGGTTTCCTAGCGTTCGCGGTATGAATCAGAGGCTGCTCTGGTGGCTGGGCACCGCGTTGCTCCTGCTCGCCGTCCACACCGACTGGAACGTTCCCCTCGCCGCCTGGGTGTTCCCGATCTTCTTGCTCCACTACGCCCGGCGGGCGCCGCTCCGGCGCGCGGTCCTGATGGTCGGACTGTCCCTGCTGATCGGGCAGGTCTTCTGGCTCGGTGTCACCGGACTGCTGTTCGTCCTGTCGGCGTTGCTCGCCTTCACCCTGCTCGTCCTGCTGCAGACGGCGGCGTTCGTGGCCGACCGTCTGTTCGCCGAACGCGCCGGTGCGCTGCGGACCTTGGTGTTCCCGGTGACGCTCGTGGCAGGCGAGTACCTCTTCACGCTGATCACCGGATTCGGGGACTTCGGCGCGCTCGGCAGCACCCAGTCCGGGAATCTGCCGCTGCTCCAGGTAGCGTCCGTGACCGGCGTGTACGGCCTCACCTTCGTCCTCGCGTGGTTCGCCTCGGTGGTGAACACCGGTTGGACGGAAGGGTGGCCGCGCGTGCGGCGCACGGTCCTCGTCCACGTCTGCCTGCTCGGGCTGGTGTTCGCCGCGGGCGGCGCGCGGTTGCTGTTCGACGCTCCCCCGGCCCATACGGTGCGGATCGCGGGGATCAGCCCGGCCGCGGAGGCCGACAGAGCGAGTTCCGGCGCGCTGGAGCGGATCGGCGTGAAATATTGGCGTGCCCAGGAAGTGAGTGCGGCCGACCCCGCCGCCGTCGGCGCCGCTTTCGCCCCGGTCACCGAAGACCTCGTCAGCAGGACGCGGCAGCAGGCGTCGGCGGGCGCGAAGATCGTGGTCTGGCCGGAAACCCATGCCCGCGTGCTGGAACGTGACCAGGCCGCGCTGCTGGACCGGGTCGGCGCCGAAGCGAAGCGTGCGGGTGTCCACGTCGCGCTCGCCTACGCGCTTTACACGGCGCAGGCTCCCTACATCCGGAACATGGCGGTGCTCGTCGGCCCCTCCGGCGAAGTGCTGTGGACCTACGACAAGACGCATCCGACGCCGATGGAGCCGATGACGCCCGGCCCCGGCGTCGTACCGGCCGCGGATTCGCCGTACGGACGGCTCGCGACGGTCATCTGCTACGACGCGGACTTCCCCGGTTTGGTGCGTCAGGCTGCGGACAAGGACACCGCGTTACTGCTCGTCCCCGCGAACGACTGGGCGGGCTTCGCGTCCCTGCACGCGGAAAAGGCGACGTTCCGTGCGGTGGAAAACGGTTTCCCGATGTTTCGTCAGTCCACCCACGGAATCTCCACGGCCGTGGACAGCCAAGGGCGAGTACTCGGGAAGGCGGACTATTTCCGCACCGACCAGCAGACCCTCGTCGCGGATCTGCCGGTACAGCCGCGGACACACACCGTGTACAGCACGATCGGGGACGTGTTCGCCTGGCTGTGCCTCGCCGCCGCCGCACTCTGTCCTTTATGGACATATCGACGGAACCGTTAGCGCCCTGTTACAGAACGGGTGGCCTTCATAACGTCTTACCCGAAAAGAACAGTGTTCAACGGTTAAGCTCCGACGCATGCCGAAGCTGCTGGTGGTGGAAGACGACGACGCGATCGGCGGTGTCCTCGAATCGACCCTGCGCCTGCATGGTTACGAGGTTTCCTGGCAGCGTGACGGACGCACCGCGCTCGCGGCCGCGGCGGCCGGGGACATCGACTTCGTCCTGCTCGATCTCGGTCTGCCGGATCTGGACGGGGTCGAGGTCTGCCGACGGCTGCGCGCCGAACTCCCCGGCGCGGTCCTGGTCATCCTCACCGCCCGGCAGGAGGAGATGGACGTGGTCGTCGGCCTCGAGGCCGGTGCCGACGACTACCTCACCAAGCCGATCCGCCTCGGCGAACTGCTCGCCAGGGTGCGGGCGCATCTGCGGCGCGGCACGGCGCCGCCGGAGAGCAGGCCCGCGATCGCCGTCGGTCATCTGCGGGTGGACACCGCCGGACGGCGGGTCAGCGTCGGCGGACGGGAGATCCCGTTGCGGGCCAAGGAGTTCGATCTGCTCGCCCGGCTGGCCGAACAGCCGGGGGTCGCGGTCAGCCGGGACACCCTGATGTCCGAGGTGTGGGACGCGCACTGGTACGGCTCCACGAAGACCCTTGACGTCCACATCGCCGCGCTTCGGCGGAAGCTGACCGAATCGGCGCCCACCCCCGAGCAGGCACCGCGGATTTCGACGCTGCGCGGTCACGGCTACCGGCTCGAACAACCCTTCGAAAGCTGAGCGGCGGAGCGGTCAGTAGTCGCGGAGGTCGGAGACCTCGTCGCGGGCGGCGAGTTGCGCGATCCGCGCCGACGCGGCCACGCACGACGCGATCACCACCGCCGCCAGCAACCCGAAATAGCCGTGGGGTGATGGCGCCTCCTCCACCTGTGCGAAGAGGACGAACAGCACGCCGAGCAGATGCCCGGCGATCAGTCCGCCGCCGCCGACGATCAGCGCGTCGCCCGCGATGAAGGCGGCCACCTGACGGCGTTTCCCGCCGAGCGTGCTCACGATCAGCAGGTCACGACGCCGTTCGTTGAGCGCCAGCCCGAACGACGGCCCCGCGGCGGCGGCCGCGAGCACGAGTGACGCCACCATGTCCACAGTGGCCGCTTTGCAGCCGTCCTTGGTGAAGATGGTGGAGATCGCGAACGCCACCGCCAGTGCGACCAGCACCACCGATCGCGCCAGCAACGCGCTGCGCCACGAAATGGACAGGGCGAGCACGCCCGCGAGTCCCGAGACGAGCGGCCTCAGCGCCCCGCCGATCGCCCGCTTTCCCTTGCGCAGTCCCAGCTCCACCAGCCGCCACAGCAGCATCGTGCCGCCTGCCCAGCCGAGCAGCGGCCAGAAGAACGCGAGCGCGAGCAGAATGACGTCGAGACCGTAGGGCGCCCACCAGGGCGGTCCGTCGTCGGCGGGGACGAAATACCACTCACGAAGCGCCGGGGGCAGGATGGCGAGAGCCGCGACGAGCGGCCCGGCGAGCAGCAGGAGAACGATTTCCCAGACGAGCGTCATCCCGGATCCGGGATGGAAACCGCCGGCCAGTGACAGCACCACCCCGGCCACGCCGCCCGCCAGCCCGGCGGCCACGGCTTCCGCCGACGCGAGTGCGAGTACCTGTCCGCCGGTCGCGCCGCGGGCACGCAGCAGGTCCTGATCCGAGCGCAGTGAACGCTCCGAAGGGGTGGCCAGCAGCACCACGAGCACCGTCGCGGGTATCCAGGCCGGAGCCCCGGTCCAGCCGTGCACCGCGAGCAACGTGATCACGATCGCGACCCCGGCCGCGGACACGCCGAGCCTGGCGGGACGCACTCGCGCGATCCCTCCGACCCACAACGCCATCGCGGCGATCACAGGTCGCGCACCAGCTTCCCGTCGACCATCGTCCAGCACTCGCCGAACAGCCTGGCCGGGGCCGGCTCGGCCGTGGCCACCAGCAGCCCGGCGCCCAGCCTGTCCGCCGCGCGCACGAGCCTGCCCAGCAGCCGCTCCCGCGCGGCCTGGTCCAGCCAGCCGGCCGGGTCGTCGGCGAGGATCAGTTTCGGCGCGGGCGCGAGTGCCCTGGCGAGCATCGCGAGCCGGATCTGCTCACCGGTCAGGTCGCGGGGCGCCTTTTTGGCGAATCCGGCCAGGCCGACCAGGTCGAGGGCGCCGTCGACGGCGTCGCGGACCGCGGTGCCGGTGCGGCCCGCGAGGACCAGCGGCAAAGCGACGTTGAGCCGGACGTCGAGATCGCGGAGCAGACCGCCGTCCTGCAGGACCAGTCCGATCAGGTCGGGGCCCGGCGGGACCGGCTCGAACGACGGCCATTCGATCGTGCCCGCCGTCGGTTTCTTCATCCCGGCGAGCAGATGCAGCAGCGTGGTCTTCCCCGATCCGGCCCGGCCGGTCACCACGGCGCGGGTCTCCGCGCCGATCACACAGCTGACGCCGTGCACGGCCACCACCGCGGTCAGCCCGGTGCCATAGGTGTGCGCCAGCTCGTCGGTGCGGACCAGCGGTGTCGTCACGCCACTCTCACGATCCGGTGCGCGGCCGCCGCGACATCGGGATCACGGGTCGCCACGACGACGGCCGTCCCGCGCCGCGCGACGGCGCACAGCAGGTCCATGAGTTCGAGGGCTGCGAGCCTGTCGAGTTCGCCCGCCGGTTCGTCGGCGAAGAGGACGTCGGGCCTGCCCGCCAAGGCGACGGCCACTCCGGCCCGCGCGCCTTCCAGCGCCGACAGCGCGCCAGAGTAGGCGTCGCCTCGTCCGGCCAGCCCGGTCAGTTCGAGCAGGACGGCGGCGTTCTCCGGAGCTTTTCCGGGAGTGTGCCGGGCGGCGAGCCTGCCTGCCAGCACGACGTTCTGCTCGACGGTGAGGTGGCCGAAGAGGTTTCCGCGCCTGAGCAGCACACCGACGCCGTGACCACCGGCCGGCGCTTCGCCTCCTCCGGCGGGCAGCACGGCCACACAATCGCCCGGGACGGCGAACCGGACGAGGGGGACGGATCCGGGCCCCGGGCCTGCCATGACGGCGGCACGTCGGCGCATGGCCCCAAGGTAAGGCGCAAGGGGTCAACATCGCCTTGATCTCAGGTCAACGGACGGCAAAATATCGCATCCGGCGGGTGATCCTCGCGGGCGTCGGCCACACTCTGTCCGTGCGCCGCCGGATCGTGACCCTCACCGTGCTGGCCGCGGTGCTGGCGATCACCCTGTTCGGGGTGCCGCTGGCCCTCGCGGTCGCCGAATTCCACGAGAGCATGTCCACGCACGATCTCGAACGCGCCGCCGACACCGTCGCCCTCGAAGTGACCGGCGACCTCGCCAACGGCCGGATCCCGGAGCTCAAACCCGTCGTACCCGAGCACGAAGAGGAAGCGGAAGACGAGGACCGGATCCAGGGCATCGAGATCGCGGTCTACAGCCCGACCGGCAGGCTCCTCGCCGGGAACGGCCCGGCGACCGCCGACGAGTTCGTCCGCGGCGCGCACCGCACCGACATGACGCACGGAATACTCGGCGACGAAGTGGTCCTCGCCGTCCCCGCGCACAGCGGCTCGGCGCTGGTCGGGGTGATCCGCGCCGCCCATCCCCGGTCCGAACTGGACCACATGATCCGGGTGACCTGGCTGAAGATGGCCGGACTCGGCGGGATCGCGATCGGGGCCAGCTGGCTGATCGGGCTCCGGATCTCCGCCCGGCTGGCCCGGCCCCTGGAGGATCTGGCCGTCACCGCCGAACGTCTCGGCGAAGGCGACTTCACCGTACGCGCCGGCCGTACCGGGGTCCGCGAGATCGATCAGGTCGCCGAAGCACTCGACGTCACCTCGATGCGGATCGGCGAGACGCTGGAACGGGAGCGGACGTTCTCCTCGGACGCCTCTCATCAGCTGCGGACCCCGCTGACCGGGCTGCGCCTGCAACTGGAGGCGGCGCTGGAAAGTCCCGATCGCGACCCCTACGCGACGATCCGCGACGGCATCGCGTCGGCCGACCGGCTGGAACGCACCATCGACGACCTGCTGGCGCTGGCCAAACAGACCAGGGCTCCCCGCGCCCTGCTCGACCTGGGCAAACTGTTCGAAGAAGTCCGGCAGACCTGGCACGGCCTGCTCGCCGGACGCGGCAGGGCGCTGCGGATCAGCGGCCGTGAGGCCCTGCCGGCGCGGGCGGCGGACGCGGCCGTGCGGCAGGTGCTCGCCGTGCTGCTGGACAACGCGGCGACGCACGGCACCGGCACGGTCACCGTTCTCGCCCGCGACGCCGGGGACGCGTTGGCCATCGACGTGAGTGACGAGGGCGCCATCGCGGACGGGAGCGATCCCTTCGTGACCAGGGAAGAAACCGAGGAGCGGGAAGGCAACGGGATCGGGCTGCGGCTGGCGCGGAGCCTCGCCGAGGCGGAAGGCGGGCGGCTGCGGCTGACCAGCCCGTCGCCGACGACGTTCACGCTGCTCCTGCCCGCCGAACGCCCCGCGCCGCGTGAAGAAGGCCCGGGCCTGGCGAGCTAGGGGGGGTTACTCGCCAGGCCGGGCCGGTAGGAGGCAAACGCGCCCCGACAGCGCGCACGGCATGCCACCTGAAAGAAGACGGTAAAGACCAACGGGCCAACAGACGGTACACGCCGGATTAACTGACACTTTGCTTTCCAATGTCACAGGTCAGCGGGTCGGCGCACCCTTCATCCGCGCTGATGAGCGCCCGGTCGGCGTCGGCCATGGGGCCGGGAATCCGGCGACCGTCCGGCCGGGCTGAATCGATCGTGGGAAGATATGACGTATGACCACGGAGCCGGCGCCGAGATGGCGGAGACTGGAACCGGACGAACGCAAGGAACAGATCTTCGTCTGCGCGGCCCGGCTTTTCGGTGATCGGCCCTACTCCGAAGTGTCCACTTCGGACATCGCGGCCGAGGCCGGGGTGGCGAGGGGTCTGATCAACCACTACTTCGGCACCAAACGCGAGCTGTACCTGGAGATCATCCGGCGGGCGCTGACCGTGCCGCGGCTCGCGATCGAGATCCTGCCGGAAGGCCCGCTCGAACTGCGCGCCGACGTCGCCATCGACTGGTTCCTGGACATGGTCACCAAACAGGAGAAGATGTGGCTGGCCGCGATCGCGCCGGAGGGCATCGGCCGGGACCTCGAAGTCGAGCGGATCCTCGAAGAGGCCGATCGCGAATCGGCGGACCGGGTACTCGAAGCGGTCGGCCTGTCCCGCGAAAGCAGGCACGGGCAGGAGCTGAACGCGCTGGTCCGCGCGTTCGGCGGAATGGTCAAGGCGGCGGGCCGGGAATGGCTCGTCCGCGGTTCACTCAGCCGCGAGCAGGTGCACACGCTGCTCAGCAAATCGCTGGTCACCCTGGTCGGCGAAGTCTTCCCCGAGATCCAGCGCGCCGCACCGCGGAGCTGACGGGGAGAAGCCCCCGGCACCTCGAGGGGGAGGTTGGTGCCAGGGGCTTCGGGACCGGTGACGAGCACCGGTATTCCTCCACACTACGCCGATTTACTGTCAGGGCTCTGTCAAACTTTCGAGAGCCCGGAGCCGGCTGAGCCGATGTTCCAGGCCGTCGAGGCAGCGCTCGACGGCGTAGGCGTAGAGACGGGCGTAATAGCCCGCCGCGAGATCGGGGTCGGCGACCAGCGCCGCGATCGACTCACCCAGCGCCGCCATCCCCGGCAGATCCTCCCGGTCGCGATACGCCGCGTAGCCCTCGGACCGGTCGAGCTGCAGCGCCATCGCGCTCTCGCGGTCGTCCTCCATCGCGACGAACTGACAGGCGGTGGCGAGCAGCAGGTTGTAGGCGAACGGCGCCTCGGCGCCGAACCCGGCCGCGAGCAGACGGCCGATGCCGGTGTCCATGGTGGGCACCGCGGCGGCGACCGACGGCCCGAACAGGGCCAGCCGCCGCGCCGAACCGGGATAGCGGCGCAGCACCGTCCGCACGGTCGGGAGGAACTCGTCGAACCAGGCCCGCCACGGCAGGGTCTTGTCGGGCAGGGTCAGCTCACCGACCACGCGGTCCAGTACCGCGACGACGACGGCGTCCCGGTCGCCAACGTGGTGGTAGACCACCGCGGGGTAGGCGTCGACCGCGGCCGCGAGCTGCCGCAACGTCCAGTTCTCCAGGCCTGACTCCGCCGAAAGTTCCAGCGCGGCGTCCACGATCCGGTCCCTGGTGACCGCCGGCCGCCCGGAAGCGGCGCGCGACCGGGACCGGGAACCCACGTCTTCGGGGAAAGTCGGCATGCGGAACACCGTATCCGCCTCCCGCCGGTGGCACGGCGGGGGACATCCGGGCAGGATCGTGCCATGCCTCGCGCGCGTGTGAACGGCCTCGAACTCGAGTACGACACCTTCGGCTCCCCCGCGGATCCGCCGCTCGTGCTGGTGATGGGGCTCGGCGCCCAGATGGTCACCTGGGAGGTCGGCTTCTGCGAACTGCTCGCCGAGGGCGGATTCCATGTCGTCCGGTTCGACAACCGCGACATCGGCCTCTCCACCTATCTGGACGACCTTCCCGCGCCGGACCTCGCCGCGCTCGCGGCCGGTGACCTGACCACGGCCCCCTATCTGCTCTCGGATCTCGCGTCCGATGTCGCCGGACTGTTCGACGCGCTCGGCTTCGACCGCGCGCATGTCGTCGGCGCGTCGATGGGCGGGATGATCGTGCAGCAACTCGCGATCGACTCCCCGGAACGGCTGCTCAGCCTCACGTCGATCATGTCGACCACCGGGGATCCCTCGGTGGGGCATCCGGAGCCCGCCGCGCTCGCCGGGCTGACCCGCCCGCCCGCCGCCACCCGTGAGCAGGCGATCGAGGACGGCGTCGAATGGTTCAAGCTCGTCGGTTCGCCGGGCCATCCCTCCGACGAGGAGTACCTGCGGATGAAGGCCGCCCGCAACTACGACCGGGCGAACCACCCGGCGGGCGGATTGCGGCAGGCCGCCGCCGTCGTCGCTTCGGGCGACCGGACGGCGAAGCTGCGCGAGGTCCGCGTCCCGGCACTCGTCATCCACGGCGAGAGCGACCCGCTGATCAACGTCAGCGGCGGGAAGGCGACCGCGGAAGCGATCCCGGACGCCGAACTGGTGCTGTTCCCCGGGATGGGGCACGAATTGCCGCAGCAGCTGTGGCCCGCCATCGCCGAAGTGATCGTCGCTCACGTTCGCAACGCGGGGTCGTGAGCCGGGGTATCAAGAGGTGAGGCAAGTATGGCGCGCCCGGGCGGGATGGCGGTCGTCACCGGGACTGTCGTGCGGCACTGTGTGGATTTTGTTTCATCTAACGCATCAAAATCCACACAGTGAAAGACACCGTCCAATTGCGAAACCGTGCAGTTCGAACAAACCGGGCGCATTCGACTCGTAAAGTGTCCCTTGTAGACAGTCAAGAGCCGGGGTAAGGTCCGCGCACAAGACCTGGGGGCGTCAGGATTTCGTCACGATTCCCGGCGTACGCGTAGAAAATACGTTCACGCCGTCGCCGCGCCCGGCACCGAGGAGTTCACTGGCCGGAATGAGGAATCCCGAGTGTTTCGGTTTCCCGTTCGGTTGTGTCTCCGTCGTCGTCGCGGCGTCGGTGGCCGGACTGCTGGGTTCGGCGGAGAACCACGGTTTCTCTTTGGTGGCACTGGGTTTCGTCGTCCTGGGTACCGCGGTGGCGACGAGGGCGGCCGCCGCGTTCGGGACGACGGTGATCGCCTGGAGTGTCCATTCCGGATTCACCGTCGGCACGCTTGGCGAACTCGAGTTCACCGCCGAGACCGGCGTCGCCGCGATCGCGCTTTCCGGTGTGACGACGCTCGGCGCGGTCGCCAGAGCGGCTTGGCGCGGCCGGTGGGTTCAGCGGGCGACGACCATCGCGACCACGGTCGTGAAGGATCCGCCGATGTTCAAGGCCAGCACGTTCCGCGCGCCCTCGACCTGAAGCGGCCCGGCGGTCCCCGCCACCTGGCGCGCGGCGTCGTGCACCATCCGCACCCCGGTCGCGCCGACCGGGTGACCGAGGCCGAGCAGACCGCCGCCGGGGTTCACCGGGAGGACGCCGTCCCGCGCGATCGCGCCGGATTCGAGCAGCCGTCCCGCGGCTCCCGGCGGAGCCGCGCCGAGGTGTTCCAGCGCCACCAGCGCGGTGATGGTGAAACAGTCGTGCAGTTCGACGACGTCCATCTCCTCGGCGCCTGACACCTTCGCGCGCAGGTACGCGTCGAGCACGGCGCCGCGCAGGTGCGGGAACAGGTATTCCTGCCCTTCGGCGCGCTCCAGCTTGCCCCGCAACGACAAATGCGCCGTCCGGTGCCCGAAACCGGTGATGCGCGGGACCTCCGCGAGGTCACGGCCCGCGCGTTTCGCCCACTCGGCGGCGAACTCCGGCGAGGCCAGCACGATCGCGGCCGCACCGTCGGTGATCCGGCCGCAGTCGTTCTTGCGCAGCACGCCTTCCACGACCGGGTTCAGCCGATCGTCCTGACCGAACGAGCCGTCGGGGAAGGTCCAGTCGCGCGCCTGCGCCATCGGGTTGAGCGCGGCGTTCGCGAACGCGTTCCGCGCGAACAGGCCGAGATGCGCGACATCGAGTCCATACCGCCAGTCGTAGCCATCGGCGATGTCGGCGAACAAGGCGGGCCAAGGGAATTCGGCCGATTCGGCCTCGGCGCCGACCCAGGCCGCGGAGCCGAGGTGCCCGGCCGCGGCCCGCGCGTCGACGTTGCGCATGAGTTCGAGCCCGGTCACCAGCGCGACGTCGTACCGGCCGGATTCGAGGTCGGCGCTCGCGGCGAGCACCGCCGTGCCCCCGGAGGCGCACGCGGCCTCGTGCCGGACACTCGCCACCCCGTCCAGATCCGGGACGGCCGCCACCAGCAGCCCACCCAGCTGGGCCTGGCCGGTGAACAACTCCGCGGCCAGGTTGGCCACGTGGGCGACCCCGATCTCACCCGCCTCGATCTGCGCGTCCACCAAGGCGTCCGGAACCACCTCGGCGAACATCTCGAAGAGCCCGATGCCCTCTTTCGCGAAGTTCCGCGCGAAATCGGTCTGTGCCCCACCCAAAACGAAGACCGTCATCGGCCTGGTTCCGCCCTTGGTGCCGTGCTCAACTACGGGAAGGTTCCAGCTGGTCCGCCCGGACCCAGGTCGCGTGAAAACCGAGCGGGACACGCTGGGGCAGCAGGACCCTGGCCACGGGTCCGGCAGCGAGGTCGGCGGCGTCGAAGATGTCCAGCTCCGAGCGCCCTTCGCGCTCGTCCTGGACGAAGGTCACCAGATAGCCGTCCGCTGAATCGGCGGCCGCGCCGTCGCGCGGTGCGAACGGCGCCTCACTGCCCCACCGGCCCTCGCCGAACCGATGTTCGGTCTTGGTGCCGGCACGATTGTCGTAGCGCACGAGGCCGTCGAACTTGAGTGTCGACTCCGGCGAGATGCGCACCGCGTACGAGAAGCGATTCCGGCCGCCGACCACCCTCGAATCGACGGACGGAAACTCCGTGTTGTCGTCGTCGAGCTGCTCCTCGGCGCACCGCCCGGTCCGCAGGTCGAACCGGTAGCGGTGCAGGGAGGCGTCCAGCCGCAGGTACGACAGCATCTTGGCGAGCGGAGTGCGGGCGTCCGCACGCGGTTGCGGACGCTGGACACGGCAGACGTCGAGGACGATTTCCTCGCCCTGCTCCCAGGAATTGACGACGTGGTAGATGTAGCAGGGGCTGGCTTCGAACCAGCGGATCTGGCTACCGTTACCGTAGCGAGGCAGTACCCCGAAACGGCTCGGCAGCGACCGGTCGAACAGCAGCTTGTGCCGCCCGTTGCGGGCCGCCTCCCTGTCCTGGATCAGCGGCAGATCCATCAGCACGGCGTAGTTCTCGGTGATCGCCATGTCGTGCGGCAGACGTGGACCGGGGAGTTCGATCTCCGTCGTGCTCGCGACCTTGCCGTCCGCGCTGATCACGCCGTAGCGCAGGTACGGCGGCCGCGGCCCGTAGTCGAACCAGAACATCTCGCCGGTGCGCTCGTCGACCTTCGGATGGGCCATCATGTCGCCGACGAGCGTGCCGAGGAAGTTCTCGGCGCCCAGCGTCTCCAGCGACAGCGGGTCGACCGCGTACGGCGTACCGCACATGTACCAGGTGGAAAGCACCTTGCCGCGATGGAAGACCAGGTCGGTGTTGGCGCTGTCCTTGACGTTCAGGCCGTGGGAGTTGCCGAACGGATTGCCCTTCGGCGACTCCATGACGCCCTTCCATAGCGCCTTTCCCGCCTCGGATTCGGCTTCGAAGGCCTTCGTGCGGATCCAGCGGTTGCGGTAGCGGGCCTTGCCGTTCTCCAGGTGGACCGCGTGGATCATGCCGTCGCCGTCGAACCAGTGGTAGCGGCCTTCCGGCTCGAACCGCGGGTTGGGCCCGTTGCGCAGGTACACGCCGTTGAGGTCCGCGGGAATCTTGCCGATGACCTCGAGATCACTCGCGTCGATCTCTTCGCCGACCGGGGCGTAGACGCCCATCAGATACGGGTTGACCTCGGGTTCCCCGGTGGCGGCTGCCACGAGGACCGGTTCCTCGGAGGTGCTCGTCATCGGCTCATCTCCCCAGCGGGTGCGTTGACCGAGTGCAGCGACACTATGATTTCTGTAGTCAGCTGTCAACAGGCTTCTATTGGTGTAGTCAGCAGTGCTCTTCCGGAAGGACGTACGTGACAGAGGCGACGGCGCACCGCGTCAGGCCGGCGGGTGATCCGCTCCGCCGGGCGCTCGAACTGCTCGGCGACCAGTGGACCCTGCTGATCCTGCAAAGCCTCTTCCTGCGCTTCCGCCGCTACGAGGAACTACGGCTGCGTCTCGGCATCTCCCCCACCGCGCTCTCCGGGCGGCTGCGGGCGATGGTCGACGCCGGCGTACTCGTCCGCACGCCCTACCGCGACGCCCGGCGCACCCGGCACGAGTACCGGCTCACCGAACGCGGCCTGGAGCTGTGGCCGCTGCTGATCTCGATCTGGGCCTGGGAACGGGAATGGGTCGAGGGACGGCGTGCCGTTCTGCCGACGCTGATCCACCTCGACTGCGAACTGGCCACCTCGGCGCCGCTCGGCTGCGCCGCCTGCGAACGCCGCGTCGACGCCCGTGACGTCCGCGCGCGACGGCTCGACGACACCGGCGTCGTCGAAGCGACGGCGACGAAACGCTTCCGCCGCAAGGACGCCGAGTCCTTGGCGGGCGATCCGCTGATGTTCTTCCCGGACACCATGGAACTGCTCGGCGACCGGTGGTCGACCGGGGTCGTGGTGAGCGCGCTGCTCGGGGCGCGGCACTTCTCGGAGTTCGAACGGGAACTCGGGATCGGCCCGAGCGTGCTGTCGGGGCGGCTCGGCAAACTCGTGGACGTCGGCGTCCTGCGGACAGGTGTCGCGAAGACCCGCACCGACGCCCACGACTACCGGTTGACCGCGAAAGGGCTCGCGTTCTTCCCCGCGCTGGCCTTCATCGCCGAGTGGTCGCGGGGTTTCGAGGTGCCGGGGCAGGTGCCGGACATCACGCTGGAGCATGTGGACTGCGGTAACCGGCTGCAGCCGATCCTGCTGTGCGACCACTGCTGGCGGCCGCTGCTGCGGGACCGGATCCAGTTCGGCGGGCCCGTCCCGCTGCCCACCCCGGCCAGGTGACGAAATCGACTCGCCAACCGTGGTGGTTCCTGACAGGCTGGGAACGTCACATGTCGTCACCTCGGAGGTAGCAATGACTGAACCGGCACCGTCCCCTGCGGATGGCGAAGAGGACGACACCAAGCGCAAGTTCCGCGAAGCACTGGAGCGCAAGCAGGCGCAGGCCCGCACCGGCTCGGCCCATGAGAACGCGGGCGGGAAGAACCTGCACGCGCACGGTCCGGCCGCGAACAAGCGCACCTTCCGTCGCAAGAGCGGCTGAGTCCCGGCCGCACTGGCCGAAAGTCCGTGAAGGCCTCCTTCCCTACCCTCAGGGTGGGGAAGGAGGCCTTCACTACTTCGCTGGTCCGGCTGGCCGCCCCAGCTGCCGTGAGCCCCAGCTGCATGAGCCCCATCTGCCATGAAAGGTCCTTTCCTTGCAAATTTTGCAAGGAAAGGACCTTTCATGGCGCGTTACGGGACGAGAGACCTACACCGTCAGGATCGACCGCAGTCCGCCGACCTCGGCCATCCGGCGCTCGGCCAGCCGGTCCGCCGCCGTCGCCGGCGGTACGCCGTCGGCCTTGGCCAGCGCGAAGACCGCCTTCGTGGTGTCGAAGATGGCCGTGGTCTTGCGCTTCGCCCGCGCGAAGTCGAAGCCGTGCCGCTCGTCGTCGACCTGGATCACGCCACCGGCGTTGACCAGGTAGTCCGGTGCGAAGAGGATGCCGCGGTCGTCGAGCTGCTTGCCGATGCCGGGGTGCGCGAGCTGGTTGTTGGCCGCGCCACAGACGATCTTGCTGCGCAGCAGCCCGACCGTCTCGTCGTTGAGCACGCCGCCCAGCGCGCACGGCGCGAAGACGTCGAGTTCGGTGCGGATCAGCGCGTCGAGGTCTTCGACCACCTCGACGCCGGGGTACGCCGCGCGGGTGCGCTCGATCGCCGCCGGGGAGACGTCGGTGATGACCACCTGCGCGCCCGCTTCGATCAGATGCCCGACCAGGATGTGCCCGACCTTGCCGACCCCGGCGACGCCGACCTTGCGGCCCGCGAGTTCCGGAACGCCCCAGACGGCGTCCGCGGAGGCACGCATGCCCTGGTAGGTGCCGAAGGCGGTGAGCACCGAGGAGTCACCGGCGCCGCCGTTCTCCGGCGAGCGGCCCGTGACGAACTCCGATTCGCGGGCGACGATGTCCATGTCCTGCACGTAGGTGCCGACGTCGCAGGCGGTGATGTAGCGGCCGCCCAGCGACTGGACGAACCGGCCGAAGGCGCGCAGCAGCGCCTCGGTCTTGTGTTTCCGGGGATCGCCGATGATGACGGCCTTGCCGCCGCCGAGGTCGAGCCCGGCGAGCGCGTTCTTGTAGGCCATGCCCTTCGACAGGGCGAGGACGTCCGCCAGCGCGGCTTCCTCGGACTCGTAGGGGTAGAACCGGGTTCCGCCGAGCGACGGCCCCAAGGCCGTCGAGTAGATCCCGATGATGGCCTTCAGGCCGGTGGCCTGGTCCTGGCAGAAGACGACCTGTTCATGGCCGGTGCCTTGGCCGAACACTTCGGTCACTGTGGTGACTCCTTGTCGTGGAGTGCACGCTGCTTGTGGCTGACGTGCGAAGTTCCTGGATCAACGGCACAGTCCCCGCACGAAGGTCATCCGGCGGCGACGGTGCCACATCGCAAACCTAGATCTCCCCGGTGCGTTCGCCAAGCCGGGGATGCGACGTTCTCGAAACAGGTCAGCCCCGGACGACCTCGTCGAGGACGCGGAGCGCGGAGTCCAACTGCTCGTCGGACAGATAGGGCGCGGGCCCGAACCTCAGATACGCGCCGCGGCTGTCGGTCCGGACGCCTCGTTCGGCGAGGGCGGCCTGCAGCGCACCGGCGTCGGCGCACTTCAGCGACAGGAAGCCGCCGATGCGGTCCAGCGGCGTCTCGCGGTCCCGCGTGATGACGTCGGCGGGCAGGCCGAGCTTGTCGAAGCCCTCGGCGAGGAAGCCGACCTGGTGCCGCGACACTTCGCGCAAGAACTCCGGCGTGAGTCCCTGTTCGGCGAAGAACCGGAAGACGCGCGCGCCCCGGTAGTGGCTCGTCGGGTCGTAGGTCGCGCCGGCGAACCTGTCCGATCCGCCGGCGTAGGCGACCTGGCCGGGTCGGCGCTCGTCCGCGAGCGTGCCGAACTCGGCGTACCAGCCGGTGACGACCGGGCGCAGCTCCTGCGCGTGCGCCGGCATCCGCAGGAAGCAGTTGCCTTCGCCGAGCTGGAGGTACTTGTAGCCGCCGCCGAGCACCCAGGCGTTGGTGAGCCCGAGGTCGTGCAGCGCGAACGGGACGGCGCCGAGCGCGTGGTAGGCGTCGACGACGAGGTTCACCGACTTCGAGAGGCAGACGTCGGCGAGGTGGGCCAGTCCCGGCACGAGCCGGGAGGTCTCGAACAGCACGGCCGAGACGAGCACCGCGGCCGTGTCTTCGGTGACTTCGGCCGCGACGCGTTCGGCCAGCGTGTTGACCGGCGACGCGGGGACGCGGACCACCTCCACGCCTTCCTCGGCCAACCGCGCCAGCTGACGCCGCAGCGTGTGGAACTCGCCGTCGGTCGTGACGATCCGGGGGCGGCGGGGCAGCTCCATCGCCGACAGGAACCGGATCACCAGGTCATGGGTGCTGGCGCCGAGCGCGATCGCGCCGTGCGGGTCACCGAGCAGCGCCCGGAACCCGGCCCGCATCTCGTCGGCCTTCGCGAAGGCGCGGCCCCACTTCGTGTCGACCTCTTCGGCCGCGTCGGCGAAGGCTTCGAGAAGACCTTCCTCCGCGACGTCCGGCCACGCCTGATGCGAATGCCCGGTCAGCAGGATCCGGTCCGCCACACCGAATTTCGTGTAGTGCGCCGCGAGCGCGTTGGGGTCGCGGCGGAGTTCGTCGAGGGTCGTCAAAGTCGGCTCCGCACTGCCCAGAGGTCCGGGAACATAGGGTGGAAAAGGGTCGTACGCAGGTAATGCGCGCCCGACGAACCCCCCGTCCCGGTCTTGTCTCCGATGGTGCGCTCGACCATCTTCACGTGCCGATACCGCCACTCCTGCATCCCTTCGTCCAGGTCGACCAGGTGCTCCGCCACGACCGACGGCCCGGTGTCATCGCGATAAACCTGCAGCAGAACCTCTTGGAGCGCCGGAGAGGGTTCGAGTGGCTTGGTGACGTCGCGCCCGGTCGGAACGTCGTAGTCCTTCACCGCGAGGTACGTGACGAAGGAATCGAAGAGCGACGGCCGGGACATCGCGTCGGCGATCTGGGCGCGCTGTTCACCGCCTTCGGGGTAATGCGCGAACACCCGCTCGTCCCGGCGGCCGAGGACGGCCTCCAGAACACGGAATTGAGCCGACTGGAACCCGCTCGAAGCGTCGAGTCGCGCACGGAAACTGGTGAACTGGCTCGGAGTCATCGTCTCGAGCACATCGATCTGCGCGACCACCACCTTGAAGATAGTCAGAATCCGCCGCAGTGTGCGGACGGCGTGAGCGGTGTTACCCGCCTCGAGTTGCTCCTGCAGGTAAAGCGCCTCGTGGAGAACTTGTTTGAACCAAAGTTCATACACTTGGTGGATGACGATGAAGAGCAATTCATCGTGCTCGTCGGAGCGGGGACGCTGGGCGTCCAGCAATTCGTCCAGCGAAAGGTAGGACGTATAACTCAAGGCCGCCTGAGTGTCGTTCATTTTTCTGTCACTCCATAGATATCGCGCCGACCACGAGCGCGCTGCCAGGGCGCACCTTTCGCGGCCAAGGCACGTAGCCTGCGATGGCGCCCCGCCATCGCGATCGCGGGGCCTGTCGGCCGGAAACGGCGCGACTGGACAAGATCAAAAGCTCCCTGAAGTCACCCTTCATTTTTCTGTCACCTCATCGAAATGGCGTTGCGCCGCCGGAGCCAAAGCCTGGTAAAGATCGTGGAAGAGTTCGACCGCGGCCGCCCGGCTCGGCGGAGCCGGCACCAGTTCGACCGGGAGTTCCGGATCGAGCGACGGGAAGGCGCGGAAGGTGTGCGTCAGCCAGGTTCGGACCTGAAACGCCTCGGCGTCAGGCAGTTCGCCTGAATATCCGCCGAAATCCCGGACGAAGGCCTCGTAACGCGCCGCCAGGCCGTCGAGGTTCCAGGCGCGTTCGGCGAACCGCCGCACGTCGAGCGCGAGCGACGGTCTGCCGAGCATCAGCCCGGCGTGTTCGGAGACGTCGAGTTCGGCCAGCAGGGCGAGCACCTCGGCCTCGCGGTCGTGCGGGGCGATCCAGGTGCCGTCCTGCACCGGGCCGAAGCCGAGGAAGCGCAACCGGCGGACCAGCCGTTCCCGCGCCTGACGACGGGTTTCCGGGATGCTCTGCCACAGCACGGTCCACTCCCCGACCGCCCGTTCGCGTCTGCCGAGGGAGAAGATCCGGCGGTCGCCGTCCTCCAGCAGCGCGATCGTGCGGCGGGTCAGCGAGTAGTGGACCAGCCGCCCCGCCTTGTGCCTGGCGAGCAGGTCGCGGCGGGCGAGCCTGGCCAGCGCGATCCGCGCCGCGCCGTCGGAAAAGCCCAGGCCGGCCAGCACACTGACGAGGCCACCGGACCAGACACGGCGGCTCTCGCGGGGTGACACGTAGGTGCCGAGCAGCGTCATCACCAGCTCTTGGGGAGCTGGATCGCCGTGGAGCGGGGACGATGCGGGCATGAGCGCAACTCTATACACCTCAGGCCGCTGCGGTGTAGCTTGATTCGGGTGACGTACTTCGCGGATTTGAGCTCACGTCAGGTCGCGGCGCTCGCGTCGCACGAGCGCGTTCCGGTACTGCTGCTCCCGGTGGGCGCCGTCGAACCGCACGGACCGCACGCCCCGCTGAGCACCGACCCCCTGATCTCGCGAGGGATGTGCGAGCGCGCCGCGGCGCGGCTGGCCGGTGATCCGGGTGTCCGCGTGCTGATCCTGCCGGAGGTGCCCTACGGCGTGACCCGCTTCGCGGCGGGGTTCGCGGGCGGCATCTCGATCGGCGAGGAGACCTTGCACGCGCTGCTGACCGAGATCTGCGGCGCGCTCATCGAGCAGGGACTGCCCCGCGTCCTGCTGGTCAACAACCATTTCGAGCCTGCCCATCTGGTCGTGCTCCGGCGGGTGGTGAAGACCGTCGAAGCGGCGCACGGCGTCGGGATCGGTTTCGTGGACCTGGTCCGTCGCCGGTACTCGGCCCGGCTCACCGACGAGTTCCGGTCCGGCGAATGCCACGCCGGGCGATACGAGACGTCGCTGGTGCTGGCGGACCGGCCCGACCTGGTCGACGTCACGATCCAACGCGAGCTGCGACCCGTCCACGTCGATCTGGCGCGCGGAGATGCCACGGATTTCCTCTCGGCCGGGATGACCGACGCCTACTGCGGGGAACCCGCCCTGGCGACCGCCGAAGAAGGCGAAGCGACCTTCTCGGTGCTCACCGACATCCTGGTCGAGGCGATCCGGGAGCTGGTATGACCTTCAATCTGGCGACCCATTTCGTGGATCGCCTCCCCGGCGAGCGGACGGCGTTGCTGTGCGGCGACGAGGAAGTCACCTACGCGGAGCTGTCGGCACTGGTGAACCGGGCCGGTAACGTCTTGCGGGACCTCGGTGTCCGAAGTGGACAGCGGGTGCTGCTGGCGCTGAACGACAGCGTCGAATTCGTCGCCGTCTGGTACGCGGCGCAGAAGATCGGCGCGGTCACCGCCGAGGTCTACTCGTTCCTGCAGCCCAAGGATTACGCGTACTACCTGAACTACACCGAGGCCGTGGTGGTCGTCGCCGACGCGTCGACGCTGCCCGCGCTGCGCGAGGCCGGGGCGCGGAGCCTGCTGGTCGTCGGCGACCTCGCCCTGGAACCCGGTGAGCATTCGTTCGACTCACTGGTCGCGTCTGCTTCACCTGAGCTCGAGGCCGCGCCGACCACACTGGACGACGTCGCGATCTGGAAGTTCACCACCGGCAGCACCGGCTCCCCCAAGGCCTGCGTGCACCCGGCACGAAGTGCGCTGGAGAGCTTCGAGCGGTACGCGCTCGGCGTGCTCGACCTGCGCGAGGACGACCGCGTACTGGCTGTGCCGAAGCTGTTCTTCGGCTACGCGCGTGATCTGACCGCGCTGTTCCCGTTCGGGGTCGGCGCGTCCGGTGTCGTCTTCCCGCAGCGCAGTACCGCGAGCCTGCTGTTCTCCCTGATCGAGCGTTACCGTCCGACGATCCTGGTCAACGTGCCGACCATGATGAGCGCGATGATCGCCGATCCGGCGGCGTCTACTGTGGACATGAGTTCGCTGCGGCTCGCGACGTCGGCGGGCGAGGCACTGCCCTCGGAGCTGCATCGCAAGTGGGACAACCTGTTCGGTGTCCCGGTGATCGACGGCATCGGCTCCTCGGAGGCGTACCACATCTACCTCTCCAACACCCCCGGCGCCCAGCGGGTCGGCAGTCTCGGCCGTGAGGTGCCCGGTTACACCGCGCGGATCCTCGACGAGACCGGCGAAGCCTTGCCGGACGGGGAGATCGGCACCCTGGAGGTCACCGGGCCGACCATCGCCCGCGAGTACCACGGCGACCCGGAGAAGACCGCGCGGACCTTCCACGGCGACACCCTGCGCACCGGGGACCTGTTCAGCCGCGACGCCGACGGGTACTTCCACCACCACGGCCGCGCCGACGACCTGCTGAAGGTGTCCGGCGTGTTCGTCGCGCCGAGCGAGATCGAAGACTGCCTCATCGGTCATCCCGCCGTCGTCGACTGCGCGGTACTGGGGGTGACCGTCGACGGGCTGGTGGTCCCGCGGGCATGTGTCGTGCTGGCCGACGGCGCTTCCGTGACCGCCGGCGAACTGAAGGACCACGCGCGGGCGCAGCTGGCGAAACACAAGTATCCGCGCGAGGTGGTGTTCGTGACCGAACTCCCCCGCACCGCCAACGGAAAACTCGATCGGCGCGCGCTGCGCCGGGTGGAGGCGCAGTGAGCAGGATCGTCGTCGTCACCGGCGGGACACGCGGGATCGGCGCGGCCGTCGCCGCCCGGTTCCAGGCCGCGGGCGACCAGGTGCACGCACCCGGCCGGGCCGACTGCGACGTCACCGACGAGGAAGCCGTCGCCCGGTATTTCGAAGCTCTCGGCCCGGTGGACGTGCTGGTGAACAACGCCGGGATCTCGGCGAGCGCCCCGCTGGCGAAGACGTCGCTCGACCAGTGGCGTACCCAGCTCGAAGTCAACGCGACCGGCGCTTTCCTTTGCACGCGAGCGGTTCTGCCCGGGATGCGGGCACGGGACACCGGCCGGATCGTCACGGTCGCCTCGACGGCGTCGCATATCGGCTACCGCTACACGGCCGGTTACACCGCGTCGAAGCACGCCGCCGTCGGGCTGATGCGGGCCACCGCCGCCGAGGTCACCGGCACCGGCGTCACCGCGAACGCCGTCTGCCCGGCCTTCGTGCGCACGGACATGACGGCCGCTTCGGTGGCCAGGATCCGGGAGCGGACCGGCCGGGACGAGGCCGACGCGGAAGCCGCCCTCGCGGCCGCGTCCCCGCTCGGCCGCCTGCTCGAACCCGACGAGGTCGCCCACGCGGTGGCCTTCTTCGCGGCGCCCGAAGCCGCCGCGATCAACGGACAGACACTCGTCCTCGATGGAGGTGGGATCCAGTCATGAGCCCGTTCCGCGCCACGCCGCCGATCACCGCGAACTGGGAACATTTCGAGTTCACCGTGGACGACGGCGTCGCCACGGTCACCTTGGACCGCCCCGAGAAGCTGAACGCGCTCACCTTCGACGTCTACGCGGATCTCCGCGACCTGCTGGCCGAGTTGCCGCATCGCGGCGACGTCCGGGTGCTGGTCATCACCGGACGCGGACGCGGGTTCTGCTCCGGCGGCGACGTCGAGGAGATCATCGGCGAGCTGCAGAAAATGGAGACGGCGGAACTGCTGGAGTTCACCCGTATGACCGGTGCGGTGGTGAAGGCGCTGCGCGAGTGCCCCATCCCGGTGATCGCCGCGGTCAACGGCGTCGCGGCGGGCGCGGGTTCGGTGATCGCGCTGGCGAGCGACTTCCGGCTGCTGGCGTCGTCGGCGAAATTCGCCTTCCTGTTCACGAAGGTCGGCCTGGCCGGGGCGGACATGGGCTCGGCGTATCTCCTGCCGCGGCTGGTCGGTTTGGGCCGGGCGACGGAGTTGCTGATGCTGGGTGACAAGATCGACGCGGCTCGCGCGGAGGCGATCGGCCTGGCCTCGCAGGTCGTCGAGGATTCCGAACTGGCTGCCACGGCGTCGGCGCTGGCCCGTCGGCTGGCGGACGGTCCGGCGCTGGCCTACGGCACCACGAAGGTGCTGCTGACCCGCGAGCTGGACATGGACCTCGGCAGCTCCATCGAACTCGAGGCGATCACGCAGGCCTTGCTGATGACCGCGAAGGATCACGGGGAGTTCTACGCGGCCTGGACCGCGGGACGAACTCCCCAATGGACCGGACGCTGACCCTCTTCTCACCGTGAGGCCTCCTGTAACCGCTCCCCCAAAACCCGGCACCGTTCCCGCATCTCCGCCGGCTCGATCACCTCGAAAGCGTGGCCCAGCACCACCACGTGCATCAGCAGGAAGTCGAGATCCCCCGCCCCGCTCAGCACCTCGCACCGCGCGTCCCCCTTCGGCCGCACCACCGCCGCCGACGCCGGGATCTGCGCCCGCACGACCGCGGCGGGCGCGTGCACCAGGAACCGCGCCTGATACTGATAGACCCGGCTGGCCACACTCTCCTGCACATAAGCCGCGGCGTCGGGCGCCGGACGCGGCCGGAACCGCCACGCCCGCGCGGAAACCCCGGACATCCGGTCGACGCGGAAGGTGCGCCAGTCTTCGCGATCGAGGTCGTAAGCGAACAAGTACCAGCGCTTTCCGGAGGCGACGAGACGGTAAGGCTCCACCCTTCGCCGCCCGGAAGACGGATAGTCGAAGCCCGCTTCGACCTCGTCCCGGCAGGCGCGGGCCAGCGTCATGAGTACGTCAGGGTCGATCGCGGCGCGGCTGCCGTCGAAGGCGACCACCGAGCCCGACAGCGCGCGCATCTCGTGCCGCAGCCGGATCGGCAACACCCGGTCGAGTTTGGCGAGCGCCCGAAGCGCGGCATCGCCGTCACCCGCCCCGGCCAGCAGCGAGACCGCGGTGGCGATCGCCTCCTCGTCGTCGAACAGCAGCGGTGGCATGTCCTGTCCCGGGCCGAGCTGATACCCGCCGCCGACCCCGTTGCTGGCCTGCACCGGATACCCGAGCGCCCGCAGCCGCTCGACGTCGCGGCGGATCGTACGCGGGGTGACCCCGAGCCGGTCGGCGAGTTCGGGGCCGGTCCAGACCTGGCGCTGCTGCAGCAGCCCGAGCAGGGTGAGCACCCGCTCCGTGGTCCCTCGCTCGTCCTCCATGGCGTCCACTCTGTCAGAGATAGCGGACCGATTCTGTCCGCTAGGAGTGTCAGGATGTCCTCATGAGCCGAAAGAGCCGCGAAATCCAGATCACCTTCGACGCACACGACCCGAAGGCCCTGTCGACCTTCTGGCGTGACGCCCTGAGCTACGTCCACCCCGCCCCGCCGGGTGTCGAGCTACCCGAGGGCGCCGATCCGCTGGCGGCCTGGGAAGAGTTCCTCGAACGGGTCGGCGTGCCCGAGGACCAGCGCAATTCCAGCTCGGCCGTCCAGGACCCGGAAGGAATCGGACCGCGGCTGTTCTTCCAGCAGGTCCCGGAGGACAAGGTCGCCAAGAACCGCGTCCACATCGACATCCGCGCGGCCCCCGGTCTCCAGGGGGACGAGCGCATGGCGGCGCTGGAGGCGGAATGCGACAGGCTCGTCGCGCTCGGCGCGAAGCGGGTACGCCGTCACGAGCCCGAACCCCCGATGAGCCACGGCTTCATCGTGATGACCGACCCGGAGGGCAACGAATTCTGCCTGGACTGAGGGTGCGGAGCGTGGTCGGTACAGCTGGTCGTGGGTGGGGGGTTGGGGGGTTTAACCCGAACGCCCACCCCACCCACCACGCCCACACCCCGCCGGGCCCGGGGTCGGCGCTGTGCGGGTGGGACAAACAGCCCCCGGCTA
>NZ_JBVIRO010000025.1:67500-103555 GCF_055575975.1 Amycolatopsis sp. NPDC033938
TTGCGCCCGGTACTGTGGGGGCGGCGCGGGGTGGCTACTGCGGTGGGTGTGGGGCTTTGGGGTTAACACCCCTAATCGCCACTCACGACCAACTCGACCAACGCCTCTCAGACCGTCGTCACGGCGATCGCGTTGTCCTCCAGCGAGCCGAAGTACAGTGTCCCGGCCCGTTCGCGGACGCCGACGAGCACGTGGAACCCGTCGATCTCCCCGCGCAGTTCGTGCACCAGCTTCCCCTCCGGCGTCACCCCGCGCACGCCGCACTCGCGCGCGGGTGCGGGCTGCAGCGCCGTCGGCAGCGCGCGGACACCGGCCCGCAGCGGCGCGGGAAGCTTGCGCACCAAGGAAAGCGCGGGCACCTTCGGACTCGCCACGGTGATCCAGATCAGCCCGTCACTGCCGGTCGAGATGTTGTCGGGGTAGCCCCACAGATCGTCGACCAGCACGTCACGGGTTCCGGCGCGGTCGCCGGTGAGCCAGAGGCGAGCGACCCGGCAGGCGCCGGTCTCCGCGACGGCCACATAGGACTCGTCGGGTGGCAGCGCGACGCCGTTGGCGAACTGGAAACCGTCGGCCAGCTGGTCGATCTTGCCGTCCGGGGTCCGCCGCAGGAGACGTCCGCCGCCGGTCTGCTCGATCAGATCGTCTCGCCAGTTCTCGATGCCGAAACGCCGGGACGAATCGGTGAAGTACACCGTCCCGTCCTTCGCCACGGCGGCGTTGTTGCAGAACACGAAATCGAGTCCGGCGGCGGCCGTCGCCAGGGTCGTCACGGAACCACCCGCGAGCGGCATGGTGAGCAGACCGGCCTTGGCGTCGCAGATCAGGAGATCGTCGCCGTAGAACTCCAGCCCGAGCGGACGTCCGCCGGTGTCGCCGAGGACGTCGATCCGCTTACCGTCCGGTGTGAGGCGGAGGATGCGCCCATCGTCGACGCCGGTGTAGACGTGCCCCTGGTCGTCGACCACGACGTCTTCGGGACCGTGCCCGTTCACCGGGACGACCGTGACCTTGCCGAACGGCATCGCGTTCCTCCTAGCGGTAGGTGAGCAGTTCCGCGGCTTCCGCCTCGAAATGCGGATGTTCGTTGAACGACAGCATGGTCACCCCGCCGCGGCCGGACACCAGTTTGGTGATGCCCGCGTTCACGGTGACCCGGTTCAGTTTCAGCAGCCCGGCCTCCGGCGTGCCCATGAGCGCGCCGCAGACCGTGGCGATGACCCCGCCGGAACTGAACACGACGGCGTGCTCACCCTTGCCCAGTGACGCCACGACATCGGCCAGCGCGCCCTTGACCCGCGCCAGGAACGCGGGCCAGGTTTCGGCGCACGGGCTGTTCTCCCCCGCCTCGACCCACGCGTTCAGCGCACCGTCCAAAGCGGCCTGATAAGCCCGCGAATCGGTCTGCTGCACCCCGGCGGCGTGATACTTCGCGATGTCGACGTGGTCGTACTCGTTCCAGCGCTCGTCCTCGACGACGGCGATCCCGGAACCGAGCACCTTCAACGCCGTCGCTGCCGTATCCCGTTGGCGGGCCAGGGATCCAGAGCGTGCCTGGGTGAACTCGACGCCGCGCCGCAGCAGTTCCGCACCGACCACAGTGGACTGTTCGAACCCGCGCGGCGAGAGCTGGTCGTAGTTCTCCGCGCCGAAGGACGCCTGACCGTGGCGGACCAGGTAGATCGCACCCATTTACACGCCTCCCTTCGCGATGATCCGGCGGCAGCGTCCGTCGAGATAGCCGACGAACCGCCACAGATCCTTGAAGGCCGGATTGCTCGTCTGTCCATTGTGGAAACGAAAGTAGATCTGCTGTATCACCACCGCGAGCCGGAACAGGCCGTACACCTCGTAGAACGTCCAGTCGCCGATCTCGAGACCGGACCGCTCCGCGTACCGCCGCACGAACTCCTCACGCGTGTACATCCCGGGCACGTGCGTCGGCTGGCGACGGCTGAGCTTCATCACGTCGTCGTCATCGGCCTGTACCCAGTACGCGAGTGTGCTGCCCAGTTCCATCAGCGGATCGCCGAGGGTGGCCATCTCCCAGTCGAGGACGCCGATGATGCCGAGATCGTCGTCGAGCACCAGATTGTCGAGCCGGTAATCGTTGTGGATCAAGCAGATCTTGACCTCGGACGGCTGGTTCTCCGCCAGCCAGGCCATCACTTCGGCGCAGTCGGGGACGTTCTCCGTCCGCGCCTTGCGGAACCGCTCGGACCAGCCGCGCACCTGACGCTCGACGTAGCCCACCCCCTTGCCGAGGTCGGCCAGCCCGGCGGCCTCGACGTCGACGGCGTGCAACTCCACCAGCCTGTCGACGACCTTGCCGCACAGCTCGCTCGCCTGCTCCGGGGAAAGCTCGAGTCCTGCGGGCAGATCTCCGCGCAGGATCAGGCCTTCCAGCCGCTCCATCACGTAGAAATCGCCGCCCAGCACGGTTTCGTCGTCGCAGAAGGCGAGCACCTCGGGCACGTAGGGGAAGACCGGCCGCAGACCCTGCTGGACCCGGAACTCGCGACGCATGTCGTGCGCGGACGCGGCCTTGTGCCCGGCGGGCGGGCGCCGCAGGATCAGCTCCCGGCCGGGATAGCTCAGCAGATACGTCAGATTCGAGGCACCGCCCGGAAACTGCCGGACCTCGGGCGGCACGTCGCCGAGTCCTGGCACCCGGTCGGCCAGCCAGGTGTGCACCGCGGCGGGATCGAACGAGTCCTCGCCCCGCACCTCGACGGTCTTGTCGGGGGCCAGCGTCATGCGAACTTCTTCAGCACCGACGCGGGGATGAACCGGAACACTCTCGCGAGCACACCCCACGGCCACGACGGCACGAACGCCTTCGCTCCCTCGGATTCGATCGCCTTCACCATCGCCTGCGCGCCGGGCCCGGCCTTCGTGCCGAGCGGGACCTTCGAGATGTCCTCGTTCATCTCCGATTCGATGAACCCGGGCAGCAACGTGGTGACCTTGATCGGCGTCTTCATCAGTTCGATCCGGGTGCCCTCGGCGAACGCCCAGATGCCCGCCTTCGAAGCGGCGTACGCGGTCAGGTTTCCGGGGAAGGCGCGCAGCGCGGAGAACGAGGAAACGACCACGAGGTGGCCATCCTTCTGCTTGCGGAAGATGCCCACGGCGGCCTCGATCTGGGCGGCCGCCGCCAGGAAGTTGGTCTGGAGGGTCTGGCGGTTGGCGTCGAACCGGCCGGAGCCGATGGGCTGCCCCTTGCCGAGTCCCGCGTTCACGATCACGCGGTCGAGGGAGCCGAGCTCCTCGCGAAACTCCTCGAAGACGGTGAAGACCTGGTCGTGATCGTTCACGTCCAGCTTCCGGGTGACCACGGTGATGCCCGGGTAAGCCTTCTTGAGCTCCGCGGCGAGGGTGTCGAGCCTGTCCAGCCGCCGCGCGGCCAGTGCCAGATTGCGGCCCCTGGCGGCGTACTGCCTGGCCATTCCTTCGCCGAGTCCGGAGCTCGCCCCGGTGATCAGGATGTTCTTCCGCAGCACCATGGGCTGGAGCTTACCCGTTGGTAACAAGTCCGGCGCCCCTCGGACAGGGGGCTGCCCCCGGCGCCTGGGGTTCGCCGGGGGCAGCCTGTCGAGAGGGCCTTACTTCACCTGGAGCAGCTTGTTCGCCGTGCCCCCGGTCGGGTTGCTGATCTTGCCGTCGGCGGCCGCGGCGACCAGGCCTTCGGCGACCTGGGCCGGGGTGGCGTCAGGGTGGGCCGAGAGGTAGAGCGCGGCAGCACCGGCGACGTGCGGCGAAGCCATCGAGGTACCACTGATGGTGTTCGTGGCGTCGTCACCGGTCCCCCACGAGGAGGTGATGTCGACACCCGGGGCGTAGAGGTCGACGACCGAACCGTAGTTCGAGAAGCTGGCCTGCTTGTCGGTCTTGTCGCTGGCGGCCACCGTGATGGCCTCCTTCACCCGGGCGGGCGAAGTGGTACCGGCGTCGGAGGACTCGTTGCCCGCCGCGAGCGCGAAGGTCACGCCCTTGTCGATGGCGCCCTTGACCGCCGCGTCCAGGGCGTCGTCCGCGCCGCCGCCCAGGCTCATGTTGGCGACCGACGGGCCCTTGGCGTTCGCCGCGACCCAGTCGACACCGGCGACGACACCCTCGGTGGTGCCGCTGCCGTTGGCGTCCAGCACGCGGACGCCGACGATCTTCACGCCCTTGGCCAGGCCGTGCTCGGTGCCGCCGATGGTGCCGGCCACGTGCGTGCCGTGACCGTGCTCGTCGTTGGGGGTGTCGTCGTTGTCGACGAAGTCCTTGCCGCCGGTCGCGCGGTCACCGAAGTCCTTGTGCGAGCCGCGGACACCGGTGTCGATGACGTAGGCGGTGACGTTGTCGGCCTTCGTCGGGTAGGTGTACTTGGTGTCGAGCGGCAGATCCGCCTGGTCGACGCGGTCGAGGCCCCACGACGGCGGGTTGTCCTGGGTCTCGCTGATCTTGAACGTCTTGTTCTGGACGACGTAGGCGACCTGCGGGTCGGCGGCGAGACGCTTCGCGGCGGCCTCGTCGGCCTTGATCGAGAAGCCGTTCAGCGCCGAACCGAACGTGCGGGAAAGCGTGGTGCCGTACTGACCGGTGAGGCCCTGCGCCTTGGCTGCGACGTTGGCGGTGATCTCGCTCGCCGCGGCCACACCCTGACCGACCGCGGTGGGCTTGAGCACGACGATGTAGCTGCCGCCGACGGCGTTGGCCACCCCCGCGTCGCGGATTTCGCCCTGCTGCTCGGCCTGTGCCGCACCCGCGCCGAACGTGGCGACCGCCGCGGTCACCCCGGCGAGGGCGACCCCCGCCATCAAGCCACTCCGGGTCTTTCGGGACTTCAGGTTCTTCCGGGACTTGCTCACTGGTTCCCTTCCTGCCGCGCCACGGGCGATCACCCGGGAGGATGATCGTTGCTGAGAGCCATGCAAGCCGGTGCGCTGGTGGGCGGGCAATGATTCACAGTTACCAGTACTAGGCCATAAGGACTAATGCCGCTCGTCCGGAAAGTCGTTTTCACCAGGCAGACAGCGCCACCGGAGCGTTACCGCAGACTGATAATGTTATTCGTGTTGTTATCAACCGGACGGTGTCGAGAAGCGGCAGACGGGGGCGGTCGGGCGGCATATGGTGGCGGGGAGCGCGATCACGGAAGATGACGACCAGCCGCCTACGGCCTTCGCCGCGACGTTGCGATCGGCCATCGCCACGAGCGGGCTCAGCCTCGACCGTATCCAAGCCCGGCTCCTCGCGCGCGGCGCGTCGGTGAGCGTGACCGCGCTGAGCTACTGGCAATCGGGCAAACGCCAGCCGGAACGGCAGAGCTCACTCTCCGCGGTCCGGGTACTCGAAGAGGTACTGGCGGTACCCGCCGGTTCGCTGCTCAGCCTGCTCCCGCCGCCACGGCCTCGCGGGGCGTCGTCGCGCCGGAGCCGCGCCACCACCGACCAGCCGCTGACCTTCCCGCTCGAAGCGCTCCAGGCCCTGTTGGAGAAGGTCGGCGCGCCCAACGCGCTCGAACAACACCATCAGCTGAAACTAGTCGGCCTGCACGATCTGTGCGAGATCGCCGCGGACGGCGGGCAACGCGCGGTGACCGCCAGGGCGGTGTTCCAGGCAGGCGCGGACGGGCAGGACCGCTGGCTGCTGGTCTACGCCCAAGGTGACCCCGATGCCGGGCCACCGGTGCTGAACACGCTGCGCAACTGCCACGTCGGCCGCGCCGAAGTCGACGACGAGCACGGGCTCACGGTGGCCGAACTGCTCTTCGACCGGCCGATCGACCGCGGCGAGACTCACCTGATCGAGTACTCCCTGACCAACCCCGGGCCGCCGTATCCGGAATGCCGGAACACGCATTACCGCGAGTTCCGGCGTCCTGTGCGGGAGTACCTGCTGGAGGTCCGCTTCGACCCGGACACCCTTCCGGCGAGATGCTGGCAGTACACCGCTCACGGACCCTCGGGCCTCGCCAGGGGATCCGCGCCGCCGGACCGCCGGGACCTGAAGCTCGATCAGAACAACGGCGTCCACGCCGTCGCTCTCGACTTCGGTCCCGGGGTCTTCGGCATCGACTGGGAGTACTGAACAGAGGTCAGTGCAGCTTGTTGCGCAACACCTTCCCGGTCGCGTTGCGCGGCAGCTCGTCGAGGAACTCGACGTCGCGCGGCACCTTGTACCGGGCGAGGTTGGCCTTGACGTACTCGCGCACTCCCTCGACGTCCAGATCCGACTTCTCGGCCCGCACGACGAAAGCCTTCAGCCGCTGCCCGAACTCGGGGTCGTCGACGCCGACGACCGCGGCCTCGATCACGTCCTCGCGCTCGACCAGGAGGTTCTCCACCTCGATGGGGAAGACGTTCTCACCGCCGGAGACGATCATTTCGTCGTCACGACCGTCGATGAACAGCAGGCCGTCCTCGTCGAAATGGCCGACGTCGCCACTGGAGAGCAGCCCGTCGATGATCTCCTTGTTCCGCCCGTCGGTGTAGCCCTGGAAACTCAACCCGCTGCCGACGAACACCCGGCCGGTGACGTGCGGCTCGGTGATCTTGCCGCCCTTCTCGTCGTACAGCGCGACCTTGCAGCCCACCGGCGCGCGGCCGACCGTTCCCGGCGCCTTGCGCCAGTCTTCGGGCGTCGCGACGGTGGCGACCGCGACCTCGGTCGAGCCGTAGAGGTTGTGCACGACGTCGCCGAACGCGGCGGTCGCGCGGTTGCCCAGATCCGGGGACAGCGCGGAGCCCGCGACGAAGATGATCCGCAGGCACGAGGTGTCGTACTTGGCGCGGACCTCTTCGGGCAGGTCGACGATCCGCTGCAGCATCGTCGGCACGAGGACCAGCGTGGTGCAGCGGTTCTCCGCCACCCCGCGCAGCGTCTCCTCCGGCACGAACTTGCGCCGCATGACGACCTTCGAGCCGAGCGCGAAGGACAGAATGAACTGCGACAACCCGGTGCCGTGGAACAGCGGCGCGCCCATGTAGGTCGCTTCGCCGGTCCGGAGCGGGATGCGGTCGAGGAACTGCGCCGAGGCGAGCGCGGAGGTGTGCGGCCGGGGCGCGCCCTTCGGCGTCCCGGTGGTGCCGCTGGTCAGGAGGATGAACCCGCCCGGTTTGGCGGGCGCCGGCCACGGCCGGTCGTCGGTGCTGGCGACCAGCTCGGTGACGATCGGGATCTTGTGCCCGGAAAGCTCGGCGTCCGAATCGACCCACGCGAGGTAGTGGTCGACGTCGCCCTCGACCGCGTCCAGCAGATCGGTGAACTCCTGGTCGTACACGAGCGCGGTGACGCCTTCGCGCTTCGCGACGTCCGCGAGCTGCGGTTTGGCGAACCCGGTGTTCATCAGGAGCAGCTTGGCGCCGAGTTTGCCCGAGGCGAGCATCGTCAGCACGAGCCCGCGGTGGTCGCGGCACAGCGCGGCGATCACCGAACCCGGGCCGAGGCCGCGTTCGGACCACGCCCTGGCCAGCGCGTTCGACTGGGTGTCGAGCTGCTTGAAGGTCAGCGGGCCGAGTTCGTCGATGATGCCCGTCGCGGTCGGGTCCCGGCGGGCGGCGATCATGTTCGCGCCGGCGAACGGACCCCACTTCCGCACCATGACCAGCGAACGCAGCCCCTCGTCGACCCGTGGGATCGGGAGCAGGCCCGCTTGGCGCATCACGTCGATGCTGCGCACGGTCTCGGTCACCTTGCCCGCCACCAAGGTGGCGAGGCCGGTGGGGTTTCTCATCCGGGCACCTCCGTTGCTGCTGCGGCGAGACGCCATCCCGCCGTCTTCGCGTACCGGCGGTATGGGGTTGCTACTCGACAGTAGCCGACCGTTAGTCCAGGCGCACTAGCCCTCTGGTGACAGAAATGTCGGTCGGAACTAGCACAATGGCAACGTGCAGGCGATCGCAGGTCAAGAGGAGGATGGCGACTTCGCGATCTCGATTCCCGGGCAGCCGCCGCGCCGTGGCTTGACGCCGGCGCGGTTCGTCGACGAAGTACGCGGGCTGGAGGCGGAGCATTCACCCCGTTGGGTGTTCCCGTCGGTCGAGCGGACGTACCCGGCGCTGATCAAGGCCGGCGTCCGGGTGCGGCGGTGTCACGACCTGGAACTGGTCGAGGGCCTGTTGCTGGCGCACGAAGGCCGCCCGCGGGAATCGCGGAGCCTGCGCGGGGCGCTGGCCAGGGCGAATGGGGAGGAGGCGCCCGCCGACGAGCCGCCACTCTGGGCCGAGGACGACCAGCCGACCCTGTTCGAGACGCGCGGGCCGCGGCTGCCCTCCGGCGTCACCGTGGTCGACGCAGCCCGTCTCGTGCTGGCCGAGCAGGAGAAGCGCGTCGCGCGCACCGAACATCCGGAGCGGCTTCGGCTGCTCTTCGCGGCGGAGTCGGCGAGCGCGCTGGCGGCCGCGGAGATGTCGGCCGACGGGCTGCCGTGGCGGGCCGACCTGCACCTCGAACTGCTCGCCGACCAGCTCGGGCCCCGCGTTCCCGCCGGACACCGGCCGAAGCGGCTGGTGGAGCTGGCGGCGAAGATCAGCGACGCGTTCGGCGGGCGCCCGGTCAACCCGGACGCCCCGGCCAGCGTCGTCCGGGCGCTCGGCCGCGAGGGCATCGAGGTCACTTCGGCGAGGAAGTACCTGCTGCGCGACATCGACCACCCTGCCGTGCCACCCCTGCTGGAGTACAAGGAACTCGCGCGGCTGCATTCCGCCAACGGCTGGGCCTGGCTCGACGAGTGGGTGCACGACGGCCGGTTCCGCCCGCATTACGTCGTCGGCGGGGTCGTCTCGGGACGGTGGGCGAGCCGGGGCGGTGGCGCGCTGCAGATCCCGAAGATCCTGCGGACCTGCGTCCGCGCCGATCCTGGCTGGAAACTGGTGGTCGCCGACGCCGCCCAGCTGGAGCCGCGGGTGCTGACGGCGTTGTCCGGGGACCGCAAGCTGGCCGAGGTCGCGGCGGCCACGGATCTGTACGCGAGCCTCGCCGAGGCGATGTTCTCCGGCGTGCGCCGGGTTCCGGTGCCCGCCTGGGACGACAGGGACGATCGCGACCGCGCCAAGATCGCGATGCTTTCGGCGATGTACGGCGGCACCTCCGGCGAGGCGGGACCGCTGCTGGCCCTGCTGCGGACCAGGTTCCCGGACGCGGTGTCCTATGTGGAGCGTGCCGCGCAGGCCGGGGAGCGCGGCGAGCGCGTCCGCTCCCGGCTGGGCCGCACCTCACCCGCGCCGTCGGAGGCCTGGCGCGCGCTGACCGGCGGTGTCGCCGAGGACGAAGCCGCCGAGACCAAGGCACGTCAGGCGTCGCGCGGCTGGGGCCGGTTCACCCGGAACTTCGTCGTGCAGGCGAGCGCCGCGGACATGACCGCCGTCCTGCTGGCCACCCTGCGCGGAAAACTTCCCTCCCCCGCTCATCTGGTGTTCTTCCAGCACGACGAGGTGCTGGTGCACACCCCGGCCGAGTTCGCCGACGAGGTGTCGCAGTCCATTGTGGACAGCATGACCGAGGCGGCGCGGATGCTGTTCGGCGCCGCCTGCCCGGTCCGGTTCCCGCTGCACATCGCGGCCGTGGACACCTATGCCGACGCCAAGTGAGTTCTCCACCCAATCACGTGTGTTCTCCACCCAATCACGTGTTTCCCCGCTTGAGCGGAGAACACGCGTGATCAGATGGCGAACACGCGTGATTGGACGGAGAACACGCGCGTCAGGAGGCGGCGTCGTCCAGTGCCTTGATGACGCGCTTCAGGGAGACGGGGTGCGCGGTACCGAGCGTCTGGGCGAAGAAACTCACCCGCAGTTCCTCGATCATCCACCGGATCTCCCGCAGCGCGGGTGACGAGGTGCCCGGCGGCACCGCGTCGAGCGCCGCCTGGTACTCGTTCCGGAGCCACGCGATGTCACCGGTCCGCTGGATGTCGCGGGTCGGCTCGGTCGCGAGTTTCTCCAGCCGTCGTTCGATCCCGCGCAGGTACCGGACGACGTGCTTCAGCCTGTCTTGCCCGGTTTCGGTCACGAAACCCTTGTGCACCAAGCCGTCCAGCTGCGCCCGGATATCAGCCAGCGAATCGGCCGGGCCTCGGGTGTCCGCCAGCCGGGTCTCGACGTCGTTGGCCGCGCGCAGGATCTTCTCGACGTTGGTCAGCACGTCGAGCACTCCGGGGTTCAGCCCGGCGCGCACCTTCTCCAGCAGCGCGGCGAAACCGGCTTCGTCCCAGCGCGGGCCGCCGTTGTCGGCCACGAGTTTGTCCACGGCGCAGTCGACGCAGTCTTCGAGCAGCGCCGCCACGGAGCCGTGCGGATTGCGGTTCAGCACGAGTTTCGACGAATTGCCGAGGTTGCGGGTGATGAACTTCATCGGCGACGGCAGGTTCAGCCGCAGCATCCGCCGCGTACCCGCCCACATCGACTGTTCCTGCTGCCCCGGCGTGTCCAGCAGCCGCACCGCGACGGTGCCGCCTTCGTCGACCAGCGCCGGATACGCCTTGACGTCGTGCCCGCGCTGTTTGCTCGCGAACACCTTCGGCAGCTCGCCGAACGCGGGCGTCGTAAGGCCCTCGCGCTCGATGCTGTCGGCGGCCTTGGAGATCGTCGCGCGCACCTGGCCGCTCAGGTCTCGTTTGAGCGCCTCGATGTCCTTGCCCTCGGACACCTTCTTGCCGCGGACGTCCACGACGCGGAAGGTCATCTTCAGATGCTCGGGTACCGAGGACAGCTGCCAGGAGTCGTCCGGGATCGTGACCCCGCGCAGCGCCTCCAGTTCGTCCGCGACGGCGTGCAGCAGCGGGCCGTCGGCGGGGCCGACCCGCGACAGGACGAGCTTCGCGTGGTCGGGCGCCGGTACGAAGTTGCGCCGGATCGCCTTGGGCAGCGACTTGATCAGCTGCGTCACCAGTTCTTCGCGCAGGCCGGGGACCTGCCAGTCGAAACCGTCCGCGGTGACCTGGTTCAGCACCGGCAGCGGGATGTGCACGGTGACGCCGTCCGCGTCCGCGCCCGGCTCGAATTGGTACGTGAGCTTGAAGGTCTGGCTGCCCTGAGTCCAGAAATCGGGGTAGTCGGCCTCGCGCACGCCGCCCGCGGTCTCGTTGATGAGCATCGTCTTCTCGAAGCTCAGCAGGTCGGGTTCGGTGTGGCGGGCCTTCTTCCACCAGCTGTCGAAATGCCGCGCCGAGACGACGTCAGCCGGGACGCGCTGGTCGTAGAACTCGAACAGCGTCTCGTCATCGACCAGGATGTCGCGGCGGCGCGCCCGGTTCTCCAGGTCCTCGACCTCGTCGAGCAGCGCGCGGTTCTCACGGAAGAAGTGGTGCCTGGTCTCCCAGTCGCCTTCCACCAGCGCGTGCCGGATGAACAGCTCTCGGCTCAGTTCCGGGTCGATCCGGCCGTAGTTGACGCGGCGGTCGGCGACCAGTGGCACCCCGTACAGGGTCACCTTTTCCAGGGCCATCACCGCGCCCTGCTTGCGTTCCCAATGCGGCTCGGAGTAGTTCCGCTTCACGACGTGCCCGGCGAGCGGTTCGACCCATTCCGGCTCGATCCGCGCGTTGACCCGGCCCCACAGGCGCGACGTCTCGACCAGTTCGGCCGACATCACGAACCGCGGCTGCTTCTTGAACAGCGCCGAACCCGGGAACACCGAGAACCGCGCCCCGCGCGCGCCGAGGTAGTCGCCCTTGGCCGGATCCTTGAGCCCCACATGCGAAAGCAGCCCGGCGATCAGCGACGTGTGCACGCGTTGCGGATCGGCCGGGCCGGAGGTGTTGAGAGTGATGCCGAGCGGTTTGGCCAGCTGACGCAGCTGGCTGAAGATGTCCTGCCACTCACGGATGCGCAGGTAGTTCAGGTACTCGTTGCGGCACAACCGGCGGAACTGGTTGGTGGACAACGCCTTCTGCTGCTCACTGACGTATTCCCACAGGTTCAGGTACGCCAGGAAGTCGGACGTCTTGTCGGCGAACCGCGCGTGCTTCTCGTCCGCCGCCTGCTGCTTCTCCGCCGGACGCTCACGTGGGTCCTGAATGGACAGTGCGGCGGCGATGATCATCACTTCGCGGACGCAGCCGTTGCGTGCGGCCTCCAGCACCATCCGCGCCATCCGCGGGTCGACCGGGAGCAGGGCGAGTTTGCGGCCGGTTTCGGTGAGCTTCTTGCCGTCCGACATGTCGAAGGCGCCGAGTTCCTGCAGCAACTGGACACCGTCGGTGACCTGACGGCGGTCCGGCGGCTCCACGAAGGGGAACGCCGCGATGTCGCCGAGGCCGAGCGAGGTCATCTGCAGGATGACCGACGCGAGGTTGGTCCGCAGGATCTCCGGATCGGTGAACTCGGGCCGGGCGTCGAAATCGTCTTCGGAGTACAGCCGGATGCAGATACCGTCGGAGGTACGGCCACAGCGGCCCTTGCGCTGGTTCGCGGACGCCTGAGAGACCGGCTCGATCGGCAGGCGCTGGACCTTGGTGCGATGGCTGTAGCGCGAGATCCGCGCGGTGCCGGGGTCGATGACGTATTTGATCCCCGGCACGGTCAGCGACGTCTCGGCGACGTTCGTGGCGAGGACGACGCGGCGCCCGGTGTGCCGCTGGAAGACGCGATGCTGGTCCGACGACGAGAGCCGCGCGTACAGCGGGAGGATCTCGGTGTTCCTGAGGTCCTGTTTGGACAGTGCGTCCGCGGTGTCGCGGATCTCCCGCTCGCCGGAGAGGAAGACCAGGATGTCGCCCGGCCCCTCGTGCTGGAGTTCGTCGACGGCGTCGCAGATGGCCTGCGTCTGATCGCGATCTTGGTCGGCGTCCGGATCGTCGGGGTCGATGATCGGCCGGTAGCGGACCTCGACCGGATACGTCCGGCCGGAGACCTCGACGATCGGGGCGTCGTCGAAGTGCTTGGAGAACCGCTCCGGGTCGATCGTCGCCGAGGTGATGATCACCTTGAGGTCGGGGCGGCGTGGCAGGAGCTGCTTGACGTACCCGAGGATGAAGTCGATGTTGAGGCTGCGCTCGTGCGCCTCGTCGATGATCAGCGTGTCGTATTGCCGCAGCATCCGGTCGGTCTGGATCTCGGCGAGCAGGATGCCGTCGGTCATCAGCTTGACCAGGGTGTCCTGGCCGGAGTGGTCGGTGAACCGCACCTTGTAGCCGACGGCCTCGCCGAGTTCGGTGTTCAGCTCGGAGGCGATCCGGTCGGCGACCGTGCGCGCGGCCAGCCGCCTCGGCTGCGTATGCCCGATCTGGCCCCGGATGCCGCGGCCGAGTTCGAGGCAGATCTTCGGCAGCTGGGTCGTCTTACCGGAACCGGTCTCCCCCGCGACGATCACCACCTGGTGGTCGCGGATGGCGTCGGCGATCTCGTCCTTGCGCCGGCTGACGGGCAGCTCTTCGGGGAACGTGATCTTCGGGACGTTGTCGCGCCGTCGGGTGATCCGCAGTTCGGCGGCCTCGATGTCGGCCTCGATCTGTGCGGCGATCGACTCGGCGTTCCGCGCTTTCCGGGCACCGTCGAGCCGGCGCCGGAGGCGGTGCTCGTCGCGCGACATCAGTTCGGGCAGGCGAGCGCGCAGGGCGCCGAGCGGGGAAGGTTGAGCAGCCATGACCGGCACCAGGATAGCCGTGCGTGACGATCAGGGCCTCCGAATATGCCGGAGGCGACATCCAGCTGGTCAGGAGCGGATGAGCGACCCCGGGGTGAGGTCGGCCAGGGTCCGGTGCCCGGACAGGCCCATGGTCAGGTCGAGGTCGGCGAGCAGGCTACGCAGCACGTGCCGGACGCCGTCTTCCCCCGCGTGCGCGAGGCCGTACACCCACGGCCGCCCCACCAGCACGGCCTTCGCCCCGAGCGCGAGCGCCTTGGCGATGTCGGCGCCGGTCCGGATGCCCGAGTCGAACAGGACCTCGATCCGGTCGCCGACCGCGCTGACGACCTCGGGGAGCATGTCGAGCGAGGCGACGGCGCCGTCGACCTGGCGGCCGCCGTGGTTGGACACGACGATCCCGTCCATCCCGGCGTCGAGCGCGCGGCGCGCGTCGTCGGGATGCTGGACGCCCTTGAGCACGATCGGACCGTCCCAGTGCTCACGCAGGAACGGCAGCCGGTCCCAGGTGCTGTCGGTGCCGGTGATCATCGAGATCCAGCGCAGGATCGCGGTGGGCGGGTCCTCCTCCGGCGTCTTCTCCAGCAGGCCGCGGAACACCGGGTCGCTGAGCGGGACGCCGAGCCCCTCACCCTTGATGAACGGCAGATACGCGTGGTCGAGGTCGTTCGGGCGCCACGCGAGGGTCCAGGTGTCGAGCGTGACCACGAGGGTGGTGAACCCCGCGGCCTTCGCCCGCGCCAGGATGCTCGCGCAGACGTCGTTGTCGGTGGGCCGGTACAGCTGGAACCACCGTTGCCCTTCCCCGCTCGCCTCGGCGACGTCCTCGATGCTGGTCGAGGACGCCGTCGACATGATGTAGGGCAGGCCGACCGACGCCGCGGCGCGCGCGGCCGCCGGTTCGGCACCCTCGTGCACGATCGACTGGACACCGACCGGCGCCAGCAGCACCGGCGCCGGCATCGGCGTCCCCAGCACGGTCGTGGACAGATCGCGTTCGGTCGCGCCGGTGAGCATCCGGGGCACCAGCCGCCAGCGGTCGAACGCCTCCCGGTTGGCGCGCGCGGTGGCGCCCGAACCGGCCGAACCCGCGACGTACCAGAACGGCCCCGGCTCCAGGAGCTCCCGCGCCGACTCCTCCAGCTTCGTGGCGTCGGTGGAGCACGGCGGGAAGGTCCCGCCGAGCCCCTGCAGGTAGATCTCGTTCTGGTAGCCGCCGAACCGCTCCGTCACCCAGGCCTCCTCGTCATGTCGCCCTGACCGGCTCGTCGCGGCGGGTCGAGCCTCGGACGATACCCGCCGGTAGCAACCAGGTGAGTTTCTCCGAGCGGATGACCGCGACTGGACCGATCACGGCCAGCAGCAGCACGTATCCCGCGACGAACGGCGCGACCCGCGAGTCCAGTCCGGCCGCCGTCGCCATCGCGGCGAGCACCAGGGAGAACTCACCCCTGGTGAGCACGGTCAGCCCGATGTTGACCCCGGCCTGCCGGTCGAAGCCGTGCAGCCGGGCGGCCAGCGCGCCCGCGCCCAGGTTCACCACGATCGTCAGCGCCACGGCGATCAGCACCGGCACGACCACCGAGCCGACCGCGTTCGGGTCGATGCTGAGCCCGAAGATGAAGAAGAACAGCGCGCCGAACGCGTCGCGCAGCGGGAGCACCAGTTTGTGGATCCGCGGCGCTACCTTCGAGCCGCCGAGCATCATGCCGACCATGAACGCGCCGATGGCGTCGGACACCCCGACCTCCTCGGCGACGGCGGCGCCCATGACGGCGACACCGACGAAGCAGACGGTCAGCAGTTCGTCGTCGGCCGAGCCGAACAGTTTCGACACCACGCGTCCACCCCAGCGGGCGAGCGCGGCCATCACGACCAGGAAGGCGAAGGCCTTGCCGAAGTCGGCCATGGCCGAGCCGAAACTCCCGGCTCCGGACAACACCGGCTGCAGCAACGCCAGGTACAGCGCCAGGAACAGGTCCTCGATCACGATGATGCCCATGATCAGCCGGGATTCGGGGTTGTTCATCCGGCGCGATTCGAGCAGGAGCTTCGTGACGATCGCCGACGACGAGATGCCGATGGCACCGGCGATGACCAGCGCTTCCCTGGTACCCCAGCCGAGCAGGAAGCCGAAGGCGAGCCCGCCGCCGATGTTGAGGATCAGGTAGATCAGCCCGGACCAGACGAGTTTGCGCCCGCCCTTGGCGAGGTCGTCGAGTGAGAACTCCAGGCCGAGGTAGAACAGAAGGAAGACGAGACCGAGCCCGGCGAGCACACCGAGCTCGCTCGGATCGTCCACAAGGGACAGTCCGGGGGTGTTGGGGCCGAAGACGAAACCGGCCAGCATGAACAGGGGGATGGTCGGCAGCCCGATGCGGGCGCCCGCTCTGGCGATCACGCCGGCGGCGAGGAACGCCCCGCCGACGGCCAGCAGGGCATGACCGGAACTCATGGAGACCTCCGATGGTGGCTGATTCGGGACGAAGACCGGATCAGCGCGGAGGTGCCCGCGCGGCGGCACGGGGCAGCGCGCGGGTGACGACGACGGGTTCGCCCGGCTCAGGGGCGGGTCCGGCGTCGGAGAGGTCGACGGTCGCCGTTTCGGCGGGCACGTCGACGAGGGGAACGGCTTGCGCGCCATGGAAGGCGGGCAGCGGATGGGTCGCGAAGACGGCGACCGGATCGTCCTCCGTGACACCGGCATGCCCAGGGGGAACGGTCGGTGTGACGAAGGCGAAAACGAGCAAGATCAAGAGAAAGAAGACGGAACGGTGCCGTGGGGCGGGGGCACGGTTCGTCGTCATCTGACCGCTACTTTACCAGTCCTTTATAGACAAATCGACGAGGGATCCGTCACGGAGCGTGCCGCAGTGTCTATTTAGGACTATGCCCAGGCGCCAGACCGGCGGGTTCGCGTTCGTCGTCCCCCTCTTCGAGCGGGCCACCGATCCCGGCGTAGGTGTCGGGATCGGTCGTCCGCAGCACTTCCGCGCGCAGGAAACCCGCCAAGGCCGCGAGGACGACGAGCCCCGGCAGTCCCCAGCGCAGCAGGAACGTCCCCGCCGGGCCGAGCAGCAGGTCGAAGTTGAGCAGGATCAACGCGAGGACCGCCGACAGCGCGAGGATCGCCAGCCCAGGTGCGATCCAGCGGCGCCAGGCGTTTTCGGCGCCACGACGCCGTTTGAAGAAGCCGATCACCGAAAGCGAGACGGCGATCATGATCACCACGACACCCGTCGACGCCGTCGCGCCGAGCCAGGTGAACAGTTCGGTGACCGGATCGCGTTCGGCGAGCGCGAAGGCGGCCACCACCACCAGCGCGAGCGCGGTCTGCGTGAGCGAACCGGCCACCGGCGCGCCGGTGCGCTTGCTCGTCTTGGCGAGCGAGCGCGGCAGCAGCCCTTCCCGGCCCAGCGCGAAGAAGTACCGCGCGACGGCGTTGTGGAAACTCAGCAGCGCCGCGCACTGGCCGGTCACGAAGAGGGTGTAGGCGACGTCGGAGAACGTGTCGCCGAGATGCCCGCCAGCCAGATTGAACAGCAGATCAGGCCCTTGTGCCGCCGCGCTGGTGACGATGACGTCCGGTCCGGCGCCCACGGCCAGCGCGAACGACGACACGACGTAGAGCACCGCCGTGAGACCGATCGCCGCGAACGTCGCCCGGCCGACCGTGCGGCTGGGCTCGCGCGTCTCCTCGCCGTAGGTCGCCGCGCCTTCGAAGCCGATGAACGCGGCGGCGGAGAACGCGAACACCGCGCCGACCCCCGTGGTGAACAGGCTCGCCGGTTCGAGCGGCACCCAGGAAACGCTGCCACCGGCCGGATTCGCGAACAGCGTGACGTCGACGATCATGAGGACTGCGACCTCCAGGCACAGCGCCACCCCGAGCACCTTGGCGTTGAGGTCGACCCGCAGCACGCCGAGCGCGCCGACGATCACCACCATCACCAGCGCGCACAGCCACCACGGCGGTGGTGAACCGGTGAGCGTCCCCAGCCAGGTCGACACCGACCACCCGAAGAGGCCGTAGATGCTGATCTGGATGGCGTTGTAGGTGATCAGCGTCACGAACGCGATCCCGGCGCCGGTGGATTTGCCGACACCGTTGGCGACGTAGGGATAGAAGGCGCCGGCGTTGGTGATGTAGCGGCTCATCGCCGCGTAGCCGACCGCGAAGAGGGCCAGGATCGGTGCCAGCAGCAGGAACGACAGCGGCACGCCGACACTGCCGGTGACCGCGAAGTTCGTCGGGACGCCGCCGGCGATGGCGAACAGCGGACCCGCCGCGGCCACCACGAAGAAGACGATCTGTGCGGCTCCGAGCCGTCGCCGACCGAGACCGCGCCGCGGTCTTTGCGTACCCATGAACCCGTCCCCCCGGACGTCGGTTTGGCGGCGAACGCGTCGATACGCGTTCTTGATCTTGCGAGAGCCATCCCACCCTAGGGCCGGGCATCCCGGCGAGATACGTCCGTTCAGGCTAAAAACGGACCTCGGGTCGCGAGAGCCGGGCGGCTACCGCTACCTTGGCCGTCCGCACTACGACGCCGGAGGGCATGCCATTCATGCGTCGGCTGACTTTGGTCGATTCCCTGTTCTTCCTCGCCCACGACGAGTTCACCGGAAAACCCGCGCTCCGCCGCACCGGGCTCGGCATCGGAATGGCCGGTTCCGCGCTCTGCGATCTCCTGCTCGCCGAGCGGATCACCGTGGAACGCAAGCGAATCCGGCCGCTGTCCCGTCGCGGCCTCGCCCATCCCGCGCTGGATCGGGTGTTCTCGGAAATCCGCGGCGAGCGAGAATCGCACACCGTGCGGGAATGGGTCGACCACCTCCGCCACGATCTCGGGGAAACGGTCGCGGGCACGCTGCTCGCCGCGGGAGTGGTCACCCGCGAGACCGAACGGGTGCTGATGCGGAAGATCCACCGGTACCCGCCGCGGGATCTGCTGATGTCGACAGCCGCGCGCAGCAAGGCCAGAGGTGCCGTACTCGGCACCGAACAGCCGGATCCGCATTCGGTGTGCCTGGCGCTGCTGGCCTGGACCGTCGGTCTCGACGACCTCTGCGAACCGCAGCTCGACCGCGCCGGCCTGCGGACCTGGGCCGAGGCCACCCACCGGGAACTCCCCCGTGCGATGGCCGACCTGATCACGGGCGTCGACGCCGTCTGCGCCGCCGTCGTCTACACCGGCGACCGGCGCTGACCGGCGGTAGCCTTGGCGTCATGCCGACTGAACGTGACCACGACGTCGTGCTGTTCGGCGCGACCGGCTTCACCGGCGGCCTGACCGCGGAATATCTCGCCAAGGCCGCGCCACCCGGTCTGCGTCTCGCCCTGGCCGGGCGCGATCTCGGCAAGCTGGAAGCGTTGCGGGAAAGGCTGTTCTCGGTCAACGAAGAATTCGCCGGGTTACCGCTGCTGCGAGCCGATGTCTCCGACGTGGACTCGCTCCGGGAGGTGGCGGAGTCCACGAAGGTCGTCGCCACCACTGTCGGCCCGTATGTCCACTATGGCGAGCCGCTGGTCGCCGCGTGCGCCGCAGCCGGGACCGACTACATCGATCTGTGCGGCGAGCCCGAGTTCGTCGACAAGATGTTCCTCGCCCACCACGCCAGGGCGAGGGAGACCGGCGCCCGGCTGGTGCACGCGTGCGGCTTCGACTCGATTCCGTACGACCTCGGTGTCCTGTACACGATTTCCCAGCTGCCGCAAGGAAAACCGGTCCGGATCGACGGATACGCGCGCGCGGGCGGGATGCCGTCGGGCGGCACGTTCCTCTCGGCGCTGACGGCGTTTTCCCGGCTGCCCGCGAGTATCCGCGCCGCACGGGACCGCGCCGCGGCCGAACCACGTCCGGCGGGCCGCCGTGCGCGTGCCTCTCTCGGGGTACCGCATCGCAATCCCGACGGTTTCTGGGCGGTACCGATGCCGACCGTCGACCCGATGATCGTCGAACGCTCGGCCGCCGCGCTTCCGGCGTACGGTCCCGATTTCGGCTACCGGCAATTCGCGGCGGTCAAACGGCTTCCCGTGGTGGCCGCCGGCGCGGCCGGAATGGGCCTGCTCTTCGCGGCGGCTCAGGTGCCACCCGCGCGGCGGGCACTGTCGAACTTGCTGAAACCCGGCGGCGGCCCGGACGAGGCCCGTCGCGCGCGGTCGTGGTTCTCCGTGCGGTTCCACGCCGAGAGCGACGGCGAACGAGTCGTGACCGAGGTGTCCGGCGGCGACCCGGGTTACGGCGAGACGGCGAAGATGTTCGGCGAGTCCGCGCTGTGCCTGGCGCTGGACGAGCTGCCGGAGACGGCCGGGCAGGTCACCACGGCGGCCGCGATGGGGCAGGCGCTGATCGACAGGCTGAGCGACGCCGGCCTGCGCTTCGCGACCCTGTAGCCGCTCCGTGAGAGGGCCACTTGTGTCTTAGGTACCTACCACCGGGCGACACGCGTGATCCGACGGAGAGCACGCGTGAGTGACCGGAGAACACGCGTGTCGAAACCTGCCGCTCCCGCGTGTCATCCATCCAGTCACACGTGTCCTCCGTCTGATCACACGCGCCATCCATCCAGCCACGCGAAACCACCGACTCGGCCCGGTCGTGAGTGGCGATTCGGGCTAGAACACGAAACGCCACTCACGACCCCCTCGCGAAACCGTGCAAGATGCCCAAATCGGTCATTTTTGTCTCGAAAGTGTCCCTTATGGACAGTCCGGACCCGGGTGAGGCCCCTTGCGTGGGCCCGCTCCCGCCGCGTCCACCACAACGCGTTCGTCTTGTCCCGCTCTAGAGGTCCAGCCGACCAGCACTTATGCGACTTTGCCGGAACCCTGACGCTCAAGGCAGGGAAGGAGGCCTTCACGGACCGCCGCCTTGCCGCGCGAGCCTCTTCGGTCGGCGATTTCCTCACCCCACCCCTTGCCGGAAACTGTCACCCGTGGTTATCGTGTGCGCACGCCGCAGTTACACCTGACAGAAGATGACAATTCTCTGTGGAAAGGGACACCTTTCATGAGTAACGCCCTGCGGCCCGCGATGCGCCGCGCTCTCGGCGCGGTCTCCGTTCTCGCCCTCGCCGTTTCCGGCCCCGTCGCACTCTCCTCACCGGCGTCCGCCGAGCCCGCCCCGGCGACGGCGTCGATCTTCGCCTCCGGTGGTGATCTCGCCTCACCGGAGAAGAAGGAGATCGCGATGCAGATCGTCTCCAGCGCGGAAAACTCTTCCCTGGACTGGAAAGCCCAGTACTCCTACATCGAGGACATCGGTGACGGACGCGGGTACACCGCCGGCATCATCGGGTTCTGCTCAGGAACCGGGGACATGCTCGAACTCGTCGAGCGCTATACGAACTCGGTTCCGGACAACCCGCTCGCGGAATACCTCCCCGCGCTGCGCGAGGTCGACGGCAGCGATTCGCACGAAGGCCTCGGCAGCGGTTTCGAAAGCGCCTGGCGGGAAGCCGCCGGTCGCGAGGACTTCAAGGCGGCGCAGAACAGCGAACGCGACCGCGTCTATTTCGACCCGGCGGTGAATCAGGCGAAATCGGACGGTCTGGGCGCACTGGGGCAATTCATCTATTACGACGCCATCGTGATGCACGGCCCGGGCACCAGCCAGGACAGCTTCGGCGGCATCCGCTCGGCCGCGCTCCAGTCGGCCAAGCCGCCGTCCCAGGGCGGTGACGAGACGGCGTATCTCAAGGCGTTCCTCGACGCGCGGCGCGTGGTCATGAAGCAGGAAGAGGCGCACGCGGACACCTCGCGGATCGACACCGCGCAGCTGGTGTGGCTCAACGACGGCAACCTCGACCTGCACACCCCGCTGAAGTGGGCGGTGTACGGGGACCCGTACGAGATCGGCTAGCGCGAGTTCCAGGCCCGGTCCGTGAAGGCCTCCTTGAGGGACTCAGAGTCCCTCAAGGAGGCCTTCACGGACCGGATGATCGGGCCACATTCGGCCTATGGGTATTACCTCTTACGAGGCGAGCAGGTCCTCAGCGGTCCGCGTGTTGATCACCCGGTCCGGCTCGATCCCCAGCTCGTTGGCCCGTGCGCAGCCGTAGGCCAGCCAGTCCAGCTGGCCGGGCGCGTGCGCGTCGCTGTCGATCGCGAAGTCGCAGCCCAGATCCACCGCCAGGTTCAGCAACCGGGTCGGCGGGTCCCGGCGTTCGGGACGCGAGTTGATCTCGACGGCGACGTCGTTGTCCCGGCAGGCGGTGAACACCGCTTCGGCGTCGAACTCCGACTCGGGCCGCTTTCCCCGGCCGCCCATCACCAGCCGTCCGGTGCAGTGCCCCAGCACCCGGACGTGCGGATTCTGCACGGCGGCGATCATCCGCGGGGTCATTTCCCGCGCGGGCATCCGCAGCTTCGAATGCACGCTCGCGACGACGAAGTCCAGCCGCGCCAGCAACTCTTCCTCCTGGTCCAGCGTGCCGTCGAGGTGGATGTCGACCTCGATGCCGTGCAGGATCCGGAACGGCGCCATCGTCTCGTTCAGTTCCGCGACGACGTCCATCTGCCGCCGCAGCCGCTCGGGCGAGAGACCGTTGGCGACGGTCAGCCGCGGCGAGTGGTCGGTCAGCACCATCCATTCGTGGCCGAGCGCGCGGGCGGCCTCGGCCATCTCCTCGATCGGGCTCCCGCCGTCGGACCAATCCGAATGGGTGTGGCAGTCGCCGCGCAGCGCCGCCCGCATCGGGCCGCCATCGGGCAGCTTCGGCTCGCCGATCTTCTCGAAATACGCGGGACGGCGTCCGGCGAGCACGTCTTCGACGACGGCAGCGGTCGCCTTGCCGATATTCGGCAACGCGGTCAGTGTGCCCGCCTCGGCGCGTTTGCGCAGTTCATCCGGTTTGACCTTGGCGATCACCGAGGCCGCCTGCCGGAAGGCCCGCACCCGGTAGGTCGGCTCGCCAGCGCGCTCCAGCCGGAACGCGATCTCCCTCAACGCCTGCGCCGGTTCCATGGCTACCTGTCTACCCGGTCAGCGGCGAGAGGGCAGCTCATGCAGCGCGACATCGCGCAACTCGCCGTCGCGGATCTCGGCGGTCTGATAGGTGCAGAACGGCAGGCGGCGCCGGTCCGTCGGCGAACCGGGATTCAGCAGCCGCAGCCCGTTCGGCGTGACCGTGTCCCACGGGATGTGGCTGTGCCCGAACACGAGGACGTCCGTGTCCGGGAAGAGTTCGTCGCAGCGGCGCTCGCGCCCCTGTTTGCCGCCGGTCTCGTGGACGACGGCCAGCCGGACACCGCCGAGTTCGGCTCTGGCGACCTCGGGAAGCCGCTCCCGCAGCTCCTCGCCGTCGTTGTTTCCGTAGACGCCGATCAGCCGCTCGCTGCGGGCTTCGAGTTCGTCGAGCAGGGCGACCTCGACCCAGTCACCGGCGTGGACGACGACGTCCGCCGCTTCGACCGCACGCCAGACCTGATCCGGCAACACTTTCGCGCGCACCGGCAGATGCGTGTCGGCGATCAGCACCAGGCGCACGGCTACTCCCCGATGGACGCGAGGACGCGGTCCAGGAAGTCACCGATGTGGGCGCGCAGCAGCGCGGCCGCTCCCTCGGCGTCGCCCTTCTTCGCGGCGGCCAGCACCGCCTTGTGCTCGGTCCATTCCTTGCGCCAGCTGGGATTGACCTCCCAGCCGACCACGCTGATCAACGCGGCCCGATCCCTGAGGTCGTCGAGCATCGAGACCATCAGCGGATTGCCGCAGCCGCTGTAGAGCGCGCGGTGGAAGCGGCGGTTGAGCAGGCTGAGCGCGGCCTGGTCCTTGTCCGAGAGCGCCGCCGAGGCCTCCTTCAGCGCCTCGGCGGCGTCTTCGAGCAGCTCCGGCGAGCGGCGTTCCACCGATCGGCGCACGGCCTCGGGCTCCAGCACCATGCGGACGTCGTAGACCGACTTCGCCAGTTCCGCGTCCACCACGCACACCGAGGCGCCCTTGTACGGGCTGAAAGTGACCAGGCCCGAGTTCGACAGCACCTTGAGCGCCTCGCGGACCGGCGTCTTCGACACCCCGAGCCGGGCCGCGAGTTCGGCTTCGACCAGCGGCTGGCCGGGCTTCAACTCACGGGTGAGGATGCCGCGGCGGATCTCCTCGAGTACCACTTCGGTACGCGAGGCGGGCAGGCTGAAGGTCGATGACATGGGGTAATCATATATTAGATGTCATACTCGTGGTCATGAGAGACCCTGAGGAACTCCGCAGCCACCGCTGGTTCGGCGGCGACGAACTACGCGGTTTCAGCCACCGGGCCCGGAGCAGGCAACTCGGCTACAACCCGGAGGAGCACCTCGGGAAGCCCGTCATCGCGATCCTCAACACCTGGAGCGACATCAATCCCTGCCACATGCACCTGCGCGAGCGCGCCGAACAGGTGAAACGCGGGGTGTGGCAGGCAGGCGGTTTCCCGCTGGAGTTCCCGGTCGCGACGCTGTCGGAGACCTTCCAGAAACCGACGCCGATGTTGTACCGCAACCTGCTGTCGATGGAGACCGAAGAGATCCTGCGGTCCTACCCGATCGACGGCGCCGTCCTCATGGGCGGCTGCGACAAGACCACACCGGCGTTGCTGATGGGCGCGGCGAGCGCGGGCCTTCCCGCCATCTTCGTGCCGGCCGGGCCGATGTTGCGCGGGCACTGGCGGAACGAGGTCCTCGGCAGCGGCACCGACATGTGGAAGTACTGGGACGACAAGCGGGCCGGGCTGATCGGCGACGAGGAACTGTCCGAATTGGAGCGTGGGCTCGCCCGCTCCCCCGGCACCTGCATGACGATGGGCACCGCCTCGACGATGATGTCGGTCGCCGAAGTGCTCGGCCTGAGCCTGCCCGGCGCGGCGTCCATCCCGGCGGTCGATTCGGCGCACCACCGGATGGCGGCGGCGAGCGGCGCGCGTGTCGTGGAGATGGTGTGGGAGGACCTCACCATCACGAAGATCCTCGACGAACGCGCGTACGCCGACGCGATCACCACCGTGCTGGCGCTCGGCGGGTCCACCAACGCCGTCATCCACCTGATCGCGATGGCCGGCCGAGGGCGGATCCCGCTGTCCATCGACGATTTCGACGTGATCGCGCGCCGGGTCCCGGTACTGGCGAACGTCCGGCCCGGCGGCGACTGGCTGATGGAGGACTTCTACTACGCGGGCGGGCTGCCCGGTCTGCTCTCCCGGCTGACCGACCTGCTGCACACCGATCGCGTCACCGTCACCGGGCGAACCCTCGGCGAGACACTGGAAACGGCGCGGGTGCACAACGACGACGTCATCCGCCCCCGCGACAACCCTGTCGCCGCCGAAGGAGGCGTCGCGGTGCTGCGCGGCAATCTGGCACCCTCGGGAGCGGTGATCAAGCACATCGCCGCGGAACCGCATCTGCTCGTCCACAGTGGACCCGCGGTGGTGTTCGAGGACTACAAGGATCTGAAGAAGCGCATCAACGATCCCGCGCTCGGCATCACCGAGGACTCCGTGCTGGTGCTGCGCGGATCCGGCCCGCTCGGCGGCCCCGGCATGCCCGAATACGGGATGCTGCCGCTGCCCGATCACCTGCTGGCCAAGGGAGTGCGGGACATGGTCCGCGTTTCCGACGCCCGGATGAGCGGGACCAGCTACGGCGCCTGCGTCCTGCACGTCGCACCGGAGTCCCACGCCGGCGGACCGCTCGCCTTGGTCCGGGACGGCGATCGGATCACTTTGGACGTCCCGTCCCGGCGGCTCAGCCTCGATGTCGACGACGAGGAACTCGACCGCCGCCGGGCACAGTGGACGCCACCCGCACCGCGCTACGAACGGGGTTACGGCGCGTTGTACACCGAACACATCACGCAAGCCGACGAAGGATGCGACTTCGATTTCCTCGCCCGAGTGGGTGACAACCCCGAGCCTGACGCCCAGTGATCAAGGGGCCGAGCGGCCGCTCACCCGACCGGGCGAGTTGCAAGCCGACAAACGGCGCCCCGTATCTTGAACGCACGTCCGGAACGCGAAGTAAGGCCCGGATGTTCGACGTGCCGTCCGGCGACCTCGCCGGCCGTGGAGGGTGGAGAGTTGCCGCAGGAACCGCGCTGGCCCGAGTCCCATGCCGAGCAGACGGACATTCTCCCGGTCGTCACGCCCGGGTTCGAGGAGTCTGCCACGCCGCGGGAGACCGCGCCACCGAAACGCCGTCGCGGCTATCGCAAGGCCGCCTTCATCGGCGGGGGCGTGTTCGGCCTGTTGGTCGTCGCGTACGCCCTCGACGTGCTGGTCTCCCAGGGCAGTGTCCCTCGCGGCGTCACCGTCGCCGGGGTCGACGTCGGCGGGATGGACCGCACCGCGGCCGAGAAGGAGCTTCGAGGCGGCATCGAACCGCGGCTGACCCGGCCCGTGAAGGTCGTCGCCGGTGACGCCGAGGAGTCGCTGGCGCCGAACACCGCGGGCCTGCGCCTCGACTGGCCCGCCACCCTCGACCAGGCGGGCGATCAGCCGCTGAACCCGTTCACGCGGATCGCGTCGTTCTTCTCGAGCACCGAGGTCGGCGTCGTCACCCAGACCGACGACGGCAAACTCACCGCCGCGATGGAGAGCCTGCGCGACAAGATCGACCGCGAGCCCGTCGAAGGCACCGTCAAGTTCGAGGACGCCAAGCCGGTCGCCGTCGAGCCGAAGACCGGGCAGAAGCTCGACGTCGAGGCCGCCAAGCAGACCATCCTCGACCGCTGGGCCTCCGGTGAGCCGCTCACGCTCGCGGTCACCCAGACCCCGGTCAAGGTCTCGCCGGAAGCCGTCCACGCCGCCCTCGACCAGGTCGCGAAGCCCGCCGTGGCGGCGCCGTTGGTGATCAAGGGCGAGGGCAAGGACGCCGTCGTCAAACCGGACGCCATCGCGGGCGCGCTGACCTTCGAGCCCGCCGACGGTGGCGTGCTGAACCCGAAGGTGGACAACAACAAGATCATCGAGGCCGCGGGTCCGCAGCTGAAGTCCACCGAAAAAGAGGGCAAGGACGCGGAGATCGTCTTCGAAGGCGGCAAGCCGACCGTCGAGCCGTCCGAGGACGCCAACGTCGTCGACTGGGAGCCGAGCCTCAAGCCGGTGCTCGACGTCCTCAAGCGCACCGGGACCCGCGAGCTGCCGGTGACCTACAAGAAGACCCCGGCCAAGGTGACCACCGAGCAGGCGAACCAGCTCGGCATCAAGGAGGTCGTCAGCGAGTTCAAGACCGGCGGCTTCGCCCCGGACTCGGGGACGAACATCCGGGTGGTGGCGCAGAAGGTCAACGGCGCCATCGTGAAGCCGGGCGAGACGTTCAGCCTCAACGGCTACACCGGACCGCGCGGGGCGGCACAGGGCTACGTCGAAGCGGGCGTCATCAAGGACGGCGCGCCCGGCCGCGAGGTCGGCGGCGGGATCTCCCAGTTCGCGACCACGTTGTACAACGCCTCGTACTTCGCCGGGATGAAGGACACCGAGCACAAGGAACACAGCTACTACATCAGCCGCTACCCCGCCGCGCGCGAGGCGACGGTGTTCCAGAACCACAACGGTGGCAGCGTGATCGACCTGAAGTTCACCAACGACGGTGACACCGGGGTCGCGATCCAGGCCATCTGGACGCCCTCGGACATCACGATCCGCCTGTGGGGCACCAAGAAGTACACCGTCGAGTCGATACCGGGCGGCCGCTCCAACCCGTCCGAGCCGCCGACGAAACCCGGCCCCGCCGAGAACTGCAAGCCCAGCAACGGCGCTCCCGGCTTCACCACGTCGGACACCCGGGTCATCAAGGACGCCGCGACCGGCCGCGAGATCCGGCGTCACACCCGGAGCGTGCACTACAACCCGCAGCCGAAGATCACCTGCGGCACGGAGTAGCCCCCCGTAGCGCGTGAAGGCCCCCTTCCCTCGGCTGAGCCAGGGCCCCGGCAAAGTCGAGATATTGCAGGTCAGACGTCTATTCCTGGCTGTGGCGGGGTCGCATACGTCGGTGGTTGATCAACGGAAGATCGGGAACCCGCACCAGTGTCCACAAGGGACATCGCCGAGCGGCTGAGTGTCCGAGTGATGTCACTATGTACGGTTCCGCGTGGGGTCGTGAGTGGCGATTCGGGTTAGAACCCTCATTAACACTCACGGCGAAGTGTCCCTTATGGACAGTCAAGAGCCGGGTGAGGCCCCTTCGCGTGAGCCCGCTTCCGCCGGGTCCATCACGACAGGTTCACTTTGTCCCGCTCTAGCCATGAAGCCGACCAGCAGTTATGCGACTTCGCCGGGCCTTCACGCGCTTTCCGGGAGTTCACCGAAAGCGTCCGGAGCGGTACGCTCAGTGGCTCACCCGACGGGACGGGGGTGTCACCTCGTGACTTCGACGGCGACCTTCCGGCAGCTCTTCGCGGTCGGTGAACTGCGGGCGATCTGGTTCGCGGAACTCCAGTCGATCCTCGGCGACCAGGTGGCCAGGGTCGCGCTGTCGGTACTGGTGTTCCAGCGGACCCATTCGGCGACCTGGCCCGCGCTGACCTACGCGCTCACCTATCTGCCCGACCTGATCGGCGGACCACTGCTCGGCGGGCTGGCCGACCGGTTCCCCCGGCGCGCGGTGATGGTCTGTTCCGACGTCGTCCGGGCGATCCTGGTCGCCGTACTCGCGATTCCCGGGATCCCGCTGCCCGTGCTCGCCGCCGTGCTCGTGGTGGTGCAACTGGCCAATGCCCCGTTCACGGCCGCGCAGGCCGCCGTCCTGCCGTCGGTGCTGAGCGGCGACCAGTACGTACTCGGCCAGTCGCTGCTGAAGATCACCAACCAGCTCGGCCAGCTCGCCGGATTCGCCTTGGGCGGCGCGGTGATCGCCGCGATCGGCCCCGGCCGCGGGCTCGCCATCGACGCGGTGACGTTCGGCGTCTCGGCCATCGTCCTGCGGCTCGGTGTCCGCGCCCGGCCCGCTTCGGGGTCCGGTGGACCGGCGACGTCGACGGTGCGACGGCTTTCCGCCGGTGCCCGCACGATCTGGCGTGACCGGCGGTTGCGCGCACTGGTCGGCCTGGCGTGGCTGGCGGGATTCGTGATCGTGCCGGAAGGGCTGGCCGTGCCCTACGCCGCGGAGATCGGCGGCGGGGCGGTGACGGCCGGGCTGCTGCTCGCGGCGCATCCGGCCGGGATCGTGCTCGGGGTGTTCGTCCTCGGCCGCCTGGTGCGGCCGGAAAGGCGTCTGCGGCTGGTCGGGACGCTGGCGCTCGGCGCGATCGTGCCACTGGCGGCGTTCTGGTTCCGGCCCTCGCTCCCCTACGCCGCCGGACTGCTCGTGCTGTCCGGGATGTGCGCGGCCTACCAGGTCACCGCCAGTACCACGTTCATGCGGTTGGTACCCGACACCGAACGAGGCCAGGCCTTCGGCCTCGCCGGGTCGGGACTCATCGCCGTGCAGGGAATCGGGCTGATCGCCGGCGGCCTGCTCGTCGGCGTACTCGGTTCACCCGCGACGACGGTCTCGGTCATCGCACTCGCCGGTCTCGTAGTGGCTGTTCCGGCCACCCGGGCTTGGCGCCACGTGGCCCCTCTTCACCCCCTTTGACCGGAACCGGGTAATCACCAGTTCTGCCCGCGCATGGAGCTCACCCCCTCGATTTTCCCGATCCGGTCACGCGTGGTGCACCCACGCCTACCCATACAGCGTAGTGACACCCGGTATCCAACCGATTACGTTCGTCTCCGTGGCGCTAACGAATTGGGCGCTGTGGCGGCTACCCAACCGCGGCTTGATCGGCTTCGTCCTCCTGGCGGACGTCGCGGCGATCGCCGGATCGGTCTGGACTTTTCTCCGCATCCCGGTCACCCCCGGCGACGCGGTCCCCTTCGCGGTCCTGATCGCCAGCGTCGTGCTGTACACGGAGTTGTCGCGTCCGGTGGAACGGGTGCGGGAACGGTTCGCGGGCACGCCGCACATCTCGCTCGACAGCGTCTGGACCTTCGCCGCCGTACTGCTGCTGCACCCGGGACTCGCCGCGCTGGTCATCGCCGTGTCGTTCTTCTACCGCTGGTTCCGCGGGCAGCCGAACCCGCTGTTCCGGCGCACGTTCTCCATGTCGGCGACCGTGCTCTCGGGCTTCGCGGCCGCCGCCTTCCTCACCCGGTACGCCGTCCCGTTCGACGTCCTCCCCCGCGATGTCTCCTCGTTCGGCGTGGTGGTCGTGGCCGGTGGGGTGTTCCTGCTGGTGAACACCGTGCTGATGACCGTCGCGGTGTACTACGGCACCCCGCACGACAGACTGCGTGACGCGGTGGCGAAGCCGTTCGAATACGCGCTCGAAGCGGCGACGATCGCGCTCGGCGTCATCGTGGCGTGGGCACTGCGGGACTGGCCGGTGGTGCTGCTGCTGATCGTCGGGATCACGCTGGTACTGCACCGCGGCGTACTGCTGCGGCAACTGAAACGACAGGCACGCAGTGACGCGAAGACCGGACTGCTCAACGCGAAGGCGTGGCGCGACGCCGCGGCCGACGAACTCGACCGCGCGCGGCGCGCGGGGCGGCACACCAGCCTGCTGATGCTCGACGTCGACCGGTTCAAACTGATCAACGACCGGCACGGGCATCTGGTCGGCGACCGGTATCTCGCCGCCATCGCGGAAACGCTGCGCACCGAAGTGCGCGCCACGGATCTGGTGGGGCGGTTCGGCGGCGAGGAGTTCGTCGTCCTGCTGCCCGGTACGGCGGCCGTGCACGCGCACGCGATCGCGGAGCGCATCCGGTCGAGCATCGCGAACCGGGGCGGCCTGCCGGAGCACGTCACCGTGTCGATCGGCCTCGCCGACCGGCCGGGCGTGACCGACGTCGACGCCCTGCTCGCTGTCGCGGACCGGGCACTCTACGAGGCGAAGAACACCGGACGGAACCGGACCTCTGGCTACCAGGTGACCGGCTGACCCCGCCCTCTGGAGCGCTATGAAAGGACCTTTCCTTGCAAATTTTGCAAGGAAAGGTCCTTTCATAGCGCGTCCGGAGGGGGCTACGGGAGCCCAGCGAGGGACTTCTCGAGGGCGGAGTCGGGCAGCGCGTTGTCCACCATGTCGCCCGCGAGGTACGCGCCGTACGCCGGGAGGTCGAGGTGCGCGTGCCCGCACAGCGCGGTCAATATCACCTTCTCCTCACCGGTTTCCTTGCACCGCAACGCTTCCTGGATACACGCGGCGAGCGCGTGCGTCGGCTCGGGCGCCGGGATGATGCCCTCGGCGCGAGCGAAGCGCACTCCGGCGGCGAAGCAGTCCTCTTGGCCGATGGCGATCGCGTCGATCAGCCCGAGTTCGTAGATGTGCGAGATCAGCGGCGACATCCCGTGATAGCGAAGGCCACCGGCGTGGATGGGGTCGGGGATGAAGTCGTGACCGAGGGTGTGCATCTTCAGCAACGGTGTCAGTCCGGCGGTGTCCCCGAAGTCGTACGCGTACTTCCCTCGGGTGAGCGAGGGGCAGGCGGCCGGTTCGACCGCGCGGATCACCGGGTCCATCCGCCCGGCGAGTTTCTCGCGCAGGAACGGGAAGGCGAGCCCGCCGAAATTCGAGCCGCCGCCGGTGCAGCCGATGAGCACGTCCGGGGTGTCCCCGGCGAGTTCGAACTGCTTGAGCGCCTCTTCGCCGATGATCGTCTGGTGCAGCAGTACGTGGTTGAGCACGCTGCCCAGCGCGTACCGGGTGTTCTCCGCCTGCGCGGCCTGTTCGACCGCCTCGCTGATCGCGATGCCGAGGCTTCCGGTCGAACTCGGGTCGGCGGCCAGGATCGCGCGGCCGGACGCGGTCAGTTCGGACGGGCTCGCATGCACCGTCGCGCCGAAGGTCTCCATCATCAGTTTGCGATACGGCTTCTGGTCGTACGAGGCACGGACCTGCCACACCTCGCATTCGAGCCCGAAGGTGGCGCAGGCGAACGCGAGCGCGCTCCCCCATTGACCGGCGCCGGTCTCCGTCGTCAGCCTGGTGACGCCCTCCGCCGCGTTGTAGAACGCCTGTGGCACGGCGGTGTTGGGTTTGTGGGAGCCGACCGGGCTGACCCCCTCGTACTTGTAGTAGATGCGGGCGGGCGTGCCGAGCGCCTTCTCCAGCCGCCTCGCGCGGAACAGTGGCGACGGCCGCCAGAGCCGGTAGACGTCCAGGACTTCTTCGGGGATGTCGACGTAGCGGTCGGTGGTGACCTCTTGGGCGATGAGCGCCTGCGGGAACAGCGGCGCGAGATCGTCCGGGCCGACCGGCTCGCGGGTGCCCGGATGCAGGGGCGGGGGTGGCGGCTCCGGGAGGTCCGGGATGACGTTGTACCACCGGCTCGGCATGTCCTCTTCGTTGAGGATGTACTTCGTCCGCTCCACCATGGCGCCTCCTCAGATCGAGCCTTCCAACCTAAAGGGACGGACGGCACGGCACCAGGCGTCACTACTACGGTGTGGGCATGGGGAATTTCGTACTGCTCGACGCGCCGTCCAATCTCGGCCTGCGTCCGCCCGCCGAGGGGGTGGTTCCGGGCTGTTACAAGGCTCCGGGCGCGTTGCGTGACCACGGTCTGCTCACCCGTTTGGAGGCGACCGACGGTGGCGTGGTCACCCCGCCGCGTTATCTGCCCGGCTGGTCGCCGGACAGCGGCGTCCGGAACGCCGCCGGTATCGCGGACTACACGGTCGCTCTCGCCGGCCGCCTCGCGAAGATCCGCGCGGACGGCGGTTTCCCGGTGGTACTCGGCGGCGACTGTTCGATCGCGCTCGCCGCCATGCTCACTCTGCGCCGCGAAGGCCGCTTCGGCATCGTCTACTTCGACGGGCACGACGACTTCCGTCACCTCGGCAACTCCGAACAGGTCTCGTCCGTCGGCGGTGAAGCGCTCGCCGTCGTGACCGGCCGCGGTGCTCCGGAACTGGCCGATGTGGACGGTTTGGCGCCCTATGTCCGTGACGAGGACGTCCTCGTGCTCGGCGTACGCGAGGAGGAGTCCGCCGAGGCCCGCGAGGCGGGGCTGCGCACGATCACCAGCCAAGAGATCATGGCACACGGAACCGACGGCACCCTCGCGGCCGCACGCGAGATTTTCGCGCCACTGGACGGTTTCTGGATCCATCTCGACATCGACACCCTCGACCCGGCGTACGTGTCCGCTGTGGACAGTCCCGACCCCGGCGGGCTCAGCCCCGACAAGCTCGTCGAGCTTCTCCGCGGTCTGCTCGCGATTCCCGGCGCGGCCGGGCTGGAGCTGACCATCTTCGATCCCGACCTCGACCCCGACGGCACGCAGGCCGCACTGGTGGCAGACTCGCTCGTCCGCGCTCTGGAAGGAATCCGATGACCGAAGTGACCGTCGACGACGGCTCGTTCGACGCCCCGCTCTGGCTGCCCGAATCGGGCTCCGGCCCCGGACTGGTGCTGATCCAGGAGATCTTCGGGCTCGACGACTACCTGAAGTCCGTCGCCGCCGATCTGGCCGCGCTCGGCTACGTCGTCGCCGTGCCCGAACTGTTCTGGCGGATCGCCCCCGGCTGGTCGGCCACCCACGACGAAGCCGGTATCTCCGCCTCGATGGAGGTCTCCGGCAAACTCGACCCGGCACGCGCGGTGACCGACGTGCTCGCGACGCTGGCGATGCTGCGGTCACTGCCCGAAACCGACGGCCGCGCGGGCGTCTTCGGCTTCTGCCTCGGCGGCTCGATGGCCTACGCGGCCGCCGCCGAGGGCGACCCGGACGTCGCCGTGTCGTACTACGGCTCGACCGTGCCGGGGCAGCTTCCGTTGCTGGACAAGATCACTTGCCCGATCCAGTTCCAGTTCGGCGGCGCGGATCCCTACATCCCGGTGGAGGGCGTGCGGAAACTGGCCGACGCGGTGGCCACCCACGAGGGAGCGGAGATCCACATCCACGAGGGTGCCGGGCACGCGTTCCACAACCATGTGGCGCCGATGTTCCACCAGCCCGAGCCTGCCGCGGCGGCCTGGGCGCTGACGCTGGAGTTCCTGCGGCGGGTCTACCCGGCTTGAGTCAGCACTCACGCCGGAATATGTCGGTACCTCCCGGTAGTTTCCCCATCATGGCCACATTGGTGAGTTTTCACGCCCACCCCGACGACGAGTGCATCGTCGCGGGCGGCGTCATGCGCAAGGCCTTCGAGGAAGGCCACCGTGTCGTGCTCGTCGTCGCGACCAGGGGCGAGGTCGGTGAGGTGCCGGAGGGCTTCCTCGACGACGGAGAGGAGTTGTGGCAGCGCCGCGTCCAAGAGACGCACGCTTCGGCCGAGGTACTGGGGGCCAAGCGCGTGGAGTTCCTGGGGTACACCGATTCCGGCATGATGGGCGAGCCGCGCAACGACGAGCCCGGCACGTTCTGGCAGGCCGACGTCGAGGAGGCCGCGCAGCGGCTGGCCGCGATCCTGCGCGAAGAGCAGGCCGACGTCCTGACGGTCTATGACGACAACGGCGGCTACGGGCATCCGGACCACATCCAGGTGCATCGCGTCGGCATGCGCGCGGCCGAGCTGGCGGGTACGCCGCGGGTCTACGAGGCCACGAGCAACAGTGACGAAATGCGCCGCGGCATGGAGGAGGCGGTGCGGACCGGGCAGATGAAGGCCGAGGACCTCCCCGATTTCGAAGACGGCGCGGAGTTCGGCAAGCCGGAGGCGGTGCTGACGGCGAGGGTCGACGTCACCGAGTACCTGCCGTACAAGCGGGCGGCGATGCGGGCGCACGCCAGCCAGATCAGCGAGGACTCGTTCTTTCTCGCGATGCCCGACGAGGGTTTCGCGCAGGCGTTCGGCGTCGAGTGGTTCATCCGCGCGGGTCAGGGGCCTGGCATCACCGAGACCGATCTCATGGCGGGTCTCTGACGCCTCGCGTTTCGTCCTCTGGATGCGGTACTCGCGCGGGCGAGGACCGCGATCAGAGGACGAAACGCGGCGGGGGTCAGGCCGTCGCGGCGGTGACGTCCAGTTCGACGAGCTGCCCGCGGTAGCCGAGCTGCGCCACGCCGAGGAGGGTGCTCGCGGTGGTGAAGGCCTCGCCGATCTCCGACTCGACGAACCGGTCCCATACCGCCGAAAGCACGTCCGCGTCCGGTGTCACCACGTAGATCACCGTGCGCACGACGTCGGCCGGGGTCGCTTTGGCGAAGGCCAGCGCGGCGGCGGTGTTGGCGACGACCTGGTCGACCTGGGCGAGCACGTCGCCCTCGACGACCTTGCCGTCTTCGGCGAGCGGGCACTGGCCGGCGAGGTGGACGTCCCGCCGTCCTTCGACAATGGTCACGTGGTGGTAGGTGGGCGTCGGATGCAGACCGGGCGGATGGTGGCGTTCAATGGTCACGAGCCGCATCCTCACCGAACCGGCAACGGACGGCCAACTGGATTTCCGGGGGACCCCGCCATGCGCAGGACGATCGACTGGACCGGCGACGCGGTCTCCATCATCGACCAGACGGCGCTGCCCGCCGAGTACCGCGTGCTCGAACTGCGCACGGTCGGTGAACTCGTCGACGCCATCAAACGGCTCGCCGTCCGCGGCGCGCCGGCGCTCGGCGCGGCCGGTGCGCTCGGGGTCGTGCTCGCGACCCGCGCCAGAGGCGACGTCGAGGCCGAGGCGGACCGCGTCGCCAAGGCCCGGCCGACCGCGGTCAACCTGAGCTGGGGCGTCTCCCGCGCGCTCGCGAAGCTCCCGGACGGGCCGGAAGCCGTCCTCGCCGAAGCGCTGGCGATCCTCGACGAGGACGAGCGGATCAACCACGAAGCGTCCCGGCTGGCGGCCGAAGTGGTACTCGAACACTGTGAGCGGCGGCCGTTGCGGCTGCTCAGCCACTGCAACGCCGGTCGCCTCGCGACGGTCGGCTGGGGAACCGCGCTCGGCGTCGTCTGGCATCTGCAGGCTCGCGGCCTGGTCGAATCCGTACTGGTCGACGAGACCCGGCCGCTGCTGCAGGGTGCCCGCCTGACCGCATGGGAACTGGCCGAAGCCGGGGTGCCGTACCGGGTCCAGCCCGACGGCGCGGCCGCCGCCGCGATGTCCCGCGGCCTGGTCGACTGCGTACTCGTCGGCGCCGATCGGATCGCCGCCAACGGCGACGTCGCCAACAAGATCGGCACCTACGGTCTGGCGATCGCGGCGAAGCACCACGGCGTCCCGTTCGTGGTCGTCGCCCCTTCGTCCACTGTGGACACCGAGATGCCGGACGGTGGCCGGATCGTGATCGAGGAACGCGATCCCGGCGAGGTCCTGAGCTTCGGTGGCACGAAGGTCGCGCCCGAAGACGCGGAGGTGTTCAATCCGGCCTTCGACGTGACACCGTTCGAACTGGTCACCGCTGTGGTCACCGAACAGGGCTTGCTCCGCGCGTGAGGAGTGGGCTGGGTTGGTCGTGAGTGGCGATTCGGGTTCTAACCCGAATCGCCACTCACGACCACCGTCACCGACCCGCCATAGTGACTTGCCCGGATGAGAAGGTAGACAGGCAGCCCGGGTGGCGGTGGGTGGGGGCCGGCGGCGTG
>NZ_JBVIRO010000026.1:0-102386 GCF_055575975.1 Amycolatopsis sp. NPDC033938
TCGCGACGACCTCCACGAAGCCTTCCTCACCATCGGCTGCGCCATTATCTGCTGGCGCCGACTCAAAGCCCACTCATTCTGTTAGGACCCCTAAGACACCTTTGGCCTTAGCCCCGAGTCGCCACTCACGAGGCTTGAGGCAGGTCAGGGATTGATGCGGGTGTAAGCCGGTTTCGGCCGCAGGTTCGTGTCGAACAGGCAGGCCGCGCCCTCGCCGGGGAACGTGTCCGGCACCCACGAATGGCGATCGGTGAAGCCCCAGGTCGTGAACTCCACGCATCGCCGCACGGCGTGGCAGCCGTCCCACAGTTGCTTGAAGTAGTTCGCCTGCGTGTCCAGCTTGGCGGGATCGGCCGGCAACGGGATGCGGACGTCGGCCTCGGTGACCGCGACCTCGACGCCCAGCGCGGCGAAGCGGGCGAGGTTCGCCTGGTAGCCGGCGGGGAAGCCGTACTGAATGGCCAGATGGCCTTGGAAGCCGACGCCGTCGATCGGTACACCCTGCCGTTTCAGCGTCCGGACCAAGTTGTACAGGGCGTCGCTCTTCGCGTTGAGCCCTTCGGTGTTGTAGTCGTTGATGTACAGCTTCGCCGACGGGTCCGCCGCCCGGGCCCAACGGAACGCGTCGGCGACGTAGCCGTCACCGAGTTTCTGCTGGAACACCGACGCGCGGCGGGTGCCGTCGTCGTTGAACATCTCGTTCACCACGTCCCACGCCCGGATTTTGCCCTTGTACCGGCCCATTTCGGTGGCGATGTGCCGCCGCGTCACCGAGCGCAGTTCACCGGCGGGGAGATCGTCCACCCAGTCCGGCAGCTGGCTGTGCCAGACGAGGGTGTGCCCGCGGACGGTCTTTCCGGTCCGCTGGGCGTAGCCGACGATCGCGTCGGCGCCGGACCAGTCGTACCGGCCGCGCTCCGCCTCGACGACACCCCATTTCATCTCGTTCTCCGGGGTGACGTTGTCGAATTCACGGGTGAGCACGGACCGGTAATCGGCTTCATTGGCGAGGTGATTCGCCGCGACCGCGCTGCCGACGTAGCGATTTGTGCTGCTCTTCAACGGGACGGCGGCCGAAGCCGGGATCGAGTTCACCACCGAAATACCCGCGACGGCGACCAAAAGCGCGACGGCCCGTCTTGCGGAGATCTTTTTCTTCATGGGTCTCCTTTTCGTTGATACGACGTAGAATCCTTGGCATGTCAACGGAACCTCGGATCACCATCAGCCGGATAGCCGCCGAAGCAGGCGTGTCCGTGCCGACCGTTTCCAAGGTCGTCAACGGCCACCCCGACGTCGCCGACAAAACTCGGGCCAGGGTGGAGGAATTGATCCGTAAATTCGGCTATCGGCGACGCGCCGACCAAAGATCGCAGCGGTCGCGCCTGCTGGAACTGATGTTCCACGAAATCGAAAGCACCTGGGCGCTGGAAATCATTCGCGGTGTGGAGAGCGTCGCCCGCGAGAACGGGATGTCGGTCGTCCTCGCGGAATCGTCGGGCCGCCACACCCCCGCGCACGACTGGCTGGAAAGCGTGCTCACCCGCCGCCCGGTCGGCATCGTTTCGGTCTGCTCCGACCTCACCGCCGGACAGCTGGCGAAACTGCGGGCCCGCGACATCCCGCTGGTGGTGATCGACCCGGCCGGGCAGCCCGGACCGGAGACGCCCTCGGTCGGCGCCACCAACCGGCAGGGCGGGCTGACCGCCACCCGGCATCTGCTCGACCTCGGCCACCGGCGGATCGCGGTGATCGGCGGCCCCGACGGAGTACTGTGCAGCCGCGCCAGGATGGACGGTTACCGTGCCGCGCTGGAGGCCGCCGGTCAGGCCTTCGACCCGGCCCTGGTGCGCCGCGGCGATTTCCATCCGCGCTCCGGCTATCGGCAGCTGACCTCACTGCTCGCCCTCCCCGACCGGCCGACCGCCGTGTTCGCCGGCAGCGACCTGCAGGCGCTCGGCGTCTACGAGGCCGCCCGTGACGCCGGCCTGCGCATCCCGCAGGACCTGAGTGTGATCGGCTTCGACGATCTGCCGCTCGCGGGCTGGCTGACCCCGGAACTCACCACGATCCGCCAGCCGCTGCGGCAGATGGCGGCCGCCGGGGCGCGGCTCGCCATTTCGCTGGCACAGGGCCGGGTCCCGGACAGCCACCGCATCGAACTCGCCACCAGCCTCGTGGTCCGCGACAGCACCGCGCCGCCCGCCGGTCATCTGCCGAGCCGGACGCTCTCCGGCGGCCCGAGGTAGCTGTGCCTCAGCCCGCCGGTGTCGACCACCAACTTCTGCACCACGACCGTCGGGTCCACCATCCAGAACTTCAGCACACGCGGCCCCGGCGAGCCGATCACGTGCCGGGTCGAGGTCAGGTTCACGTTGTCCGAAGTGGTCCATTCCCACTGCCGGTTCATGGTCATGTCGTCGGCACCGGTCGCCTTGGTGATGTTCACGACCTGCGGCTCCGCGTCGTCGAACGACACCGCGTACCGCAGTCCGTCCCCGGAGAGCACGTTGCTTCGCGGCGACAAGAAGGCCCACACGGTGACGGTTCCCGGGGTGAACAGCGTCATCCGGTATTCCAGACGCGGACCCGCGCCGGGTGCTTGGCTCGGTGCCGTCACGGGGAACGGGGTCATCCCGCCGCCGGTCCGGCCGATGTCCGGGATATGCCGCCACGACACCCCGGCCGTCCCGACGTTCGCCGTATGGTGCTCGGCCTCCATCGACACGTATCCCCCGGCCTCGATGAATCCGCGCCGCCACGAGCCGGGCAGTTCCGGATTACGGACGATCGCCTCGACGCGTACTTGCCGTCCGGCGCCGGACACGGTGAGCGGGACCGTGGTGGTCCCTCGGGGCGCACGAGTCCAGTCGACGCTCACGGCGATCCGGAGTTCCTTGTCCACGCGTCCGTCGCGCGGTTCGACGCGCACCCAGGGGACGTCGGCGGTCACCGTGCAGCGGAACGGTGTCCGCCCACGGTTGAACACGTCGATGTACTGGCCCGGCGCGCTCTGGAACGGACTGAACTCGGGCAGCCGCGGGGTACCGGGCGCGGCCGGCCACCACTGTTCGGAGCCGTCGACGGCGACGCCGAGTTCGGCGGCTTCCGGCAGGTCGATCCGCCGCACGGCGGGGAAGATCTCGTCCGGCAGGGCGACGTTGTTCTTTTCGGGCTGCTGCCAGGGCGCGTTCGGGCCGTAGCGGGCGACGTCGCCGTAACCGATATGCGGCTGGGTCTGGAAGCCGCGCCATTTCCCGCCCGCGATACCGGTGTTGAACTTCTCCGCCAGCGCCAGGTCGTCGGCGAACCGGGCTTCGGTGACCGCGGCGAGGTCGTTGGCCGATGCCCTCCCCTGCGCCGCGTACAGCAGATTGGTGAACTCGGCGCGCCGCAGCGCGTAGAGGTTGGCGGACGCTTTCACCGCGTAGAGCACGAGTTCGTAGTAGGCGTCTCGGTAGGCGGCGGGCAGCCGGGCGGAGATCTTCTCGGCTTTCGCGCTGAGCTTCTGCCATTCCTCGGTGACACGATCGAGTTCGCGGTAGTTCACGAGGCTGAACGGCGTCGCCTGGTCGTCGTACACGATCGGCGTTCCCGGCGTGATCCGGCGGTTGAGCAATTCGGGTTTGCGGCGGGACTGCAGCCGCCCGTAGGTGTGCAGGACCTCGGCGATCGCAGCCGCCGTACCCGGCCCGAAGTTCGTCTCGGCGAACCCGCGCTCCCAAGTGGACAGTCGCTCCAGCGGCAAGGCCCGCGGATCCCAGGCGTAGTCGAGGAAGAACTGCAGCGGTAGTTCGTTGCCTTTCATGTCCCCGGCGTTGACCACCCACAACCGGTCGGTCCCGTAGGCGACGGCCTGGTTCAGCTGCTCCCAGACGTTCGGCAAGAGGTTCGTGTCGACCCATTTGTAGTTGCGGCCGCCGCCCACGTAGTCGAAGTGGTAGTAGAGCCCGTATCCGCCCGGATGCCGTGGCAGTGTCTGGTCGGGGTGCTTGCGGATGTTGCCCCAGTTGTCGTCGGTGAACACGACTATGACGTCGTCCGGCGGCCGCAAACCCTTCTCCCAATACCGCTGGACCTCCTTGTAGAGCGTCCAGACCTGCGGCACCGTCGTCAGGTCACGGCCGGTTTCGCGGGCGAGGATCTCTCGTTCGGCGGCCAGGATCTCCCGCATCAGCTCGATCCCGTCGCCGTCGGGCAGGCTGACGTCGCCGTTGCCGCGCATCCCGAGCGTGACGACGCCTTCGAAATCCTCGCGGACCATGCGCCGGATACCGTCGGCCCAGTAGGCCTTGACCGCTTCGGCGTTGCGGCGGAAGCTCCACTCCCCCGTGCCGCCGTACGGGTCATGACCCGCGGACGCGTGCCGGTTCCATTCCTCGATCCCGCGCATCATCGGCGCCTCGTGCGACGTGCCCATGACCACGCCGTACTCCTTGGCCGTGGCGTGGTTGAGCGGATCGTCCTCGGCGAAGGCGCGCCCCCATACCGCCGGCCACAGGTAGTTCCCCTTGAGCCGCAGCAGGGTCTCGAACACCTTCGCGTAGAAGGCGCTGTTGAAGCCGTTCGGGAAGCCGGCCGCGTGACCCGGTCCGAAATGGGACGGCGCCCAGGTGCCCAGCGCGGGGTTCTCGTCGTTGATGAAGAACCCGCGGTACTTCACGTGCGGCGTCCCGAGGCTGAACCGCGCCCCGGGCACGGACAACTCGTCGGAATGCAGCACCGGCACGTCGTCCCACCAGTACCAGGGCGAGACACCGATCCGCCGGGACACCTCGTAGACGCCGTAGATCACGCCGCGCTGGTCACTGCCGGTGAGGACGAGCCTTCCGTCGACGACCTGGCTGAGCGACGTCTCCCACTTCCCCGCGATCCCGGCGACGTCCAGCTTCCGCGCGGCGACGAGGTCGTCGACCAGCGGACTGTGCCCGAGCGTGCCGATCAGCACGACCGGCCCGGAATCCGGCGGCCGGTCGAACACCAGCTCCGGCCGGACACCGGTGACTCGTTCGATGTCGTCCCGGAGATCACCGGCCACGCGGCGGACTCCCGGTTTGTCGCGGGAACTCACCACCAGTGTCGCGGCCTTGCCCCGCGCGACCAGCGGGAATCCGCCCTTCTCGGGTGCCGCCTCGGCGACTCCCGGAGTGAACGCGGTACCTGCGCCCAGCACGGCGAGCAGCCGCAGGAAATCCCTGCGGTGCACGGCTTGCTCGTCGGACGTCATCTTCGACCTCCTGGAAGTCAGCCCTTCACGGATCCGGTCAGTCCGCCGACGATGCGGCGTTCGGCGAGCACGAAGAACGCGAGCGCGGGGATCATCGACAACGCGGTGAACGCGAGTACGCGCGCGGTGTCTTGCGAGTACTGGGATTGGAACGTCGCCACCCCGAGCGGCAGCGTGAAGTTCGCGGAGTCGTTGAACACCAGCAACGGCAGCAGGTAGAAGTTCCAGCTGGTCACGAACGCGAGGACGGCGACGGTGGTGAGCGCGGGCGCGGACAGCGGCAGCAGGATCCGCCAGAAGAAGCCGAGCCTGCTCGCTCCGTCGAGGACTGCGGCGTCCTCGATCTCCCCGGGGATCGCCCGCATGAACGGTCGCAGGATCACGATGGTGACCGGCAGCGAGAACGCCGCTTCGGGGATCGCCACGCCCCAGAAACTCTCCAGCATCCCCAGCTGACGCAGCCACAGGTACAGCGGCAGGGTCGCCACCCCGAGCGGGAACAACAGGCCGAGGGTGAAGAGCGTGTAGAAACCCTCGCGGCCCTTGAACTCGTACCGCGACAGCGCATACCCCGCCATCGACCCCAGCACGACGGTCAACGTCGTCGCGATGACCGCGATCAGTGCGCTGTTGCCCAGAAACGTCCAGAACGCGGACGAGCCGAGGATCGCCGCGTAGTTGTCCCACACCCAGGGCCCCGGCAAGCCGGCGGGCGAGGCGTTGATCTGCGCGGTGGTGCGGAATCCGCCCAGCACCACGAACAGCAGCGGCACCACGGTGATCCCGAGGACGGCGATAGCGGCGATGTATCCGATCGGCGTCCCGGCGCGGCGCATCAGCCCACCATCCTGGTCAGCGCGCCGTCGGTGTCGCGGCGCAGGGCGAAACGCTGATACAGCAACGCGAAGACGAAACAGACCACGAACAGGATCACCGCGACGGCACTGCCGAACCCGAACTCGTACCGTTTGAACCCGTGGTCGACCAGATAGGTCGCCATGGTCGCCGACGCGTTCGCCGGACCACCGAGGGTCATGATCCACACCAGGTCGAACAGCTGCAGTGAACCGATCACCGACAGGAACACCCAGATCCGGATGGTCGGCCCGAGCAGTGGCAGCACCACGTGCCGGGTGGTCTGCCAGGCCGACGCGCCGTCGAGCGCGGCGGCTTCCCGCAGTTCGGCGGGCACGCCCTGGAGCCCGGCCAGCAGCAGGATGATGCCGAAGCCGATGTACTTCCAGGTGATCACCGCGAACAGGGTGTAGAGGACGATCCCGGGGTCGGCGAGCCAGTGCTGGACCAGCCCGCCGAGGCCGATTCCGCGCAACATCTGGTCCACGAAGCCGTCCGGCTGCAGCATCAGCAGCCAGATGACCGCGGTGATCGCCTCCGACAGCACGTAGGGCGCGAACACGAGGGCGCGGAGGACGGCGCGGCCGCGCAGTTTGCGGTTGAGCAGCAGCGCCAGGCCGATGGACAAGGGCAGCTGGACCACAAGGGACAGTCCCGCGATGATCAGGTTGTGCCCGATCGCGCCCTGGAACACCGACCCGGACAGCGCGTCGGTGTAGTTGTCGAGACCGACGAAGTCGTCGAGCGGACCGAAACCATTCCACTCGTAGAGGCTGTAGAACCCCGCGATCCCGATCGGTACCAGCACGAACCCGACGAACAGCACCAGCGCGGGCCCGAGCAGGAACGCCAATTCCAGCTTCTTGCGCGTCCCTGGCCGCCGCGTCCGGACCGCGGGTGCGGGCGGCCGCGCCGCCGCCCGCACCCGCGTGTCCGTCGCCGTCACTTGTCGCCCGCCGCGGCCTTGTTGACCGCGTCGACGATGCCTTCCGGGGTGCCCTGTCCGGCGAAGAAGTCCGCGACGGCGTCGTTGAGCGCGGCACCCACCGCGGTCGGGAACGCCTTGTCGAAGTACATCTGCAGATACGGCGCCTTCTGCCCGTAGTCGAAGACGGTCTTCAGCGACTCGGTCTTGAGGGACTTGGCCGCCGACGCGGTCATCGGCAGCCCGGCACCCTTCGCCGCGAGCTGGTTCTGCACCGGCTCACTGCCGAGGTACTGCAGGAAGTCCGCGCAGGCCTTGGCCGCGCGGGTGGTGCAGGAGAAACCGTCGCCGCCGCCGAGCACCGCGGCCGGGTCACCGGCTCCGCCCGGTACCGACGGGAACGGGAACCAGCCCACCTTCGAGTCGAGGTCCTTGTCCTCGGTGAGCGAGGACATCGTGCCGGGCTCCCAGTCGCCCTGCAGTTCCATCGCCGCCTTGCCGTTGGCCACCAGCCCGGCCGAACTGCCGGCGCCCTGCTGGGCGGGGGTGCCGGTGAACCCGGGCTGGAACGGCTGGGTGGCCAGGAACGCCTGTAGGTCGCGCCCGGCCTTGGTCCAGCACGGATCCTCGAGTTTCACCGCCTTGACCGACTGTTTCAGCGTGTCGGCCGAGCAGGCCCGCAGCGCGAAGTAGTTCCAGTAGAAGGCGTCCGGCCAGCGGTCCTTGCCCCCGACCGCGATCGGCGTGATGCCAGCCTGCTTGAGCTTGGCGACGGCGGCGTTGAGTTCGTCCATTGTGGACGGCGGCGACGTGACCCCCGCTTGCGCGAACAGGTCCTTGCGGTACCAGAAGCCGACGAAGTGCTGCTCCCACGGGATTCCGTACTGCTTGCCGTCGACCTGCCAGCTCTCGGCGAGTTTGCCAACCGAACCGAGCCAGCCCTTCGCCGCGTCGGTCAGATCCGCGACCTTGCCCGAGGTGGCCTGCGAAGCCAGTTCGCCGCCGCCCCAGGACTGGTAGACGTCCGGTGGCTCGTTCGACTGCAGTGCGAGCGGGACCTTGGTGGTGAACTCCTCGTTCTGCAGCGGCTGCCCCTTGATCGTCACCTCGGGATGCGCCTTCTGGTAGTCGGCGACGACCTGGGCCCAGATCGATTTGATCGGGTCGGTGGTGCCGTTGTGCCACCAGGTGAGGGTGACCGGCCCGCTGGGCTCTGCCGCGGTCTCGGTGCCCCCAGAGCAGCCGGCGAGCGCGAGCGGGACGGCCGCCGCGAGCGCGGCGGCGGCGGGGATTCGGCGGTTCGAAAACATGGTGAGTCCACTCCTGACGACTTCGGCCGAGTAGGACGGGGCGTGACTGCGCCCGGACTGGCGATGAGTTTGCGCGCCTCGAATTCCTATGTCAATCGTTGTCGATAACGTTTTACATGGCTAGTCTGAGCGCATGCAGCCCAGTTCGAGGGTCACGATCCGTGACGTCGCGGCTCGTGCCGGCGTCTCCGTGGCCACGGTGTCCAAAGTGATCAACGACCGCTACGGCGTCGCCGCCGCGACCCTGGCCAAGGTCCGTGCGGTGATCGACGAACTCGGCTACGAGGCGAGCCTGGTCGCCCAGAGCCTGCGCAACCACAAGACGAACGTGATCGGGATTCTGGTCGCCGACCTCGAACCGTTCTCCACCGAATTGCTCAAGGGCGCGGCGGACGCCATCCGGGGCACCGGCTACGAACTGGTCGTGTACTCGGCGGGCGGCCGCACCGGTGATCTTTCGGGCTGGGAAAAGCGTTACCTGTCAAGGCTTTCCGGTACGCTGGTCGACGGCGCGGTACTGGTCACGCCGGTGGCCTCACTGGAGGCCGTCCCCGGTACCCCGGTGGTCGCCGTCGATCCGCACACTGGGCCCTCCACGGTGCCGACCATCGATTCCGACAACCTGCGCGGCGCGCAGCTGGCGACACAGCATCTGCTGGATCTCGGCCACCGACGGATCGGTTTCCTCGCCGGACGGCCGGATCTCGAATCCGCCGAACTGCGCAAGACCGGGTACCTGCGGGCGCTCACCGCGGCGGGCGTGCCGATCGACGAGGACCTGATCCGGCTCGGCGCCTACGATCCGGAGGTCTCCGCCCGGTCCGCTCACGAACTGCTGACCGGCGAAGACCGGCCGACGGCGGTGTTCGCCGCCAACGACATCTCGGCGATCGCGACCGTCGGGGCCGCCGCGGAACTCGGCTTGTCGGTACCGGACGACCTGTCGGTGGTCGGCTTCGACAACGTCCCCGAGTCCGCGCTGTGCAGCCCGCCACTGACCACAGTGGACCAGCCCATCCGCGAGATGGGCCACCGCGCCATCACCCTGCTGATCTCGCTGATCAGCGGGGAACCCGAGGAACAAACCCACATCACCCTCTCCACCGGTCTCGTGGTGCGCCGCTCGACGCGCGCCCTCGACACTCAGACGAAGGGCGGACGGCCTTGACCACGCAGCCCAGCGCGTCACCCCGGCCATGGCACGACACCACCGCGGATCCCGCGGACCGGGTCCGTGCACTGCTGGACCGGATGACCTTGCGGGAAAAACTCGCTCAGCTCTACGGCGTCTGGGTCGGCATCGACTCCGGCGGCGAGATGGCCCCGCACCAGCACGACTTCGCCGAGGCGGCACTGGACTGGGACGGCCTCGTGCAGCACGGTATCGGGCAGCTGACCAGGGTGTACGGCACCCGGCCGGTCGATCCGGTGATCGGCGCGCGCAGCCTGGCCCGCACCCAGCGGGAGATCGTCGCGAGCAGCCGGTTCGGTATCCCGGCGCTGGTACACGAGGAGACGCTCACCGGTATCGCCGCCTGGCAGGCCACGGTCTACCCGTCGCCGCTGTGCTGGGGAGCGAGTTTCGACCCGGATCTGGTGTATCGGATGGGGGCACGGATCGGCGAAACGATGCGCCGCCTGGGGGTCCATCAAGGGCTCGCACCGGTCCTCGACGTCGCACGTGACCTGCGCTGGGGACGTGTCGAGGAGACCATCGGCGAGGATCCGCATCTGGTCGGCACGATCGGCGCCGCCTATGTGGCCGGGCTCGAATCCGCCGGCGTGATCGCGACGTTGAAGCATTTCGTCGGCTACTCGGCTTCACGTGCCGGTCGCAACCTCGCGCCGGTGTCGGTCGGGCCGAGGGAGCTGGCCGACGTGCTGCTGCCGCCGTTCGAGATGGCGCTGCGCGCGGGCGCCCGGTCGGTGATGAACGCCTACATCGACAACGACGGCGTCCCTTCCGCCGCGGACACCGCCTTGCTCACCGATCTGCTGCGCGACACCTACGGGTTCGCGGGAACCGTGGTCGCGGACTACTTCTCCGTGTCGTTCCTGTACAAGCTGCACGGTGTCGCGGCCGATCGCGGCGATGCCGCCGGACAGGCGCTGGACGCCGGGATCGACGTGGAACTGCCCACTGTGGACTGCTACGGCGAGCCGCTGCTCGCCGCGGTGGAACAGGGCGCGGTCGACGCCGCCGTCGTCGATCGCGCCCTGGAGCGGGTCCTGCGGCAGAAGTGCGAACTCGGCCTGCTGGACGAGGACTGGTCACCGGAGGTACCGGACGAGATCGACCTCGACGATCCGGAATCCCGCGCGCTGGCGAGGGAAATCGCCGAACGCTCGATCGTGCTGCTGCGCAACGACGGCATCCTTCCCGTGGCACCCGGCCGCCGGATCGCGGTGGTCGGCCCGCGGGCGCACGAACCCGGCGCGATGCTCGGCTGCTACTCCTTCCCGATGCACGTCGGCGTGCACCATCCGGAGGTGCCGTTCGGGGTAACGGTCCCGACCGTGCTCGACGCGCTCGGCGAGGACCACGAAGTCACCTACGCCCTCGGCTGCCCGGTGCTCGGCGGCGAGGACGAGGACATCGCCGCCGCCGTCGCAGCGGCCAAAGAGGCAGAAATCTGCGTCGCGGTGCTGGGCGATCGCGCGGGCCTGTTCGGCGGCGGCACCTCGGGTGAGGGATGCGACGCCTCGGACCTCAAGCTTCCGGGACGGCAGGAAGAACTGCTCGAAGCCCTGCTCGCGACCGGGACACCGGTGGTCTTGGTGCTCCTTTGTGGACGGCCGTACGAGCTTTCGCGGCAGGCAGACCGCCTCGCCGCGATCGTGTGCGGTTTCTACCCCGGAGAAGAGGGCGCGGTCGCGCTGGCGGGTGTCCTCAGTGGACGGGTCAACCCGTCCGGCAGGCTTCCGGTCGGGTTTCCCGGCGAGGAGGCGTCCCAGCCGTCGACCTACCTCACGGCGCCGCTCGGGCTGCGCAGTGAGGTCAGCACGGTCGACCCGACCCCGTTGTTCCCGTTCGGGCACGGGCTTTCCTACGGTGACGTCAGCTGGGACGACGTCACGGTGTCGGATCCGTCGTGGCCGACGGACGGCAGCTGCCGGGTCCGGGTGACCCTGAGCAACGAATCCGGCCGGGCCACGACCGAAGTCGTCCAGATCTACCTGCACGACCCGGTGGCGGAGGTGGCCCGTCCGGTCCAGCAGCTGATCGCGGCGAAGCGGGTCGATCTGGCCCCTGGCGCGACCGAGGTCGTCGAGATCGGGTTGCACGCCGATCTGACGTCCTACACCGGTCGGGCGGGTAAGCGGATCGTCGAACCCGGCGACGTCGAACTGCGGGTCGGGACGTCGAGCGCGCGGATCGTCGAGGCCATCCCCTGCACGTTGACCGGTCCACGCCGCGAGGTCGGCTTCGATCGGGTACTCGCCCCGGATTTCGCATGAAACGCAACTGGCTCGTCAGCCTGCTCGCGGTACTGGCGGTCGTGACCGCCAGTGCTCCCGCGTCCGGTCAGCAGTCCGTGGAGGCCGCGCGGCACTGGGTGCACACCTGGACCGCGATGCCGCAGCTCACCGAACCCGGCAACATGCCGCCGGCGGAGTTCATCCGGAACGGCGTCGTACTGCCGGACACGACCCTTCGGCAGACCGTGCGTTTCTCGGTGGGCGGCGACCGGATCCGGTTACGCTTCTCCAACGCCTTCGGGGGTGCGCCGCTGCCGATCACCTCGGTGTCGGTCGCGGTTCCGCTCGGCGGGAAGGCGGGTGCCGCCGCGATCGAGCCGGGCAGCGCGCGGCCGGTGACCTTCCGTGGCAAATCCGGCGCCGTCGTCCCGGCAGGCGCGCTGGTCGTCTCCGATCCGCTGGACTTCTCCGTACGTGCTCAGGAGAACGTGACGGTGACGGCCTACTTCGCGCGAGGACAGGCCTCGACGGCGATCACGTCGCATCCCGGTTCCCGCACGACGTCCCATCTGCTCGCGGGCGATCACGTGTCGGACGCCGCGCTGCCCGGCGCGACGCCGGTCGATCATTGGTACTTCCTCAGCGGCGCCGAAGTATTCGGTCCGAAGAGGACGGAGGCGGCGGCCATCGTCGGCGACTCGCTGACCGACGGCCGGGGTTCGACCACCAACGGGAACGACCGCTGGCCGGACCGGCTGGGGCTGCCCGGCGTCGCGGTGCTGAACCAGGCCGCCGGGGGCAACCGCGTACTCGCGGACGGGCTCGGCCCGAACCTGCTGTCCCGCCTCGACCGGGATGTCCTGGCACAGAGCGGGGTTTCGTGGCTGGTGGTGTTCGAGGGCGTCAACGACATCGGCACCGCCGCCGCGACCCCGGAGGCGCAACGACAGGTCGCCGCCGATCTGATCGACGCCTACGACCAGATCGTGGTCCGGGCGCAAGCGCACGGGATCCCCGTCTACGGCGCGACTTTGACGCCGTTCGGCGGCAACACCGGTTACGACACCCCGGATCGCGAAGCCACGCGGCAGACGGTCAACACCTGGATCCGCACGAGCGGCCGGTTCGACGCCGTACTGGATTTCGACCGGGTCGCCCGAGATCCACAGGTTCCGTCCCTGCTGCTGCCCGCCTACGACGTCGGCGACCACCTGCACCTGAGCCCGGCCGGATACCGGGCGCTGGCCGAGAGTGTCCCGGCGAACCTGTTCAGGCGGTGACCGCGGGGAGGACCACGACGCCGTCGTCGTCGGAATAGAGCGTGTCGCCGGGAGCGAAGGTCACTCCCCCGAAGCCGACCGGCACGTCGACAGCACCGGCGCCCGCCTTGGAACTCTTGCGCGGGTTCGTGCCGAGGGCCTTCACCCCGAGCGGGAGTTCGGCCAGTTCGGCGCTGTCGCGGACCGCGCCGTTGACGACCACGCCCGCCCAGCCGTTGTCGACGGCGGATTTCGCGATCATGTCGCCGGTGAGCGCACTGTGCAGGGAGCCGCCGCCGTCGACAACCAGGACGCAGCCCTCGCCGGGGGTGGCCAGCAGCTTCTTGACCAGGCCGTTGTCCTCGTGGCAGGAGATGGTCCGGATCGGGCCGGAGAACTTCCGGTGGCCGCCGAACTGGCGGAACTGGGTGTCGCAGACGCGCAGCCGGTCGCCGTGCTCGTCGACGAGGTCGGCGGTGGTGAAGGAATCGATCACGGCGACCGAGTGTAGGTGGGGAACACCGAGTCCAGCACGTGGGTGAGGATCGCGGCGGGATCGGCGGCCGGGGCCACCGTCTGACGCAGTGCGAGGCCGATGCCCAAAGCGCCCAGCATGACGACCGCCTGCTGCAGCGGCATCGCGGGTTCGAGGCGCAGACGCTTCGAATGTTCTTCCAGCAGGGCGACGACCTCGTCGTCGTGACGTCGCTGGATGGCGGCGATCATGATGGCGTTCTCGGGTTGCTGCGCTGTCGCGGCGAGCACTTCCGCGGCCGCCGCGCTCCATTTGGCCGCGTCCTTGTCCGCCACGTCGACGGGCGACAGCGCCGCGATCACGTCTTCGCGGGTGGCGGCCCTGGCGAGGGTTTCCCGCAGTCCTTGGAGATGGGTCTCGGCATTGGCTTCGATGATCGCCAGCCACAGCCCTTCTTTACCGCCGAAGTGTTTGTAGACGGCGCCGCGGGTGTACCCGGCGTCGGCCGCGATCTCCTCGACCGTCGCCGCCAGGAAACCACGGCTCAGGAACACCTGTCGTCCGGCGTCCAACAGCTGTTCGTGGGTGCGTCGCTGCTGCTCGGCGCGGGTCAGCCTGGTCATCGTCCACCAATTCAGTAACACTACGTTTCCAGAAACACGATGTTACTGTAGCGTGGGAGGCATGGAGCTCTTGGCCCCCTTGGCCGCGTTTCTCAGCCTGCCGCTCTTCCTGGCCGGATTCGCGTGGTACGCCGCACGTGCCCGCCGGGCGGGGGTGAGTCAGTCCTTGCTGGCGCCGCTCGAGGAGATCTGGGACCCGATCGCGCACAAGACCAACATCGAGATCCAGATCGAGGCCGAACGGAGTCCCGAGACGCCTTCACCCGGCGACCCGCCCGAACTGCGGTGGCGAGACGGTCGCGGCGCCTGAGTCACGCGGCGATCAGCTGTGCCCGTGCGTTGACGATCAGATCAGCGACTCGCTGGGCGTCGGCGACCTGGTACATCTCCAGTGCCGGCGGCGCCCACGCGCCACGGAGTTCGTTCTCACGAACTCGCGCCCGGCTCCAGCGGCTTCCGAACACGATCGTGCCGACGCCCGTCTCGTCGGCACACACTCGAGGTTCCAACAGGAGCCGGTTGAGCCAGACCCACCGGTACTCCGAGCCGTTCGGCCAGTTCGCGGCGAAGACGATCCGCTGATTCGTGACCAGGTACGTCGTGACCCTTGCCCGGGAACGCCGGTCGAGCAGTCGCTGGTACAGCACAAAGAAGAAGGCGAGCAGCAGCCCGGCGAACATCGGCACCGACGTGCCGATGTCGAGGAAGATCACCTCCAGGGCGACGACCGCAGGGAAAACCAGGAACGACGACACCATCCCCGTGTGCTCCGGAAACCACTTCTGCCGCCGCTGGGGCGAACCGCTCCACAGCAGGACTTCGCCTTCGTTCAACGGATACTTCTGCATCGAATCTCCCCAAGTCGTCATGGAGAGCACGCTCGATCCCGCGATCAGGTTGCCTCAGTAGCCGACGGTGAAATGCTTTTCGCGCCGCGGCCGCTCCAGCTCGTCCACGACGGCGATCGCGAGGTCTTCGGCGGAGATCCGGGACGAGCCGTCGACCGCGGTCAGGATCGTGGTCGTCCCCCGGCGATACGAACCGGTCCGGGTTCCGGGTTCGAGTATCGCGGGCGGACTCAGATACACCCAGTCCCCCACGTGCGCCTCGCATGCCTGCAGCTGCGCTGTGCTGGCCGAGGCGATGGTCCGCCATTCCAGCGGTACGAAGGCAGGGTCGTCGATGACGAGTCCGCCGGCGGGCGAGCGCAGCGGTCCGGCGCCGCCGACGACCAGTACACGGGTGCCCGCCGCGGCGTCGAGCAGGGCGGTGATGGTGGCGGCGACCGTGTCTTCCGCGCCGGGAGCCGGTCTTGTCGCGCTCACGATGGCGTCGGCACCGGCGAAGACGCCGCTCATGCGGTCGACGTCGGCGGCGTCGCCGCGCACCACCTCGACGCCCGGGTGGGCAAATTCGGGCTGGGTATCGCGGAACACGGCCGTGACGTGGTGACCGCGAGCGACGGCCTCGGCGACGACGCGGGAACCCACCATCCCCGACGCTCCGACGACGGCGATCTTCATCGGACGGCACCTTCCCGCTTGGTCTTCGGGGTGATCTGGCCTGCGACGATCGACGCCAGTGCGAGGGCGAAGCCGACGAGCTGGACAGGGCCGAGCGACTGGCCCAGCAGCGCGGCGCCGAGTATCGCGGCGACCATCGGCGAGAGCAGGCCGAGGACGGCGACCGAGGTGACCGGCAGGGACGTGATGCCCCGGAACCACAGGACGTAGGCGAGCAGGCCGCCGATCAGGCCGAGCCAGAGGTAACCGAGCCCCGCGTTCAGGTCGATGGCGGGCGGAGCGCCTTCGATCAGGAAGGTCACCGGCACCAGGAACAGTCCGCCCGCGGTGAGCTGCCACGCGGCGAACGCCGTCGGACCGACGTCCGCCGGGCGTCCCCACCGTTTGGTGAGCGTGACGCCGAGCGCCATGGTCGCGGCGCCCCCGAGTCCAGCGAGGACACCGACGATGTCGAAGCCCGCCGCGGGGCCGATCACGACCAGTCCGACGCCCACGATCCCGACGATTCCCCAGGCGAACCGCCACGCGGACGGGCTCTGCCTCAGGACGGCGACGGCGAGGGCGGCGACGAGGAGCGGCTGAGCCGCGCCGAGGGTCGCGGCGACACCGCCGGGTAGCCGCTCGGCGGCGAGGAACAGCAAGGGGAAGAACATCCCGATGTTGAGGACCCCGAGTGCGGCGGCCTTCGGCCACCAGGTGCCGCGCGGCAGGGTGCGGGTGATGGCCAGCGCGATCAAGCCGGCGGGCAGGGCGCGCATGAGACCGGCGAACAGCGGGTGCCCCGGCGGGAGGAGTTCGGTGGTGACCACGTAGGTCGTTCCCCAGACCACGGGGGCGAAGGCGGTCATCGCGGTGCCGGTGAGTCCGGCGGCGAGTGGTGTGGTCGTCAGCGTTTTCACGCTTTTCAGCTTCGTCGCCGAGGATCAATGAGTCCAACACATGTTTGTCACTTGATCCATCTTGATTCAAGATAGATCCATGGAGCTTCAGCAGATGCGCTACGTCGTGGCGGTGGCGGAGACGAACAGCTTCACGCGCGCCGCGGAACGGTGCCTCGTGGTGCAGTCGGCGTTGAGCCACCAGATCGCGCGACTGGAACGGGAGCTCGGCGCGCGGCTGTTCGAGCGCACCAGCCGCCGGGTGCGGCTCACCGCCGCGGGCGAGGCGTTCCTGCCCGCGGCCCGCCAATGCCTCGACGCCGCCGATCGTGCGGGAGCGGAGGTCGCCGCGGCCGTCGGCGAGGTCCGGGGGCGGCTCACGGTCGGCGTCATCCCGACCGTCGCGGCGGTCGACGTCCCGGCCGCGCTGCAGACGTTCCACCGGCGGTATCCGCAGGTCCGGATCGGTCTGCGGGTCGGCGCGAGCGGCCACCTGGTGGAGCAGGTCAAGGACAACGCTATCGAGGTCGCTTTCCTCGGCCTCCCGGTGTCGGATCGGCCGGAAGGCGTCGGCACCTGCGAACTGGCCCATGACGAGCTGGTCGCCGTGGTGGCGCCCGGCCATCCTCTCGCCGATGAGTCCGAAGTGGACTTGAACCGGCTTTCGTCGGAGGTGTTCGTGGACTTCCCGACCGGGTCGGCGGGGCGGGCCCAGACGGATCAGGCCTTCGCAGCCGCGGGAATAACCCGGGAGGTGGCCTTCGAGGTGACCGCCGCCGACTTCATGGCGCGGCTCATCCACCAAGGACTCGGTGTCGCGCTGCTGCCGTCGAAGTACGTGCCGAACCTGACCGGTGTGGTCGTTGTCCCGGTGACGGACGCGCCCGCGCGGATCGAACATCTCGTCTGGAATCGGCACACGGTCACTCCCGCGGCGAAGGCGTTTCTGGAGGTGCTGGGTGTCGTGATCGGCTCGCTGCCGTGAAGGCCTCCTTCCCTACCCTCAAGGTAGGTAAGGCCTCCTTCACGGACCTGCGCGAGGGTGGTGGTTCGGCGGGCATCGTCGCCCTGGTGCCGATCACGACCGGTGGACCGGAGACCGAGCGGGGAAGATTCCGGACGCTCAACGACCGAAATCCTCCCCACCCGACCGCACCGCCAACCAGCACAAGCCCCACACCAGTGGGTAAACAAAGACGAGTCCCTCAAGGAGGCCTTCACGGACTCGGTAGTCAGCCGAACCGTCAGCCTTCCTTGATGACCTCGTAAAGGCTGGTCCACGAGCTACGCCCATGCCCCGCGGCGATCGCCCGGTCGTAGTGCGACTTGACCGCCTCGGGCAGGACGACGTCGATCCCGGCGTCCCGGCTCGCCTGGACGATGTGGTCGGCGGTCGCGCCCATCATCGTCACGTTGGCCTCGTCGCCGGGGTGCTCGCCCTCCTCGACCTGCTTGGCGGCGTCCTCCAGGTAGTAGGCCAGCATCCCGAAGTTGTCCTTGGCGTAGGGGACGAACTTCTGGACGGGCACCCCTGCCGAGCGGATCAGCGCGCTCGCGTGCAGGAACACCGAGAGCGAGGTCAGGAAAATGTCCAGCTGTGCCTGGTAGAACAGCTGCGCCAGCCGGACGTCCTCGCCGACGAAGTCCGCCCGCCCGATCAGGGCCAGGGTGTCGCGGTGCTTCTCGAACACCTCGGACGGGCCGCTGTAGAAGACGTACGCCTCCTCCTTGCCCACCAACGCGGCGGGCACCATGACACCGCCGGCGATGAACTGCCCGCCCCGGGCCTTGACCCAGTCGGCGGCCTCGCGGGTCTTCTCCGGGGTGTCCGAGCTGAGGTTCACGATCACCTTGCCCGCCAACGCTTCTTCGGCCTTGCCGAGGATGTCGTACATCGCCGCGTAATCCGTGAGGCTGAGCAGCACCAGTTCTGACGCCGCCACCGCGTCGGACGGTGTCTCGGCACGCACGGCACCGGCGGCGACGACGCCGTCGGCGCGGGCGGCGGTGCGGTTCCAGACGGTCACGCCGTGCCCGTTCTCCAGGAGAACCCGGACCATGGCCTGTCCCATCGGGCCGAGCCCGATCAGTGTGATCATTGTTCTTTCCCTATTTCTTCAGTAGTTCGATGACGCCGATCAGGTCCTCGGCGCCGTGTCCGGCCGCGACCCGCTTGTCCATCAGCGGCTGCAGCGGTGTGAGCAACTCGGCGCTGATGCCCTGTTCCTCGGCGGCCTTCGCCAGGTTCGGGTAGGCACCGGCCTGCATCGCGATGTTCGAGACGACGCCTGTCACGTAGTCGCCGTCGTCGATCTGCTCGGCCGCGCGGTCCAGGAATCCGCCCATCGCGTCGATCCAGCCGCGAAGCAGTGGAGCGAACTCCCTCGCTTTCACTCCGGCGGAGCCGACCAGCGCGAACGCCTGGATGACGCCGATGAAGTAGCCGTACATCCCGCTGAGGAGCGCGATGTCGTGCAGTGGCGCCAGTCCGGGGTCGGCCCCGAGGTAGTTGACGCCGCCGAAGGTGTCGAGCGCCGTGCGGGCCTGGCCGAAGACGGTGCCCGAGCCGCTGTAGAAGATGAACGCCGCGGGCGTGCCGATCATCGGCGGGACGGCCATGATCCCGCCGTCCAGGTACTCCGCGCCCAGTTCTCCGGCCCACGCGCTCATCTCGCGTGCCTGGCCGGGTGTTCCGTTGGTCAGGTTGATCAGCTGCCGTCCTTCGAGCCCGGACGCGACGGGGTCGAGGACCTCGTGCACCGAGTCGTAGTCGAGCAGGCAGGCGATCACGGTCTTGTTCGCCGCGAGAGCCTCGGCCACGGTCGAAGCGACCGAAGCTCCCTTCGCTGCCACGCCCTCGGCGCGGCTCGCGGTCCGGTTCCACGCGGTGACGGGATGTCCCGCGGCCAGCAGTGCCTCTACGAGCGCGGTTCCCATCGCGCCCAGCCCCAGTACGGTCACCGGGGTCTTGCCGTGTTCGGTCATGGGACCACCGTGACGCCGCCCGCGCACGGATCGCTGCGGGTTCACGCACGGCCTCGCACGGACTTGTCGGTGGTCCGCGCTAACGTCGGTTTCGTGCGTTTCGGAGTGCTGGGACCACTCGCCGTGTGGACGACCGCGGGCGAGCCCGTCGTCGTGCCCGAGGCCAAAGTCCGCCTGCTGCTCGCCGCGCTGCTGAGCCGCGGCGGCCGGGCGGCGTCGGTCTCGTCGCTGACCGACGATCTGTGGGGCGAACATCCGCCGGGCAACCCGGGCAACACGTTGCAGACCAAGGTGTCCCAGTTGCGCCGTGCCCTCGAACGAGCCGAGCCGGGCGCACGCGAACTCGTCACCCACCAACCCGCCGGATACGTCCTCGCCGTCGAGGAAGGCGACCTGGACGTCCACCGGTTCCACGTCCTCACCGCCCGCGCCCGTGACACCGTCGATCCTCGTGCCCGTGCCGCGCTGCTGGCGGACGCGCTGGCCTTGTGGCGAGGGCCCGCGTACGCCGGGTTCGGGGACGAACCGTTCGCGGTGGCCTCGGCACAGCGGCTGGAGGAGGAACGGCTGCTCGCCGAAGAGGACAGAGCCGAAGCCAGGCTCGCGCTCGGCGAACACGGCGTCCTCACCGGGGAACTGACCGGTCTTGTCGCACGGCATCCGCTCCGTGAACGTCTGCGCGGCCTGCTGATGCGCGCGCTGTACGCCACCGGGCGGCACAGTGAGGCGCTCGAAACCTACGCCGAACTGCGCACCCGTTTACGTGAGGAGTCCGGTCTCGAGCCAGGGCCGGAGCTCGCGAGCCTGCACCAGGCGATCCTCACCCGGAGCCCGGATCTCGAAGGCGTCCGGGCCGCCGATCCGGTGCGCGGGAACCTGCCGGAGCCGCTGACCGAGCTGATCGGCCGGACGATGGCGGTCAAGGAGGTCGGCGCGCTGGTCACCGACACCCGGCTGGTCACCCTCACCGGGCCGGGAGGGGTCGGGAAGACCCGGCTCGCCGTCGAGGCCGCGTCGACGCTCACGATGGCCGACGGCGTCTGGCTGGTCGAGCTGGCCGGTCTGGACAATGTCGAATGCCCGACGTGTCCGCCGGAAGACCTCGTCGCCGTCGTGCTGACGGCCGTGCTGGATCTCCGCGAGGAGGCCACCTCGGCGAAAACCCTCACGCGGTCACTGGCCGATGCTTTGCGCGAGAAGGAGATCCTGCTCGTCCTGGACAACTGTGAGCAGGTCGTCGAGCCGGTCGCGGCGCTGGTGGAGCGGCTGCTGGCGGCGGCGCCCCGCCTGCGCGTGCTCGCCACCAGCCAGGAACCGCTGGGGCTCCCGGGCGAAACGGTGTGGGCGGTTCCTCCGCTCGATCTGCCCGAGCAGGCCGATTTCGCCGCCGTCCGGGAATCGAGTGCCGTCCGGCTGTTCGCCGCCCGTGCCGCGGCGGCCGCTCCGGGGTTCGCGCTCGACGCGGAGAACGCCTCGGTGGTCGCCCGGATCTGCCGCACACTGGACGGGATCCCGCTGGCATTGGAACTCGCCGCCACCCGGGTCCGGACACTCGGCGTGCACGAACTCCTCGCCCGTCTCGACGACAGGTTCGGCCTGCTGTCCTCGGGCAGGCGGGGCGGGCCGCGTCGTCAGCAGACGCTGCGCGCGATGATCGACTGGAGCTGGAGCCTGCTGAGCGAGCCCGAGCAGATCGTGCTGCGCAGGCTCGCCGTCCACGCCGAAGGTTGCGGTCTCGACGCAGCCGAGTCCGTCTGCGCCGGTGGTGGGATCGCCTCGGGTGACGTGCTGGACCTGCTGTCCCGGCTCGTCGACCGATCTTTGGTGGTCAGCAGACCGGGCAGGCGCGGCGAACCGCGGTACCGGTTGCTGGAGTCGGTCTCGGCCTACGCCTTGGAACACACCGAGGAGGCGGGCGAGTTCGACGAGCTGTCCTTGCGGCACGCCCGTTTCCACGTCGAGCTGGCCGAGAGTGGCGACGCGGGATTGCGTGGCAAGGAACAGCGGCGCTGGCTCGACAGGCTCGACGCCGAGGGCGCCAACACCCGTCGCGCGCTGGAAACCCTGCTGCGGCAAGGCGAACACCGGCTCGCGCTGCGGCTGGTGAACGCGATGACGTGGTTCTGGTTCCTCCGGGGGCGGCTGACGGAGGCCCGGCGCTCCCTGAACCTGGTGCTCGACACGGATATCGAGACCGGTGACGAACGCGCGCAGGCGCTGGGCTGGTGCGCCGGTATCGCGATTCTCGACGGCACCTGCACCGAGGGCGCGGCGGAGGAAGCGGTGTGGGGCATCGTCGATCCCGTGGCGCGGGCCCGGACGCTGTGGTTCCTCGGCTACGCCTGGTCCACGGTCGGCGATCTGTGCCGGGCGGAGAAGCTCACGCTCGGCGCGCTGGAAACGGCCCGAGAGGTCGGCGACGACTGGAGCGCCGCGGCCGCGCTGAGCGACAGGGCGAGCCACCTGATCGCGGGCGGCGATCTCACCGGCGGAGGCCGGATCGCCGCGCAGAGCGCCGGTATCTTCGACGACCTGGGCGAACGCTGGGGCTGGCTGCAGGCGTCGTTCGTCATCGGCATGCTCGCCGCGATCGCCGGGGACTACGACCACGCCGCACGTGTCCACCGGGAAAGCCTGCGCCGCGCGGAGGAACTGGAGTTGTGGCCGGAGGTCGCCTACAAGCTGTCATGGCTCGGCCGGACGGCGCTGCTCACCGGCGATTTCGAGGGCGGGAAGGAGTTCCACGAGCGGGCCAGGGCCTTGGCCGTCGAGCACAGCTTCAAGCCCGCAGAAGTGTATGCCGAGACAGGGCTCGCGCTCGGCGCGCGACGTCAGGGACTGTTCGACGAGGCGGAGCGGCGGCTGCTGTCCATTCTGGACTGGCATCGCCGGGTGGAGTCCGAAGCGGGCAGCACGCTGGTCCTGGCCGAACTCGGGTTCATCGCCGAGCAGCGCGGTGACGCGGCGCGGGCGAAGCGGCTCCAGCTGGACGGGCTGGCGATCGCCCGGCACAGCGAGGATCCCCGCGCGATCGCGCTCGGATTGGAAGGCCTGGCCGGAGCGGAGGCGGCCGCGGGCGAGTACCGCCTGGCCGCGAGACTCCTGGGCGCCGCCTCGGCTGCCCGGGAATCCGTGGGCGCTCCCCTGGCGAAAGGCGAACGCGGCGACGTCGACCGGATCTCCGGGATCATCACCGCGGCTCTCGGAGAAAACGCATTCTCGGCGGAAAGGGAGAAGGGGGCAATGGCGACAGTCGAAGAATTGGTGACTGACGGTCAGTGAGCGGGCACTGAGTCACCACAATGGACCAAGCCTTACTTCACGTCAGCAACAAACGGTGATTTCTTTCTGTCGCCGAACCGCGCTGACCGGTAGCGTGCGTGTCCATGCGGGTGAGGTGGGGGGCTCCCGGCGGGCCCAGGGTGACGATGCCGTGGCGAGCGGCTCCGCGGGCGGCGTTGACCAGCCCGCTGACGTTGATCATCGCGGCGGTGACCGCGTTGCTGGCTTGTTTCCTGGGCACCGCGGCCGTGTTGCAGGCCTCCGCGGCAGGCGGCGCGGCCGTCACGTACCAGTCCGGGATCGCCTGCCCGGACAGCTACGGCCCGGTCTTCAGCAAGGGGAACGTTCCCGTCGGCGCCGCCCCCGAAGTGATCGCAGCGGTCCAGCGGCATGCCCCGGCGCACGGTTTCGGCGCTCCGGTCACTTCGCGCTATACGCAGGTGATCCGTGGCACCGAATTCAACGGTGACCCGAATTACAAGGTCACTCTGGGTTATCGGGACCGGGCTGGATTGGACCATCTCGAGCCGGCGGGCGGCTCGCGTGACCCGGGGCTGTGGCTCGGCACCGTCGTCGCCGGCGCGCAGGGGATCGGCGTCGGCACCACGCCGAAGTTCCAGGGCGCCGCGCTTCCCCCGGTGACCGGGCTGTACCGCGACCTGCCCGATCCGGCGCCGCGCTGGTGGTGCTCACAGCAGCGGAACGCCGTGGTCGACCGCCTCGCCAACGACCCCGTCGACTCGGTCATGTTCGCCACCGACGCCAAGACTTTCGACGACGCCGTCCGCACCGTGGGCCTGCCCGTCATCAAGACGCTGTACCTGTCGTTCTACGAGACACCGCCGAAGACGCTCAGCGAGGCCGAAGACCTGCTCGAACGATCCAAGGCGCTGATCGCCGACGTACAGGCGGATCTCGGTGCCCGCGGTCTGGGTGACGCGATCGTCGGGTCGCTGCCGTTCGAGCGGTCCGTGGTGATCAGCAATCAGGCCGAGTCGAACGTCCTCGTCTCGATCCTGCCGCTGGCGGCGATCAGCGTCCTGGTCGGCTGCGCCGGGATCGGTACGGTCGCGCTGCAGTGGCATCAGCGACGGCACGCCCAGCTCAGGCTGCTCTCGGCCCGCGGCAGCGGACCTGCGGCACTGGGCCTGCTCGCGGTCGCCGAACTCGGGCTGCCCATCCTCGTCGGAGGGGTGGCGGGAGCGGTACTCGCCCGGCTGCTCCTCGGCGTCTACGGACCACCGGGCGAACCGGACGGCGGAGCGCAGCTGGTGGGTTCCCTCGTCGCGGCCGCGATTCTGCTCGCGTCGCTCGCGCTGCTGGCAGGCGTGATCGCCGTCCGTACGCATCGGGAGTTCGAACTGGGCCGGATCCGGTCCGGGCGCCGCAAGGGCGTGAAGCTCCTGGCGATCTTCCCGTGGGAACTGCTCACCGCCGGGGTGGCGCTGCTGGGCTGGAACCGGCTCGTCGACTACGGGAAGGGGTCGAGGATCGGCAACCCGCTCCCCCAGGTCGACCCGCTCGCGCTCACCTACCCGGTGTTCGTCGTGCTCACCGTCGGCCTGCTCGCTGCCCGGCTGGCCTGGCTCGCGCTGCACGCTTCACATCGCGCGCGGCTGTGGTCGCGGCCGGCGCTGCAACTGGCGATCCGGCGGCTCGCCAGCGCCCGCGCCCCGGTCACCGGTGTGCTCGTGATCGGCACGTTGGCCATCGGCACGCTGGCGACCGGTATCGGGATCGCCCGCGGCCAGGAGGAGGCACTGCACACCAAGTCGGCGATCTTCGTCGGCGCCGAAACCCGGGTGGACACCGAAAGCGTCGTCGGCACCGGCAAGACGCCGCTGCCGCCGGAGATCAGCGGCAGCAGCACGGTGGTCGGCGAGCTGACCGGCACGGGCAGTGTCGTCCTGGTCGTGGATCCGAAGACGTTCCGGCGTGGTGCGGCGCTCGGCCCGCTGTCCGCCGACGAGGTCGACACCCTCCTGGGGCGGTTGTCGACGCCGGGCGCGGGCGTCCCCGCGATCCGGATCGGCGACGACGCCGCCCAGAAAGCGGCGCTGCCCGCGGGGCTCGGCGACGCCAGGACGGTCGGCGAACTGCCGATGTTCCCGATCATCGGCACCAAGGCCGGATATGTGATCTCGCGGGAATCGCTCAGCCCGGCGCAACTGACCGCGGTACCCAAGTGGAGCCTGCTGTCCGCCTCGCCGGTGGCGCGGCTGACCGAGGCGCTGATCACGGCCGGGATCACGCAACCCAACCGCATCACCCGCGAATCGGCACTCGACGCGCTCCCGTTCTACGTCGTGTCGTGGACCTTCTCGTTCATGGCGTTGCTCGGCGCCGTGCTCGGGGTGGTGGCGGTGCTGTCCCTGCTGGTCGCGGTCGAGGTCCGCAGACGCCAGAACGCACTGGCCGGGGCGCTGGTCCTGCGGATGGGGATGCGGCCGCGCGCCCTGCTGGCGAGTCATCTGATGGAACTGGGCGCGCTGAGCGGGCTCGCCGTGGTCGTCGGGGTCGCCTGCGGGATCTCGGTCGCCGGTCTTTCGGTGCCACGCTTCGATCCGGCGACGTTCCTCGCGCCGAGGTCGGCGCTGCCCAACCCGACCCCGTTCGCACTGACCGTACTGGCCGTCGGGGTGCTCGTCGTGGCGCTGGCCGGCTGGATCGCGATGCGCTCGGTGCGCACCGCCCGGACCGCGGAGTTGATCCGTGCCTGAGAAACCGATCTTCCGGCTGAGCGGCATCGGCGTCGACTACCAGACGCCGGCAGGCACCGTCACCGGGGTCGACGACGTCACCATCGACATCCCCGCGCGCGGGATCACCGTGCTGGCAGGCCCGTCCGGTTCCGGCAAGTCGACCCTGCTGCGGACGCTCGGCCTGTTCGAACAGCCCGCCCGGGGCACGATCTCCTTCCAGGGCACCGAAACCGGCAAACTGCGGCACCGCGACCGGCGCGCCCTGCGGAGAAATCACCTCGGCCTGGTGTTCCAGAACCCGACCGACAACCTGCTCGCGTATCTGAGCGTCGCCGACAATCTCCGCGCGGCGGCGGAGTCCGCCGGAACCGAATGCCTGCCGGACGACATCCTCGAACAGCTGGGGCTGGGCGGTACCGGTGGCTGGCGGATCTCGGCACTGTCGGGCGGGCAGCAGCAGCGGCTCGCGTTCGGCTGCACACTGGCAAGGCGCTCGACCGTCGTCCTCGCCGACGAACCGACGTCCCAACTGGACGAGGGATCGGCCGACCTGGTGCTCGACACGCTGAAATACCTGGCGGATCAGGATTTCGCCGTCATCGTCGCCTCGCACGACGACCGGCTGATCGCACTCGGCAGCCGTGTCGCGCGGATGCACAAGGGCACCCTTCAGGGCGTCGAAGAACCGGAGGTCATGCCGTGACGGTGGAACCCGCCATCGAGGCCGTCGGGTTGCGCCGCCGGTTCCCTCATCCCAGCGGCGACGTCGAAGTCCTGCGCGGACTCGAACTGAGTGTGGCCGCCGGCGAGCTGGTCACCGTCTCCGGCCGGTCCGGTTCCGGCAAGAGCGCGCTGCTGGCGCTGTTGTGCGGCTTCGACTCACCCGATTCCGGCAGCGTCTCGCTGGACGGCGTCCCGATAGCGGGCGCGCCGCCATGGCACACCTGCGCCGTCCTGCCCCAGGCACTCGGCCTCGCGAACGAACTGACGATCGCGGAGAACGTGGCGCTGCCCTTGCGGCTCCGGTCCGACATCCCCAAACCCAGCGCGAAGGACATTCACGCACGGGTTTCGGAACTGCTCGAGGAACTCGGGATCGGGGAGCTCGGCGACCGTTATCCGCTGGAAGTCTCGTTCGGGCAGCAGCAGCGGGTCGCGCTCGCCAGAGCGGTCAGCGGGCGGCCTCGGGTGCTGCTGACCGACGAACCGACGGCGCACCTGGACGCGGGGAGCACGCCGCGGGTGCTGCGGTTGCTGCGGCGCTGCGCCGAGGAGGGCGCGGCGGTCATCGTGGCGACGCACGACGACGACGTGCACCGGATCGCGGACCGGCGGGTACGGCTGCTGGACGGCGTTCTCTCCTGACGCCTTCACGCGGTACCGCCGAGCACCTCAGGGAGCCACCGGACCCGCTTTCCCGTACAGGTCGCTCCCCGCCCAGTTCACGATGTCGTGCGAAGGCCGCGACGGCGGGACGGGAACGAAGTTCGCGGCGTCGTCGACGCTTCCGGTGCCGTCGTACTTGGCCTGCAGCGGGTACGGGAACACCGGCCGGGTGCGGAAGACCTTGCCGTCGGCGTCGCGGCCGGTGGCGATCGTCCGGTCCGGTGCGGTGCCGCGTTCGACCCAGGAGACCAGTTCCTTCAGTGGGTCGTACTCGGTGAGCTTGTCGCCGGTCGCGCAGTGGTAGAGGCCGGGCACCATGAACAGGCGCGCCCAATTACTCGTCGCGGCGAGACCGCCGTTGGCACGCGCGAGACGCTGGTAGTAGTCGACGCTCCCGGCCGCGGGGATCGCCTGATCCGCCCAGCCGTGCCAGATCACGAGTTTCCCGCCGGAGCGCCGGAATTCGCCAAGGTCGGTCGACATCGCGTTGGAGCGGACGCCTTCCGGGGTCAGCCGGTCGAATTCGCGGGCGGTGAAGGCGAACTTCTCGACCGACGAATGCGGTGTCCCGATCGGGTAGGCCATGTACTTCAGGTAGTTGTCGGCGAGCGCCTGCGCGACGGGAACGCCACCGGCCTCCGGCGCCGGGATGATCCAGCCGTACCAGGAGAGTTCGGAGCCGACGGTCTGCCCGCCGGGGTACAGCTTGCGGCCCCGTTCGTCGGTCGGCGGCGCGTAGATCTTCTTGGTGGCCTCGACCTGTGCCGCGGTGAGGCAGCCGGCGTTGTCGGTACCCGGCGGACAGGCGATGGTGGCCGGGTCGAAGCGGCAGGTCCGCGGGTCGTCGATGGCGCCGTCGCCGAGTCCGTCGGACTTGTCGCACGAGGACAGTGCGGCTGTGTGCAGCGCCGGGAGCTTGTCGGCGGTCAGGATCGGCTTGCCGTCGGCGCCGGTGTTCACCTTGGCCAGCCACGTCTGGTAGACGCCGAGCAGCGGGCCCCAGTATCCGGCGGGTGCGCCGGCGATGATGCCGTCGAAGTCGTGCGGGTAGCGCTGCGCCAGCAGCAGTGCTTCGCGGCCGCCGTCGGAGCATCCGCTGAAGTAGGACTTCTTCGGCGGGGCGCCGTAGAACGCCGAGATCACGCGTTTGGACGCCTTCGAGACCACGTGCGGCGCGCGGAAGGCGAAGTCGTCGCGGGCGGCCTGGTCGTTCTCGGCCCACTTGCCGTCGTCGAACACCGACGGGGTCTTGCCGATGTGACCGTCGTCGGTGGCCGCGACCGCGACGTCGCCGCCGTGCGGAAGGCCGCAGTCGGCGAACGGCGGGGTGTTGACCATGCCGCAGAAGCCGCCACAGCCGAACTGCAGATAGCGGCCCGCGTAGGTCTTGGTCGGCAACCGGAGCTGGAACCGCACCGCGGGTTCTACGTAGCCGCGGACGTCGCAGTTCTCCGGTTCGGTCGCCGTCGCGGGCACCACGGTCGCGGTCTCGACATGGGTGACCGCGCCGGGAACGTCGTAGGTCCGTACCAGTTCGCCGCAGGCGCGCGCCGGGCGGAAAGTCGTTTCACCGGCGGTGGCCGCCGGAGCCGTGAGTATCGAGCCTGCCGTGATGAGCGCTGCCACGCCGAGCATGGACAACCGCCGCATTTCCCCACCCCAGTTTCCCGGATCGGCTTCAGTTGCCCATTCACCCTGGCCCGGCCTCGGCGGGTTGTCCACCAGGTTTCGCCGGCAGCGGAGGTTGTCCAGTTCGGGTCAGGTTTGTCCGGGTGTCTTGACATCGATGTCACACGCGAGTTTTTCTCTCTTGGCGCCACCGGTCCCCCGCCTGTGCGGCGCCCCGCATGCCCCCGCGAGAAAGCATTGGTGCAACGATGCCCCGAAGCGTCAGACCTTGGGTCTGCAGCCTTCTGAGTGCCACGGTCGTGGCGTCCGGGCTGGTAGCCCTGCCCGCCACCGCCGCGGCCGAAGACCTCCCCTCGGACTTCTACTCCTCGTTCGAGCCGGGCGAACCGCAGCCGACGTGGAGCGACACCGTCGACACCGATCCGTCGGGCAAGCCGAAGGCGTTCGGCGTCGACGGCGCGAACGCCACCACCATCCCCGGTGACATCCGCGGCAAGGTCACCGAGACCTCCGCCAACAGTGAGAACACCCCGAACGAGGGGGTGTCGAACCTGGTGGACGGTTCGACCGACACCAAGTGGCTGGCGTGGACGCCGACCGGCTGGGCGCAGGTCACGCTGTCGGAGCCGACGTCGATCACGCGGTACGCCTTGTCGTCGGCCAACGATTTCGACAACCGCAACCCGCAGGACTGGACGCTCCAGGGCTCGAACGACGGCCAGGCCTGGACTGAGCTGGACAAGCAGGCCGGGCAGAAGTTCAGTGAGCCGTTCCAGACGAAGGAGTACCGCCTCGCGGCCGCGAGTGCGGCGTACAAGTACTTCCGGCTCGATGTCACCAAGAACAACGGCGGCCCGATCATGCAGCTTTCGGAGCTGCTGCTGGCCAACGAGGATCCCGCCCCGCCGGCGCTGCCGAATATGCGCAGCTTCGCCGACAGCGGTCCGGGCAGCGGGTACACCAGCAAGAACCGGGTCGGGTTCACCGGTCTGCGCGCGTTCCGCTACTCCGGCAGCCACAAGGCGCAGGGGCATGGCTGGTCCTACAACAAGATCTTCGACGTCGACATCCCGGTGGCCGCGACCTCGGAGCTGTCGTACAAGGTGCAGCCGGAGTTCATCCGCGGCGACCTGAAGTACCCGAGCACGAACGTCGCGGTGGATCTGGCGTTCACCGACGGCACGTACCTGAGCCAGCTCGGCGCGGTCGATCAGTACGGTTTCGGGCTTTCGCCGCAGGGGCAGGGTGCGAGCAAGGTGCTCTACACCAACCAGTGGAACCTGGTGCGCTCGCAGATCGGCGTGGTCGCGAAGGGCAAGACGATCGACCGGATCCTCGTCGGCTACGACAACGCCGACGGGCCGGGTTCGCTGCAGGGCTGGCTGGACGACATCAAGGTCTCGGCGACCCCGACGCCGCCGGCGAGCCTGCGCCCGTCCGACAACGTGCTGACCACGCGCGGTTCGCTGTCGAACGGGTCGTTCTCGCGGGGCAACAACATGCCCGCGACCGCGGTGCCGCACGGGTTCAACTTCTGGATCCCCACGACCGACGCGGGCACGTTGAGCTGGATGTACTCCTACCACTCGCGCAACAACGAGCAGAACCTCCCGGCGCTGCAGGCGTTCTCCGCGAGCCACGCGCCGAGCCCGTGGATGGCCGATCGGCAGACCTTCCAGTTCCTGCCCTCGACCGCGGCGGGTGTGCCGAATCCGGACCGTGAGGCGCGGAAACTGCCGTTCAAGCACTCGAACGAGACGGCGCGGGCGCACTACTACGGTGTCGACTTCGAGAACGGGATCAAGGCGGAGGTCGCGCCGACCGATCACGCGGCGCTGTACCGCTTCAAGTTCCCCGGCGCGGACTCGAACCTGATTTTCGACAACGTCAACAACAACGGTGGGCTCACCCTCGACCCGGCGGGCCGGGCCATCACCGGATACAGCGACGTCAAGAGCGGGCTGTCGGCCGGTGCGACCCGGATGTTCGTCTACGCCACCTTCGACAGGCCGGTGACCGCCGGTTCGAAGCTGTCGACCGGTTCGGGTGACCAGAAGCGGGACAACGTCCTCGGCTACCTGAAGTTCGACGCGGGTACCGACAAGACGGTGAACATGCGGATCGCGACCTCGCTGATCAGCGTCGATCAGGCGAAGAAGAACATGGAGCAGGAGCTCGCCCCGAACGCGACGCTGGAATCGGTCGCGGACACCGCGCAGCAGGCGTGGGACGAGAAGCTCAAGGTCATCGAGGTCGAGGGCGCGTCGAAGGATCAGCTGATCACGCTGTACTCCAACCTGTACCGCCTGTTCCTGTACCCGAACTCGGGCTTCGAGAACGTCGGCACGGTCGAGAAGCCGGTGAAGAAGTACGCGAGCCCGGTGTCGCCGAAAACCGGCCAGGACACCCCGACCCAGACCGGCGCGAAGCTGGTCGACGGCGAGTTCTTCGTCAACAACGGGTTCTGGGACACCTATCGCACGGTGTGGTCGGCGTATTCGCTGCTCAGCCCGGACACCACCGGAAAGCTGGTCGACGGTTTCGTCCAGCAGTACCGCGACGGGGGCTGGATCTCGCGCTGGTCCTCCCCCGGTTACGCGGATCTGATGACCGGCACGAGTTCGGACGCCGCGTTCGCCGACGCCTATCTCAAGGGGGTCAAGGGATTCGACGTCCAGTCGGCCTACGACTCGGCGATCAAGAACGCGACGGTGACCCCGCCCAACGGCGCGGTCGGCCGGAAGGGCATCGACGAGGGCACGTTCCTCGGCTACGCGCCGAACACCGCGGACCACGGCTTCTCGTGGGCGATCGAGGGCTACGTCAACGACAACGCCATCGCGAACATGTCGAAGAAGCTCTACGACGAGGCTCCGGCGAATGACCCGCGCAAACAGGAATACCTGGACAACTACGGGTACTTCACCGAGCGGGCCACGCAGTACGTGAACGTGTTCGACCCGAGTGTCGGCTTCTTCCAGGGCCGTGACGCGGCGGGCAAGTTCACCCGGAGCAAGGAGCAGTTCGACCCGGAGGTCTGGGGTATCGACTACACCGAGACCAACGCGTACGGCATGCGGTTCTCAGTTCCGCAGGATGGTCAGGGCCTGGCGAACCTCTACGGCGGCAAGGCGGGGCTGGCGTCCAAATTGGACGAGTTCTTCGCCAAACCCGAGCAGGGGCTCAAGTTCGGCACCTACCCCGGGGTCATCCACGAGATGACCGAGGCGCGGGACGTGCGGATGGGGATGTACGCGCACTCGAACCAGGCCGCGCATCACACGCTCTACATGTACGACTACGCGGGTCAGCCGTCGAAGACGCAGGCGAAGGTCCGCGAGGCGCTGTCGCGGCTGTACGTCGGCAGTGAGCTGGGCCAGGGCTACGGCGGTGACGAGGACAACGGCGAGCAGTCGGCGTGGTGGCTGTTCGGCATGCTGGGCTTCTACCCGTTGCAGGTCGGCAGCTCGGATTACGCGATCGGTTCGCCGCTGTTCACCAAGGCGACCGTGAACCTGCCGGGTGGCAAGAAGATCGTGGTCAACGCGCCGAAGAACAGTGCGAAGAACGTCTACGTGCAGGGCCTGAAGGTGAACGGCAAGGCGCAGACCTCGACGTCGCTGGCGCATGCGGCGATCGCCAATGGCGGGACGCTCGACTTCGACATGGGCCCGAACCCGTCGTCGTGGGGTACCGGCCCGGACGACGCGCCGAAGTCGATCACCAAGGGCGACGCGGTGCCGACTCCGGCGCATGACCTGACCAAGCCGGTCTCCGGCGCGGACGCGGCGTTCTTCGACAACACGTCGCGGACCGAGGCGAAGGTCACGGCGCCGATCCAGTACCAGGTGCCCTCGACGAAGGAGGCGAGTTCCTACTACACGCTGACGTCCGGGAAGGGCGCGGGCGATGCGAAGAGCTGGGTGCTGAAGGGTTCCTACGACGGGAAGACGTGGGCGGTCGCGGATCAGCGGACCGACCAGAAGTTCGCGTGGCGGCAGCAGACGAGGGCGTTCAAGATCGCGAATCCGGCGCACTACGCGTACTACCGGCTCGAGGTCACCGCGACCACGGGCGGGGAGGCGTCGCTGTCGGAGTTCGAGGTGCTGGGCAAGCCCGACGCGGCGTGCACACAGACGATCACGGGCGAGCGCAAGGGCCCGCTGACCGTGCAGAACGGGGTGACCTGTGTGGACGGTGCGACAGTGTCGGGTCCCGTGTCGGTGGCGCCGGGCGCGAGCCTGATCGTCCGTGGCGGGACGATCTCCGGTCCGCTGACCGCGAACGGCGCGGCGCAGATCGTGCTGGACCGGACGAAGGTGGGCGGTCCGGTGGCGATCACCGGGGCGACCGGGCCGGTGTCGATCGAACTGACCGAGATCGGCGGGCCGGTGGCGTTGACGGGCAACAAGGGGCCGGTGCTGACCTCGAGCACGATCGGCGGACCTCTCGCGTGCGCGGCCAACTCCCCCGCTCCGACGGACTACGACCTGCAGAACACCGTCCGCGGCCCGGCCGCCGGGCAGTGCGCGAAGCTGTAGTCCTCCGGTAAGTCCGTGAAGGCCTCCTTCCCTACCTTGAGGGTGGGGAAGGAGGCCTTCACGGCTATTCGGTGCGTCGGCCGCGGACGATGCCGAAGCCGACAAGAGCCGCGGACAGCAGGGTCAGGGCGAGACCCGCGTAGGTGGTCGCCCTCAGGAAGTCGGCCGACTCCCGGGCGGCGGTCAGGGCGCCGGGGAAGACCAGAGCCAGGATGGTGCCGCTCAGCGCGATGCCGATTCCGGTGGTGACCTCGCTGGAGGTGTCGACAAGCGCGGCGCCGATGGTGGTCCGGTTCGGTGGGAGGCCGCGCATCACGTTGGTCCCCGCCACGACCCCGACCACGCGCATACCCGCCGCGACCAAGACGAGCGCGACGGCGATCCACCCGTAGCCCAGCCAGCCGAACGCGGCGTAGACGGCGAGTCCGCACACGACCGCGGCGGCGCTGAGCCAGGCGGCCTTGGTGAGGCCGACGCGGGTGATCAAGGGGCCGATGAGCGCACCGCCGGCGATCAGGACGACGACCTGCGGCAGCATCCCGATGGCGGCTTGCGCGGGCGCCCAGCCCATCCCGAGCTGCAGGTGCAGTGTCACCAGGTAGCCGAGTCCGGCGGTGGCCAGCGCGGCGGCGCCTTTGAGTGCCAGGCCACTGGACACCAGGGGGCGGGCGAAGAGTTCGAGGTCGAGCAGCGGATGCCGGGCCGTCTTCTCGCGGAGGACGAAGCTGGTTCCGGCGAGGAGCGCGGCCGCGGTGGCGATCCAGGGCAGGGCCGAGGCGGCGCCTTCTTCGACGAAGAGCGTGGGGGCGACGAGCGCGAGGACGATGGTCGCGGTTCCCAGGACGGCGCCCGCGACGTCGATCGGGTCGCGGTGCAGGCCGGCGGGATCGTCGGCGGGGATACCGGCGCGGATGCCGAGGAAGGCGAACGCGGCGACCGGCACGTTCACCAGCAGCAGTGCTTGCCATGGCGCGATGGCGAGCACGAGCCCGCCGAGGATGGGGCCGATGGCGAGGCCGACCAAGCCCACCGTCGAGATCAGTGTGGTCGCGCGGACGCGCAGCACGTCTTCGTCGAACAGGCGGAACGCGAGGGCGAGCGAGCCGGGCGTCGTCATCGCCGCGGCGACCCCCATGAGAGCCCGGACGGCGATCAGCTGCCACGCGGCGGTGACGACCACCGTCGCCAGGCTGGCCACGCCGAGCAGCACGAGGCCGATGAGCATGACCTTGCGCCTGCCCACCCGGTCGGCCAGCGCACCGAACGCGAGCATGAGCCCGCCGAACACGATGGAATACGCCCCGGTCACCCATTGCAGGGTGGTCGTCGAAGCGGAGAGCTCGCGGCCGATGGTCGGCAACGCGAGATTGAGGATCGAGTTGTCGAGCATCTCGAACAGGAACACGGCCGAGAGCCCAGCGAGAGCGGGCCACACTTCGATGAGGGACCGGCCTTGAACGTGGGGACGCACAGAACACTCCTTCGCAAGGAAGGAGTGACGGTTCATGCGATACCGCGTGTGCGCGTGCTCCGCGGAGAGCACGTTTCTACCCCGATATCGCGATCTTACGCTCACGGCAGTCGTGAGTGGGGAGCGCGTGAAGGCCCCCTTCCCTCGGCTCAGCCGAGGGAAGGGGGCCTTCACGCGCAGCCGTTGCGGCTGGTGGTGCTGCCGAGGCTCGTGATGGTCGTCCGCGAGGGGTGAGGGACTCTGAGTCCCTCACCCCTCGCGGACCGCACCATCGGGTCAGGTCATCGGGTCAGGCGGAGCCTCCCCGCACCGCCAGCCGCTGTACGTCCATGTACAGGCAGCCGGCCGTGGAGGGCTGCGGCGAGCAGACCTTGTCCGGATAGAACGAGAGCTGGTTGGACGAGACGGTCAGCCGCACGAACAGCACACCGGTCGCGCTGCCCGGGGCGAGCTGGAGTGCGGTGAGCTTGCCGAGATCCGACGGCTTGAAGTCGCCGGTGCCCGCCTTCACCCAGGTCGTTCCGTCCACCGAGGTTTCGACGGTGACGTCCTTGGCCGCGGCGGGCGGATCGTCGCCGCAGGTGTTGGCCGGGTCGATCTCGATGGCGCTCACGGTGACCGGTTTGGCCAGCTTGATCGTGACGAACCGCTTCTCGATCGTGCCGTCCGGGCCGACCACCTTGTCGGTCGACCAGCCGCCACCACCGAGCACCGAGGACTTCAGCAGGTCACCCGGCCCGCAGCCGTACTGGGTGAAGTCCTCTCCGTTGAACGCGGTGACGCCGGCACCCGCGCCGCTGGAGGCCCAGTTGAGCCGCAGCCCCCAGTCGACGGTGGTGGTACCGGAGCGGACCGAGACCGTGCGGATCTCGCTGTCCGCGCCGCCGCCGTCGGCGTAGACCTTCGGATAGGTGCCCGGGAGCACCGAGGGAATGGTGTAGGCGCCCTTGGCGTCGGTGACCGCGGACAGCGAGCCGCCGAAACCGGAGTCGTGGCCGCCGAACCGGACTGCGACGCCCGCGATCGGGGTGCCGTCGTCACGGTTGGTGACCTTGCCGGTCACGGTCCCGGTGGGGGTGCCCGCAGGCGGCGGGGTGGAGAAGTCCTCCGCCGGTGCGGTGTCGGCACCGGTGATCGTCGCGGCGAAGTAGCCCATGCCGCGGGCGGCGAACGCCTTCCACAGCTTGGCGTGCGCGCGGCCGCCGTTGATCACCGTGTCGGCCTGCAGGATCGCGTTCCGCATGTCCAGGAAGGACGGCGACGCGGGTGAAAGCTCCATCGCTCGGGTGACCAGCGCCCTCGTCAGCGGCACACCGAGCACCGAGCGGACGTCCCACAGCGTGCTGGCCCAGATCTCGCCGTCGGCGTGCACCTCCGGGAACCCGATGATCCGGCCGAGGTCGCCGTAGGTGTAACCGCCGGGTCCGGCTCCGGGGGTGCCGGGGCATTGCGGTGCGCCCGCGCCGACCGGGCAGTCCAGCGGCTGGGTGCGGGCGAGGGGTTTGCCGTTGCTGACGTAGTCGCCGCCGAGGAGTTCACCGGGCGCGGGGGTGTCCTTGACCGCGTTGCGGCCGGCGAGGTAGTCGAAGGCGTACCAGTCGCTCCAGGCCTCGCCCATCGCGGCGGACTGCAAGGTGTTCAGGGTGGAGTTGCCCTGCGCGTCGACGACGAGCCGGTTGGACAGGCCGTGGGTGTATTCGTGGTGGATGATCGTGGCGTCGTCGGCGGAGTTCGCCGCGAGGAACGGGTCCGTGGGGTCCCTGGGGTCGTGGAACAGGAACATCCCCATGGTCGGGGCCTGCCCGTCGGGCGGGGTGCCCATGAAGGCGTTGTCGTAGTAGCCCGGTTCCTGGGCGCCGAGCAGGGTGTGGACCTGTACGGCGTCGCCGTCGACCTTCTCGAAGTTGCCCGCCTCGCGGGTGAAGCCGATCGGGAAGGAGGCCAGGTGGTCGTGGAAGCTCCCGACGTAGGCCAGTGCCTGTACGGCGTTCTGTTCGCGGTTCTTCGCCCACGAACCCGGCGTCTTCGGGTCCCACGAGCACGGCCTGCTCGCCGAGCACGGCGGGCCGACGACGGCGTTGAAGTCGGTGAACTTGTAGCGGTAGCTGCCGTCGGTGTTCGGTCCGATCTCTTCCGGTGGCTGGAACTTCAGGTCGCCGTTGACGTCGGCGGCGACATGCGCGACGTTGCCGTCCAGGGTGGTGGCGTCGGCGGGCAGCCAGCCCTTCTGGGTCAGGTTGACCTGTTTCTGCGGGCCCGGCTGGACTTCCCAGGCGAGGCCTTTGGCGCCGGCGGCGTCGTTGGCTTCGTTGGCGTGGTTCACCAGGTTCTTGCGGTAGAGCAGCTTGCCGGTGCCGGCGTCGGTCACTTCCTGGAACATCTTGTCGGCGGCGGGTTTGGCCAGCCGGTACCAGGCGGGACGGATGCCGTCGCCGGTCAGGAACGCGACCTGCTCGGCGTCCGGTCCGGGTGCGGCGAGCGTGGCCGCGCCGAGTGAGGTGGGGAGGTCGCGCACGGGCGAGCCGTCCAGCTGGATGAGCCTGCCGTCCTTGGTGACGTGCGCCTTCAACCCGTTGCCGAACACGGGAATCCCGCCGACGGTCTGGGTGAAGGAGAGGTGGTGGGTGCCTTCGACGTCGACGTAGTCCTTGCGCAGGGTCAGTTTCGCGGTATCGGCGGCACTGAGGCCGACGAGTCCTTCCTGTTCGCGCAGATAGTCCAGCACGATGTCGCGGGCCGGTTTCCCGCTCGGTCCGGTGAGGAAGCCGTCGGTGCGGGCGAGGACGCGTGGGGTGCCGGTCAGCTCGTCGAAGTCCAACAGGGCCTGGTTCCCCAGTTCCGCGCGTGCCTTCGCGACGGTGTTCGCCCGCGACGCCGAGAGCCGGGCCTGCGCGCCGAGTACACGCGGGCTGGTTCTCGCCGTGTCACGGACATCGACGTCCTTTCCGGATCTGTCCGGGGTGAACCCGACGGCGCCCGGTGCCGGTGCCGCGCCGGCTTCGGGCGCCGTGATCAGCGCTAACACTGTGATGACGGTCGCGGCGCACATCGAAGCACGCGAACGCGACGAACGTGACGTCACTCCAGACCCCTCTCTTGGTGGTGACGTGGACGCTCCATTCGTACCGATACAGTCACAGTGGACGTCAGCGCCGATCAGGTACGGACCATCCCGGTCAGCGGGACACCGGCGCAGGGACGTCCACAATGGACTCGACTGGATTCGTAGCGGGAGATCGTGTCCGACAGGGATTGGGGCGAGCGCGGCTTGAAGATCGACGATTTCGCGCTCGACGAGACGCTGCGGTTCGAGCGGCTGCGGCCTCGGCTGTTCGGCCTCGCGTACCGCCTCCTCGGTTCGGCGGCGGAGGCGGAAGACGCCGTCCAGGACGCCTACCTGCGGTGAGCGGGCGCTGAGCGTGAGTCGATCGAGTCGCCGCGGGCATGGCTGGCGAAGGTGGTCACCAACCTCTGCCTGAACCGGCTGACCTCGGCCAGGGCACAACGCGAACGGCATGTCGGGCCGTGGCTGCCCGAACCGGTGCTGACCTCGGACGACGCCCTCGGTCCGCTGGAGACGGCGGAGCAGCGGGAGTCCGTGTCGCTGGCGATGCTGGTGCTGCTGGAACAGCTCAGCCCGGTCGAGCGGGCGGTGTTCGTGCTGAAGGAGGCCTTCGCCTACAGCCATCGAGAGATCGCCGCGATCCTCGACGTGTCCGAGGTCAATTCGCGGCAGCTGCACAGCCGGGCGCGGCGAGCGCTGAACCGATCCGACGAGCGACGGGGGCAAGATCACCGCGGCCCGGCGTCCGGTGCAGGGTGCGGCGAAGGTCGCGCGCCTGTACGCCGGCATGTTCGCCGGGTTCGAGGTGGTGGACGGCCGGATCGCCGGGCTGCGGTCGGTCGCGAATCCGGACAAACTCGCCTTCCTCGCGCGGCAGCTGTCACGTTCCGGGTGGCCCGCCGGTTCTTGAGGGTGGAAGCTCTCGTGAACGGAGGACCAAGGTGGCGAAACCGATTCTGGTGACCGGCGGTACCGGCGATCTGGGCCGCGAGGTGGTGCGGCGGCTGCTAGCCGCCGGCCTGCCGGTCCGGGTCATGAGCCGTCGGCCGCGTCCGGCGGAGGTGTCCCATGAGTGGGCGCGGTGTGATCTGGGGACCGGTGACGGCTTGGCCGAGGCGGTCGACGGTGTCTCGGTGATCATCCATTGCGCGTCGACACCGGGGCGCGGGGACGAACGGGCGACCAGGAACCTGACCGAGGCGGCACGGCGGGCCGGGAGCCCGCATCTGGTGTACATCTCGATCGTCGGTATCGACGTGATCAGGTTCTTCTACTACGACGAGAAGCTGGCTTCGGAGAAGGTGATCGAGGAGTCCGGTCTGCCGTGGACGGTGCTGCGGGCGACGCAGTTCCACGAGCTCGTCGCCAGGGCGTCGGCGGTGCAGCGGCGGCTGCCGGTGACGTTCATGCCGTCCGGGTTCCGGTTCCAGCCGGTCAGCACCGGCGATGTCGCGGACAGGCTGGTCGCGTTGGCCTCCGGTGAGCCCGCGGGCCGGGTCCCGGATATGGGCGGTCCCGAGGTACGGACCGCGCGCGACCTGGCGGAGGCCTACCAGCGGGCAACGGGACGGCGGAAGCCGATCGTGCCGGTGTGGCTGCCGGGCAAGGCGTTCCGGGCGTTTCGGGCGGGCGGGAACCTGGCGCCGGAGAACGCGACCGGGGTGGGCACGTTCGAGGAGTTCCTCGCCTCACGCGTTTAGTCCTCTGGATGCGGTGCCGCCCGGCAGGCCGTACCGACGTGTGCGAGTTACGGTGGCCTGGTGACGATCACCGGGTTCTTCTCCTCCTTCGAAACAGGTGATCCGCAGCCGGTGGATCCGGCGTTGCGTATCGGCACCGGGCCGGCGTCGTCGCCGACGGCGAAGCCGGGTGTGGGATTCACCGGCGCGCACGCCCTCCGCTACGAGGGCACGCTCCGCGTGACGCTGTTCGAAGTGGACGTCCAGGTCACCGGCCACACTGAACTGTCCTATGTGGTCTTCCCCGAGGCCGACGCCGTCCCCACCTACCGCAGCACGTTCGTGGCGCTCGACGTCGAGTTCGCCGACGGCACGGCCGCCGGGTTCAGCGCCACCGGGCAAGGCCTGGACAAGACGCTGTACGTCGATCAGTGGAATCGGGTACGCCGACGGCTCGGCGAGTTCGCCGGACGGCGGATCGTCAGGATCGTCCTGGCCTGCGAACCGCCACCCGGTGACGGCGTGCCCGTCGGCTGGGTGGACGACGTCCGGATCGCCGAACGCGTGGTCGAGGTCCGTGAGCCGGTCGATCACGTCCGCACCACCCGCGGCACGCATTCCAGCGACAAGTTCTCCCGGGGCAACAACTTTCCCGCCACGGCCGTCCCGCACGGTTTCAACTTCTGGACCCCGGTCACCGACGCGGGCGTCACCAACTGGCTCTACAGCTATCACCGGCACAACACCGCCGCGAACCGGCCGGCGCTGCAGGCGTTCGCGCTGTCGCATCAGCCGAGTCCGTGGATGGGTGACCGGCACACCTTCCAGGTGATGCCGGGGATCGGGCCGGTCGAGCCCGACCGGGCCCGCCGCGCGCTCACCTTCTCCCACGACGACGAGATCGACCGGCCGCATCATTACGGTGTCCGGTTCGACAACGGCGTCACCGCCGACATCGCCCCGTCCGATCACGCGGCACTGATGCGGTTCACCTTCCCGGGCGATCGTGGCTGGCTGCTGTTCGACAACGCCCGTAACCGCGGCGGGCTGCGCATCGAAAAGCGGGGGCTGGACGCGGCGAACTGTGTGGTCACCGGGCACACGTGGGTCCGCAGCAGGCTGTCGGCCGGTGCGCGGCGGATGTTCGTCCACGCCGAGTTCGACGTCCCCGCCGTAGGGGGCGGGAAGATCCGGCGTCCGGTGTGGCGCACGGTCACCGGGTTCGTGGAGTTCGCGGCGGGCGAGGTGACGATGCGGATCGCGACGTCGCTGATCAGCCTCGCGCAGGCGAAACGCAACCTCGACCTGGAGATCCCCGCCGGTACGAGCTTCGAACAGGTCCGCGACCGGGCCAGGGGCGCGTGGTCGGAGGTACTGGGCCGGGTCGAGATCGAAGGCGCGACCGAAGACCAGCGCGACACCTTCTACTCCAACCTCTACCGCCTGTTCCTGTATCCGAACTCCGCGCACGAGGACACCCCGAGGGGCGTCCGTCACGCGAGCCCGGTCGTCCGCCGGTTCCTGCCGAGCACCCGCACGCGGACCGGCGCGAAGGTCGTCGACGGCGAGATGTACGTCAACAACGGCTTCTGGGACACCTACCGCACCACCTGGCCCGCGTACGCCCTGCTCACGCCCGGTCGGTGCGGGCGGATGATCGACGGGTTCGTCCAGCAGTACCGCGAGGGCGGCTGGATCTCGCGCTGGTCATCCCCCGGTTACGCCAACCTGATGACCGGCACCAGCTCCGACGTCGCGTTCGCCGACGCGTACCTCAAGGGCGTGCGGGGATTCGACGTCGAGGCGGCCTACGAGGCGGCGCTGAAGAACGCGACGGTGACTCCGCGCGGGCAGAGCGTCGGCCGGAAGGGCCTGCACGAGTCGATCTTCCTCGGGTTCACGCCGACCTCGGTCCACGAGGGCCTGTCGTGGGCGCTCGAAGACTGCGTGAACGACTTCGGCCTGGCCAATCTCGCCGAAGCGCTCGGCCACCACGACGACGCCGCGTACTTCCGGCAGCGCTCGCAGCAGTACGCCAACCACTTCGATCACCGGATCGGGTTCTTCCAGGGCCGCAACCGCGACGGCAACCGGCACTTCGCCGCCGAGGGCTACGACCCGGAGGCGTGGGGCGGCGACTTCACCGAGACGAACTCGTGGAACACCGCCTTCTCCGTCCCCCACGACGGTGCCGGGCTCGCCGCGCTGCACGGCGGCACCGAAGCGCTGGAGTCCAAACTGGACACGTTCTTCGCGACGCCGGAGACCGGCCGCAAACCGGGTTCCTACGGTGGCCTCATCCACGAGATGACCGAAGCCCGCGACGTCCGGATGGGACAGTACGGGCATTCCAACCAGCCCTCGCACCACATTCCCTGGATCTACAACTACGCGGGCGCGCCCTCGAAGACGCAGCGGATCGTGCGGGAGGTCCTGCGACGGCTCTACGTCGGCGGCGACCTTGGCCAGGGCTATCCCGGTGACGAGGACAACGGCGAAATGTCCGCCTGGTACGTCTTCGGCGCGCTCGGGTTCTACCCGCTGGCCATGGGCAGCCCCGAGTACGCGATCGGCGCGCCGCTGTTCACGAAGGCGACCGTCCAGCTGGAGAACGGGAAGGACCTGGTCATCACCGCGCCCGGCAACACCGAGCGCACCGTGTACGTCCACGGGCTGACGATCGACGGGCGTCCGCACGAGACCAGCACGCTCCCGCATTCGGTGCTGGCGGAGGGCGCGGTGCTGGAGTTCACGATGGGTGAGCGACCGTCGGACTGGGGCCGCTCCCCCGTCGAACCGGCCGCTCCGCGCCCGCTCACGGACATCACGGTCGGCGACGGTGCCCTGTTCGACGACACCACCAAGACCGAGATCACCTTCCCCGGCGGCAGGCCCGTCATCGACTTCCCCGTCGAGGACGCCGGTCGTGACGTCGTGATGTACACGCTGACCTCGGGCAGCCGCCGCGGTGATCCGCGTTCGTGGGTGCTGGAGGGGTCCGACGACGGAGAGCGCTGGGTGCCGCTGGACCGCCGGGAAGGCGAGACGTTCCGCTGGCGCCGTCAGACCCGGCCGTTCGCCCTCTCCGAGCCCGCGAGGCACGCCAGATACCGTCTCCGCATCACCTCGTCCACCGCCCGGCGGGTCACCCTCGCCCAAGGAGAGCTGCTCGCCCGATGATCTCCCGCATCACCCAGGCCACGACCGATCGTCTGGTCGCCTCCGACCCCGGCCTGGTCCGGCTCCGGCTCGGCTTCTCGGCCGTGCTCAGCATCGTCGTCGCGGTGCTGGCCATCCTGCCGTTCCACCAGCCGCTCACGGTCACCCTCGTCGCCGCGATCGCCGCGATGACCTCCGCCTTCACCGTCAACGACGCCACCTCCGGCCAGCAGGCGATCACGCTGATCTCGGCACTGGTGCTCGGGGCCGCGTCACTCACCGCGGCCAGTGTGGGTTCGGCGTTCCCACCGCTGGACAGCGTCGTGTTCGTGCTGCTGATCTTCGTCGCGGTCTACGCGCAGCGGTTCGGATCGCGCGGGATCGCGCTGGGATCGATCTCGTTCTTCCTGTTCTTCTTCGCGATGTTCCTGCAGACACATCTGAAGCAGGTCCCGGTCCTGCTTCTGGCGCTCACGATCGGGATCGCGGCGAACGCGGTGGTCCGGTTCGTCCTGCTGCGCAGGCACACCGACGCGGAGTTCCTGCGGATCCGGCGGGCGTTCCGGGCGAGGCTCGCGGCGGTGGTGCGGGCGGCCGAGGACTATCTGACCGTCGGCGGCAGCGAGCGCACCCGCAAACGGCTCCGCACCACCAACGCCCGTCTGCACGAGACCGTGCTGCTCATCGAGGACACCGCCCCCGAGGTGACCGGGGCGGATTCGGCGAACCGGCTGCGCCGCCGCGCGATCGAGGTCGAGCTGGCGGTGCAGTGGCTGACGATCACCGTGCAACGCACCTGCGCCGAGGAACTCGGCGAGGACGTCCGGGACGATCTGGTCGCGCGTCTGCGGCGGTTCCGGTCGCTCATCGAACGCGACCCGCGGGAACTGCCGCTGATCAGCGAGACCGAAGAGTTCAGCAGGATGCTGGTGGAAGGCAGCCGGATCGACGAGCACGCCGCGGCCGGTGACGGGGTCCGCCGGGCCATCGCCGAACTCGCGCTGGCCGACGTCCGGGCGCAGCGGGTCGCCGAACACGACGTCTCCGATACCGCCGACGACCCCGAAGATCCCGAAGAGGAGAAGTCGTCGGCGTTCGCCTACGACAACCAGACGCGCAGCGCCATCCAGGCCGTCGTCGGCGGCGGGCTCGCCGTCCTCGGCGGGGAACTGGTGTCCAGCCAGCGGTGGTACTGGGCGGTCCTGACGGTGTTCGTGGTGTTCATCGGTTCGTCGACGGCGGGTGCGACGTTCGTGAAGGGCGTCCGTCGGCTCGGCGGCACGCTGATCGGCATCGTGGGCGGCCTGGTGCTGACCCTGCTGGTGTCGGGCAGTGTGCCGGCGACGCTGGCGCTGATCCTCGTGTGTGTCTTCGGCATGGTCTACATGGCGCGGGTGTCGCAGGTGATCATGGCGTTCTTCATCACCAGCATGCTCGGCCTGCTCTACAGCCTGCTGGGGACGTTCAGTCTCGAGGTGCTGTGGATCCGCGTCGCGGAGACCGCGGTGGGCGCGGCGGCCGGCGTGCTGGCCGCGGTGGTGATCGTGCCGGTACGCACCCGTGCGGTGATGCTCGACGACGTCTCCGCGTTGCTGGACGAACTGGACGAGTTCGTGGAGAAGGCCGCGGGTCTGTTGTCCGGGGCGGAGAACGTGAGCGTCATCGAGAAGTCGCGTGCTCTGGACCGGGCGGTGGACAAGGTCCGCACGACGATCGAGCCGCTCACTCATCCGGTGAATCTCAGCAGCCGCCGTGACTACGGCTGGCATGTCCTGACGACGGTGGAGACGATCGCCTTCCGCGCCCGGCATGTCGCGGCGCGGTCGCAGGCCGGGCTGCTGGTGAACGAGGCGGACCGGCTGCGGCTGTACACGGGGCGGATCCGGAAGAACATCGCCGTGTTGAGGAAAGCGACGAGTTCTCCCGGTGGTTCCGGGCACGGGACGCTGGTCCGCGACGACGGTACGCCGGTGGCGGACCGGATCGACGACCCGCAGGCACGTTCGGTGCTCACCAGCCTCGGTCATCTCGACGAGACGGTGATCGCGCTGGGCCGCGCGTTCGGGGTGGAGGCCACCGATCCGTCGCCTTCCGCGAAGGGGTGACGGCCTCCTTCGCCGGAACTCGAAGAAGGCCGCCGCCTCACCGGATCAGTTCTTCGGCTTGGGACAGGGTTTCCAGGAGAAGTGGTAGGTGGTCTTGATGGCACCGTCGGTGGAGTCCATGGTGACGAAACTGGTGGTCTTCTTCGGATCGGAAGTGCCGACCGCGGCCCGCAATTCCGTGTTGATGTTGAAGTTCCGGTCCTCACCGCAGGGCTTGTACACGATGGCGCCGACTTCGATCTCGTCGGTGAACTGCCAGTTGTCCTCCAGCGGGCCTTTCAGGTTGTGGTTCACGTAGGAGGTCGGCGAATTTCCTTGGAAGTAATAGTTCGCCCGTTCCAGCCCGGTGGCACCCGCCGCCAAGGAGGCGAAACCTCGATAATCAGCGCTCGCGATACCGTAGGTGAATCCCTGCGGCACGTGCACGTAGAGGTTGAGCTGGCAGTTCTTGCGGAGGTCGGTCGGTTTCGCGCCGACACCGACCTGTGCGGTGTATTCGCTGTAGGTGACGGTGAACGCGGTGTTGTCCGGCGACACGGAAACGGCCGCGGTACCCGGTCTGCAGCCGGTTCCGTTGACGGTCACGACATCGATGATTATCTTGTCGGCAGGCGCGGGAGGCGGCACCCAGCCATTCGATGTGACGACCGAGGAGAAAAGCGTCACGGCAGCAACCAGCGCATTGAGCATGGGATTCCTTCCCAAAACTTCCACACGGCGGGGAACTGGGCGGATTCGATATTTGCGGGGCGACCCGACACAGGGTCGAGGAGAACCTGGTCAGGGCATGGGTGGGACGGCCTTCTTCCGGACAGGGAAGCAGGCCGTCACCCTGGCGGCGTTGTCAGGAGGTCGGGCAGGTCTTCCAGGAGAAGTGGTAGGTGGTCCTGACCGCTCCGTCGGTCGAATCCATCGTGATGAAACTGGTGGTCTTCTTCGGGTCCGAGGAACCCGCGGCGACCCTCAGTTCGGTGTTCACGTTGAGATTCCGGTCCTCACCACACGGCTTGTAGACGATGACGCCACCCTCGGCCTCGTCACGGAATTGCCAGTTGTCCGACAAGGGCCCGTTGAGCGGATGACTCACCTGCGCGGTCGGCGAATTGCCCTGGAAGTAGTAATTCGCCCGCTGCAACCCTTTGGCGCCGGATTCGAGCGAGGCGAAACCGCGATAGTCGGCACTGGCGATACCGTAGGTGAATCCCTGCGGCACATGGATGTTGAGGTTGAGCTGGCAGTTCTTGCGTAGATCGGTCGGTTTCGCGCCGACACCGACCTGTGCGGTGTATTCGCTGTAGGTGACCGTGAACGCGGTGTTGTCCTTGGCGACGGCGATGGCCGACGAACCCGGCGGACAACCGGATCCATTGACGGTGACCACGTCGATGACGACCCGGTCCGGCGGCGGTCCCGGCGGCGGCGACCAGCTATTCGGTGTTATTATCGACGAGAAAAGCGAGACGGCGGCGACCACTGTGGTGAACATGAGGTCCTTCCCAAAACTTCCACACGGGGGGCGGGGAACTGGGCGGACTCAGGTTAGCGAAACGATCTTCACGATGCCGCCCGCCGATCGGACGAAAACGTCCCGGCAATCGGTTCATGAAATAAGTTTATGGACTGTAACCGTTTTCCGGGGTTGCCGCGAACGGCGAAATCCCCGGAAAACACCACCTCGTTGGCACGATATGAAAAACGTCGCCGCGTATCGGGTGTTGACGATTTCGGAGAGACAACCGCGATCACGCGCCGACGAGGCTCGCGGCCTCGGCCGGCAGCGTCACCGCTTCCGCTCGCCACGGGCCGGCGGTGATCACCACCGTGTGGTCGAGTCCCCATGACGCGAACCGCTCGCACCGGTAGGCGAAGTCCGTCGAGGACTCCCCCGGCGCCAGCCGGGTCGCGATGGTCTTCTCGATCTCCTCGACGGGCCGCCCGATCTCGGCGCAGTGCCGGGCGAGGACGTCCAGCTGCGCGCGGACGGTTTCGCCGCCGTCAGGAATGTCGAAGAGGTTGCACGCGTCGGCGTACCGGGCGACGAGCCGCAGGGTCCGCTTCGGCCCGGTTCCGCCGATGAGCAGCCTCGGCCGCCGCACCGGCAGGGGGTTGTTGACCGGCCGCTCCAGCCGGTAGTGCCGTCCGGTGAACGCCGAGGTGTCGCCGTCCCACATCCGGAGTGCGATCCGGAGCGTCTCCTCCAGCCGCTCGAACCGTTCGGCGACCGGCGGCAGCGACAGGCCCATCGCGCGCGCCTCGTCCTCCTGGTAGCCCGCGCCGATCCCCAGCCAGGCCCGGCCCCGCGAGAGGACGTCCAGCGTGGTGACCGCCTTCACCAGGAGGGCGGGCGCCCGGAAGGTGGCGGCGCTGACCATCGTGCCGAGCCTGATCCGGGAGGTCACCGAGGCGAGGTAGCCCAGAGTCGTGTACGCCTCCAGCATTTCCGAGTCCGGAGTGCTGCCAGGCGCGGTCTGCAGCAGGTGATCCGCCACCCACAGGGTGTCCAGCTCACTCTCGTTGGCGGCACGGGCGACCGCGGTGAGCCCGTCGACCAGCCCGGCCTGTCCGCCGGGCCAGGAGAAATCGGTGATGCTGACGCTGATCCGCATGGTCTTCCCCGCTCATCTTCCCGAGGCGTCAGCGAAGGGCGGAGGCCCGCCGACCGGGCTCAGATGGATACCCGCGATGAGCCAGCGGTCGGCGTCGCGCACGAACACATGGGTGACCCGGAACCGGCCGTCGACGCGGTGCCCCTGATGCGTGCCTTCCTGGGCGTGCACGCCGACGGACACCGCGGCGGCGCCGTAGTCACGGATTTCGACCTCGGTCCAGTCCAGTTTCTCGGTGATCAGGTCTCCGTCGCGGTAGCGCCGCAGCCATTGCGGTTTACCGAGCACGAAACCCAGGGGGCCGACCAGGGTGAAGTCGGCCACGGTCATCGCGTCGAGTGCTTCGGTATCACCGCGCACCTCGGCGTCGGCCCAGAGGGCCCCGAGGTAGCGGATCTCGTTCTCCGTACTGCGCATGGGATTTCCTCCGACTCGTTCGATGCACTAAACGTTAGATATCGAACGTTTCGATGTCAAACCCTTCGATTGGTACGCTAAGCTGCGAGACGTGCAGAAACCGACCGCGGCACCCATCGGCGTCGTCCTCGCCAAGACCGCCAAAACCGTCGGACGAGCCTTCGACCAAGCCCTCACCACCGAGGGCGGCTCACAACCCGTCTGGCAGATCTTGATCACACTGAAAACCCGGCGCGTCGCCAACCAGCGCGAACTCGCGGCCGCGGTCGGCATCCAGGGCGCCACACTGACCCACCACCTCAACGCCATGGAGAACACCGGCCTGATCACCCGGCGGCGTGACCCGGACAACCGGCGGATCCATGTCGTCGAACTCACCGACGAGGGCGAAACCGTCTTCCACCGGCTCGCCAAGGCCGCCATCGCACACGACAAGCGACTCCGCGCCGGATTCAGCGCCGAAGAGATCACCACACTGGCCGGACTGCTGTCACGGCTCGCCGCGAACGTGACCGGTGGTGGCATCGATCAAGAAAACAGTGACTGGACGCACCCGAACGACGACTCGGGACAGGACTAGCATCGCGGTACCAAGTCGATGTCGCCTCAAGCTGGAGAACCGCAATGACCCAAGCCCCTGTCAACGTCACCGTCACCGGTGCGGCCGGCCAGATCGGCTACGCGCTGCTCTTCCGCATCGCGTCCGGTCAGCTGCTCGGCCAAGACACCCCGGTGAAGCTGCGGCTCCTGGAGATCCCGCAGGCGGTCAAGGCGGCTGAGGGCACCGCGATGGAACTCGAAGACGGCGCGTTCCCGCTGCTCGCGGGCATCGACATCTTCGACGACGCGAAGCAGGCCTTCTCGGGCGCGAACGTCGCCCTCCTCGTCGGCGCCCGCCCCCGTGCCAAGGGCATGGAGCGCGGCGACCTGCTCGAGGCCAACGGTGGCATCTTCAAGCCGCAGGGCGAGGCCATCAACGCCGGCGCTGCCGACGACATCAAGGTCCTCGTGGTCGGCAACCCCGCCAACACCAACGCCCTCATCGCGCAGGCGCACGCGCCCGACGTCCCGGCCGAGCGCTTCACCGCGATGACCCGCCTCGACCACAACCGCGCACTCGCCCAGCTGTCCAAGAAGCTCGGCGTACCGGTGACCGAGCTGAAGAAGGTCGCGATCTGGGGTAACCACTCCGCGACCCAGTACCCGTCGATCGCGCACGCCGAGGTGTCCGGCAAGCCCGCGACCGAGGTGCTGACCGACCAGCAGTGGCTGGCCGACGACTTCATCCCCACCGTCGCCAAGCGCGGCGCGGCGATCATCGAAGCCCGCGGCCTGTCCTCCGCCGCGTCGGCCGCCTCCGCGGCGATCGACCACGTCTACACCTGGGTCAACGGCACCCCCGAGGGTGACTGGACCTCGGCGGCGGTCGTATCCGACGGCTCCTACGGCGTCCCGGAAGGCCTGATCTCCTCGTTCCCGGTCACCGCCGCGAACGGCGAGTACAAGATCGTCCAGGGCCTGGAGATCGACGACTTCTCGCGTGCCCGCATCGACGCTTCGGTCAACGAACTGGCCGAAGAGCGCGACGCGGTCAAGAAGCTCGGCCTCATCTGAGCCTGAACCACCGACGAAAAGGCGGCCGTGTCCTCCGGGGCACGGCCGCCTTTCCCGTTTCCCGCGACAGCCGGACGCACCCGGAACCGGCGCCCTGGCCATCGTCGCCGCGTCAGCCCACCCGCCGGTCCGCACCGATGATCGTGTCGAGGTTCGCGCGCGTGGCCTCCAGCTCCCCGATCGCCTCGTCGATCCGCGCACGCTGCTGCCGCAAGGCATCGACCAGCTCAGGACAATCCGGCGTCAGCCAGCCGTCCTCGTCGACGATGCACGGCAAAATCTCCATGATCTGCGCGGTGTTCAGCCCCGCCCCGAGCAGGATCCTGATCCGCCGCACCGCCGCCACATCGGCGTCGCCGTACACGCGATAGCCACTCGGCCGCCGCTCCGGCGTCAGCAGGCCCTGCTCCTCGTAGTACCGCAACGCACGCTCGCTGACCCCCGTCCGCCGCGCGAGTTCCCCGATCCGCATCCGCACCCCCGGACTTGACTCTCACGTCAATGTCAAGGTTTAGCGTAGCCGCCATGACCACCGTGACCGTCCTCGGACTCGGCCCCATGGGACACGCCCTCGCCGCCGCGTTCGCCGCCGCCAACCACCCCACCACCGTGTGGAATCGCACCCCTGGCAAGGAAAACGGCCTCAACGCCACCACCGCCCCGACCGCCGCCGAAGCCATCGCGGCCAGCCCGCTCGTCGTCGTCTGCGTCCGCGACTACCGCGCGGCGCGGTCCATCCTCGACCCCGGCACACTCAAAGGCCGCACCCTCGTCAACGTCACCGGCGGCTCACCACGGCAGGCCCGCGAGATGGCCGACTGGGCGACGGACCACGGCATCGACTACCTCGACGGCGTCATCATGGCGACCACCGACGCGATCGGCGGCCCGGACGCGGCCTTCTTCTACAGCGGCCCCACCGACGTCTACCGGAAACACCGGGACACCCTCACCGCCCTCGGCGAGAACACACAGCACGTCGGCGACGATCCCGGCCGGGCCGCCGCGTTCGACGCGTCCCTGCAGGACATGCTCTGGACCTCCATGAGCGGCGTGATCCACATGCTCGCCCTCGCCAAAGCGGAGAACATCGACGCCACCGACATCGCCACACACGCGAAAGCGCTCCTCGGCTTTTTCCCGGACATGATCGACCTCCTCGCCGACCAGGTCTCCACCGACCACTACACCGGCGACTACGGCACACTCGCCTCCACCGCGGCGACGATGGACCACATCCTCGAAACCGTCCGGGCCCGCGACCTCGACAACGGCGTCCTCACCGCCGCCCGCGCCCACGTGCAGCGAGCGATCGACACCGGCCACGGATCCGACGGCTTCGGCAGACTCGCCACCCTCTGACCCCCCGCCCCTCGTGAGTAGTAATGGGGGGCCACCATCCCGCCCGAACACGCCACCCAGACCACCTGAACGACCCGGATCGCCGAGACACCTCCCATCCCGACCACAGGACAGCCTCACGACACAATGGGCCCGTGCACCTGAACGCGCTCCTCACCGGCCAGCCGTCGGAAGTCCTCACCCGGATCCTCGCGCTCCCCCATGCCGAGCGGAAAGCCCTGATCCCCGAGCTCCTGGCCGCGTTCAAGGACAGCAGCGAGTTCACCGAGATCGAACCCGACACCTACGGCGCCCGAAACCCGCTCAAAGGCCAGCAAGCCGCGACCGCGCTCTGGGCCACCCTCCCCGCCTCAGACCCCCTCCTCGGCAAACTCTGGATCGCCTCACCCACGATCCTCGAACGCGTCCTGCAGGACCGGCCCCTCGCCGAACGCAAGACGATGGCCCTCCGCCTCATCCGGCACCAAACCGCCTGGGAAGCCATCCGCCGCATGGTCCGCGAAGGCGACCTCGAACCCATCCGGACACCCGACTACTACGCGGGCTGGTTCCGCTGGGCCGGCCGCTTCCGCGGCAACCCCCTCGCCGAACGCCTCCGGACCGAACCCGAAGCCCTCACCGAACTCTGGGAACTGCTCACGGTCGAAGGCACCGGGGACACCAGCTTCGCGGCCTTCGACAAGTACGTCCGCGACGAGGACAAATGGTCCACCGCGCTACTCGAACTGACCAAGACCGGCGAGCTCGACCGCACCAGGCTCCTCGACCTCACCCTCGACGTCCTCGCCCGCGACTTCGCCGCCTTCCGCGCCCAGTGGTACGCCGCACTCCACGAAGCCCTCACCCCCACACCGGACGAGCGCACAGCGGCCCAAACCCGCTACGCCCGGCTTTGCGGAAGCAGCCTCCCCCGCACCGTCTCCTTCGCCGTCAAAGCACTGTCCCTAGTGGACAAACAAGGCACACTCGACGACGAAGTCGCACTCCAGCACCTCCCCGCGGCCGCGGCCGGACGCGGCGCCGCCACCGCCAAACTCGCCCTCAAACTCGCCGGCCGCATCGCCGACCGGCGCCCCGAACTGACCGACCTCGCCAACGAAGTCTTCGAAGCCGCACTCACCCACGAAGCGTCCGACGTCCGCACCCTCGCCACCACCCGGCTCGGCGTCGCCTCGGACACGACACCCACCATCGAACCCGCCGACTACCCCGAACCGGTACGCCCGCCATGGCACCAGCGTCGGATGCTGACCATCCCCCTCGACATCCCCGACACCCCGGCCGCGGTCGCGGAAGCCCTCTCCTCCCTCCTCGCCGACCCGGACCAGGCCGACCTCCTCCTCGCCGCCCTCGACGGCGCCCACCGGGTCGCCGGCGAACTCCAGGACGCCCTCAAACCCCTGGTGAAACGCGCCGCCAAGATCGCGGGCGAGAAATACGGCCCGGCCGTACCGAAACTGATCGCCACCCTCGTCCTCGGCCTCGCGGGCCGCGACGTCACCCGTCCGCCCCAGGTCGACGGCTGGCGCCGCCCCCTCCACCACCGGATCACCGCGCTGCTCGACGGCACCGCCGTACCCGTCTCCGCCGCCACCCACCAGGGCGGCTGGCTCGACCCCGTCGTCTTCGTCTCCCGCATGCTCGAACACCCCGACGCGGCCGAGGACGACGTCGTCGACGCCCTCCTCAGACTCGCCCCCGACACCCGGCCCGAAGCCCTCGCACTCGCCTCGGCACTCACCGGACCACACGCCGCCACCATCCGCTACGCCCTCGGCGGACCGGCCATCGAAGACACCGGCTGGACCGCCCTCGCCGCCGCCCGCGCCCGGCACCCCGAATCCGCCGACCCCGCCGCGGCACTGCGCGGCCAACCCGGACCGCCGATCACCTGGACGGCCAAAGTCGACCGCGGCGAATACAACGTCGACTTACTGGAGGTCGAACGAAACCCGCAACCAGTCGCACCGAAAACTCCCTGGCTGGGCATGCTCTTCGACGGCCCGCCCCCCCGAATGGCTCGGCTTCACCGATTGCCACGAAGCGGTCTTCTCGCCCTACGACCGTGACCACCTGGAAGCCGCCGTCGCCGGGGACCTGTTCTTCAACGACTTCGAAGTCGGCTACCCCGTCGAGAAAGCCGCGTTGCCCCCGTTCCTCGACAGCCCCTCGGTCCCAGGGTTCCCCGGCACGATGCTCATCGCCACCTCTCTCGCGCTGAAACGCCCCGCCGCCGTCCAGCTGGGCACAGACGCCGCACTGACCCTCTTCGACCGGCGCCTGCTCGGACCCCGTGCACTCGGCGAGGCATTGGGCGTACTCGGGCATCACCTCGTCCCGACGAGACTCGCTCCCCGGCTTTCGATCATCGCGAACGACCATCCGAGCGCGATCCTGTCCACACTGGACACACTGCTGCCGAAGCTGAAACCCGCCCACCGCGGCATCTTCGCGCTGCTGGAACTCGCCGCGGACCTCGTGGACCGCGGCGCGGGCACGATCAGCGCCGAAACGAAGGACTGGCTGGCGGGATTCAAAGGCAGTTCGAAAGCCGCGAAGGCCGCCTCACGCCTCAGCCGCTGAAATCCGGGCCGCCAAGACATGCGAACACGGCCCACGAGTCTCCTGATGCTTGGCCCACCACGCACACGTGCACCCGGCAGGCATCAGCCGGACGCGCTGCACCGAGCCGCCGCGCGTGATCTCGTAGCCACCGTCGGGCAGCATCCGGACGGCTCCGGCGGCGACGAGTTCGCGCGCCTTCGCCAGCCGCCCGTTCGCCGGAGCGCTCCCGCTCGGAAGCTCACGCGGAAACCACCTGCCGTCGACGACGTCATGGCCGGCGCGACCCGCCACCAGCTCCGGCGCTTCGAGTCCCCCGGCCAGCGCGTTCAGCCAGCCGCCCTCGCCCGAGAAGCCACGGGACGGCTCCGGCGACAGCGTCACGGCGAGTCGCGCTCGATCCAGCTGGAGCACCCAGGTCGCGACCTCGCTGTCCGGTCGCGTGTGGACGGTCAAGCCCTGGACGAACCGGATGAGCGGCTCGACCACCCGCAACCGATGGAGCCCGCCGGCCGGGATCGAGTCCCCGCCCGACCGTGACGTCAACCGAAGACCTCGGCCGGACGCGACCGCCCACGACCTGCCGACGGCGACCGGAAGCCGCCGCAGGAAGTTCCGTGCCTCCAGCTTGTCCAGCTCGGCTTTCTTCACCGCGCCGGCCGTGACGGCGGCGACCTCGGCGAAGCCCGCGACCCAGCGATCCGGCAGCGGCACCACGGACTCGTCGTTCTGCCCGTCCAGCGTGCGGAGCCGGATCCCCTCTCCGCGAACGGTCAGGTGCAACGGATCCTGCGCCACGACCCCGGCCAGGACGGTCCGCGTCGCCTCGGACAGATCGACGTTGGTACAGCCTTCGCCGAGACCGCCCACCTCCGGCAGATCGAGTCTGGCGTACACACCGCAGCACGGCGAAAAGGCTTCCGCGCGCAGTGTCGTCCGGTCCGCGCTGAACACCGGATCCGATTCGGCGATGAGGCGGTTCACCATGGACGGCGGCATCCAGAACCGCGTGCGGGCGACCTTCCCCAGCACCAGCAGCGCCTGGGCAGCCTGCGCTCCCGGTTCGACGAAACCCTCGAAGAGCACTGGCGTCTGAAGGCTCTCGTCGACCTGCTCCAGCAAGACCTCGGTGATCACCAGGCCACCTTAGCCAGGACCCCCGACAGTCTTTGCGGGCTTTTCTCAGTGCTTGAAGTTGATCTTCTACTTCGCCAGACTGAATAGGTCGTTATACACTTGATAAGACCGAACTCAGTCCGTGTGAGCCTGACGTCGGCGGTAGGCGCGCTGCTGGCAGGCCCTCGAGCAGTAGGCCCGTGGCCTGCCCCGCCCTCCCCCGTCGAGTGGCTTGCCGCACGCGGCGCACTCCCCTCCCCTATTTTCGTCACGAATAACCTCACTCCCCTGACTGTCGACGAGCGCCTGGACGCCGTCGAGGGTGTGCTGCAGCCCGAATTCGAAGGGATCGAGCGGGGTGTCCATCCCACCCTCCTTCCATAACCTCTCCAGGGCCGGATAGGCGTCCAGCCGCTCGAAGAGGGACTCTCGTTCACTCCACCAGCGCTCGTGGGACACGCCCGTGCGCCGCTGAAGTTCCGCGGTCTCCCCCGCCTGACGCGCGACGGACTCGACGAACCCGCCCACCAGGTTCACCACGGCGATCACCTGCGCCGGCGCGAGGCCGCTCCGCGAGGCCACGTCCAGGGCGTGGTCGTACCCGGTCATGATGTTGGGGCCCGGCAGACGGCGGGTTCCGGCACTGTGGACCAGCCATGGGTGGCGGCGGTACCTCTCCCATGCCAACCGGGCCCATCGTTCGAGACCCTCTCGCCAGCCGAGTCCGTCCGCGGGCTGCACCGGGAACTCGCCGTACACGGCGTCACGCATGAGTTCCACCAGTTCCGCCTTGCCGGGAACGTACCGGTACAGCGACATGGTGGTGGTACCGAACCGTTCCGCGACCTTGCGCATCGACAGCGCCGCGAGTCCTTCGGCGTCCGCGACTTCGACGGCCGCCGCGACGATCCGCCCGAGGCTCAACCCGGGCCGCTCCGGCTCGGGCGCACCCCAGAGCAGCTCGATCGCACGCTCAGGATCGGGCTGCGCGTCCTCTTCCGTCACCGGCTACTCCCTTGACGCTGATCGCTCATACGTGTTTAGGTAATAAACTTCAGTATATCCCATAAATCTCGTGGCAGGAGCGCTTCAGCATGCCTGAAATCAGGTTCTTCGTCTCCCCTGACGGCAAGGACGACCGGCCCGGCACCGCCGACCAGCCCTTCGCCACCCCGAAGGCGGCACGCGAAGCCGTCCGCGCCGCCACCGCCGGAATGACCGGCGACATCATCGTCACCTTCACGGCAGGCGTCCACCACCTCGAAGAACCCCTCGTTTTCGAAGACGAGGCAGGCGATTCCGGTATGCACGGTTTCCGCGTGATCTACCAGGCACAAGGCTACGGAACACCGGCGCAGGCGAAGGTCGAACTGAGCGGCGGCCGCGAGATCACCGGCTGGACGGAAGGCGACGACGGCATCTGGACGGCCCCGATCGGCGACCTGGCGCCTCGACGGCTCACTGTCGACGGCCATCCCGCGGCACGGGCGGCTCGAACAAGTGGCCTACCGGGAACCGTGACGAAAATGGTGACCGGTTACGTCACGGACAGCGTGGAGCCTCAGTCGTGGCCGGACCCGTCCGGGCTGGAGTTCGTCTACCCCGGCGTCTATCCATGGTCGGAAGCCCGGCTCGCGGTCGCGTCGATCTCCGGCGACGCCTCTTCGACCACCATCACGATGGCTCAGCCCGCCTTCGACAACGCCAAGTCCCTCTACGACGCCCAATGGCACGGCGCCGGCGGAGACGGCACCTGGGACGGTCTCGCCGCCCCTTCCGTACTCGAGAACAACGTGGCCTTCCTGACCGAACCGGGCACCTTCGCCGTCAGCCGCACCGATTCCGGCGGCCACGTCCTGCACTACTGTCCGCGCCCCGGCGAGAAGATCGGCGAGACCGGCGTCGTCGCCCCGGTGCTCGAAACACTCATCAGCGCACGAGGCGTGCACGACCTCGTGGTGCGCGGCTTCACCCTCACCGACGCGGCCTGGTCCGGCCCCACCCGCACCGGCGGCTACCTCCACTATCACGGCAACGCCCGCCACGAGCGGGGCGGTTTCCAGAAGATCGACCTTGGCGCGGACGTGGGCTACGTCCACGTGCCGTCTGAGCCGGTCCAGCTGCCCGCCAACGTCAGCCTCACGTCGGTCAGCCGGATCACCATGGAGGGCAACCATTTCACCAGACTCGGCGCGGGAGCGGTCCTGATCGAGGACGGCACCGACGTCGCGATCCGGGCGAACACCTTCGACGAGATCTCCGGCAGCGGGATCGCGGTCCACACGAGCATCCGGGTCTCCGTCGAGGACAACCTCGTCCACCACATCGGCGCCGAATACCGCGGCTCGCCCGCCGTCCTCGTCGTCGAGTCCGCGGACACGACCGTGGTGCACAACGAGATCCACGATGTCCCGCACAACGGCATCGTGATCACCGGCGGCGAGCGGGCCAAGGGCACCCAGGTGATCTCGAACCTCGTCGAACGCAGCATGGGGAAGCTGATGGACGGCGGCGGGATCTACCTCTCGGCACCACAGGGCTCGTCGTTCGCCGGCGGGGCGATGGTCCGCGGCAACGTGATCCGCGACGTCCTCACCTCGTACAACTTCGGCCTGTACGCCGACTACGGCGCGGCGTGGATCACCGTTCTCGGCAACATCGTCCACCGGGCCGACACCCCGATCGTGCTCCAGGTGGGCCCGCCGATGGAGAACGTCGTCTTCGCGGGCAACTTCTGGGACGTCCTGCCCGACGGTCACGACACCCCGCCCGAGACGGTGATCGTGGCCGGGAACACCGTGCTGCCCAAGGAGAACTTCGACGACGCCGCCCAGGCCGATCCGGCGGCCGCCGACATCCTCGCGAGGGCGGGACGCCGAGGTCTGGACCGATGATCACCGCTCCTGCCGGGCGCGAGTCCGGCAGAAGCCGCCACCCCCGGTCGTGAAGGCCTCCTTCCCTACCTTCAGAGTAGGGAAGGAGGCCTTCACGGCAGTCAGCCGATCACGCCACTTTCCTTTTCCTGGACGCGATTTTGGCATGAGCCACGCCGTATAGGTCGTTATACACTTTGATTGAGTCGCCGGACGCCCTCGGTGAGTTCGGCGATGGCGGCGGCGGCGAAGCCGAGTCTGAGGAACGGCCCGGACGGCTCGGTGGCGAAGAACCGCTCCCCTGCCCCGACCACGACTCCCCCGCTCTCGCGCCGCGCGGGCGAGGGCGTTCGAGTCGCTCCCCGCCGGTAGCCGTACCCAGAGATGCAGTCCGCCTTCGGGCAGCCGCGTGACAGTCCACTCAGGACACTCCCCCGCCAGCGCCGCGGCCGCTCTCCTGCTGCGGGCGCGAGACGAAGAAGTCGTCGACCCGCCGGATCAGGGCGCCGATCCACAGGCTCGGCGCGGCCGCTTTGGTCACCGAGGTCAGGTGGACGGTGCCGTCACGGTCGTCGGCGATCGCGGTGCTGTGGCCCCGCGCGAGAGATACCGGGCGATGTCGTCCTCCAGTACGAACGCGCCCGCCGCGCGCGCCACGTCGAGGACCTGGGCGCGACGCTCGGCCGCCAGCACCGTCCCGGTCGGGTGGTGAAAGGTGGGCTGGCAGTACAAGAGCCGGGCCCCTGTCATCGCGAAGGCTTCGGCCAGCAGGTCGGGGCGGACGCCGTCTTCGTCCTGGTGCAGCCGTCGATGAAGGAATTGGGACGTTGAGCGTCCCAATTCCTTCATCGACGCGGGTCACACCCGGTTGCATCAGCAACTCTGCGACTTTGCCGAGACCCTGACCTTGAAGATAGGCAGGAGGCCTTCACGGACTACGCGATCGCTATCCGCAGCCTCAGAAACACCACCAGCCCCAGCAGTCGCGGTGGCCGCGCGTGAAGGACCCCTTCCCTCGGCTGAGCCGAGGGAAGGGGTCCTTCACGTACCGCAGAGGCGAGCAATCGTGATGGCATGGTGGGACGCGCCTCGTGAGTGGCAATGATGGTTGGAACCGTCACCACTCACGACCCCACGCCCGGGGTCAGGCCCCGGCGAGGCCGCGGCGCTTCAGCAGCGGCTCGATCTCCGGGTCACGGCCACGGAACGCGCGGAACGCGGCCATCGGGTCGACGCTCCCGCCCCGCCCGAGCAGTTCACGGCGGAAGTGGTCGCCGTTCTCCCTGGTGAGCCCGCCGTTCTCACGGAACCACTGGACGGTGTCCGCGTCGAGGACCTCGCTCCAGATGTAGGAGTAGTACCCGGCGCTGTAGCCACCGCTGAAGACATGCGCGAAGTAGGTGGTGCGGTAGCGGGGCGGCACGGCCTCCAGCGCGACACCGGCCTTCGTCAGCGCCTCGGCCTCGAACCGCTGGACGTCGTCGATGGTGTCCTCGGTGCCGAGCGCGTGCCACGCCTGGTCCAAAAGGGACGCGGCGAGGTACTCGGTAGTGGAGAACCCTTCGCCGTACTGCTGCGACGCCAGGAGCTTGTCGATCTGCTCTTGCGGCAGCGGTTCACCGGTCACGTGGTGCTTGGCGTAGTTGGCCAGTACCTCCGGCCACAGCATCCACATCTCGTTGACCTGCGAGGGGTACTCGACGAAGTCGCGCGGGACGTTGGTGCCGGAGAACATCGGGTACTCGACGTCGGAAAGCAGCGAGTGCAGGGCGTGCCCGAACTCGTGGAAGGAGGTGACGACCTCGTCGAAGGTCAGCAGGGTCGGCTCCCCCGCCGGCGGCTTGGCGACGTTGAGGACGTTCACCACGACCGTCTTGGTGCCCAGCAGCTTCGTCTGGTCGACGAAGTTGTTCATCCAGGCACCGCCGCGCTTCGAGTCGCGGGCGTAGTAGTCCATCAGGAACAGGCCGAGTTCGGCTCCGTCGGCGTCGAAGACCTCGAAGATCCGGACCTCGGGGTGGTATTTCGGCAGGTCTTCGCGCTCGGTGAAGCTCAGGCCGTACAGCTTGGACGCGGCGAAGAAGACGCCGTCGGTCAGCACGCGGTTGAGTTCGAAGTACGGGCGCAGCGCGGCGGTGTCGACCTCGAACCGGTCCTTGCGGACGCGTTCGGCGTAGAAGGCCCAGTCCCACGGCCGCAGGATCGCGCCGGGGATGTCGGCTTCGAGATAGCGCTGGAGTTCTTCGGCCTCCGCCTTGGCGTTGGCGACCGCGACCGGCGCGAGGCGTTCCAGCAGGCCGACGGCGGCCTCCGCGGTCTTCGCCGTCTCGTCCTCGATGACGTACGAAGCGTGGTCGGGGAAGCCGAGCACGGCGGCCCGCTCGGCACGCAGCCGGACGAGTTCGGCCACGATCCGGTTGTTGTCGAACTCGTTGCCCCGGTTGCCGCGGGACACCGACGCGGTGAAGATCCGCTCACGCAGCGCGCGGTCCTCCAGCGACGCCAGCGCCGCCTGCGCGGTCGGCAGGGTCAGCTTGAGGACGTACTTGCCCTCTTCACCGGCGGTCTCCGCGGCGGTGGCGATGGCGTCCTCGGTGAGCCCGGCGAGTTCCTTGACGTCGTCGACGACCACGGCGAGTTCGTTGGTGTCCTTCAGCAGGTTCTGCTGGAACCGGGTCGACAGCGTCGAGATCTGCTCGTTCAGCTCGCGCAGCCGCTTCTGGTCGGCCTCGGGAAGCCCGGCCCCGGCGCGGCGGACGTCGGTGTGGTGCCGCTCCAGCAGCCGCAGCGACTCGGCGTCGAGACCGAGTTCCTCCCGGCGCTCGAACAGGGTGTTGATCCGGGCGAACAGAGCGGGGTTCAGGTTGATGGCGTCGGCGTGCGCCGCCAGCCGCGGCGCCATCTCGGCCTGCACCCGCTGGATCTCGTCGTTCGCGTTGGACCCGGCGAGGTTGAAGAACACGCTGGAGACGCGGGACAACAGCCTGCCGGACTTCTCCAGCGCGACGATGGTGTTCTCGAAGGTCGGCGGCTCGGGCGAACCGGCGATTTCATCGATCTCCGCGGCGTGCTCGGCCAGTCCGGCTTCGAAGGCGGGCAGGAAGTGCTCGTCGGCGATCCGGTCGAACGGAGGAAGGGCGTAGGGCAGCTCACTCGGCGCGGCGAACGGGTTGTCCTGCGAGATCATCGGTGTTGCTCCCGGGTCGTCGAATCTGCTGGTCTGGCCACCTTACGGGCAGCGAGGGGCCGGTGGATGCCGTCCGTGGCGGTGACGCCGACGTCGGCGATGGTCACGCTCCGGTGGTACCGCCCACCACCGCGTCGGAACTCTGCTTTCCCTTGCCGCGCTTGACTTTGGCTTTGGGTGCCGGTGGGGCGATCCCGGCCAGGTCACCGCCGTTGTCGTTCACGCGCAACACGAACGGACGAGTTTCGGTGTAGCGGACGACCGAAACCGAGGCCGGGTCGACCACGATCCGCTGGAACGAATCGAGATGCTGGCCGAGCGCGTCGGCGAGGATCGCCTTGATCACATCGCCATGGCTGCATAGGAGCCACACCGCGTTCTCGCCGTGCTTCGCGGTGATCCGGGCGTCGTGCGCGCGGACTGCCGCGACCGCGCGGGCCTGCATCTCGGCCAGTCCTTCGCCGCCGGGGAAGACCGCGGCCGAGGGATGCGCCTGCACGACCTTCCACAGGGGTTCTTTGAACAGATCCTTGAGCGCGCGACCGGTCCATTCGCCGTAGTCCACTTCGGACAAACCGGGCTCTTTGACCTTGTCCAGACCGCGCGCCTCGACCAGTTTCGCGACCGTCTGGCGGCAGCGGAGCATCGGCGAGACCACCAGTTCGGCCAGCGGTACCGGCGCCAGCCGGTCGACCAGCGCGGCCGCCTGCGCCCGGCCGGTGTCGTCCAGGCCGACCTTGGGCGTGCGCCCGGCGAGGACGCCCGAACCGTTCGCCGTGGACTTGCCGTGGCGCAGAAGGATCACAGTACTCACGTCGCCCACCCTACGTGTCGTGCTTTGCCCGCCCTCGCGAAACGCGAGGGAGCTACAGGTGCGGGCCCTCCTGCGGGTCCAGGACGCCGGTGAAGATCAGCACGAACAGCAGGACACCGAGCACGAGCCGGTAGATCACGAACGGCACGAAGCTCTTGGTCTTGATGTAGGACATCAGCCACGCGATGACGGCGTAGCCGACGCCGAACGCGACCAGCGTCGCCAGGATCGTCGGGCCCCATTGCGCCGGGGCGCCGTCCTTGCCGATGTCCGTCAGCTTGTACAGCCCCGAGCCGAACACCGCAGGCAGCGCCAGCAGGAACGAGTACTCCGCGGCCTCCGCGCGGGTGTACCCGAGCAGCAGCCCGGCGCTGGTGGTGCCACCGGAGCGGGAGACACCCGGGATCAGCGCCAGTGCCTGCGCGAAACCGAAGCCGAGACCGTGCGGAACGGTCAGGTGGTCGAGCGTCCGCTCCTGCTTCCCGATGCGGTCGGCCACCAGGAGGATCAGGCCGAACACGATCAGCGTGGTCGCGGTGATCCGCAGGTCACGGAAGGTCTCGTCGATCGCGTCCTGCAGCAGCAGGCCCAGTACGACGATCGGCAGCGAGCCGACGATGATCAGCCAGCCCAGCCTCGCGTCGGGGTCCTGCCGCCAGTCCTTCTTGTAGATCGAGAAGAACCAGGCTCGGAGGATCTTCCCGATCTTGGCCGAGAAGTACAGGATGACCGCGAGTTCGGTGCCGATCTGGGTCACCGCGGTGAACGCCGCGCCCGGATCGTTCCAGCCCGCGAGCGCCGCGGTGATCCGCAGGTGCGCGCTGGAAGAGATCGGCAGGAACTCCGTCAGGCCCTGGACGAGACCGAGGACCAGTGCTTCGAACCATCCCATCAGGCGACACCGGCCAGTTCGATCGCCTCGGCCGCGGTCTCGAGAGCGCGTGCGGAGCTCTCGGGATCCGGCATGGACGGCGCGACGGTCAGCGTCGTGGCCCCCGCCTCGGCGAAGGCACGCATCCGTTCCGCGATGCGCTCCTTCGGTCCCAGAAGCGACGTCGCGTCGATGAACTCGAGCGGGACGGCGGCCATGGCGCCCGCGTAGTCCTTGCCGAGGTACTTCTGCTGGACGTCGGCGGCTTCGCGTTCGAAGCCCATCCGGCAGGCGAGCTGGTTGTAGAAGTTCTTCTCCCGGCTGCCCATCCCGCCGATGTACAGCGCCGCGTACCCGCGGACGGCGTCGGCGCAGGCCTTCCAGTCGTCACCGACCACGAGCGGGACGGTGGGGACGACGTCGAAGCCGTCGAGGGAACGCCCGGTCTTGTCCGCGCCCGCCTGGATCTGCTTGAGCTGCTCGCCGGCGTGCTCGGGCGAGAAGAACACCGGCAGCCAGCCGTTCGCGATCTCCCCGGTCAGTTCGAGGTTCTTCGGGCCGATGGCGGCCAGGTACAGAGGGATCTCTTCGCGCACCGGATGCACGGTCAGCGTCAGCGCCTTGCCGGGCCCACCGGGGAGCGGCAGCTGGAAGTGGTCGCCGTCGTATTTGACCCGCTCCCGGGCCAGTGCCTTGCGGACGATCTCGACGTATTCACGCGTACGGCCGAGCGGCGACGCGAACTTCACGCCGTGCCAGCCCTCGGAGACCTGGGGGCCGGAAACGCCGAGGCCGAGGCGGAACCGGCCGCCCGACAGCGTGTCCAGGGTCGCGGCGGTCATCGCGGTCATCGCCGGCGTCCGGGCGGGGATCTGCAGCACCGCGCTGCCCACGTCGATCCGTGAGGTCTGCGCCGCCACCCACGCCAGCACCGTCGGCGCGTCCGAACCGTAGGCCTCCGCGGCCCACACGACCGCGTAGTCCAGTTCGTCCGCCTTCTTCGCCAATGCCAGGTTGGCCGCGTCGTTGCCCGCGCCCCAATAGCCCAAATTCAGTCCGAGTCGCACGGCGTGAATGTATCCAGCTGGGTGTCACTCCTCCGTTCAGGGTGTTGACACCGCGGTGACCCGGCCGGTGGTACTCGAACACGACACGCTCACCTGCTCCGTGTCCCGCACTTGCCTTCCGGCTAGGCTCGCCCGTCGTGGAAAAGCGACAGCTCGGCCGGTCGGGACTGCGGGTCTCGCGGATGGCCCTCGGGACCATGACGTGGGGTGGCGACACCGACTCCGAGGAGGCGGCCAGCCAGCTGGTCGCGTTCGTCGACGCCGGGGGCACCCTGGTCGACACCGCCGACATCTACACCGAGGGCGAGAGCGAACGCGTCCTCGGCGCGCTGCTCGGCGACCTCGTGCCACGGGACGACATCGTGCTGGCCACCAAGGCCGTCGCCCGCCGCACCGACGGCCCGTTCGGCGGCGGCGCGTCGCGCGGTGCGCTGCTGAGCGCGCTCGAAGGCTCGCTGCGCCGCCTCGGCACCGACCACATCGATCTCTGGCAGCTGCACGCCTGGGACACCACCGTGCCGGTCGACGAGACCCTCGCCGCCCTCGAGTACGCCGTTTCCAGCGGCAAGGTCCGCTACGTCGGCGTCTCCAACTACTGCGGCTGGCAGCTGGCGACCGCCGCGGCCCGCAGTTCCGCCGTCGCCCCGCTGGTCTCGACGCAAGTCGAGTACTCGCTGCTGGAGCGCGGGATCGATCGCGAGGTGGTCCCGGCGGCCGAACACCACGGCATCGGCATCCTGCCTTGGGCGCCGCTCGGCCGCGGCGTGCTCACCGGCAAGTACCGCACCGGCACACCCGCCGATTCGCGTGGCGCTTCGAGTGTCTACGCCGGCTATGTCGAACATCACCGGACCGATCGCGCGGCCAGGATCGTGCAGGCGGTCGCGACCGCCGCCGACGGCCTCGGCACCTCACCGCTGGCCGTCGCGCTGGCCTGGGTCCGTGACCGGCCGGGAGTGGTCGCGCCCGTGGTCGGGGCCCGTGACACCGGTCAGCTGACCGGGTCGCTCACGGCCGAGGAGATCACGCTCCCGCCCGCCATCCGGTCCGCGCTCGACGACGTCAGCGCGATCGAGGTCGGATACCCGGAACGCGGCCTGTGAGCCGTCTCAGTGAGTGGTTTAGGTGACTGTTGAGTGACGCAGACGTGACGCGGCGGGTTCGGTGGAGGATGCTGGACAGGTCCGTTCGACAAGTAGCAGGTGGAGGCACCAACGTGGGTCGGCAGTCCGCCGTTTCCCGGATCGCGATCCCGCTCGTCGGTGCCCTGGTGCTCTCGTCGTGCGGTACGGACGACACTCCGAACGACACCCTGCAGATCGTGCAGAACCCGGTCGCGGCGACCGCGGCCGTCTCCCCCGCCGTGACGGCCAAGCCGTCAGGCTCGGTGTTCGCCGCACCGGGGGTGAAGGCGCTGGTCACCGACGGGACGAGCAAGACGCTGGTCGTCGCCGTCTCGGATCCGCCGTCGCTGCGGATCTACGACCTCGCGGCACTGGACGCCCCGAAGACGACCGTCGCCCTGCCCGGTCCGGCCGAACGGCTCACCGTGTCGGATTCGCAGGTGATCGCCAGCGTTCCGGACAAGAGTGTGCTGGCGAGGGTCTCGCTTCCCGGTGGCGCGCTCGAGACGGTCCCCGTCGCGGGTCAACCGTCCGCCGGTCTCGCCGACGGTGACGCGACGCTGGTGGCTGTCCGTGATCGCAAGGTTCTCGAGGTGCTGTCCAAGAACGCGGGCCCGAGGACCATCACCGGCCAGATCTACAGCGCCGACGACGTGCTGAACACCGGTGACGGCGTGGTCGTGCTGGACAAGCTGCGCACCGCGTTGTTCTCCGTGGATCTCACCGAGGGCAAGATCGGCGAGGGGCTGCGCGCGGGCGACGGCGCGGCCAACGCGGTCACCGACGACTTCGGGCGCGTCTTCGTCACCGACGCGCGTGCGGGCGCGTTGCTGGCGTTCTCCACGACGCCGTTGCTGCTGCGCCAGCGCTACCCGGTGCCCGGCGGGGTGTACGGCATCGCCTACGACCGCGCCCGAGGCCTCGTCTGGGTCACCCTCACCGAACGCAACGAGGTCGTCGGCTTCGACGTCCGAGGCGGCGAACCGATCGAGAAGCACCGGTTCCCGACCTTGCGGCAGCCAGATTCGGTCACCGTCGACGAGCAGAGCGGCCGCGTGGTCGTCGGCTCGGCCATCGGAGAAGGGATCCAGGTGATCACGCCATGACAGTTGTGGACGAGGCGGTGGTCGAAGGGGATTGGGAGTACCGGCGGCTGCAGTTGCCGCCCGGTGTTTCCCGGCGGGCGGCGGCGACGCAGCTGTCGATCCACGCCGAGTTCGCCGGCTGGGAACTCTCGACCGTCCGGCTCTACTCCGATGGGACGCGAAGGGTGTGGTTGCGCCGCAAGCGCACCGCCCATCCCCTGCCCGGCCTGATCACCTGAGCTGAAGGGGACTTTCCCCGCATCCGATGCGGGGAAAGCGCCCTTCACCGAACGAGATGAGGGGAAAGTCCCCTTCAGCTCCTGAACACGCTGCTCCTGAACACGCGGGCGAGCCAGTCCGCCCAGATCTTGTCCTGCCTCGCGGGGTCGACGTCGCCGAACAGGTGATGCATCGCGACCATCGGCCCCTGAAAGCCGCGCACGAACCGCAGGAACGCGTCCGCGGTCCGGATCCCGACGGTCTGCGCGTTCGCCAGGTAAACCTCGCCGTCCACAGTGGACATCGACCCGGTCGACAGCCGGACCCGGTCCCCCGTCTCCGGGCGGCCCGCCAGGCCGAGTTCCCGGCCGAGGGTCAGCCACGCGCTGTCCCAGTCCGCGATCATCGGCCCGAAGACCGTCACCGGCACGACTTTCCGCCCCGCGAAAGTGTTCAGGTACTCGACCAGCGTGCGGAAGAACAGCTCGCCACCGGCGGTCATCGCCTCGAACTCGTCTTCCCAGTCGTCCCCGGGGAGGAAGCCGCTGGTGACGGTCCTCAGCACGGTGCTGCCGCCGGAGCGGCCTTCGATCAGGAACTCGTAGGCGACGAATCGCCCGTCAGGCGCCGGCTCCGTGCCATAGACGAGGCGCTCCAGCGGATCCCACGACGTGATCCCGAACTCCGGTTCGAAGCCGCCGAACGCGGTCTTCACCGTGCCGCCGACGCCGCCGTCGACCTCGTTGCGCCCCATGAACCACGACGTGATCCCTGGCCCGGTGGCGATGGCGTCCCAGATCTGTTCCGGTGTCGCGTCGACCTCGGCGCGTTCGGTGATCTCGAATTCGTGCCCCACTCAGCGCTCCTCGGGCTCGGTTTTGACACTCGGATGGACGGCGACCACGATCCGGTGGTCGCGGCCCTGCTCGGCGCCTTCGTCGTGGTACTTGCTCACCAGGTTCGTGACCGCGATGGTGAGCTCCTCGGCGAACGCGGCCCTGTCGGCAGCGGAGGAGAACCGCACCTCGCCGTCGATCGCGAAGGTCGCGACGCGTTTGCCCGCCTTGGCCGAACCGGTGATCAGCAGGCCGACGTCGCGCACCAGCCTGCCGGCGACCGCGAGCAGCCAGCGCGCGGACAGCCGGTCCGGCGACTGGGCCGGGTCGGGCTGCACCGCGGACAACGCGGCAGGCGAGATCACGTAGGAAGACGCCGTCGCGCGCATCATCCGTTCGGTGACGTTGCCCTTGCGCCGCTCCTCGACGAGCTCGACCAGCCCGTGCTTCTCCAGCGCGCGCAGATGGTAGTTCACCTTCTGTCTCGGCAGGTCGACCCGGCCGGCCAGCATCGTGGCCGACGCCGGTTCGGCGAGTTCGGCGAGCAGCCGGGCCCGGATGGGATCCAGCGACACTTCGGCCGCTTCCGCGTCCTCGATCACCGCAACGGAGAACATGGCAAGAAGGTGCCACCGAAAAGAGAAATTGTCAAGGACGTCAGGATTGTCGGCGGGCCTGATTGGCGAGCGCCAGCAGACGGGGCACCACCTGCGGGGCCGCCTCCAGCGGGACGACGTGCCCGACCCCGGGCAGCACCACGGCCGTCCCGTTCTCCACCGCGCCTGCCAGCTCCTCGACGTCGGCCATGGGCACCAGTTTGTCGCGCTCGCCGACGATCGCGGTCACCGGAACCGGGCCGACCTGCGACAACGCCGATTCCCGTGTGTAGGCGTCCAGCGCCGGACGGAAGGCCGACACCGTCTGCGGCCAGTTGCCGCGGATCATCCGCACCGTCAGCTCGACGTCGCCGGGCACCGGGTCGTCACCGAAGAGCCACCATCGCAGCCCGGCGGTCACCGCCTTGCTCGTATGCTCCCGCACCAGCCCGATCAGCTTCGTCCCGAAGACCATTTCCAGGTCCCGGCCGAGTTTCCCGAGCGCGTTCGGCCAGATCGCGTCCGGGGTGACGCCGCCGGCCGACATGGCGAGCAGGCCGATACCCGCGACCCTGGCCGCGAAGAGCTCCGGGTGGCGTTGAGCGAGCGACAGGATCGCGAGGCCGCCCATGTCGTGACCGACGAGGACGATCCGGCCTTCGGGCAGCACCTTGTCCAGGATCTCCGCCAGATCATCGGCGAGGTGTCCCATGGTCGCCGACGCGGGCCGGACGGCCCCGGATTCGCCGTGTCCACGCTGGTCATAGGCCAGCACCGCGATCGGCTCCTCCCCCGCTTCGGCCAGTACCGGCGCGATGGCACGCCAGCTCCGCCTGTCGAGGGCGTACCCGTGAAGGAGCACCACGGTCACCGGCGCCGACGGATCACCCCAGCGCTCGAAGTGCAGGGGTGTTCCGTCGGCGGCCAGCAGACCCGGCATCAGGACGAGCGCAGGAAGCGGTCGAGCACGCGCACCCCGAACTTCAGCGCGTCGACCGGGACGCGCTCGTCGACCCCGTGGAACAGGGCCGAGAAGTCGAGGTCGGCGGGCAGCTGCAGCGGGGCGAACCCGAAGTTCCGGATCCCGAGCGACTGGAACGACTTCGCGTCCGTGCCGCCGGAGAGCATGTACGGAAGCGTGCGGGCGCCCGGATCCTCGGCGAGGACCGCGGCGGTCATCGCGTCGACGAGCGCGCCGTCGAACGTCGTCTCGACCGGTGGCAGCTCCATCCACTCCTTCTCGATGTCCGGCCCCAGGATCTCCTCCAGCTCGGCGTTGAACGCTTCGAGACGGCCGGGAAGGATCCGGCAGTCGACCGAGGCTTCCGCGACCGACGGGATGACGTTCGACTTGTACCCGGCGGTGAGCATCGTCGGATTCGCCGTGTCACGCAGGGTCGCGCCGATCATCCGGGAGATGTTGCCGAGCTTGGCGACGGAGCCCTCGATGTCGTCCTCGGGGAAGTCCCAGCCGGTGATCTCGGTGACGCCGTCCAGGAACTCGCGGACGGAGTCGGTCATGACCAGCGGGAAGCGGTGGTTGCCAAGCCGGGCGACGGCCTCGGACAGCTTGGTGACGGCGTTGTCGCGGTGGATCATCGAGCCGTGTCCGGCGGTGCCGCGCACCCGCAGCTTCATCCAGCGGATGCCCTTTTCCGCCGTCTCGATGAGGTATGCGCGGACGTTGTCCTTCAGCGTGATCGAGAAGCCGCCGACCTCGCTGATCGCCTCGGTGACTCCCTCGAACAGCTCAGGGCGGTTCTCGACCAGCCACTGCGCCCCGTACTTGCCGCCCGCCTCTTCGTCGGCGAGGAAGGCGAAGACAAGGTCGCGCGGCGGCACGATGCCGTTGATCTTGTAGTGGCGGGCCAGCGCGAGCGCCATTCCGCACATGTCCTTCATGTCGACAGCACCGCGGCCCCAGACGTAGTCGTCCTGGATCGCGCCGGAGAACGGGTGCACCGACCACTCCGAGGCGTCGGCGGGAACGGCGTCGAGATGACCGTGGATCAGGAGCCCGCCACGCGACGGATCGGCGCCCGGCAGCCGGACGATCACATTGTGCCGGTCCTTGCCGCCGGACTCCACATAGGTGATCTCATAGCCCGCGTCCGTCAGCTTCTCGGCGACGTACTCCGCCGCGGCGCGTTCGCCGACGAGCGTGTCGGGATCACCCGTGTTGGTGGTGTCGATGCGGATCAGTTCACTGGTGAGCGTGACTGCCTCTTCGGCGGCTGCTTCGATCAAATTCGGTTCGGTCACCAGGCATTCCTACCATTGGTGGAGCCGGCCGACCTGTTGCCGCCACCTCGACCACATCGTGAACAATCCCCTTCTGCGGCGGCGGCATGCCGATCCGCCCGGGAGCGGACCCCGAAGACGCCGACGGTGAGCCGCTGGGCGGGCTGCCGATCGACATCACCTGTGTCCCCGGGGCGCTCACCGTCCTCGGCTGAGCCATGAGGGCGGGAGTCGCCGCCTTGGACACCCGGCCGGAGACCTCCGAAGCCTCGGAAGTCCGTGAAGGCCTCCTTCCCTACCTTGAGAGCGGCTCCACGCACAGGACCACACCCGGCTCTTGACTGTCCACATGGGACACCGTACGAGACGAATGTGGCGCGGTCTGCGCCCGCTGCTCGTGTCGCGAAAGCCCCTTTGAGGGGCTCGCGTTTGCTTACCTACTGGTGTGGGGCTTGTGTGGGTGCCGGTGTGGTCGGGTGGGGAGGATTCCGGTCGTTGAGTGTCCGGAATCTTCCCCGCTCGGTCGCCGGTCCACCGGTCGTGATCCTTGTGCGGCCAGGCGTAGGTACGGTGGCGTCTTTGCGCGTGAAGGCCCCCTTCCCTCGGCTGAGCCGAGGGAAGGGGGCCTTCACGCGCATCAGAACCTCGTCCAGCGGCACCACTCCACCGCAGCGGTGGCAGAACCACGCCTGCAGCCGCCGGGCCGCCTTAGTGGTGGAACCCAAAACGCGTCAACGGATCGGCGCGTCCGATCGTCATCGGCATCACCTCTTCGTCCCGGCGCCGCCGCGCGGCACGAGAAGCGTCCATTGTGGATCATGAAGCCGGTTCCCGCCCCGAGGCGGACGAGGACCGAAAGTTCCTCGAAACTCTTTGCCCGGTGACGTCGCGCCGTGTTCTGCTGCTCGCAGTAGGTGAACATCATCGATTTCGTCCAGGTCACCGAAGACTTGGTTCCCGGTGCCGGCCTCGCCGGCGGGGACATGTCCCGAGGTGGGCATCCCCTGGGCGGCGCCCGGGAGGAGACCACGGATGGCAAGAAGTTCGTCGGACCTGCACGGCAGGCGGTGGTGGCGGTCATCGGCCGCGCGGATACTGGCGGGAGTGGCCAGTGTGGCCGCCACGGCCGCCGTGCTGGTGACGGCACCGGGCGCTGACGCCGCGGCCGGCACGCTGGGCGAGGCGGCCGCGCAGTCCGGCCGGTACTTCGGCACCGCGATCGCCGGCGGGAGGCTCGGCGACTCGGCCTACACCACGATCGCGGCACGCGAGTTCAACATGGTGACGGCCGAGAACGAGATGAAGCCCGACGCGACCGAGCCCAACCAGAACCAGTTCAACTTCTCGGCTGGCGACCAGATCTACAACTGGGCGGTCAGCCGTGGGCTGCGGGTCCGTGGTCACACTCTCGCCTGGCACGCGCAGCAGCCGGGGTGGATGCAGAATATGAACGGCAGCGCCCTCCGCAGCGCGATGATCAACCACATCCAGAAGGTCATGGCGCATTACCAAGGCAAACTCGCGCACTGGGACGTGGTCAACGAAGCCTTCAACGAAGACGGCAGCCGCCGTTCGTCGAATCTGCAGGGCACGGGCAACGACTGGATCGAGGTCGCGTTCCGGACGGCGCGTGCGGCCGACCCGTCGGTCAAGCTCTGCTACAACGACTACAACATAGACAACTGGAACTACGGCAAGACGCAGGGCGTGTACAACATGGTGCGGGACTTCAAGGCCCGCGGCGTGCCGATCGACTGTGTTGGCCTGCAGGCCCACTTCACCGGCGGCAGTTCGGTCCCGAGCAACTTCCAGACCACGATCTCCAGCTTCGCGGCGCTCGGCGTCGACGTGGCGCTCACCGAGGTCGACGTCACGAACGCTTCCACCTCGCAGTACACGGCGCTGACTCAGGCTTGCCTGAACGTCGCGCGCTGCGTCGGCATCACCGTGTGGGGCGTGCGTGACAGCGACTCCTGGCGTGCCAGTGAGAGTCCTCTCCTGTTCGACGGCAACGGCAACAAGAAGGCCGCCTACAACTCGGTGTTGAACGCACTCAACGCCGGAAGCCCGACCACGACACCCACCACCCCGACGAATCCCACCACACCCACCACCCCGACCACACCCACGACTCCGGGCGGGGGCGGTTGCACCGCCACGCTTTCGGCGGGGCAGGCCTGGAGCGACCGGTACAACCTGAACGTTTCGGTCAGCGGCTCCTCCACCTGGACGGTCACCATGACCGTTCCGAGCCCCGCGAGGATCAGTGCCACCTGGAACATCAACGGCACCTGGCCCAGCAGTCAGGTCCTCGTCGCCAAACCCAACGGCAACGGCTCCAACTGGGGTGTCACCATCCAGCACAACGGAAACTGGAACTGGCCCAGCGTCAGCTGCAGCACATCCTGATCCCGAGGCGAAGACAAGCCGGCCGACTCGCGTGGTCGCAAAGTGACCGGTTCGCAGGTCACTCGCCGCCGAAGATGTGGGTGATACCCGCGGGTATCACCCACATCTCGTGGTGACCGAGAATCGGACTCGCTCGATCGCGCCGAGCAGGGTTTCGCAGGCGAATTCGACTTCCTCGGCCGTCACGGTGAGCGGTGGCATCAACCGGATCACGCTGTCGTCGCGGCCGCCGAGTTCGACGATCAATCCTTGCTGCAACGCGTACGCCTGCACGGCGCGGGCGTAGCCACCCACCGCGCGGCCGTCACTCGGGTCGCTCAGCTCGATTCCCCACATCAAGCCGAGACCGCGAACCTCACGGACCCAGTCGTGAGCGCGCAAGGCGCCGAGCCGTTGTTCGAGTTGACGTCCACGCTGCCGGACATTGCCCAGCACGTCGTCGCGCCGCACGACGTGGACGGCCGCCGCGCCCGCGGCGAACGCGGCCTGATTGCCCCGGAACGTGCCGGTGTGCGCACCGGGCGCCCAGCCGTCCAGGCGCCGGTCGTAGAAGATCACCGCCACCGGAAGCCCCATCCCGCTCAACGCCTTCGAGGCGATGATCACGTCCGGTTCGATGTCGTACTGCTCGAACGCGAACCAGGTTCCGGTGCGGCCACACCCGGTCTGCACCTCGTCCACGACGAGCGGAATGTCCAGCTCCGCGGTCAGCGCGCGGACACGCCGGACGAAGTCTCGGGCCGCCGGGATGATCCCGCCTTCACCCTGCACCATTTCCAGGATCACCGCGGCGGGAAGGGGAATACCGCCGTTCGGATCCCGCAGCGAGCGCTCCAGCAAGCCAACGCAGTTGGTCTCGCAGGTGTCCGGCGAGAGCCCCACCGGGCACCGGGCGCAGTAGGAGTACGGGAAGAAATGCACGCCGGGCATCCCGTTGGCGATCGGCCGCTTCTGGGAGACGAGGCCGGTCAACGCCATCGCGGCGTGGCTCGAGCCGTGGAAGCCGCCTTGGAAGGACACCAGGTCACCACGGCCGGTCGCGGTCTTGCAGAGTTTGATCGCGGCGTCCACGGCGTTGGCCCCGCCGGGGCCGCAGAAGTGCATCCGCATCCGCGAGCGCAGATCCGGCGGCAACATGGACAGCTGGGCGTCGACGAACTCGCGTTTCGCCGGGGTCGGGAAGTCCAGTCCGTGGGTGAGCACACGCAGTTGTTCGGTGGCCGCGTGCACCAGTTCGGGATGATTGTGGCCGAGGGAGAGCACTCCCGCGCCCGCCAGGAAGTCGAGGAAGACGTTCCCGTCCATGTCCCACAGATAGCTTCCCTCTCCACCGGCGATCGCGATGGGCAGGTGGCGCGGATACGCTCGTGCGCTGGATTCCCACTGTCGCTGGTGTTCGAGGTACTCGGCCGAGCGCGGGCCCGGCAGGACGCCCTCGACGTGAGGCGCCAGTGCCGGTCTCGCCGTGGGGGTGTGCGTCATGGCAGCCTCCTTGTCGTGGTGCTCTCTTCCGCCGTGCCGAGCTCGATCGCCGGATTGGCGTGCCAGCGGGTTCCAGCCGGCACCGCCGTGCCCTTCATCAGGAAGGCGTCCGCTTCGGCGATCGCCTCCTCCCCCATCGTCACTCCATAGTGGACGAAGGCGCCGGTGCCGAGTGTGCATCCTGCGCCGATGGTGACGTGGTCGGATTTGAACGTGCCGTCCTCGAGCGAATGTCCTTGCACGACGGTGTGCTGGTTGAGCACGCAGTCGTCGCCGATGCTCACCAAGGACCGTTCCGGGATCGCGCATCCGTCGTCGAAGACCCGGCGGCCGATCCGGATGCCGAGACAGCGCAGCAGGAAGGGTTTGAACGGAGTTCCGTCGAACAACGCGAGATAACGGGCGGGGCTGAGCTTCCAGAACCGTTCGTGCCGCCAGAACGCCGGATCGTAGATCGAGCAGAACCGCGGGCGGAGCGCCCGGAAACCCTGCACGGCGAGTTCCGCCAGCATGAGGAACGCGACCGAGAACACCAGCGTCGCCACGATGCCGCCACCGACGGCGAGCGAGCCGAACCGCTCGTGCAGGACACCGGCCGCCGTGCCGATCAGCAGGACGCCGAGCAACTGCAGCCAGTGCACCAGCAGGTAGAGAAGGATCGTGACGGTGTTGTGGCGGTTCTTCGCCCGCAGGCCCCGGCTCAGGGCGTCCCCGGTCCCGAGGTGCTCGAAGCCGGTGTCCCGGCGGACGGTCCTGGGTATCTCGAACGCGGGTGACCCGAGCAGCCCGACGTTCTCCCGGACCGGCCCGTCCAGCGGGACGAGGACCTTGGTGGCCAGCAGGCAGTTCCGGCCGATCCGCGCGTCCGGCGGGAAGGCGATTTCGTTGCCCAGAAAAGCCTGTGGCGCGACGGAGGTCCGGCGCAGGCGGAACGACGAGGCGGAGAAGTCCGCGTTGAGCAGCGAAAGGCCGTCCGAGACCATCGTCCCGGTGCCGACCGTGCTGAGGAACGGTGTCTCGTGCTTGACCTCGACCCCGAAGTTGGAGCCCGTCTGCTGGATCTTCGACAGGTCGTACCCCAGCGCGCGCAGGTAGTGGACGATGTAGCTGCTGTCACCGAACAGATAGGTGAACGCCCGCAGGTTGGTCAGCCGCGCGATCAGCCGCTGGATCGCGTAATGCCTGCCGTAGAGCGGGTACACCTTCTCCGGCCGGAGACAGTGCCCGAGCAGGCGGGGGATCGTGAGGACGACCGCCAGCCCGGCGAGCAAGGCGCCGAAGTAGAGCAGCGCCGAATCGGCGATCTGGCCGCGGTAGAACACCCAGCTCGTGAAGTCCGCCGTCGACGTGGACCACCGATCGACGAACAGGCCTGCTCCGCCCATCGTCACGGGTAGCGTCACCAGCAGCAGGAGCAGCAGACTGGACACGCAGAAGGCGAACGGCCTGAGCCCGCGCCGCGCGACCGTGGCCAGCGCTCGATAGTCCACAGTGGAGGGACGGGCGGGCGATCCGTGCCAGCGTTCGCCATCTGGGACTGTCTGCCCGGTGTTCAGGGACGATGAATGGCCGAGCTGCGCGTCGTCACCGAGCGCCGTGCCGATGTCGAGCACGGTCATCTCCCCGACGAAGGCGTTGTCGCCGAGGGTGACCCGGCCGGTCTGGATGCTGCCTGCCCTGGCGCGGTAGCACGAGAAGTAGGCGTCCTTCCGGATGACCGCTCCGGCGCCGAGCCGGAGCAGATCAGTGCAGACCGGCGGATTCCGGGACAGGATCACGGCCCCCTTGCCGATGTCCGCACCGAGTGCCCGCAGGTACCACGAGTAGAGCGGCGTACCGACGAACAGCATCAGTGGACTGAACCGGATCAGTGTTTTGACCGTCCAAAAGCGCAGGTAGCCGAAACCCCACAGCGGGATCTCCCCCGGTTTCCACCGGCCGACGATCACCCACTTCGCCAGGACCGGCACCACGGAGAGAACGACGAAGACGACGAGCCCGAGTCCGACAGCGCGTGCGTAGCCCTCCACAAAGCCTGTCGCAGCGTCGATCCAGGTGAAGCCCGTGTCCAGGATCCAGCCCGAACCGGCGGCGTAGGCGAGGAACGCCAAGAGCTGGAACCCTCCGCAGAGGACATACGAGGTGGTGGACGCCCGGCGCGGCTTCTCGGCACGAGCGGCCGTGGCCCGGCCCCCGGCGGGAATCGACTCCGCGAGACCGCGAACGGTGGGATTGAGGTAAACGTCCCTCGCCGACAGCGGGCCGACGTCGCCGCGCTCGCGGACCAGGGCGCAGAACTTGGCCAGCAGCAGGGAGTCGGCGCCGTAGTCGTCGAAGAAATGCGCCGTCGCGGAGATCCGCTCGATCCCGAGGACCCGGCTCAACGACTCCGCCAGGTGGAGTTCGGTCTCAGTCGCCGGCGCCACGTATTCGACGTCGTTCCCCGCTCTTCGCGGGCCACTGGGTGCCGGAAGATGTTTGCGATCGGCTTTGCCCGCCGGGGTCAGCGGGATACGGTCGAGCCGTTCGAGATAGGCGGGCACCATGTAGCCCGGCAGCAGTTCCGCCAGGCGGCGGCGGAGTTCTCCGGGGTCGATCTCGGCCTTGTCGCGGCGCAGGCTGTAGTAGGCGACGAGTTCGGTCGCGCCGGGCTCCGGCCGGTGGGTCTCGACCACCGCCTGCGCGATTCCGGGGATCTGCAGCAGAACCGATTCGATCTCGGTGAGTTCCACTCGGTAGCCGCGGATCTTCACCTGCGTGTCGGCGCGGCCGTGGTATTCGATCTCCCCGTCCGGGGTGATCCGGCCCAGATCGCCGGTGCGGTAGATGCGGCGGGACGGGTTGTTCCCGATGCCGAGGAAGTCCGGGATGAACGCGCGCTCGGTCAGGTCGGGGCGGTTCAGGTAGCCACCGGCGAGTCCGATCCCGGCGATGCCGATCTCCCCCAGTTCGCCCGCGGCCAGTGCCCTGGGCTCGTCCGGATCGAGAATGACGACCGAATAGGTGGGCAGGGGCACCCCGATGGTCACCGGCCGATCCGGTCGCAACACCGACCACGTCGCGGTGACCGTGGCTTCCGTCGGGCCGTAGACGTTCAGGAATCGCCTGTCCGCGCGGTGCCAACGGCGTACGAGGTCTTCAGGGCACGCTTCGCCGGACACCAGCAGGAACCGCAACAGAGGCAGATCTTCGTCGAGGCTGGCCAGCAGGGTCGGGACGCAACACAACGCGGTGACCCGGTTCTCTCGCAGGAATTCGAGCAGGTCGTGGCCGACGAGGGCGCCGCCGCGGGGTTTCGGTACGAGCGTCGCGCCGCACAGCAACGGTACCCAGATCTCCTCGACCGAGAAGTCGAACGCGATCGTCATGCCCTGGTAGACCCGATCGGTGCCCTGGATACCGTAGACCTCGGCCGCGACGCGGACGAAGTTGCAGATCGAGGCGTGGTCGATCGTCACCCCTTTCGGGCGGCCGGTCGAGCCGGACGTGTAGACGACGTAACAGAGTTCGTCCGCCGGTGTGCCTTTCTCGGCCACGCTGAGCCGGCCGCCCGGCAACGCGGCGATCCGGTCCGAGTCCTCGTCGAGGCAGAGCACGCCGACACTGCCCGGCTCGAACCGGTCGCGCAGGGCGGAGTTCGACACCACCAGCCGGACGCCGGCGTCCTGGACGATCCAGGCGAGCCGGTCGTCCGGAAACCCCGCGTCCAAGGGCACATACGCCGCGTTGACCTTGAGCACGGCCAACATCGCGACGTAGGAATGGACCGGTTCGTCGAACAACAGCCCGATCCGGTCGCCGGGCCGCACCCCGCGCGCTCGCAGATGCCGGGCGAGCCGATTGGCCCGCTCATCCAACCCGGCGAAGGTGAGCTTCGTGTCCCCCGCGTCCACCGCGAGACGATCACCGAGACCGACGGCACGCAACCGGTCGCAGAGTCGCTCGTACAACCGCTCCAGCCGATCGCCCGCCTGCCAGCGAATCCGCTGTTCGTGGTTGTCACACGTCAGGACCAGGCCATCGGTGGTGAACTGCCCCGACGGCTGTCCGTACGGGCTCATCGCCCGTCCTCCGCCAAGCCGAAGGAGTCGTGCAGGGCACGGACGATCGTGTCGACGGCGTCGGCGGGGATCACGGCGGTCAAACGCGACTGCGACGTCGTCATCGACGGCACCGTGACCCGGTGGTCGGCGAGGACCCGCAGCAACTCGGGCAGGAAGCCGGGCGGTTCGAGCAGCGCGGTGCCGACCACGGAAACCGAACCGAGTTCCTCCAAAACCGTGGAACGGGCATCCAGCTCCATCGCGAATCGGCCGATCGGCGGGCCGAGCGGCTCCGGACCGCGGACGGTGAACCGCAGCTCGCCGGGATCGGGCCAGCTCAGGTTGTCCGGTCTCACCCCGCAGCCCGCCAGCGTCGCCAGCAGGCGGGCGTAATGGTCAGGGCCGGAAGGCGAAACCTGGACCCGGACCAGTCGCACGTCGCGTTCGTGCGCGATGCCGACGACGCGGGGAGTTCCTTCCAGCGCACCTTCTCCCGCCTCGACGACGGTGGAGGGGCCAGGCTCCGAGGAGTGCGCCACCCGCACCGCCACCCCGTGACGGCGCGCGAGCTCGACTGACCGGGGATGCAGCACGCGGGCCCCGAGGCCGGCGAGCTCGGCCATGGTGTCGTAGGAGATTTTCCGGACCGGCCGGGTGTCCGGGACGATCCTGGGGTCGGCCGTGCGGACACCGTGGACGTCGGTGCGGATCTCGCATTCGGCGCCGCCGAGCGCTGCCGCGAGCGCCACCGCGGTGGTGTCGGAACCACCCCGGCCCAGTGTCAACAGTTCGCCGTCGGCGTCCCGACCCTGGAACCCGGCGACCACCACGACCTGCGCGGAACGCAGGCGTGCGACGATCTTGCCTGGATCGACCCGCACGATGGTCGCCGCTCCCGGTTCGCCGCTCACCTCGATCCCCGCCTGGTCACCGGTCAACGAGACCGCCTCGACCCCACGCGCGGTGAGCGCCATGGCGAGCACCGCCGCGGAGACCTGTTCCCCGGTGGCCATCAGCTGGTCGAGCTCACGGGGAGCGGGTGGTTCGGCGAACTCTCCGGCCAACGCGATCAGCCGGTCGGTGGTGTCCCCCATCGCCGACACGACCAGGACCACCCCCGCTCCCGCTTCGGCGATCTCGGCCACCTCGTCGGCGACGTCGTTCACCAATGCCGGCGTGGCCAGCGACGAGCCACCGTACTTTCGTATGACCAGTCCCTTGCTTCGCGCCTTCGGTATAAACCGGTCCAGGCTGACATCGAGACTCGGGGAAGAATTCACCATTTTCCTTAGCGGATCGACACGCCAGCCGTTTTCACATTCGGACAGTCAGCCCGCCGCGAATCACCGCAAACGCGGTCGAGCATACGGCGGGGCGCGGAACTGCTTGCCAGGCAAGGCGTTCTGACAGGGCGACAGGTTTGAAACCTAGTGCGGCACACTTTTCACTGGTACCTCCATAAGTACGAAAGACCGGTCGTCCGTTTCTCGCAGGTCATAACACGGCGACAGTGGCGGATGTTATAGCTGCAAACAGCCGACTTCGATGGGAGTAGGTCAAAAGAATGACGCGTCCACAATGCTTTCGAATTTCAAGAGAAGGCTTACGGCAACCTTTCACCAGCCTGGAAACCCGTCAAAATGGCCATGTCGTACCGAAGGTCGAAATCCGGGCTTCGCCGGAAGCGACAGCGCAATGACAGAACGACAGGTCATACTCCGCGGCATGAACCTAACGAAGAGTCTCGTGGTCCTCGCCGGTGCGGCAGTGGCCACCGGCACGCTGCTGGCTCCGTCGGCTTCGGCCACGCAGGCGGGCGACCCGTACAGGTGCCAGGCCGGCAATGTCTGTGTGTGGGAGCACGGCAACTTCGATGGCGGCCTCGCGCAGTTCGATCTGGTGAAGCTCAACTACCAGTACGAAATCTACGACAACGGCGGCAGCGTCAACGACACGGTCAGCTCGATCCACAACCGCAGCAGCCACCCGATCAACTTCTACCGGAACTCCGGCGCGAACATCAGGGACAAATGCATCACCGTTGAGGCGTACAGCTCGATCAGCGACCTCTCCGCCTACGGCTGCGACAACACACTCAGCTCCCACTACTCGGCGAACCTCTGATCCCGACCACGTCTGACGTGACGGCGGGGAGCGAGAGGCGAACCACACCTTCGTCCCCGCGCCCGCCGTCACGCTCACTCGAGTTGCCGGACCGCAGCGGCGCGGGAATCCTCGACGCATGACCGCGCTGAAGATTCCCCGTCCTGTCGCTGGTGACGTCGTCGACCTGATCCTGGACGATCACCGTCTGTTCGAACAGCTTCTCCGTGATCTGCGGGACGCTACTGCGGACCGCGCGGGTGCCCGAGCCGCCTTGTCAGCGGCACTGATCGCGCACGGCGAGGCCGAAGAACAGGATGTCTACCCCGCGCTGCGGCGCAAGGACGCCATCGACAAGCATGAGCAGGAACACGGCGAGGAAGAACACGCCGAGGGTAACCAGGCGCTGTTGGACCTGCTGGAATGCAAGGGCACCGACACGCAGAAGTTCGATGACGCGGTCGAGAAATTGGCCGAGGCGCTGATGCATCACATCGGCGAAGAAGAGCAGACGATTCTCAACCCAGCGCGTACTGACGTGAGCGAGAAGGTCCGGCAGGAACTGGGCACGGCCTGGGCCACCCGCCGCAACGCGCTGCTCGACCAGGACTGCGGTTCGATCGAGTTCGTCAAGAAGGTGGTGGCCCGAGCCGAGAAAAAGGGCTTACTGTCCTCTGAGGACGAAGGGTAGGTCGAGTCACGACCGCCTTGGTGCCGCGGCGAGGTCGTGACGCGGTGAGCGATCGAGGATCACCAACGGGATCGTGACCAGCGCCAGTGCCGCGCCGATCCAGAACACCGCGGTGACCGAGGCGCCCAGGTTCAGCACGCCGGCGGCGAAGGCGGGAGTGAGACTGATGCCCAGTTGGAAGGCCGACACCGTGGTGGCACCGGCCAGCGTCGGCGCGGAAGCGGCGATCGCGAAGACTCGTCCGTAGAGCGCCGGGTTCAGCACGAAAGCCGCGACGCCCAGCAGGAACACCAAGGGCACGACGAGCCAGGCGGACGCGGCGAAGACGGCGAGCAGGGCCGAGAACAGGGCGATCCCGAGCGCCCCGCCGAGCAGCGCGTGGTGGGGCCGCCGGTCGGAGATCCGGCCCCCGACGGAGAGGCCGAAGAAGGCGCCGATGCCGAAAAGCGCGAGTACCGCGGGAATCCAGACGGCGGGAACGCGGGTGACGTCGGCGAGGACCGCGGCCAGGTAGTTGAAGGACACCATGTAGGCGGCGGTGCTCAGGATCGTGATCGCGTAGACAACCCAGAGGCGTGGTGTCCGCATCGCGCGCAGTTCCGCCGCGAGGCTGGGTTCCGCTGTCACCGCGGTGGCGGGCAGGCCGGAAGCGCAGGCGACCACGCCCAGCAGGGTGAGCGCGACGACGCCCCAGAAGCCGCCGGTCCAGTCCGTCAGGTTGCTGAGCAAGGTGCCGGTGGGGCCTCCGGCGACCATGGCGACACTGAGTCCGGCGACGACGACGCCGGAGGCGCGGGCGTTGCGGTCGGGGGTCACCAGGCTGATCGCGGTCACGGCGGCGACGGCGAAGAAGCCGGCGTAGGCGAGACCGGCGACGAACCTGGTCACCAGCAGGATCCAGTAGTCGTCGGCGAGCAGGCCCGTCGCGATGGCGGCGGCGAAAACGGCCTGTGTGGTCATCAGCGCGGTGCGTCGTGGCCACTTCAAGCTGAGCACGGCGAACGGCGGGCCGCCGAGGACGACACCGAGGGCGAACGCGGTGATGAGCGCGCCCGCCGACGAGAGGGACACGCCGAGGTCCGTGGCGACCGAGGGCAGGACCCCGGCCATCAGGAACTCGGCGCTCCCCATCGCGAAGAGGCTGAAAGCGAGGAGATAGACGCCGGCGGGGAGCCGGTTGGTTTCGATCATGGCGCCAGCATCGGCCGGATCTGGCTGTTTCAGCAAAGAAAGTTGCCGAAACCGGGACGAGCTGGTGATCTGGCCTCATGGAGACACAACCCGCCGTCACCGCGGCGATCGAGCTGATCGCTCCCCGGCTGCGTCGCGCCCGGGAGAAGAAGGGGACGACGCTGGTCGAGCTCAGCCGCGCCACCGGCATCTCCACCAGCACCCTGTCCCGCCTCGAATCCGGACAGCGCAAGCCCAGCCTCGAACTGATCCTGCCGGTCATCGCCACGCTGGGCCTGCGCGTCGACGAGATCGTCTCCTCACCGAGGGTGCTGGAGCCACCGCTGCCCCCGAACGGGCGAGTCCTCATCCCGCTCACCCGGCACCAGGGCGAGCCACGCGCCTACAAGATGACCATCCCGCCCGACGACGAGGCACCCCACCCGCGCACCCACACCGGATACGAATGGCTTTACGTCCTCCGGGGCAGGCTTCGGCTCGTGCTCGGCGACCAGGACGTCGTCATGGGCCCCGGAGAGGCAGCCGAGTTCGACTGCCGGACACCGCACTGGTTCGGCGCCGCCGGCCCCGAGGGCGTCGAGGTCCTCAGCCTCTTCGGCAAGCAAGGCGAGAGGATCCACGTCCGCGCCCGCACCCGGTGACCTGCGGTGATCCCGTGGCGTGGGTTCAGCCGTGTCCCTACGGTATTCGTCAAGCCGGCGGCGAAGTTCCTGCCGACTGGGTGGCCGGGCGTGGCGACTCGGTGCTCGCCGAAACCATCAGGACCGCGCAGATCGGCACCGCCAGCGCCAGCGTGGCCAGCACGAAAACCGGGAACAGGAAGGAGAAGACCTCCACCCCCGGCGGATCCGCCGCCGCCGGGTCCAGATGCAGGTTCACCGCCGCCATCCCGGTGTAGTGCATGCCGGTGACCGCCGCGCCCATCACCAGCCCCGCCGCCAGCCGGGGCAGGAGCTTGTCCAGTCCGACGGTGAACCACAGCGCGGCGGTCGCGGCGACGACCGCGATGAGCACCGAGAGCGCCACCATCGGGACGTCGTAGCCGATGCTCCCCTTGACCTGCACCGCCCACATCCCGGTGTAGTGCATGCCGTTGACCGCGAGCCCGGTGAGCAGCCCGCCGAGCAGCAGCCGCCGCCACGCGAACCGGTTGCGAACCCCGAACACCAGCAGGCCGAGGAAGACCGCGGCCACCGAAACGACCGCGGACAACGTCGTGCGGAGGATGTCGTAGCGCACCGGCAGGCCTGGCGTCGAAAAACCCAGCATCGCGATGAAGTGCATGACCCAGATGCCGACCCCGCCGATGGATACCGCGGCCAGCACGAGCCAGCCCAGCCTGCTCCTCGGGTCGGTGGTGGACCGGGCCTGCAGTGTGCAGGCGAGCCCGAGCGCGCATCCCACCACCGAAGTGAGGTACGCGAGCACGACAAGCCAGTTGCCCATCGCGAAATCGTCGTGGTCCATAGGCATTTCCGGGCTCCTGTCAGGCTTTCCGTTGATGCGGCGCGTGCAACTCGGCCAGTGCGTGCTCGGCCGCGGCGATGAGGGTCTGTTTCGTCGACTCCGGCGAGCGCGCGTCACAGGAGATCACCTGTACCGCCGCCGGGATCTTGAGCGCCTCACGCACTTGTTCGGGCGCGTGCTGGCGGGTGCCCTGGAACTGGTTGATGGCCACCAGGAACGGCAGACCGCGCGACTCGAAGAAGTCGATCGACGCGAAGCAGTCCATGAGGCGGCGAGTGTCGACCAGGACGATCGCGGCGACCGCGCCGCAGACCAGGTCGTCCCACATGAACCAGAACCGGTGCTGGCCCGGGGTGCCGAACACGTAGAGCACCAGGTCGTCGGCGAGGGTGAGGCGGCCGAAGTCCATCGCGACGGTGGTGGCGATCTTCCCCGGCACCGCCTCGATCCGGTCGACCCCGACGCTCGCGGTCGTCATCATGGCTTCGGTGCGCAGCGGGAGTATTTCCGAGACCGCGCCGACGAAGGTCGTCTTGCCGGCGCCGAACCCGCCTGCCACCACGATCTTGGCCGAGGTGATCCGTCGTTCAGAGTGCGCGTAGTCCACTGAGGACCCTTTCGAGCAGATCGTTGCGTTCGTCCCAGGAGGTGTCTTCGGTGAGCGTGTCCCGTACCGAAACCTGCCCGGTGGTGAGCAGGTCGCCGATCAGGACCCTGGCCACCCCCAGCGGCACGCTCAGATGCGCCGCGATCTCCGCTACCGACCGCTGATGCAGGCACAGCTGCGTGACCACCGCCAGCGGGTTGGTGGGGCTGTAGGGCGCCGTACGTCCCTCGGTGGTCGTCTCCACCAGCGCTTCCACCGGGAGGTCGACCGCCGGCCGGGTCCGGCCGGCGGTCCACGCGTAGGGGCGGGCCAGCGAAGCCGCGTGCCGCCCGCCTTCACGTCGCCGGGCCTCACTCACCTGGTGGCTCCCGGTGAGGCCGCACGCCGCACCGGGGTCTCGACCATCTTCCCCACCCGGTCGACCAGCAACGTCATCTCATACCCCACCAGCCCGATGTCGCAGCCGGGGTTGGCCAGCACCACCAGGTTCGAGCCGTCACCGACATTCATCAGCATCAGGAAGCCCTGCTCCATCTCGATGACGGACTGCACGACCCGGCCGGCGGTGAACAGCTCGGCCGTGCCCAGCGCGAGGCTCGACAGCCCGGACGCGATCGCCGAGAGCTGGTCTGCCCGGTCCCGTGGCAGCGTTTCGTTCGCCGCCACGAGCAGTCCGTCCGCCGAGACGAGCGCCGCGTGCGCGACTCCGGGAACGTCCTGAGTGAACGCCGACACCAGCCAGTTCCGGGACTGGTCGATCACATCCGCTCCTTCATGCCGGGTGTTCATCGCTTCTCCACCTTCGATTCGGCCGGTTCGTTCGCCACGCGATGGCGGGCCGCGCGCATGCCGCTGTAGTGCCGGGAAAGGTTGTTCCGCACCGCGGCGGGATCGCGGAACGACGTGTCCTCCACTTGCGACCGTCGCGGAGCGGCCGCGCCAGGGGCGAGCTGCGCGCCGGGTTGCCGGGTCGGCAGCCCGGACTCGGTGAATTCGAGGTCGGCCAGACCGCCGACCGCGACTTCCGCGGCCAGCCGGACCTGGTCGACGGGGGTGGCCCAGTGCTGGGCCTGGTCCGTCGCGGCCGCGACGGGTTCGTCGGTGAACCAGTGCGAAAGCGTCTGGTCGAAGATCGGGGTCGGCATCTGGGTGAGCTCCGGGTCGAAGGGCGCTGGTTCCTCGGAGGGCCATCGGGGTTCGAGCTCGTGGCGGGCGCTGCCGTTGATCGCGGGCCGGGCCGGGGGGCCGGGCCGCTGCGGCAGGTCGACCAGCACGAGCACACCGGGAACGTGCACGCTCGCGGTGATGCCCGCACTCGCGTTCCGGGTGGTCGTCGGCCGCAGCCGGACGGTGATCCCGTGCGGCGCGGCGAGCCTGCTCACCACGAACAGTCCCATGCGGCGCGTGGTTTCCGGGCTCACGGCGGCACCGGCGGACAGCCGGGCGTTCGCCGCCTCGATGTCCTCTCTGCCCATGCCGAGCCCGACGTCGACGACCTCGATCAGCACCCCGCCGTCGAACCCGCGGTCAGCGGTGAGCACGACCTGCTCTTCCGGCGGCGAGGAGCGGATGGCGTTCTCCAGCAGCTCGGCGAGGATGTGCACGACGTCGGCGGCGGCCTCGGACTGCACCGACCCGCGCGGCGCGTTCCCCAGTGAGATCCGCTGGTAGTCCTTGACCTCCGAGGTCGCGGCCCGCAACAGCTCGACCGTCGCGACCGGCCCGGTTTCCCGCCGCACCGGGCGGCCGCCGGCGAGGACCTGGAGGTTCTCGCCGTTGCGCCGCAGCCGGGTGGCGATGTGGTCGATCTGGAAGAGTTCGGCGAGCCGCTGCGGATCCTGCTCGTCGGCTTCGAGGTCTTCGATGACCGAGAGCTGCAGTTCCACCAGCGACTGGCTGCGGCGGGACAGCGTCATGAACATCTCGCTGACCTGGATGCGCATTTCCGCCTGCTCGCCGACGGCCAGCCGGACGGCTTGCCGGTGCATGTCGTCGAAGGCACGGGCGAGCTGGCCGATCTCCTCCTCGGAGTAGACCGGGAGGGTCTCGATCGCCTGCCAGTCGATCTCTTCCCCACCCCGGATCCGCTCGATCGTGCCGGGCAGCCGGTGGCGCGCGGCGTCGATCGCGGCCGCGTGCAGCCGACGGATCGGCGCGACCAGCGACCGCGCCACAGCGAGCGCGATGGCGAGGGCACTGAGCAGCGAGGCGATGATGAGCGCGGTGTCGCGAAGAGCGTCGGAACGGGCCAGGTTGGTCTGGAAGCCGACCGAGTCGGACAACGTCTTCATGTGCTCGGTCAGCAGATTCCCGAGCGCGGCGCGTTTCGCCGCCGGTCCCCCGGCGCCGGCAACGGTCGCCGCGGCGAACCGCGCGGCCTCCGCCCCCGGCGGCAACGACCGGCGGATCTGGGCGATCAGCACGGTTTCCTCGGCGGCGACCGCGATCGACGCGTCCTGTGGCTGCCTGGACAGCGCCTCCTGCACCGCGAGACTGGTCCGCAGCTGCACGAGTGCACTGGCGATGCCTGCCGAGGCGTCGAGATCCGGGCTGCCCGCCTGTCCGACCACCCCGGGGACCACTTCGCTCAGCGCGAAGATGAAATCGTGGTAGCCACCGGTTTTGACGGCGGGCGAACCGGTTTCCTGGCGCAGCCCGGCCAGCTTCCCCAGCTCGGTCTCCAGCGCCCGAGCGGTCTCTGGCGCGAGCTGCGCGAAAGCGGCGTCCTGCCGCACCGACGCCGCTTTCGCGTCCACCGCACTGGTCTGCGCGGATCCGCCGTCGTGGATCATCTCGTCGTCGACGAGCGCGCTGAGCTCGGCGATCCCCTGCAGAACAGGCATTTGATCCCGTACGGCGCTGAGCCCGCCCGCTCTGGCCAGCTCGGCCTGCACCCGAACTCCCGCCAGCAGCAACGCGACGAGCACGGGCAACAACAGCACCACGGAGATCTTGGTGCGCAGCCGCCATGTACTGGGATTCCGGTACATGGCGGCAGGACGGCGTCGAAGTGGTTCGTCTTCTTTCATCTGTGGCTTGGCTCGATTCCTACCTGTGGCCCGATGAACAATTTCAGAGCTCGTTTTTTCCTCTGAATTCAAGCCAGAGACGTAACTCCGCCACCGGGGCCGTTGTCAAGGAGCCGGACCCATTTCCCCCGTACGCATCAGCCACACAGGGTAAACGTTGCACTGCTTGGCTTTTTACCTTCGCAGAGGGTGAACTGTCCAATTCCGCGATCGCCGTGTCCGTGAATTTCCGGCGACCATTTCCCGCTCGGCTCGATTCGATCACGACCGATCCGGTGATCCCGCCACATCGTCGGACGGCACCGGGACAAGCACTCCCCACTGGCCCTCCGAGGCGACATAGGGCCGTTCGTAGGCGTCCCGGACTTCGGTTCCGGGTGGCCAGGTGCTGTCCACGCTGAGCTTCCGCCCGTCCACTCTGACCCACACGGTCTCGATACGAGGTGGTCGCGCGAAGTGCGCGTCGGTGAACGAAACCGGGCCACCGAAGCGTATGTACTTGAAGATGACGTCCCGCTCGAAGCGGGCGCGGCGGAAACCGCAGACGTCACCGAACCTCGTCCCGACCAGCTGTGCTCGCCCGTCGAACAGCGCTTCGGTGAAACCCGCTACTTCGACGAACTCCGCACTGTCGAACCACACGTCCGCGGCGAATCGGGTCCGCCGGAACTCGGCCGTCTGCTCGAAGTGGCATTCGTGGAATCGGGTGTCCCCGGCGAACGTCGCCTCGTCGAACACGGCGAGCCCGGTGAACCGGGCACCACCGAAGCCGGCCTCGCCATCGAACCGGGCGCGGGTGAACTCCACACCTTTGCCGAACTTCGCCATGCCGAACGTGGCCTCACCGGTGAACCTGGTGGTGGTGAAACCGGTCTCCCCGCCGAACTCGGTCGCGTGGAAACCGGCCTCGGCGAGCGTCGCATCGGCGAACTGGGTGACGGCCCCCTCGAACCGAGCGTCAAGGAAGTTGGCTTCAAGGGTGAACTCAGCGGCGGAGAAGTAGGTGTCATCGGCAAAGCTCGCGTTGGCGAACACTCCTCGACCGGCGAACCGCGTCTTGCCGAACTCGGCCCGGTCACCGAAACGCGCCGCGGAGAAATAGGCGTCGCCGTCGAAGTTCGCGCCGGTGAAGACCGTGCGCGAGCGGAAGTGCGCGCGCCCGAAGGTCGTCCGTCCCCTGAACTCGGCGCCGCCGAACCGGGCGTACTTGTCGAACGTCGCCCCGTCGAAACCGGCGTCGTGGTCGAACCGCGCTTCGGCGAAGCTGACTTCGCCCGCGAACCGTACTCCGGTGAACACGGCGTTCAACCCGAAGTGCGCGCTGCCGAACCAAACGTCGCCGGTGAAGGTGGCGCCGGTGAAGTCGGCCGCGTCCACCCGGCACCCGATCAGATCGGCAGGGCCGAGCAGGGCGCCGGTGAGGTCGAGGCTGATGGCGGACCAGAAGGTGTCGACCGGCTTCTCCTCGGGGCCGGTCTTGAGATGGCGGAACAGGATGACCTGCGCGGTCCGCCGGACCTGGCGCTCCTGCTCCGCTTCCGTCGACGCGCCGGCCGGGACGTCAGGGCGCGGCGAAGGCGGCGCCAACCGCAGCGTGGCCCGCTTCCGGGCAGCGGTGCCCAACAGCGGTCGCGGCACTCCGGAGCTTCGCGCCACAGGTCGTCGTGCCGGTTCACCGGATGGCGGCTCGTAAGGCATCCGCAGGTACGCGCACAGCAGATCGACGATGGTCTGCCGCTGCGCGGGGTTGTCCTGCGCGAGCCGTTCCAGCGCGTACAGCCCGGCCAGCCGGACCGGTGCCTGTGCCGACCCGAGCTGGTCGGCCGCCTTGCCGTACAGGTCGGTGATCCGGCGAGCCTCGGCGTCCGCGACGGTCGCGGCGTGCGCCGCACGCACCTGGTTCAGGCTCAGCTCCGAAGTACGCTGCCTGCGCGCGGTCAGCCACAACGCCGCCGCGCCACCGGTACCGAGCACGATCGTGCCCGCCGTCTTGATGGCGTCCAGCCGACCGGCGTGCCCACCGTCGCCGAAGGCCAGCAGCAGCCCGGCGGCGACCCCGGCACCGAGCACGATCAATGTCACCGCGGCCCAGACGATCGTCCGGTTCGACAGCACCGGCAGTTCACCCGGCGGTTCCGCCTGCGGCCGGTACACCAGCACCGACATCGGCGGCGACGTCGACGGAAGGACCGGATCGAGCGGGCCGGGAGCGGACGGCGGCGTGGTCACCCGCCCATCATGCCGTTCCCAGGACCTGGCCGGGACGAGCGGAACACCGTCGTTTCCCGGCTACGGACGCGCCGGTCCCGGTGCCCCGACAGGCTGACCGAGCGAGATCATGTTGCCCTCGCTGTCACGGAAGAACGCCCCGCGTTCCCCGGTCCCGCGACTCGGATAGTTGTTGCCGATGTCGACGATCCCGTTCACCGTGCGGAAGCCCGGGAAGTCGTACTCCTCGAATACGACCCCGCGGGCGCGCAGATCCGCGACCTCGGCTTCGATGTCGGCGACCACGAAACTCACCTGGGTGAAGGAACCATCCGAGGCGCCGGCCGAAGCGAACAGGCAGAACACCGTCGATCCGCAGCGGTAACGCAGACCGCCGGGGCGTTCGTCGACGGGTTCGAGACCGAGCTTCTCCGCGTACCAGCGCCGTGCCCGGTCGAGGTCTTTCGCGGGCAGCCGCGTTTCCACGACCGCGTCCGTCAGAGCCATCCACTCTCCTTGGCCGGTTCTTCCGCCGTGATCACAACGTAGCGGTCCACCGCGAGATCGTCACTCTCCGGGCATCTTCGTGCGTGCGCTGAATGTGGGGGTTCCGCCCCCATGTGCGGATGCGGCCCGGCTGACAGCATGAACGACGTGACGCCCCAGCCAACGGCGACGTCCCTGCCGCCACGGTGGTGGGTGCACGGCCAGACCCCGCGCGAACGGAAAGCCGCCAAGCCCGCATGGGCCGGCGTCGTCGAACGCGCCGTCACCGCGCCACTGCCGAGGCGCCCCCCAGTCGGTGACTGGCGTGTCGCCTTCGCCGGGGTCTTCAGGTCCTTCGTCGACGCCGCGTCCCGCGAAGCGGTCCCCGGTGACCTCTCCGGCGCCGACGTCGAGGCACTCCGCACCGACTTCGCGGCTCAACTCGACCAGCATCTGTTCAACCTCTCGGTTCGCACGCTGGTCCTCGAACTGCATCGAGCCCGCAAGGCCGGGGCTCTTCAGGGCGAGACGCCTGAAGAGCGCTTCGCGGACTTCGTGCGGCAGCAGTCCACCCCGGCCGGACTCGTCCGGTTGTTCAGCGAGTACCCGGTACTGGCCCGGCTTCTCGCCCAAGCCTGCCGGCACGCCGCCGAGGCCAACGCCGAGATGCTGACCCGCTTCTCCGCCGACGCCGACGCTCTGCCCGGTTCGGTCGCGGACGGCGCACTCGGCACGCTGGTGGCGGTGGCCGGTGGGATCGGCGACTCGCACGCGCGAGGACGGTCGGTCAAGCTGCTGCGGTTCTCCAGCGGTGCCAAGGTGATCTACAAGCCCCGCCCGCTGATCCTGCACGAGCGCTTCACCGAGGTCGTCGAGCGGCTCAACAAGCGGCTGCCCGGCCTTGAGCTGCGGACCGCCGACGCGTTGCCGCGCGACGGGTACGGCTGGCTCCGGTTCGTCGAGCACCGGCCCTGCGCCGACATCGCCGACGTCGACCGCTTCTACCGCCGCCAGGGCATCCTGCTGGCGCTGCTGCACGCGCTCGACGCCACCGACATCCACTACGAGAACATCATCGCCAGCGGTGACCAGCCGGTGCTGATCGACATCGAGACGCTGTTCCAGCCGTCGCCCGCCGATGCGCCGGACGGCGACCCCGCGGCCGCGATGCTGGCGCGATCCGTCCAGCGCACGCTGCTGCTTCCCCAGCTCTTCGCCGGGGAACACGGCGCCGTCGACATCTCCGGGCTCGCCGGCCGCGGCGGCAGGCTGCCCACCGACCGGGTCGAGTGGGCCGATCCCGGCACCGACCGGATGCGGCTCGTCCGCGTGCCCGGTGAACTCGCGGGCGGGAACAATCTCCCGCGGCTCGACGGCCGCGACGTCACCCCCGCCGAGCACAGCGCGGCACTGCTCGCCGGTTTCCGGCTCGGCTACGACGCGGTCTCCACCGCACGGGACGAACTCGCCGAGCACCTCAAACGCTGCGCCGAGGACCCCATCCGGGTGCTCATCCGGCCGACGAACTTCTACTTCCGCCTGCTGGACGAGACCACCCATCCGGATCTTCTGCGCGACGCCGCCGACCGCGACCGCGCGTTCGACCTGCTCGAAGAGGACTCGGCGGGCGAGGAGAAGCTGCTCCGGCTCGTGCCGCACGAGCGCGCCGACCTGTGGGCGGGCGATGTCCCGATGTTCACCTCGAGCCCCGGTTCGACGTCGCTACTGGATTCGCGCGGTGACGGTGTCGAAGGCGTGGTGGAACGGCCGTCGCTGGACACCGTGCTGGCGAAGGTCGCGGAGATGGATCCGCTCGACCAGCGCGACCAGGAATGGCTGATCTCGGCCACCCTCGCCATCAGCACGGCGAGCGTCGGCCACCACGGAGGTGGCGAAACCGCGGAAACCGCGGTGCCGAACCAGGCACCCGACGCGGAACGGCTGCTGGTCACCGCCTGCGGGATCGCCGACCACATCGTCGCCAACGCCTTCTCCGACGAGCGCCGCTCCAACTGGCTCGGGATCGAACTCGTCGACGACCGCTACTGGACCGTCCTCCCGATGGGGGCGGGCCTCGGCGAGGGCTATTGCGGTGTCGCGCTGTTCCTCGCCCAGCTCGCCGAGCTGACCGGGATCGCGCGTTACCGTGACCTCGCCGCGTACGCGATCACCCCGCTGCCCGGCCTTTTCGCCGCCCTCCGGGCCGACCGTGAGCTGGCCGCCACCGCCGGCTGCGGCGGTCTGCTCGGCCTCGGTGGCGTCGCGTACACGATCGCCAGGCTCAGCACGCTGGTCGGGCTCCCCGCCGGGGACCTCATCGAGCAGGCCGTCGACCTGATGCCCGACGCCACCGCCGAGACCCCGTCCGGGTTCACGACCGGACTCGCGGGCGGCGTCGCCTCCATGCGCTCGGTGTATGTCCAAACAGGACTGGAGACGGCGCTGATCCGGGCGGATCGCTACACCGACCAGCTGCTCGCCCGCGACCGTCCACAAGGGACAGGTTTCGCGCGCGGTTCCGCCGGGGTCGACTGGGTGCTGCGGGCGCACGACCGGACCGGCGAAGAACCGCCCGAACGGCACGGCGATCGGGCGGAAAGCACCGGCGGCTGGTGCGACGGCCTCGCCGGCGCCGTCCTAGGCCTGGCCGCCCGCCTGCCCGATCCCGCCGGCGCCCTGGAACTGGAACGGACCGTCAAACGCCTGTCCGACGGGGCACCGTTGAAGGATCTCAGCCTGTGCCACGGCGAAACCGGGGTGACCGAGGTGTTGTGCGTGCTGGCGGAGAACGGGCACACTGGCGCCGCCGCCGCGGTACGTCGCCGGACCGGTCATCTGCTCGCCGCGATCGACCAGCGCGGTGCGCGCTGCGGGACCCCTGGCGCGGTCCCCTCGCCCGGGCTGCTGAGCGGCCTGGCAGGTATCGGCTACGGCCTGCTGCGGCTGGGATTCGGCGACCGGGTCCCGTCCGCGCTGCTGCTCCGCCCCGACCGGCCGCATCCCGCGGCCACCATCGTCCCGCCGGTAAACCGAGTATGAGGAGAAATACCGATGTACGAAAGAGATCTGCCCGTCACCGAAGACGCCCTCGGCGCCGTGAACCTGCCGCGCGCGCTCGAGGTCGGCTCGCGCAACCACGCGCTGGCGGGCAGCAAGCCGCGGTTGAGCGCGAACCCGCTCGCCACCCTGTCCGGCGACCCCGGCTCGCCGTCCGTCGTCAGCGTCTTCGCGGGCGGCTGGATCTGAGACAGGGTTCACGAAGGCGGGCCCCGACGCCCGCCTTCGTGATCAACTCTTCGCCGTAGCAGGGGAATCCGCTCGCTATAGTCACGGCGGTGGGGATCCGTTCGTCGCGGGTGATCGGCCGTGACACCGAACTGGCCGAGCTCTCCGGAGCTCTCGATCGCGCCATCGCCGGCCGCGGCGGCGCGATCTTTCTCGTCGGAGAAGGCGGAATCGGAAAGTCCCGGCTCGCCATCGAAGCCGCGTCGCGGGCGGTCGCCGCGGACATCCCGGTCCTGCAGGGCAGGGCGAGTTCGATCGGCCCGCTCGTCCCGTTCCGTCCGCTGTCCCAGGCGCTGTTGTCGCATTTCCGCGGCGGCGGCCCGCCGGAAGCGGCCGAACTCGACCCGTTCGTCCCCGTGCTCGCCCAGCTCATTCCCGACTGGAGTCAGGGCGACCGCCCGCGGGAATCGGGTTCCCTGATGGTCCTCGCCGAAGCGGTATACCGGCTGCTGGCGGTCACCAGCCGCGATCGCGGCGCGCTCCTGGTCCTCGACGACCTCCAGGACGCCGACGCCGAAACGCTGTTCATCCTCGAATACCTCGTCGACAACCTGTCCGCGGCGAAGACCCTGTTCGTCGGCACGCTCCGTAACGAGCCCTCCGAGGCGCTCCGGCTGGCGACGTCCGGAGCCCAGCGGATGAGCTGCGCCGTCCTCGAACTCGGCAGGCTCGGCCTCCGCGACACCCACGCGCTCGCCGCGGCCTGCCTGGAGACGGAACCGGACCACCTGCCGTCGGCCGCGGCGGAGTTGTTGTGGCGCAACAGCGCGGGCCTGCCGTTCATCGTCGAGGAACTGCTCCACGGCATGGTGAACGACGGCCTGCTGGTCGAGAACCGCGACGGCTGGCGCGTGATCGGCGAACTCCGCGCCCGCGTACCGGCCGCGCTGGTCACGAGTATCGGCGTCCGGATGGAGCAACTCGGCGCGCAGGCGGGTGAACTGCTCTCGGTCGCCGCCGTCATCGGCCGCCGATTCCCGCTGCCGGTGGTGCAGACGGTCACCGGGATGAACGACCGGACCCTGCACAACCATCTGAGTGCCGCCGTCTCGGCGAACCTGGTCACCACCGACGACACGACACCCGGCTGGTACGCCTTCCGCCATCCGCTGACCGCGGAAGCGTTGCTGGAGCGCCAGTCCCCGGCACGGAAGGCGACGCTCGCGCGCCAAGCCGCCGACGCCGTCGAGAAGCTCTATCCCGACCTTCCTGGCGACCTGTGCGCGCTCGTCGCTTTCCTCCGGCTGACCGCGCACGACGAGCGGGCGGCGGGACGGCAATTCGCCGAAACCGGCCGCCGTGCCCTCGACGCCGGGGCCGCGGACTCCGCGGTCACGATGCTCACCAAAGCCGTCGACCTGCTCTCCGGGGCCGACCAGGGTGATCGGGCCGAGGTGCTCGAGACCCTGCTGTACGCGCTCGGGCAGACCGGCCAGTTCGACCGTGCCGTCGCGCTCTCCGCCGGATTCGGCGAGATCGGCACGCTCGAACGCGCGGCGAAACTGCACACCCAGCTGGCCTGGGCCGCCTACATCGCCGGACGGCACGACGAGTGTCTCGGCCAGATCGAACGCGCCCGCGCCCCACTCGGTTCGGCGATCTCACCGGCGCAGCAGGCCGCGCTCGACGCCGTCGAAGCGAACCTTTGGCTCGACGTCCCCGGCCGGAGCGGCAGGGCGGAACGGCTCGCACGTCAGGCGTGGAAAGTGGCCGAGGAGACCGAGCAGCCCTTCGTCGTCTGCCAAGCGCTGCAGGTGCTCGGGATGCTGGCGCTTTCGAGGGACCTCAGCGAGTCCGAGCACTACATGCAACTCGCGCGGCGCACCGCCGAAGACAACCAGCTGCATCATCTCCGGACCCAGGCGCTGGTCCGGCTCGGCGGCCATCGCGTACTGATGAACGGCGACGAGCAGACCTTGTTGCTGGCCCGCGCCGACGCCCAGCGGACCGGGGCGATCACCCTGCACTGCGCGGTCGATTCCGTGCGCACCATGCACGCGATCCTGCGGTGCGAGTTCGAGACCGCGCACGCGCTGCTGGAGGAGAACCTGGCCGTCCTCGGCAGGCTCCGCCTGACCGCGTTGCTGCAGTACGCGCATATGACCAGGGCGATGTCGGCCGGGCATCGGGCGGACCGCCCGGAGATGGAACGGGCACTCGAGGACTTCCGGGAAAGCGGCGGCGAGAACGCGCAGGAGATGGTGCTGAGCATCGGCCTGGCACGCGTCTTCTGCTCATTGCTCGAAGAGGACCTCGACCGGGCGCGCCGGGAACTCGGGCAGGTGATCGAGCTGGAGGAACGGCGGCCGAGCCGGTTCCACCTCGCCGGCCAGCACGGGCTCAGGACGCTCATCGACACCCTCGGCGGTGCCGCCTGCCCCGGGGCAGGCTCCGCGGTGAGCGGGATGCGATGGAACCGGCAGTTCGTGGAACTCGCGCACGCCGTCGAGCACGGCAGGCGAGGCGACGCGGCGGAAGCGGCGCGGGCGGTTGCCGACGCGATGGAGACCTCGGCCCCCTATCCCCTGGCCCGGCACCTCGGGCTCCGCCTGATCGCCGAACCGGCGGCCGCCGACGGCTGGGGAGATCCGGTGGGCTGGCTCACGGAGGCCGAAGAGTATTTCCACGGCAGAGGCATCCAGGCGGTCGCGGGCGCCTGCCGCAGCCTGCTCCGCAAGATCGGCGCACCCGTCCGGCAGCGTCGCGCCGGTGTCGACCGCGTCCCCGCCGACCTGCGCGCGGCCGGTATCACCGTGCGCGAGTACGAGGTGCTGGTGCTGCTCGCCGAGCGGATGGGCAACAAGGACATCGGCGCTCGCCTGCACATCTCGCCGAGGACGGTCGAGAAACACGTCGCTAGTCTGCTGGCCAAGACCGGCCTCGCCGACCGTTCCGCCCTCGCCGGACAAGCCGCCGGGCGGCGACCTGGCATGCTGTGAGCCATGAGCGACCTCACCGTGTACGGCGCCGGCTGGTGCCCCGACGTGAAACGCAGCCGTGCCCTGCTCGACGCCAAGGGAGTCGAGTACGACTACCTCGACGTCGAAGCGGACGCCGGTGCCGAGGAGACCGTGCGGGCACTGCAGAACGGTGCGCGGCGGATCCCGACCATCGTCTGGCCGGACGGAACCCATCTGGTCGAACCGAGCGACGACGAGCTCACCGCGCACCTGAACCGATGACCCTCCCGGACGTCCCGGTCGGCACGAGGGTCGTCGTGCGGTACCGGATCGAAGGCGGCTTCACCGACGCGCTCGGCTATCTGCGGTCCCGTGACGACACGGAATGCACCGTCGAGACCAAACGTGGTCTCGCGACGATCCGGCTGGCGGACATCGTCCTGGCGAAGACCGTCCCGCCACCGCCGGCGCGGTCTCGCTGAACGGAGCGCGGGTTACCGCATCTACCTCACCTGCGCCCGTTTCAGCCCGGCGAACCGGGGTATGCCAAGGGATCCCCACCAGGAGGTCCCCTTGGCAGGCAAGAAGAACAAAGGACCGGAAGGCCCCACCGATCTGCCGAAGCGATCGTGGTGGGGTGTGCTCAAGCGAACGGTCGTCCAGTTCAACCGGGACGAGCTCCTGGACCACGCGGCCGCACTGACCTACTACGGCGTGCTCTCGCTCTTTCCCGGGCTGCTGGTGCTCACCGCACTGCTGGGACTGATGGGACCTTCCGCCGAACAGGCACTGATCGACAGCGCCGGACAGATCACTCCCGGGCTGGGCCGTGACCTCCTGCTCGGCGCGACCCACGAGCTGTCCGGGTCGAGCGGTCTCGCCGGTCCGGCCGCGATAGTGGGTCTGCTGGGCGCGGTCTGGTCGGCGTCCGGCTATCTCGGCGCGTTCATCCGGGCTTCGAACGTCATCTATTCGATGCCGGAGGGTCGTCCCGTCTGGAAACTCTGGCCGTTGCGGCTCGGGCTGACCATCGCGCTGCTCGTCATCCTCGCGCTCTGCGCCCTCGGGATCGTCACGACCGGCGACGTGGCCAGGTACCTCGGCGATCTGGTGGGACTGGGCTCGACCGGGGTCCTCGTCTGGGACATCGCGAAATGGCCGGTGATCGCCTTGCTGGCCGGTCTGGCCTTCGCCGTGCTCTACTGGGCGAGCCCCAACGTCAGGCAGCCGCGCTTCCGCTGGATGACCCCGGGCGGCTTCGTCGCGGTGCTGCTCTGGGCGGCGGCGACGGCCGGATTCGCCTTCTACGTCAGCAACTTCGGCTCGTACAACAAGATCTACGGCTCCCTCGCCGGGGTGATCGTGTTCCTGATCTGGCTGTGGATCTCGAATATCGCCGTCCTGTTCGGCGCCGAACTCGACGCCGAACTCACCCGGGGAAAGGAACTCGCGGACGGCCGTCCCGCTGCGAACGAGCCCTTCCTCCCTCCTCGCGACACCCGGGCGATGGACGACGAAGAGACGGAAGAGGTCGCCGAGGCTCGCACGCGGCAGAACGACTGAGCCCGGTTTCTAACGTGTACGAGCGCTCGCGACGGGGACGACGCCCAAAATGACCATGCCGAGTCCGAGAACGAGGTGCAGCCAGTTGTCTGCGCCGTTCACCGGCACGAAGTTCGCCGCCGAACCATGGTCGATGAGCAGGCCGTACAGCCAGAGGACCAGGTAGATCACGCCGCCGCCGACGAGGAACGATCGCGCCGCCCCCGCTGTCCTGGCCATCAGGATCCCCGCGATCCCGAACGCCACGTGGACGAGATTGTGGAGGATCGAAACCTGGAAGAAGTCGAGCAGCAGCGCGCCTGAATCGTGGCCCATGCCGCCCAGCCGGTCGTAATTCGTGGTGACGCCGGGGATGAAACCCAGCACGCCGACGAGCAGGAAGACCAGCCCTACCGCCGCCGCGAAGGCCTGCCGCGGCGAACGCGCGACCCTGGTCGGTGATGCCGTCATGATGGTGCCTCCGAGTATCCGTTGGGACGGTGAACCGTCCTCGGGTACCCAGGCGCGCGCCCGTCACACCGCCGGTCCGTGCTGTTTTCACGTGGGTTGAAATGGCTCGTTGGTGCGCCGGCAGCGGAGCGCGCTCGTGAGTGGCGATTCGGGTTCTAACCCGAATCGCCACTCACGAGCGGTCGAGTTACGGGTAGCTGACCAGGTTGCTCGGCGTCGTCCCCGGCGGCGTCACCGCGCCGGCGTCGTTGATCACGTGGGTGATGGTGCCCTTGTAGTTCAGCGAAACCGTCACCAGGTTGTGGAACCGGACGCCGGAGCGGTTCGGTACCTCGAACGCGTGATACAGGTTCACCGACGGGTTGTCGTTGAAGAAGCAGTAGCTGCCAAGGCCCCACGCCTCGTGCGTGGTCACGTTGTCCCCCACCTTGTAGGCGGCGTACCCGTTGCGCCCGTTCGGACTCTTCCATCCCGCCTGATCCGGGACGTCGTAGGGGATCTCGTTCTGGAAGAAGATCGTCCTGCCGTTCTGGCCGTTCCAGATCACCTGGTACTTCTGGTAGTGCTCGACGAACAGACCGGTCGCGAGCACGTTGTCCCCGTTGACCACCAGTCCGGTGTCGCCGGTGTTGACCGTCCAGCCGTAGGTGCCCGCGTTGCCGTGGTCGGCCCGCCACGCCCAGATGTGGTCGATGATCGTGTCGCGGCTGTTGACGATCAGGCTGTTCGTCGCCTTCCCCGCGACCTGTCCGCCGATCCGGAAGAACACGTCCTGCAGTGTCGTCGGGTTGGCCGAGTGGTTCGCCGTCGAGCCCGCCGGGCCGACGGTGAGCAACGACTGCGAGTTGGTCGTGCCGGCGTCGAACAGCAGGCCCTTGAGCCGCACGCCGTCCACGTCCGCGACCCGCATCGCGTCGACGCCGTTGTCCGGCACCAGCGTCGGATACCCGACGCCGAGGACGACGGTCCCGGCCTTGCTCACGTTCAGCGTCTGGTTGAGGTGGTAGACGCCGGGCGTGAAGAACAGGTTGCAGCCCTGGGACAGCGCGGTGTTGATCGACGAGGCCGTGTCCCCCGCCTTCACGACGTAGAACTGACTCATCGGCAGCGAGCTGCCCGGGGTACTGCCGTTGGCCCAGCTCGGCCCGGAAGCGTTGGTGCGCAGGGAAGGCAGGAACACCCGGTACTTGCCGGAGCCGTCGAGGTACAGGTACGGCACGTCGCGTGACACCGGCGTGGTGCCGAGCGTCGTCTCCGGCGGATTCGGGAACGTGTTCGCCGGGGCACCGTTCGTCCCGGAGAAGACCATGTTCCAGACGCCGCCCTCCCAGCTGCCATAGCTGCTGTCGCGGGTGTACCACTGCTGCTGCGAGATCGACGCGGTCTTACCGGAGACCTTGGTGTCGGCCGTGTAGCCGCCGCTGGCGAAGCCGTAGCTGGCCGGGAAGAGGTTCAGCCCGCCGCGGATGTCCATCCGGCGGAACGGGGCGGCCTGCGCGACGGCCCAGCGGGTCGCCCCGCCGCTCGGGACGACGGCGAGATTCTCCGCCGAGCGCCAGAAGTTCTGCAGCGCCACGCCCTTGTCCGATTCGTTGAACGCGTCGACGGTCACGTCACCGTTGATCACCACGTCGCCCGGGTTCTGTCCGAGACCGGCGACGGAGGTGTAGTAGCCGACGTCGTCGTGGATCCCGCTGTACACACCCGGCTTGAACAGGTGTGCGTACCGGCGTTCGGTGAACTGCGCGGTCAGCGTGTCCTTCTGGGCGTTGAAGTCCGCGTCCAGCCGGGTCTGGATCGACGACGCGGACATGCCGGGGTCGAAGATCCGCACGTTGGGGCCGAAATCCGGGACCTCGGCCTGCGCCGGGCAGGTCGCCTGCGTCGATCCGATCGTGTAGCTCGCGGACGCCACCGTCGAGTTCGCCGAGCCGGACTTCAGCGCGATCGCGGAAATCGTCGAGGACGCCGAGACCGTGATCGGGCCGGAGTACACAGTGGACGACGCGGTCGGCGTGGATCCGTCCACTGTGTACCGGATGGTCGCGCCGGCGGTCGCGGTCGACAACGTCACCGTGCGGGCGCTCGGATAGCTCCCACCGGGTGGATCGAAGGTGGGCGCGGCGACCGCTGTGCCGCCACCACCGTGGGTGTAGCTGAAGTGCGGGGTGTCGTATTGTGGCCCGTTCTTCTCGTACGTGAACCAGTAATCGAGCACCGTGCCGGTGCTGAGCGAGCCGACGGTGTGCCGCCAGGTGCCGCCGCTCTCGGTCATGCGGACGTTCTGCTGACCGATCCCGGGCACACCGGTGTAGTGGATGTCGACGTAGCGGGCGGGCGTCGCCGGGGTGAAGGAGAACTGCGCCTGTGTCGCGTTCACGGACGTCGCGCTCTGGCTGTAGTCCTCGGCCGCGGAGGCGGTGGCGCCACCGAGACCGGTGACGATCAGGAGTGCGGAAAGACAGAGGGCGAGCGTGCCCTTCGGCCCTTTCCGCCGTTTGGGCTGCACAAGGATCCGATTCACGTCGTGACACCTCCGGCGTTGGAAATCCACGGGCGAAGCAATTCGTTGCGCGCCACAACAAAGTAACCGGCGGTGCGATCCGCCCAGATCACGCTTCGGTAACAGTGATGGTCCAAACCACTGACTACTCCGGATGGCGTTGCCGGATTCCGCTGTTCCGCTCGGCCCATACCGCCGTCTGGGTCACCCAGGCCGCGATCTGGGCCCGGGAATCGAAGTTCAGCTTCCGCAGGATGCGCTGGACGTGTCCCTCGGCGGTCCGGCGGGAGATCACCAGCCGATCGGCGATCTCCCGATTGGACAGGCCGTCGGTGATCAGGACCGCGACCTCGTGCTCCCGGTCGGTGAGGACCGTCTCGACCTCGGCGACGGGGCCGCTTTCCGCTCTCTCGACCTCGTCGAGCGCGAAAGCGACGGCCTCCTCCAAGGTGAACTCACTGCCGTGCCGCGACAGCATCGCGTACCGGCTGTCACCGAGCGCCTCACGGGTTCGCGCCTCGCAGTCGCCGTGCGGGGCACCGAAGTACTTCGAGCCGAACATCGGGTAACCGACGGACTGCCACATCCTCCGCGCGCAGCCGAGCAGGGTCGCCGATCGCTCCCACTGCCCGAGCGACGCCTCGATCCACGCGAGCACCTCGATCGACAGCACCATGCCGAGCAGGTCGTTGAACGTGCGCTTGAGGCGAAGGCAGTTGCGCGCGTAGCCGGTCGCCAGGTCGAACTCGCCCCGGTTCAGCGCCACGAGCGCCAGTACGTAGATCGCGTAGGCGTAGGCCCATTCCTCACCGTGCGCCGCGCCGATCGCGCGAGCCTCTTCGCACAACGCCGCGGCCTCTTCCAGCTCACCGAGGAAGATCGACGCGATCGCCAGCTCGATCCCGGCCAGCATCACGTTGCCGTTCATCTCGCCCAGTCGCCGATAACGGATCCGGGCGTCTTCGAACAGGTCTTTCGCATAGCCGACGTCGTCGCCGACCAGCGCGTTGCATCCCAGGCGGTGGATCGCGTAGGCGAGCGCCCGCTCGTCCTCCACCCGGCCCGCTTCCGTCCGGCACTCCCCCAGCAACGTCACCGCACGCGCGACGTCACCCTGCAGGGTCGAGACGTAGCCGTTGACCCACAGCGCTTTCAAGCGATCTTCGCCGCCGTCTGGGACGGCTTCGAGCGCACGGTCGAGCCAGTGCCGCCCCTCGCCCAGCACACCGCAACCTGCCCAGTAGAACCACAACGTGGCAGCCAGTTTCAGACCGACTTTGAACTCGGAGGGGGTGGCAAGGCAATAGTCGAGCGCGGCGCGCAGATTCGCGTGCTCGAGTTTGGTCCGCACGAAGATCTCCGCCTGCTTCGGCCCGAACCAGTCCCGCTCACTCTGCTCGGCCTGCGCCAGGTAGTAATCCCGGTGACGGCGCAGGACCACCTCCTCGTCACCCATGGCGTGGAGCTTCGACCTGCCGAACTGGCGAAGCGGCTCCAGCAGCCGATACCTCGTCCGACCACCGTCCCTCGTCCGACCACCGTCGCGTTCGACGAGCAGGACCGACTTGTCCACCAGTCCGGTCAGCTGTCCGAGCACCGATCCGGCGGGCAGCCCGTCGCCAGCGCAAACGGATTCAGCCGCGGACAGACTGAAGCCACCTCCGAACACCGACGCCCGCGCCCAGAGGAGCCGCTCGGCAGCTCCGCACAGGTCATGGCTCCATTCGACCGCGGCCAGCAAGGTCTGGTGCCGAGGCAGTCCGCCGCGCTCTCCCTTGGCCAGCAAGTGAAAGCTGTCCTCCAGCCGCCTCGCCAGCTCATCGAGCGACAACGCGCGGACACGGACCGCGGCCAGCTCGATCGCCAGCGGTATCCCCGCCAGCATCCGGCACACCCGCGCGATCAGTTCCTGGTTTTCGTCGGTGACTGCGAAACCCGGCTCGACGGCGGCCGCCCGTTCGGCGAGCAACGCCATCGCCGCATAGCCACGCCAACCGTCCGGGGGAAGCGGGACCAGCGGATCGGGCAGCGGCAACGGCGCGACCTGCCACAGGTGCTCGCCGGGGATCCCGATCCGTTCCCTGCTGGTGGCGAGGACGCGGAGCCCCGGCGCCATCCTCAGCAGCCGGTCCACCGAGGCGGCGCAAGCGTCGATCAGGTGCTCACAGTTGTCCAGGATCACCAGGATCCGGCGCTCCCGCAGGTGATCCGCGAGCACGTCCGCCTGGTTTCGGCCCGTGTCGTCGCGAACGCCCAGCGCCTCCAGCACGGTGTGGACCAGCAGGGCAGGGTCGGACAGATCCGCGAGTTCGACGAGCCAAGCGCCATCGGGGAACGCCCGGCGCAGCTCGGTGGCGGTATGGAGGGCCAGCCTCGTCTTGCCGACTCCGCCGACCCCGGTCAGTGTCACCAGCCTGGCTTTGGACAAGAGCCTTTTGACTTCGGCGACGTCCTGCTTTCGACCCACGAAACTTGTGGTCCCGGCGGGGATGTTGCCCGGCCGGCCTGCCGAGGCCGAGGTGCCCACCCCTGAACCGTACGGACGGGCTCGCCCGGGGGTCAACGGAGCCGGGGGCTCGTTCGCTCGGTCAGCCCAATCAGGTGGCCGAGGTTTCGTGAGTGGCGATTCGGATTCGAGGGATAAGGCAAAGCGTCGTGGCCGACACCTCTGACGGTGGGGCGGCCTGCGTCCGCTGCTCATGTCGCGAGAGCCACTTTCGGGACATGTGGTGTCCCTCAAAGAAGCTTCTAGGGCGTGTCCTGGGGATCTTCATCGGAGGTGGAGGTGATGCAGGCGAGGATGATCTCGGCGCGGTGATAGGCGGCTCGTTTGGCGAAACGGGTTGCCAGGCCTCGGAATTGTTTGAGCCGGTTGAAGCAT
>NZ_JBVIRO010000027.1:0-17965 GCF_055575975.1 Amycolatopsis sp. NPDC033938
ACCTTCACACCTTCCCCAGTACATGATGGCCCCCTTCCTTGCGCCTAGCGCAAGGAAGGGGGCCATCATGTACCTCACGCCAGCAAGTCCGCAGGACACGGGTAGGCACCTGAGAGAGGGTTCGCTCTAACCCGAATCGCCACTCACGACCCCCACCCGAAACCGTGCAACTTGCCCAAACCGGGCACATTTGTCCCGCAAAGTGTCCCTCATGGACAGTCAAGAACCGGGTGCGCCCCCTTCGCGTGAGCCGCTCTCGCCGGGTCCATCACGGCAGGTTCGCTTTGTCCCGCTCTAGCAGTGGAGCCAACCAACAGTTATGCGACCTTGCCCCACTTCGACCACTTGACAGAGCCCTCTGACGCACTAAAGTTCAACCAACACGTTGATCAACCCACCGGTTGAATGAAGCCGCGGAAGAGAATCGAACGATGACCGACCTGACGATCACGCGCCTTCTCGACGCTCCGCGCGACCTCGCCTTCCGGGTGTGGACCGATCCAGACCATCTCGCCCACTGGTGGGGCCCTGCCGGGTTCACCACCCGATCCTGCACGGTCAACCTCACCGAGGGTGGCCGGTGGCGCACCTGCATCGGCGACGGCGAGACCGAACTGTGGGCCTCGGGCGTCTACCACGAGATCGTCCCGCCGGAACGGCTCGTCTTCAGCTTCGCCTGGGAGGAGCCGGAAGGCGCGCGGGGGCACGACACTCTCGTCACCGTCGTCACCGTCGTCCTCGCCGACCGCGACGGCAAGACCGAGATGACGTTCCATCAAGAGATCTTCGAGACCGTGGCGGAGCGCGACGACCACGTCGACGGCTGGCAGTCCTGCTTCGGCCGCCTCTCCACCTATCTCACCGAACTCGGCTGACGACGTCCCGCAGCACTTCGCTGGCCCGCGCCACCCCGTCCTCCTCACGCAGTCGCGCGGCGACGTACTGCGCGCCGCGGCGGAAGAGGAGATTGCCGGACAGCTCCAGCAGCCGCGCGGTCATGGCGTCCGCGGTGAGGTCCCGGAAGGGCAGCGGCCGGGGTCCGGCGCCGAGACGGGACACCCGGTCGCCCCAGTAGGGCTGGTCGGAGAAGACCGGGCAGACCAGTGCCGGGACGCCCGCTCGCAACGCAGCCGCGGTCGTGCCCGCGCCACCGTGATGCACCACGGCCGCGGTGCGGGGGAAGAGCCACGTGTGCGGCACGTCCTGGACCGTCAGCAGATCGTCGTCGCCGAAGTCGGCGTCGGTACCGAGAAGACCGCGCAGCCCTGCCCGGCGCAGCGCGGTGCGGACGGCGGTGAACGCCCGTTCGGTCTCGGACGGCCGCATACTGCCGAACCCGACGTACACCGGCGGCGGTCCCGAGGCGAGGAAGTCCCGCAGACGCGGCTCCGGCCGCCATCCCGCGGAGGTTTCGAGGAACCAGTAACCCGTGACGTGGACACGGGCGGGCCAGTCCTTCGGCCTGGGCACGACGGCGTCGGAAAATCCGCACAGCACCGGGGTTTCCTTCCGCCGGGGCCCACGCCATCCGGCAGGCGGGAGACCGAGCGACCGGCCACGCCAGCGGTCCACCTCGGGCCGCAGCAACTGCCAGGCGACGGTGTCGACGGCGTGATAGCTCAGCCATCGCCCACCCGGCCCGAGTCTGGCCGCCCACGGCAGCAGCGGATGCGCGAACGCCCGGGTCGGCACGCTGGGCTGGTAGTGCAGTTCGACGTCGGGGACGCCGAGCGAAGCGCCGAGGTGCGCGCCGAGGAAGCCCAGCGTCGGGGCGAGTACGAGATCCGCCCCCTCCGCTCCTTTGTGGACATCCTCCAGCAGGCGCTCCAGTACCGGCGCCAGAGCGCCTCGCAAGCCGCGCAGGAAAGTCGCCGGATTACGCCCGCCTTCCGTCCATTCGCGGCCGCCCTCCGAGCCGAGAACCTCACTGGGATCGGCCGAGAGCGGAGCGAAGTCCAGACCGTGACCGGTCGCCAACGTCCGGAAGCGTTCCGCGGCCAGCACCCGGACGCGGTCACCGTCGACCGCGAGGCCACGCCCCAAGGCGATACACGGCTGGACGTCGCCCCGCGAACCCGGAGCGACGATGACGACGAGCCGGCTCACCGCTTCGCCGCCGTCAGCCGGTAACGGAGCCGGAACGGCAGATTCGCCAGCACGGCCGCGATCCGCGCGTCCCGGCCGACGAGGTAGCGCGGCGCGGGCCGCCGGGCGGTCAGCGCGTGGACGACGACGCGCGCGGCCCGTTCGGGCGGCACCCCGGACCGCGCGGAGCGCTCCGCGCTGCGTTCGGCCTCCTCCAGTTGCGCCGCGTACCTTTCCCGCGCGGCCTCCGGCAACGCGGCCCGCACCTCTTCGGCCGCGGCGCGGGCGCGTGACCAGATAGCGGTGGCGACCGCCCCGGGCTCGACGAGGACGACGCCGATCCCGGACGGCGCGAGTTCGGCACGCAGACTGTCGGTCAAGCCGACCAGGGCGAACTTCGACGTGTGATAGGGCCCGACCATCGGCCCGGCGATCCGGCCGCCCATCGATCCGACCGTCACGACGCGGGCGGCGGACGCGGCGCGCAGCGCGGGCAGCATCGCCTGCGTGACGGCGAGCTGACCGGTGACATTGACCTCCAGCTGCTGCCGGAAATCGTCGAGCGGCACATGCTCCAGCGGGCCGGGCCGGGCCATCCCGGCGTTGTTCACCAGTCCCCGCAACGGTCCCGCCGCCGCGACCTGCTCCCCGCACGCGGCGATCGACGCCGTGTCACGGAGATCCATCCGCAGCACGGTGACCGCCTCGCCGTACGTGCGGGCGAGTTCGGTTTCGTCCGCGTCGGTGCGCACACCGGCCCAGACGTGGGCGCCCTTGCGGACGAGTTCGGCCACGCAAGCCCGGCCGATCCCGCTGGAGGCACCGGTGACCACAAAGGACGGACGCGTCACGAGGCCTCCCCCGCCTTCACCGGCGCGGAGAGCGCGCGCAGCATCCGCGGCCAGGTCTTGTGCAGCTGGTCCTGCCAGTACGCCCAATGATGCGTGCCCGGCCCGTAGAAGTCCGTCATGACCGGGACGCCGAGCCGGTTCAGCCGGTCCGCCATCGCGGTGGTCTGACCCGAGCAAAGGAATTCGAGCAGCATCGCACCGGGCAGTACGTCGACCGGGAGCTTCCCGTCGAACGGGCCCGGCAGGCCGTTGCCCGTCGACAGGTACAACTCCGTGCCGCGCAGGCGGTCGGCGTTCACCAGTGGATCGTGCGCGTCCCACCGGGACGACTGGCGCCGCCGGTCACCCCAGAGCGCCTCGGGGTCCTGCCGGGCCGAGGCGACGATCGCGCTGGTCAGCAACTCGCCGTACGGGCCGGTGGGATTGAGGTTGCCACTGAACGAACCGGCGAACCGGAACACCCCCGGCCGCCGGGCGGCGAGTTCCACCGCGCCGTATCCGCCGAGCGAAAGCCCGGCCGCCACCCGCCGACCGTCGCCGCGATAGCCGCGATCGATGAGCTGCGGGATCTCGACGGCGGTGAAGGTCTCCCATTGATTGAGTACGACGTCCTTGCCGTAATTCCACCAGTCGGAATAGAACCCCGCGGAACCGGAACCCGGCATCACCACCAGGGCGCCGGAGTCGTCGGCGAGCTTCCGGATGTCGGTGTTGGCGGTCCAGCCTCGGTAGTCCTGCAGCCGGGTCTCCCCGGCGAGCAGGTACACCGACGGCCACTTCCGGTCCGGTTCGGCGGTCCAGCCCGACGGCAGGATCAGCCGGACCATCGCATAACTCCCGACGCCGACCGAGCGCACGGTGAGGTCCAGCATCCGGGGGTCACCGTCCACAGTGGTCTGGGCCACGACGTGTGTTCCGTCGTCGGCGCGGGCGTCCGGGACACCGTTCTCTGCCCGTGCCGGGGCGGTGGCGACGCTCGGCAGCAAGCACGTCACCGCCGCCAGAACCGCGACGGCCCGAAGCCGCCTCGAAGTATCGCGCATACGTAATCCTTTGTCCCGGTCGTTCGATCGAATCCCGAAAATGTGACGGCGATTACTCGCAAAAGAAATCCAGCGGTGCGGACACGTTAAGCGGAACAGCGCCTTCCAGGCAATTGTCCTGCCCACAATCCGGGAGGACAATGTGAATGCCAGGGAAACAAGAAATGCGTTCACCTCCCCCATCCGGGTGACCCGGCCCTCACGGACCGTGAGCGACTGTGGCACGGTGGTACCAGATTGCCTCGAACACCTGCGAAAAGTACGAAAGTCGCAGGTCACCCGCAGTACACGAAGGACATTTACGTTCTCTTGATACCTTCCGGTATTCGATTTCCCGTCGTAGCCTTCGTCGTGCCGCCCGAGTTCGGCGTCCGCTGACGCGACTCTGGCGCCCGCGTCCCACCGAAGGGACCACGCCCCCATCAGGACCCTTCCGAAAGGGCTATTCATGGCTGCCCGAATTCGCCGCACCCCCCGTTTTCCGCCGCCGAAGTGGCGGGGCCGCACAGTCGCGCTCGTCGCCTCCGCCGCCGCGCTGGCCACCATTTCCGGCGCGCCCGGAGAATCGATTCAGGCGGCCGCGACAGCAACCGCGCCGACCACCCCGGTCGCTCAGGCCGCTCCCGCCGTTCCGCCCGCCGCCCTGCTTCCGCCGGCGACCCTCCCGAACGCGTCCGCGCGCGACGGTTTCGACCTCACCCGTGCTCTGTCCACCTCGGACACCGGAGGCCGAGGGGAGAGCCGGATCGACGTCGACGGCTGCGAAGACGTCGTGCACGGCAAGCTGGTCGGCGCGAACGCCACCGGGCAGGGCTTCCAGTCCGCGGTGCCCGGCGGGCAGGTCTCCGAACTCGTGGCGCGTACGACGAACCCGCCCGACCTGACGGCGTGGGCCGCTCGGGCCGGGCGGTGCTCGAAGGTGACGGTCGACGACGCGGCCGGTACCGCGTTGTCGACCGTCACCGTCCACCCCGCGCCTGCCATCCCCGGCGTGAAAACCCTTTCCTACCAACAACTCCTGACGCTTCCCGGCCAACCCCCCGAACTGCCGGGACTGCGTCTGCGCACCGTCGCCATCGCCGCCGACGACGTACTGGTCGTGCTTCGTGACGCCGGGACCACCGGCCTCGATCTCGACGCCCTCGCCGTCGCCGCCTGGCAGCACGCCGCCGGACCGCTCGGCCGCTGAACCCGCGCCATCCCCCCGCCGATCCCCGAGGAGACCTCATGTCCCTGGCTCTTGAAAACCTGCCCGCCACGGCCGGCCCCACCCTCCCCGCCTGCCTCCGGCATTGGGCGGACGTCGCGGGCGACCGGCCCGCGGTGACCTTCACCGATTTCGCGGTCGATCGCGCCGGGCGCCGGCGAACCCTGACCTGGCGGCAACTCCAGGAGCGCGTCGACGCCGTCGCGGGCGCGCTTCCCGTCCGGCCGGGTGACCGGGTGGCCATCCTGTGCCCGCAAAGCGCGGACTACGTCGTCGGCTTCCTCGGCGCGATCACCGCGGGCGCGATCGCCGTGCCGCTGTTCGACCCGGGACTGCCCGGCCACGCCGGACGGCTCGCCGCGGTGCTGACCGACTGCTCCCCCACCGCCGTCGTCACCACCGCCGCGGCCGAGGAGCCGGTCCGCGAGTTCCTGTCCGGTCTGCCCGGCGGCGAACGTATCGCCGTCCTCGCGGCCGACCAGCCCGATGAAGGTCCCGCCCGCGCGTGGCCCGCGCCGGAAGCCGCACCGGACGACGTGGCGTACCTGCAGTACACCTCCGGTTCGACCCGCAGTCCGGCAGGCGTGGTGCTGACCCACGCCAACGTGCTGGCCAACGTCCGCCAAGCGGTGCACGGTCTCGGCATCGACCCGGCGTCGGGGACCACCGTGTCTTGGCTGCCGCTGTTCCACGACATGGGTCTCGTCCTCGGCCTGATCACCCCGCTGGCGATGGGTATGCGGTCGGTGCTGATGGATCCGCTGGCCTTCATCGAACGGCCGGTGCGGTGGCTGGAACTGCTGAGCGACCACAACGGAAGCTGGAGCGCCGCGCCGAACTTCGCGTTCCACTACTCCGCGACCCGGGTGCGCGAAGAGGACCGCGCCAGGCTTCGCCTCGACCGCGTCGCGGCGATCGTGAACGGCGCGGAGCCGATCAACCCCGGCGTCCTCGACCGGTTCCACGCCGCCTTCGCCGATTCCGGCTACCGGCCGGAGAAGACCCGACCCGCCTACGGACTGGCCGAGGCGACCGTCTTCGTCACCACCGGGCCGGGAGAGCCGCCGCGTGTCGCCACGTTCGACCGCGCCGCCCTCGGGACCGGAATCGCGCGGCAGGCCGACGACGGCCTCAAGCTCGTCGCCTGCGGTGTGCCCGTCGGCCAGCACGTCGCGTTGGTCGATCCGGAAACCGGCGTGGTGCTGGAAGACGGCTCGGTGGGCGAGATCTGGGTGCACGGGCCCAACGTCGGTACCGGCTACTGGCAGAAACCCTTGGAGAGCACCGAAACCTTCGGTGCCCGGCTGACCGGCGACCACGAAGGTCTCCCTGAGTGGCCGTGGCTGCGCACCGGCGACCTCGGTGTCCGCCACGACGGCGAGATCTACATCGCCGGCCGGATCAAGGATCTGCTCATCGTCGACGGCCGCAACCACTACCCCCAGGACGTCGAAGCGACGGCGGCCTCGGCCGACCGGGACATCCGGCCGGGCAGCGTCGCCGCGTTCGCCGTCGACGGGACCGACACCGAAGCCGCGGTCATCGTCGCCGAACACCGCCGCCACACCGAACTGACCACGGAGGACGAACGCGCCCTCTCCGCGTCCATCCGGCGGCTCGTTTCCGACGCACACGGCCTCTCGCTGCGCGACGTCGCGCTCGTCCCGGCGGGTCTGGTCCCGCGTACCTCCAGCGGCAAGATCGCGCGAAGCGCCTGCCGCGACCACTACCTCGCCGGAGACTACGGAAAGGCACTGGTGCGATGAGAAACCCGTCGTTCGACACCCCCGCACTGCGCCGCTGGCTGCTCGACACCGTCGCCGGGCACATCGGCGTTGACTCCGCCCGGCTCGAACCCGACCGCCCGCTCAGTGACTACGGCCTGTCCTCCCGCCAGGCCGTCGGTATCGCCGCGGACCTCGAAGACCTGCTCGGCACGCCGCTCCCGGCGACGCTGCTGTGGGAGAGCCCGACCATCGACCACCTCGCCCGCTCCCTCACCGGCGGCGCCGAACCGGAACCGGAATCGACCGGTACCGATCGCCGCCGTACCGATCCGATCGCCGTCGTCGGCCTCGGCTGCCGCTGGCCGGGCGCGAACGGCCTCGAGGAGTTCTGGGATCTGCTGCGGACCGGACGGGACGCCGTCCGGACGGCGCCGCCGGGCCGGTGGACCGCCGACGCCGCGCCGGTGGTCGGCGGTTTCCTCGACGACGTCGCCGGTTTCGACGCCGATCACTTCGGCATCACCCCGCGTGAGGCGTCCACAATGGACCCGCAGCAGCGGATGCTCCTCGAAGTCACCTGGGCGGCGCTGGAACACGCCGGGATCGCGCCGGCCTCCCTGCGCGGCAGCCGGACCGGCGTGTTCACCGGCATCTCCACGCACGACTACGGGCATCTCACGATGGCGGGCGGCGACGTGGATCTGTGGACGGCCACCGGCGCCGCCGGAAGCATCTCGGCCAACCGGTTGTCCTACATCTACGACCTGCGCGGGCCGAGTATGGCGGTGGACACCGCCTGCTCGTCTTCGCTGGTCGCGGTGCACCACGCGGTACGCGCGCTGCGGGACGGCGAGGCGGAACTGGCCTTGGCCGCCGGGGTGAACCTCATGCTGCTTCCCGGGCCGACGGCCGCGTTCGCCGCGGCCGGGCTGCTCGCGGGCGACGGCCGCTGCAAGACCTTCGCCGCGGGCGCCGACGGCATCGCGCGTGCGGAAGGCTGCGGCGTCGTCGTCCTCAAGCGGCTGGCGGACGCCGAGTACGACGGCGACCGGGTGCTCGCGGTGATCCGCTCCACCGCGGTCAACTCCGACGGCCGGTCACAGGGCCTCGCCGCCCCGAACCCGGTCGCCCAGCAGGACATGCTGCGCACGGCGTACCACGGCGCGCGCCTCGATCCGTCCACTGTGGACTACGTCGAGGCGCACGGCACCGGCACGCTGCTCGGCGACCCGATCGAGGCACGCTCGCTCGGCGCCGTGCTCGGCAAGGACCGGACGGCCGACGCTCCCTTGCTGATCGGTTCGGTGAAGACGAACATCGCGCACGCGGAAGCGGCCGCCGGGATCGCCGGGCTGATCAAGGTCGTCCTCGCCATGACCCACGACGAACTGCCGCCCCAGCTGCACTTCGCCGCGCCCAACCCGCACATCCCGTTCGACGACCTGCGCCTGAAGGTGGTGACCGAGCCGACCCCGTGGCCGCGCCACTCCGGGCGTGCCACGGCGGGGGTGTCCGCGTTCGGGTTCGGCGGGACCAACGCGCACGTCGTCCTCGAACAGGCGCCGGTGCTGGAGCCCGCGCCGGAACGCGCCGACGTCCGGATCGGGCTGCTGTCCGCCCGGACCTCCGATCGCCTCGCCGAACGGGCGACCCAGCTGGCGAACTGGCTGGAATCACCGGCGGCGGCGTCGGTTTCCCTCGCCGACGTCACCCACACCCTGTTCCGGCGCGACAACGGCGGGCCGCACCGCGCCGCCGTCGTCGCCGGGGACACCGCGGAGCTGGCGGTCCTGCTGCGCGCCGTCGGCACCGGAGCCGATCCGCTGCCCGCCGGGGCGGTCACCGGCGCCACCCGGACCACCGGCGGACCGGTGTTCGTGTTCTCCGGCCACGGCTCCCAATGGCCCGGCATGGGACGCGGGCTGCTGGCCGCCGAACCCGCCTTCGCCGCACAGGTCGACAAGCTCCACGACCTGTTCACCGAGCACACCGGCCGGTCACTGCGTTCCTTGCTCACCACCGAGAATCCCCTGCCACTGCCGGAAACGCAGGCGGCCATCTTCGGGACGCAGATCGCGCTGGCCGCCCAATGGGAGGCGCTCGGCGTCCGGCCCGCGGCCGTCATCGGGCACTCATTGGGCTCCGCGGCCGCCGCGGTCGTGAGCGGAGTGCTCACCGCCGACGAGGCCGTTCACCTGGTCGCGACCCGTGCCCGGCTGCTCGGCACCATCGGTCCCGGCGGCGCGATGGCGGCGGTGGAACTGGCGCCGGAGGAACTCGAGCTGTACCCGGACATCGAACTCGCCGTCGAATCCGCGCCGGGGCAGCTGACCGTGGCGGGTGACGCCACCGTCCTCGACCTGCTCGTCTCGGAACTCGTGGCGGCCGGGCTGACCGCGCGGCTGCTGCCGGTCGAGGTCGCCGGGCATTCCGTCCGCGTCGACCCCGTCCTGCCCGCGCTCCGGGAGGCGCTCGCCGAACTGGGTGGTCGCCGCCCCGCGGTGCCTTGGTACGACACGGTTCTGGCCGATCCGCGCGAGTTGCCGGATTTCGACGCCGGGTACTGGGCCGCACATCTGCGCCGTCCGGTGCGGTTCCGGCAGGCCGTGGCGGCCGCCGCCGCGGACGGCCACGGCGTCTTCGTCGAGGTGTCGCCCCATCCGATCCTGCGGGGTTCGGTGGCACGGACGCTCGAAGCGGAGGGTGTCCACGACGCCGTCGTCACCGGAACCCTGCGCCGGGGTCAGGACGAGGTCCGCGCGCTCGGTGCCGCCGCGGCCGAACTCTATTGCGCGGGCACCCGGATCACCCCGGCCGATCCGGACGACGGCGCCAGGCTCGTCGACGTCCCGCCGATGCCGTGGCGGCACGAACGGCACTGGTACACCGCCGTCGAGGAGCCGCCGGCGTTCGCGACACGCACGGCCGAACCCGAACCCGTCCGAAGCGGTGGCGGGAACCGGCTGACCGAGATCGTCGCCGCCGTCATGGGGCTGCGGCCCGACCGGATCGACGCCGACGTCCCGCTCGTCGAACTCGGGCTGGACTCCCTGATGGCGAACCGGATCCGCGAAGCCGTCCGCCGGGAGTTCGGTACCGAACCCGATGCCGCCAGCGTGCTCCGGGGCGCCACCCTCGCCGACCTGAACCGCGATCTCGCACCGCGCGAAGACGAGGATCCGCTTCCGGCGAGAGGCCGTGCCTGGGACGCGGCGGACCGGCTGGTGCTGCGCCTGTGGCAGGAGCACACCGGGGCCGAAGCGGGTGGCACGCAGGTCCGGCTGACCGACACTCCCGCGCCGGACCGGCTGGCCGGACTGCTCGCCGAGGGGCTCAGCACCGAACTCGACACCCCGATCGACGCCGCGGAACTCCGGCGGCACGACTCGCTCGCGGCCATCGCCGACATCGCCCGCGCCGTCCTCGACACGCGGGAGGAACGAGGGCCGGTGCACGTCCTCACACCCGGCGAGTCCGGTGTCGAACCCCTGCTGCTGTTCCACCCCGGCGGCAGCACCTGCACCGTCTACCGGCCGCTGCTGGACCGGTTGCCGACAGCAGTGCCGTGTGTCGGGTTCGAACGCGTTCCCGGTATCGGTATCGAGGAACGCGTCGAACATCTGCTGCCGCTGGTGCGGGCACAGCATCGCGATGGGCCGTACCGGCTGGCGGGCTGGTCGTTCGGCGGAGCACTGGCTTACGGCGTCGCCGCGCGGCTCGCGGAGGAAGGCGAAGAGGTCGAGTTCGTCGCGCTGATCGACACCATGCTCCCGCTTCCCGAGCCGGACCTCGATCCGCGGGCGTCGTCCGCCCGGCGGTTCCTGCGGTTCACCGGTTACGTCGAAGGGACCTACGGCCGTGAAGTCCGGCTCGGTCACGAGGAACTGGCACCGTTGCCCGAAGAGGAGCAGATCGAGCTGACCATGCGGCGGGTCGCGGAAGCAGGCTTGCTCAGCCCCGGCGTCCTGCGGCACCAGCGACAGTCCTTTTTGGACACGCTGGCGGCGGAACGGGGCACGCCCCGCCGCTACGACGGCCGTGTCGTCCTCTATCGGGCGACAGAGCAGTACGCCGCCGGACTGGCGATGGAGCCGCGCTACTCCCGCACCGACCTCGCGGCAGGCTGGGCGGAACTGTGCCCTGGACTGGAGATCGTGCCGGTCGAGGCCCATCACCTGTCGGTGGTCGACCCGCCGCATGTCGATGTCGTGGCGAGGCATCTGGCAGGGCTCCTGTGACCACGGCCCGGGCCGAGCGGGCGGTCCGCGCCAGACCGCTGCTGGCGGTACTCGGCGCCGGGCTCTTCCTCGTGGCGGTGGACGCGACCGTACTGCACGTCGCGCTGCCCGACCTCGTCCGGCAGCTGCGGCCGAGCGCGGCCGCGCAGGTGTGGATCGTGGCGATCTACCCGTTGACCGCCGCGCCGCTGCTGCTGCCGTTCGGCACCCTCGGCGACCGGTACGGGCGGCGACGCGTGCTGGTCACCGGGTACGTCGTGTTCGGGGTCGCCTCGCTCGGCTGCGCGTTCGCGCCGAACGCCCCGGTACTGCTGGGTTTCCGGGCGCTCCTCGGTTGCGGTGGCGCGATGATCATGCCGGTGACGATGTCGCTGCTCCGGGAACTCTTCCCGGAGCAGCGACAGCGCCGGACGGCGATCGCGGTGTGCAGCGGGATCGCGGGCACCGGTTCGGTGTTCGGGCCGATCCTGGGCGGCGTGCTCGTCGAGACGTGGGGCTGGCGCGCCACTTTCCTGCTGAACCCGCCGGTGATCCTGGTGGCCGTGGTGCTGGCGCTGCGGTGGCTGCCCCGGAATCCGCCGGGGCGGCGGCCGTGGGACGCGCTCAGCGCGGGTCTCGCGGCGGGCGGTGTCCTCGGGATCGCGTTCGCCGTCGGGCAACCGGGTTCCTGGGTGACGGCCGTCGTCTCCGGCGTGGCCGGGTGTGTCCTCATCGGACTGTTCCTGCGCCGCCAGCGCCGGACCGATCCGCCGTTGCTGGACCTGACCCTGTTCCGGCTGCCCGGTGTGCGGGCCGCGGTCGGCGGGGTGCTGCTGGTGATGAGCACGCTGGTCGGGCTCGGTCTGCTGTTCGCGCAGTACCTCCAGGTGGTGCTCGGCCTCTCCCCCACCGCGGCGGCGGCGCGGCTGCTGCTGGTGCTCGGCGCGTCGGCCGTCGGCAGCGTGGTGACCCCGGGGCTGCTGGAGCGGTTCGGCAACGCGAGGGTCCGCACCGCCGGATTCGGCGTGACGGCGGTGTCGTTGGTGGTCCCGGCGGCGGGGTCGGCCGCGCTGACCTCGCCGGTGCTCCTCTGCGCCGGGCTGACGGGTTTGGGGCTGGGTATGGCGCTCGCGCTGACGTCGAGCACCGACACGCTGCTTTCGGCGACGTCCGCGGAGCAGGCCGGAGGTGCCGCGGCGGTGGAGAAGACCGGCTACGAACTGGGCGCGGGTTTCGGCACGACGTTGTTCGGCTCCCTGGCGGCCGCCGTGTACGCGGGACAGTTGGCGGTGCCGGCCGCGGTCCCCGAGCAGGCACGGCTGCTCGCCTTGTCGGGACCCGCTCAAGCGGAGACAGCCGCCTCGGGACTGGCCTCAGGATTGGCGGGCGAACTGCTCGAAGCCGCGCGGATCGCTTACACCACCGGACTTCAGGTATCCGCGGGCGTCGCCGCCGGACTGTTCTCGATGGCCACGGTCGCGTCTGGCCTCATGAGTGGTAATGACGGTTATTGAGGAGTAAGGCAAATATGGCGTAATCGGCTCGCTAACTGGCGGCGGGCGAGGAGTGCCCCGTTGAGGCGGGGCGTCGCGCGACTGTCCACAAGGGACACCTTTCAGGGAATCGGTGTCCGATTGATGGCGCTATGTGCGGTTTCTGCGTGGGGTCGTGAGTGGCGAATAGGGTTAGAGCCCTCATTGCCACTCACGACCCCCGCGCGAAACCGCTGACTTACCCCTCAATAGAACCGTCATTACCACTCACGAGCCGACCGATCCGCCATTCAGTAGCCGCGCGCCGGCGGGCTCGGCACAACTCGAGTGGTGACAGCACGCTCGCCCGACGTGAGGCGGGAGTCGCCGAATGCCGGGTACGGCGGCGATGGGTGAAACGATAGCTTCAGCGGGCTCGGCGCGGTGGCGAGGAACCGGATCTGTCAAAGGTTCTCAAAGAGCTCTTCGTAGCGATTGCCGAGCCGGGTGCGCAGTTTGCCGAGCTCGTGGCGCAGGGGGTACCTGACTTCGTATTCCCCCGGCCCGGGCGACGATCGCAGCGGCACTGTCACCACGTTGCCGTCGACTCCGATCATCGGCTCCGACCAGACCTCGCCACCGCCGGTCACGGTGACGAGGTAGGGACCGCCATCGCCGACGTGCTGGTCGAACGTCAGCCGAACCAGCCGCGGTGCCACGGAGACCTTCGAGTCGGCACGCGGGCTCGTGCTCGTCACCTCGGGTGAGGCCGAGGCTGAGGGCGCGATGCCGAAGAACAGCAACACGGACAAGGCGGCTGTCAGCAAGCGCATGACGAGATCTCCTTACCTGAACCGAAGACGTGCCGACCGGGAACCGCAGGACGCGCCACCCAGCGGCACTGTCATGACCATCGACTCCCTCTCGGTGAAGGCTCGGAGCTCCGGATCGGGGAAGGTGCGCCGGAGCCCCGAGCCGCCAGCCGTTCAGCAGTTCACGTTCACCGGGTCCGCGCGGGTGTCCCAGGCTTGGCCCCTGGTCTGACCCGTGACCGAGCCGCCCACGTACCAGTAGTAGTGGCCGTAGTAGCGCTTGCCGAAGTGGATCTCCCAAATGCCGGTGACGCGAACCTGCTGCTTGGAAGCCCATATGATGACGCGGGATTTCTTGGCGACGTCCTGGCGGATCTCGTCCACCTTGCTCTCCGACCACGACCACTCGCGCGAGTAGCTGGACGAGATCGACGCCGAGAACTTCTTGCCGAGCTTCACGCCGGCGTTGATCTCGACGCCGAACGTGTTCGTGGTGGTGGTCGCGGCCTCCCAGCGGATCACCCTGACCTGGTTGGCGTTCGTGCAGTTCGTCGAGCTTCCCGCGAGCTGGCGGGGGCCGTTGATGACCTCCATGCCGTCGGGCTTGAACTCGCAGTAGTCGGTCTTGCCCGACTCACATTGCTGCATGAGCTGCTGCCTGGTCGGCTGGTCGGCCTCGGTGACGGCGCTCGCGGCCGGCATCGTGGTGAAGGCTGCCGCGATCGCCAACGCGAGGGCTGCCAGGATCTTGGTCCTGTTCGACATCAGAATGTTCCTCATCAGCTCAAACCGACGGTTACCGTTGGGGCCGTCCACGAGACGTCCGGCGTGTTCCCCTTGAACGGGCCCTCCCGGTTGCCGTCCTTGTCGTAAAGCCACACCCAGCAGGTCGACCACGCTTGGACGGAGCCGACCCGGTTGCTCAACAAGGAGCCGAGCTTGACGCTGTAATCGACCTTGCCGTTCTGCGGGCACGGCCGCGGCACCCAAATGGTCAGGGCGTCGCCGCTGTAGTCGAGTCCGCTGAAGACCCGGCCACCGATGACGTCGTTGGGGCCGCGGACGCCACTCGAGCCACTACATCCGTACTTGCCCGTGGTCCACGAATAGTCGCACCGTTGGGCCGCGCTCGCCGTGCCGGGTGCGATACCGACAACGGTAGCGGCGACAGCGAGTGCAGCCGCTGTCGCCGCGATCTTGGGCGTAATTGTCATTCTCACCGTGGAAGACCTTTCTCTCAGGCATATCCTTGCCTTACGGGAAACGTAGGCCAGGCTGACCGTGAGAGCTATCCGAATGGTTCGGAACTCGGTTTGTGGTTTGTCGAACGGCTCGAATCAGGGTTCGGTCCGCAGTCCGTCGTGTCGATGCCTGTGAGACGGTGAGAGTGACTCGGTGATCGTGTGGCACGTGAACGCCCTGGACACGCCGTATGCAGATATCTCGGTGCGCCGCGCCCGGATGTGTTTTCGGGCCAAACGACGAATGTTGTCATCCGTGTTCCATGTGACCCGAAAGGCCGCGTTATGTCTCGTTTGGTGGAATGGTCATGCTGGCTGTCCGGCCTGATGCTCGTCAGCGTTCCGCAGAATTCGGAGGCGGTACCGACATAGGTGGCGATCACGCCACCGACGCCTGACGTGGGCCTGTTCTCTGAATGACCCCAGCACGGCTTTTGGTTTTCGTGTGGTCAGGCGGCGTGATCGGAGGCCGGTTGGGAGACGTCATGGCCCCGGTCGATCGGTTCGGCGGCCCTGGCGTCGACGGGAGCAGAGGCGGTATCGCACCGTGCCTTTCGGCTCCCGTGCAGACGTTGGTCACCTCGCTGTGTCATCCTCCGAGTGCCGCCGGGTCCGCCACCTCGACCAGCGCGATGTCGAGGTCGAACTCCGAATCCGCCGCACCCGTCAACGGGAATCCACATCGAAGTAGCGGGCGGCTACACCACCGCGCATCCCCAGCGGCGCATCCTGGTCAAGGGCGCTTCCAGGTCAGAGCGGAGACGAGGCGCCGATCCAACTGGGAGTCGCAGTTCGTGTTCCCCGGTGTCCGGGCTGTGTTGCGGCGGCGGTCCAACTTCCGGCAGAGGGCGTGGTTGCCCGCGAAGGCTGGCAACGCGAAGCTCGGGTGGAGGCCGTTGAACCCGGAACCGCACTTCCATGATCTGCGGCAATACGCACGAGAGCTTGGGTATCGCGAACGTGTCCACCACGCCTTGTAACGTGAGAAGGCCCCATCCTTGCCGGATGGGGCCTTCTCCGCGGTGGGCGATACTGGGATCGAACCAGTGACCTCTTCGGTGTGAACGAAGCGCTCTCCCCCTGAGCTAATCGCCCGTGGTACGAACTCCGGTCCGCTGGGGAAGCGAACCTGGTGCGCGATACTGGGATTGAACCAGTGACCTCTTCCGTGTCAGGGAAGCGCTCTCCCGCTGAGCTAAACGCGCGTGGTGAAGTTGTTCGTACTGAAGACAGCTTAGCGGACCCGATTCCGGGCCCGCACAGGGGATCCCCTTCTCGATCGAACCCCAGGCGAGCAGGCGGATTCAGGGCTTCGGGAGCTTCGGCACGATCGAGGCGGCGATCTCCTTCGTCCGGTCGCAGGGGCTTCCGCTCCCCTCCTTGGCACTCAGCCGGACGGCGACGAGTTCGGCCTCGCGCTCCGGCAGCGGACGGTGCCGCCAGGTCACGGTGCAGTTCGTGCCCCCGAACTCCCGGATGTCGCCGGTGACGCCGTTGCCGAGGTCGACCGGCGAACCCTCGGGCACGTAGGCGCCCCGGCTCAGCTCGACGGTCAGCCTCTCGCCACCGCCCTGCCACTCGCAGATACGCAGTGTCTGCGAACCGGCCTGCGCGTTGGGAAGGTTCTTGGCGACCACCGCGGCATCAGGGACGGCGCACGGATCGAACGGCAGCAGGCTCGCCGGGTCGCTCGGGCGGTCGACCTCGTGCGTGCGCAGCCGGGTGACGGCGGCGGTCAGCATGTCGTCGGCGGCCTTGCAGGGGTCGCCTTCCCGGCCAGGGTGCGAGACGAAGACGCCGAGCCGCCGATCCGCCGGGAGCTGGACGATCGAATCGCATCCGCCGCTGATCGTGCTGCGCAGCAACGGAAGTCCATCGGCCGTTCGATCCGTTCGCACGGCACCGCTGGTGCTCATGCCCTCGCCGAGCCGGATCTCGAAGGACTCGCCGTTGATACCGGTGTACTTGCAACGGGCGGGGTAGAACGAATTCGTGTCCGGCTTCAGGGTGCCGAACTCCTGCACGAACCGGCCGTCGAGGACCTTGCACGGGTCCACCAGGCGCAGGCGTTCCGGACTGAGCGCCTCGGTGGCCGCCAGCGAGGTCACGCCGGGGTTCTCGGGTTTGGCGTAGTCGGCGATGGAGAGCACGAGCGCGACGATCCCGGTGACCACGAGCAGGACGACCGCGCCGAGCGTCCCGAACAGGATCTTCTTCGTCCGCGGCGCCATCTTCTTGGGCGGCGGTCGCCAGATCGGCAGGGGCAGCGCCAGCACCGAGCGCACTTCGGCGTCCTGCTGCTGGATCCGGGCGTGCACGGACGGCGGCCAGGGAGCCGCGCCGGGCGGCACCGGGCCGAGGTGGTCCAGGATCTGGGCCGGGGTCGGGCGGCGCGCCGGATCCTTGGCGAGGCACGGCTCGGCGAGCCGCCGGATCTCCTCCGGGACGCCGGTGAGATCCGGGACGGCGTGCACGACGTTATACAGCGTTTGGGGTGCGGTCGGACCGGTGAACGGGCCGCGGCCGGTGGCCGCCATGACCAGGATCGCGCCGAGGGAGAACACGTCGCTCGCCCCGGTGACCTGCCCGCTCCCGGCCTGTTCCGGGGACATGAACGCGGGCGACCCGATGATCGCGCCCGTCCCGGTGAGGTCCTGCGCCTCCTCCGCCACCCGTGCGATGCCGAAGTCGATCACCCTGGGCCCGTCACTCGTGAGAATGATGTTGCTGGGCTTGAGATCCCGGTGGATCAGCCCGGCACGGTGGATCTCGGTCAGCGCGGCGGCGAGCCCGGACGCCAGCAGGCGCACCGGCCCGGCGGGCAGCGGGCCGGTGGCGTCCACCGCTTCCTTCAACGACGGCCCGGTGACGAAGACCGAGGCGAGCCACGGGGTTTCTGCTTCCGCGTCGGCGTCCATGACCGCGGCGGTGTAGGCACCGGATACCAGCCGGGAGGTGGCGACCTCGCGCCGGAACCGTTCACGGAAGCGGGGATCGTGCGCGAACTGGGCGTGCAGCTGTTTGACCGCGACGAGCCTGCCGTCCGGCGCGAGGCCCAGTACGACGCGGCCCATGCCGCCCTCGCCGAGCTCGGCGATGATCCGGTACGGGCCGATCTGCCGGGGTTCGCCGGGCTTCAACGGTTTCACTGAGCTGTTCGTCCTTGGTCGAGGTGGTCGGAGCGGTGCCGGCGTGGCGTGGGCCGGGTTGGTCGTGAGTGGCGATTCGGGTTATTAAAACCAAAACCCCACAACCCCCAAACCACCCCGCGCCCCACACCCCCCCCACGGGTTGGTAGATTATTTGTTTG